>JAKSCK010000060.1 GCA_022360655.1 Spirochaetales bacterium | reverse complement strand
GTTAACTGCAGAGGGAATTGTTTCCCAAACCTGTGCTGGGCACAGTTTAGGTGAATACAGTGCATTGGTGGATGCCGGTGTTCTGAGTGCAGAAGATGCCCTCAAAGCCGTGAGTGCCCGGGGACAGTACATGGCCGAAGCTGGTGCTCAAGTGATTGCAGAAAAAGGTTCTGTGGGCATGGCAGCTGTCATTGGTATTGGACCTGATCAGGTTAAAGCGGCCCTTGATGGCGCACAGGATGTCTGGAGTGCCAATGAAAATGGTCCCAAGCAGGTTGTGATTGCCGGTACTCTTGATGGAATTGCCTCGGCTCAAGATTCTTTGAAAGAAGCCGGGGCTCGACGGGTGATTCCCTTGAAGGTTTCAGGCCCCTTTCATACGCCCTTGATGGCCAGTGCGGGAGCTTCTCTTGCTGGTTTCCTGGAAAACATCCACTTTGCGAATCCCACAAAAATCGTGTGGTCTAATGTGAGTGCCGCTCCCATTCAGAGTGGGGATGAAGCCCGGAAACTTCTTGTGGAGCAGCTTACGGCTCCTGTGCGGTGGGTGGATTTAACAGAAGCTATGGCAGGTCAGTCTCCTTCTGCTCTTTATGAGGTAGGACCTGGATCTGTTTTGAGTGGACTTTGGGCCAAATCAGGCCTTGAAGGTCGTTGTGCGGTGAGTGGCCGTGTTGAAGATATTGAACAAATGACGAGTGAGAAGGAGTAGTCCATATGTTGCTTGAAGGAAAAAAAATCTTGGTGACCGGGGGATCCCGGGGAATCGGTAAAGAAATTGTGATGAAATGCCTTCAGGAAGGTGCTTCCGTGCATTACTGCGACTTTGAAGTGAGTCCCTTCCAGGCTGAAATGGACGCCGCTGCCATTGATGGGGCTGAGGCTGTTTTTCACAATGCAAACATCACCGATGAAGAGCAGGTGAAAGGCCTCATCAAAGACATCACTGCTGATGGCAAACTGGATGTGGTGGTGAACAATGCCGGTATTACTCGAGATGGTATGGTTTTCCGCATGCCCTTGGATCAGTGGGAATCGGTTCTCAAAGTGAATCTCACTGGAGCCTTCTTGGTGGCTCGTGAAGCCTCTTCCTTTATGGCACTTCGCCAGAAATCTGGAAGCATCATCAATATGGCCTCCATTGTGGGCCAGACAGGCAACGCTGGTCAGACCAACTACTCGGCTTCTAAGGCGGGATTGATTGGATTTACCAAAAGTTTGGCCAAAGAAACGGCAAAGCGAAATGTTCGTGTGAATGCTGTGGCCCCTGGATTCATTGCCACTGCCATGACAGACAAACTTTCCGAAGAAGTGCGAGCTGAATATGCCGCATCCATTCCTCTCGGACGCTTGGGTGATGCTCAGGACATTGCGAACGCTGTGGTGTATCTCGCTTCTGATTTGTCGTCTTACGTGACTGGCCAGGTGCTGCGCGTTGACGGCGGCATGGTGATGTAGGAGGCTCTTGTCTATGGAACGCCGACGAGTTGTTGTGACTGGTCTGGGAACTGTGAATCCGTTAGGTCACAGTGTTTCTGAGGCCTGGGAAGCCGTGAAAGCGGGAAAGAGCGGACTGGGTCCCATTACCCTCTTTGATGCAGAAGAGTTTCCCTGCAAGATTGCTGGTGAAGTAAAGAACTTTGATCCTTCCGTTTGGATGGACCGAAAGGAAGCCCGAAAGCTGGCACGATTCTCTCAGTTTGCTATGGCGGGTGCTGCTCAGGCTGTCGAAGATGCGGGCTTAGCCGATGGTGGATCCGATCCCTATCGTACCGGTGTGATTCTGGGGAATGGCATTGGGGGTTATGAGGTGAATGAGCAGGAAATTCGCAACCTTGTTGCGAAGGGTCTGCGGGGTGTGGCACCCATGACCATTCCCAAGCTCATCATCAATGAAGGACCCGCGAATGTGGCCATCAAATATGGTTTTCATGGGCCCTGTTATGCGGTAGTAACGGCGTGTACGTCAGCCACCGATGCCATTGGTGCAGCCTTCAACAGCATTCGCTGGGGGCAGACCGATGTGGTGGTGACAGGGGGAATGGAAGCAGCCATCACACCCTTTGGCATTGCTGGTTTTGTGAAATTGACCGCCCTTTCGACTCAATATAACGACACTCCCGAGAAGGCCAGTCGCCCCTTTGATAAGGACAGAGATGGCTTTGTGATGGGTGAAGGAGCAGGAATCTTGGTGCTTGAAGAGTTGGAACATGCTCTGAAACGGGGTGCCAAGATTTATGGTGAGGTGGCTGGATATGGAATGACCTGTGATGCCTATCACCTCACCAGTCCTGATGTGACTGGAGCTGGACCTGCTGCAGCCATGAAGTTGGCGATGAGTGATGCCGGTGTTGAGCCCTCTCAGGTGGACTACCTGAATGCTCACGGCACCTCAACTCCCACCAATGACCCTCTGGAAACCATGGCCATTAAACAGGCTTTTGGTGACCATGCTGCCAAGCTGCCGATTTCGTCCACCAAGTCCATGACGGCCCACATGGTGGGTGGTGCCGGAGGTATGGAAGCCATCATCAGCCTTATGGCGATGAAAGATGGTTTTATTCCTCCCACCATCAACCTGGATGAAGCCGATGAGCGTTGTGACTTGGATTACGTTCCCAATGTGGGGCGCAAAGCGGAGTTAAAGACTGTGATGTCGGATAACTTAGGCTTTGGCGGGCACAATGGTGTGCTTGTTTTCAAGAAATTCGAAGACTAGTGATTGAGCCCGGGCGGAGCCCGGGCCGACCCCTAGGAGCGCTGCGCTCCTAGGGGTCGATATAAATTTGAGGAGATAAGCCATGAGTTATAAGCCAATCAAAGAACTACTTCCTCACCGAGAGCCCTTTCTTTATGTGGATGCCTTGGATGAGGTGACTGATGAGCGCATTGTGGGGCACCGCACCTACACTGAAGAGGATTACTTTTTCAAGGGACATTTTCCTGGTTATCCTGTTGTACCTGGTGTGATTCTGGTGGAGTCCATGGCCCAGTGTGGTGGGGCCGGTGTGGCTCAATCTGGAATCCTTGGGGATAAACTGTTTTTCCTGGCCACTGTGGACAAGGTGAAATTCCGTCGTCAGGTGGTGCCTGGAGATACAGTGCGTTTTGAAGTTGAAAACGTTCAGGTGAGTGCCCGGGGAATCCGCCAGGCTGGTAAAGCCTATGTGGGAGATCAGGTGGCGGCTGAAGCCTCCTGGCTCTGTCTTATGGGTGATAAGGCCTAAGTATTCTTTCAATGGCATGAATCTTATGCCGTTTTATTTGATTCTGGTGCTCCTTGTATTGCGGCACCAAAGTGAGGACATGCAATGGTTCTTGAACCGAAAATCATTGGCGGCGTTTGTCTGACCGCCCATCCGACAGGCCTCAAAAAAGCTCTTGAGGAGCAGATTGCCTATGTGAAGAGCCAGAAGGCTCTGTCTATGCCCCAGCGTGTGTTGGTGATTGGTGGTTCCACCGGTTACGGTTTGGCCACGCGAATTTCGGCGGCCTTCAGTGGAGGCGCAGGCACCTTGAATGTGTCTTTTGAGCGGGAACCCACAGGTCGTAAACCTGCCAGCCCAGGCTGGTACAACAACAAGTACTTTGATGAGGCTGCCCAGGCTGCCGGCTTGGTGGCGGAAAGCATGAATGCGGATGCTTTTGCTGATGAAACACGGGAAACTGTGGTGAATCGGGTGAAGGAACTTTTTGGTCAGGTGGACCTTGTGGTGTACTCTTTGGCCTCTCCTGTTCGGAAAGATCCGGCCACAGGTGTGGTGCACAAATCTGTGCTCAAACCTCTGGGGGGAACCTACACAGCAAAGTCTGTGGATTTCTTGAAAGGAAATGTTTCAGAGGCCAGCATTGCTCCTGCTGAGGGGGATGATGAGGCCAACACTGTGAAGGTGATGGGTGGTGAGGACTGGGTCCTTTGGATTGATGCCCTTCAGGCCGGTGGTGTGTTGGCAGAAGGCGCCAAAACAGTGGCCTATTCCTACATTGGTCCTGAAGTGACCTACCCTGTTTACCGTGCAGGAACCATTGGTGCGGCCAAGGAAGATCTTGAGAAAACCGCCATTTCATTGAATGAGCGAATGGCTGACTTTGGTGGGGAAGCCTTTGTTTCTGTGAACAAAGCTTTGGTGACCCGAGCCAGTGCTGTGATTCCCGTTGTCCCTCTCTACATTTCTTTGCTGTTTAAAGTGATGAAGGAGAAGGGGACTCATGAAGGCTGTATTGAGCAAATGCAGCGCATGCTTGCGGACAAAGTTTATGGCGATTCCGGTGTGGTGCGCGATGAACAGAAACTGGTGCGCATGGATGATTGGGAAATGGATGAGGATGTTCAGAAGGCTGTCAGCGCCCAATGGGATGCTGTCACCACTGAGAATCTGGAAGAACTCACTGATATTGCCGGATTCCGAAGTGATTTCCTGAAGCTTCATGGATTTGGCTGGGACGGTGTAGACTACACCGTTGATGTGGATACCTTGGGCTAAAGGTTTTGGAGATCACGCCATTTTGGGTGTGATCTCCAATGAATTTCTCATGAAAAACCAATCGCCCAAAAAACCGATCAAGGATATACTGCAAAGATCATGCCGAAGATCATTGACCATAAACAAAGAAAAATAGCCATCCTTCGGCAAGCTTTCCGGTTGTTTGCACGGGATGGGTATCAAAATACAAGTCTTTCAAATCTTGCTGAAGCTTGCAGTATCTCTCGTCCTACTCTGTATTTATATTTTCGGGATAAGGAAGAAATCTTCTCCTATGCTGTAAAATATTATACAGATGAAATGTTCTCTGATTACCGAGATGTGGCATCGGCAAAAGGTCCCATCATTCCCCAGCTTGGTAAGATTATTCGGAACATCATCCTGAATGTTTGGAATAATCGGGATTTCATCACCAGCCTCGGGGATTTCATTTTTCAGAAGCGCCATGAAGAACGAAATTACCCGGATGTGATTCGTCGGAGAACCGTGAAGTTAGAGCTTCTTCTTCGTCGCATGTTGCGCAATGGTGTGGATCAAGGTGAATTGCGAAATATTCCAATTGAAGCCACAGCCATGCAAATACTGGACTTTGTTCAGGCCTACATTTTCAAGTTAGCCATTCTGAATGCCGCTGATCCCAGGCAAACCATTGTGGTGGCCGAATCTTTTCTTCAAGGTTTAGCGGCCAATCCCACTGATTTATAGACACTGAAACGTTCTCTTTGTGCTTGTACTAAAGTAGGACCTGGATGTGGTACAGCGAATTTTGCGGTTTCGGATGTTCTCGATGCGTGATTCTCTTGCGTTCTTTCTTCTCAATCTATAATCACAATCTTCTTTAGAGTCATTTTATTTCCTTCATCCTGGGAATCTGGGGTGTTGTATAATGATGTTCAACGAGTCGGGAATGGAGAGGATGGATGATAGAACGCATTCGAGCCGATATTGATGTGGCTGCTGGGCGAGCTCCTGCGGATTTAGCCCTTCGAAATGGGCGATTTTTTGATGTATTCACTGGAGATTTGTTTCAGGGGGATATGGCCATTCGCAATGGTTGCATTGTTGCCCTTGGTGCTCCTGGAACGTATCGTGGAATTCATGAGGTGAATCTCCAGGGGAAGATTGTGATTCCTGGTCTGATTGATTCTCATGTTCATATTGAAAGTTCTATGCATGGCCCATCTGGTTTTGCATCCTTAACCGTTCCGCGGGGAACCACCACAGTGATTGCTGATCCTCATGAGATTGCCAATGTGCGAGGAATGGAGGGCATTCGATGGATGCTTGAGGCCTCGGAATTGGTTCCTCAGTCGGTTTATGTGATGCTTCCTTCCTGTGTTCCTGCCACTCCCTTTGAGGATGCTGGTGCGGTTCTTGGTGCCAAAGATTTGCAGGAATTGATTGACCATCCCCGAGTCTTAGGTTTGGGAGAGGCCATGGATTATCCTGGTGTGGCTGAGGCCAGGGATGGAATGGTTCGGAAGATTGCCTTAGCTCGCGAGCGGGGAAAGCGGGTGGATGGCCATAGTCCTTCTCTCCATGGTCGGGATTTGGCGGCCTATGCGGTGGCAGGAATCTCAACAGACCATGAATGCACCAATGTGGACGAGATGCGGGAACGTCTACGATTGGGAATGCGCATATTGATTCGTCAGGGGACGGCTGCTAGGGATTTAGAAGCCCTGGTGAAAGGGCTTGATCCTTCTCTTTCTCGGCGATGCTGCTTTTGTACGGATGATAAGCTTCCAGGTGACATCCTTTCTGAAGGACATATTGATTCCAATGTTCGTGGGGCCATTCGTGAGGGCATTGCTCCATCTGAAGCTCTGCGCCTTGCCACCATCAATGGCGCAGAGGCTTATGGATTGGAGGATAGAGGAGCCTTGGTTCCGGGGCGACGTGCGGATTTTGCCATTCTTTCTGGAGAACTCGAGGATTTTGAAATCCAAGATGTGTACATCCAAGGAACCCTTGTGGCCCAGGACGGAGCGCTTCTGGAACCCTCACAACCCATCAACAATTCGGCAGTGATGGATTCTGTTCGCCTAACCCCTTTGGGGAACCATGATCTCGATCTGCCCCTTCCTTCTGGAAAAGCACGTGTGATTCAAATCACACCAGGGAGTTTGGTGACGCATGGGGCTGTTCGGGAGGTGAGCCGGGATGAGGCTGGAAACTTCCGTCCTGATGCAGAGAAGGATCTGCTCAAAATCGTTGTTGTGGAACGACATAAAGGCACTGGGCGAATTGGTTTGGGTGTCGTAGAAGGCTATGGACTCAAAGGTGGAGCCACGGCCAGCAGCATTGCTCATGATTCCCATAATCTGATTGCCATTGGTGATGATGATGCCGCTATACTGGCGGCGCTTCGAAGTTTAGCCTCCACGGGAGGAGGCATTACTGTTGCCGGCAAAGGGGGGCAAATCTTGGGAACTCTTCCCCTACCGTTGGGTGGGTTGATGAGTGATCAAGCGCCTAAGGATACGGCGGAATCCCTGGAAAATCTTATTGAGTTAGCGCATGAGCGTCTTGGTATTCGACGGGATTTGGATCCCTTCATGCCCTTGAGTTTCTTGGCTCTTCCTGTGATTCCTGAGTTAAAAATTACAGCAAAGGGACTGTTTGATGTGTCCCAGTTTTCCTTTGTTTCTGTTGATGCTGGCGAATGAGTTCCTCATCATTCTACCCCACTCGTTTTTGCGCGAGTGGGGTTGTTCTTGAGGCTGTTAAACGAAGAGAAAAATCATGAGTTTCTTTGAGGGACAAGTGCCGTGGTTTCACCTGGGACAAAGGTGACATCAATGGTGTGCATATAATCCACCTCTTTTCCTTCCATCCGTTTTTTCAACAGGGCATAGGCTGTTTCGGCCAGTTGTTGCTCATTCTGACGCACATGGGTGACGGGATGGAGGAGGTTGAGATTATGCATGGGCGCATCAAAGCAAATCAGAGAGATGTCCTGAGGAATTTGAAGTCCCATGTCACGAAGCACCACTTCGAGAACAGGAATGTAGCCATATTCAAAGGCAAAGAGAGCGGTGAGTTGGGGGTGGGAATTCATGAACTCTTCAATGGAACGTCGCATGCCAGCATCAATGGTGGGATCTTCCAACTCACGACCGTTCAATTCAAGAAAACATACATCTGTGCCCATCTGAAGCTTGGCTTCCTGGCAGGCGGTTTCTACTCCTTTGAGTCGGTCTCGGAGAGTGGAGGTTTTATCAAGGGTGCGGGTGATGACACCAATCTTGCGATGCCCCAATTCGAGAAGATGGTTCATGGCCAAAAGAGAGCCTTTTGTGTTGGCGGATACAACACTGGGACAGCTGATGTCTTGAAGATAGCGGTCAACAAGAACAACAGGAATTCCTTCAATGATGAGACGAAGAACTTCATTGTTGAAGGTTTCATTATGGGTGGGATACACCACATATCCATCAATTTCAAAATCAGCAAGATCGGCGAGGATCTCATTTTCCGTGTCTGTGCAATTCTCTGAGATGGCGGAAATGAGCAGGATTCCATCTTTTCGTGTGAGATACTGAAATCGAGTGAGCATCTCAATGCCATAGGTGGTGGAGAGTCCAGGCTGCACAAGAGCAATCATTTTTTTGGATTTCCGACAGCGATGAGTGGGCGGGGTGGAATGGACAAAGGAACCCAGACCAGGTTTTCGTTCGATTAACCCCTCTCGGGCGGCTAAATCCAGAGCTTGTTTTGCAGTGATGCGACTCACATTGTGTTGGCGGCAAAGCTCCGCTTCAGAGGGGACTTTCTCTCCTGGGCGCAGCTTATTCTGATGAATTTGAGTGCAGAGGTCATTGTAAATGATGAGGTATTTGGGTTGGTTGTGGGGCATTTGGATGGTACTCCCTTGTGGTTGATCTAATTGATATATCAATTGTTATTGACTGTAAAACACTTCATTATAAATAAATATAATTAAGAAAAGAAAAATCAAGTCTTAATGATATGACATGATAATCTATTTCAACAAATCACAAAAGGAGCAATGCATGCTGAAAAAAATCCTTTCGATTCTTTTGGTTCTGACCATGGTGAGTACCGCGGTGTTTGCCAATGGGGCCTCGGATGAAAAGCCCATGACCGAGGATGGTAAGGTCAAGGTGACCATGTGGACCATTAGTACTGGACAAGAGTTGGAGATCATGCAGGAGCTGGCCCAAACCTATAATGGTGAGCATCCTGAAGTTTCTGTGGAAGTTGTTCAGGTGGTGGGATCTGAGACTGATACATCCAAACTGATGGCTGCTGTGGTTGGCGGAGTGGGTCCGGATATCTATTTCTTGGACCGTTTCACTGTGGCTCAGCGCGCTTCAGAGGGGGTTCTGATGGACTTAACCCCCTTGGTAGAAGATCGGGCATATCTTGAAGACAACTACATGCCTGCTGCATGGCGTGAGGTAGTGTACGAAGGAGAGATTTATGCTCTTCCCTTTGATACTGATGCGCGCATGATCTACTACAACAAAGATCTGATTCGAGAGGCTGGGTTTGATCCTGCTGAATTTGATATGGCCAATGGTCCTATGGACATTGACCGGTTCAAAGAGATTGCCATGGCCTTGAATGTGACCGATGAATCTGGAGCGTACACCCAAATTGGCTTCTCTCCCTTTGTGGACCAGGGCTGGCATTACACCTGGGGCTATGTCCATGATGCAGATTTCTATGATGAAAAGGCTCATCAGATGACTCTGACAGAGGATAAGGGTGTGATGGAAGGATTCCAGTTTATGTATGACTGGGCCAAGTCCATGGATCCTCAAAAACTGGCCACTTGGAAATCCACCTACTATCCCCAGGATATGTCACCAGCAAACCATCCCTTTGTGACCAAAAAATGCGCCATGGTATGTTCTGGTCCTTGGCGAATGGACACCATCAATCGCTATGGCTCGGATATTGATTATGGTGTGACCTATTTGCCCACACCGGATAAATCTGTGAA
This sequence comes from Spirochaetales bacterium, assembly GCA_022360655.1. Taxonomy (GTDB): domain Bacteria; phylum Spirochaetota; class Spirochaetia; order DSM-2461; family DSM-2461; genus UBA2779. Next base: position 138,139 of record JAKSCK010000060.1, on the reverse strand, counting down.
GTCTTGGGCTGGTGGTTGGTGTGTGGTGATTCCAGAAGGTTCCAAGGTTCCAGAAGAAGCCTTTGCCTTCATGAATTACTTTGCTGGTGAACCAGGACAAACCAAGTACATGAATGAAGGAAATCATTTGGTGACCTGGATGCCTTCTATGGAGAATGGCGATTTCTCAGGCTCCAATGCCCATCTTGCTCCCTTCAAGGCTCTTCTTGCAGAAGCAGACTCCCGTCCTCCATTGGCTATTGGTGCCTTCATTTGGGATCAGTTGACTGTGGCTCAGGACAAGATGGCACTCAATGAGTCCACTCCAGCCGAGGCTTTGGCTGAGGCTCAAGAACTGATTAACCAACGATTGAACTAGCGTGGGAGCGAGAAGCATGGTGAATGGACTGGCGTCCCGGAAGAAACGGGCCGCTCTAATAACCGGTTTGGTGATGATTAGCCCTTGGTTGGTGAACATGCTGCTGATGATTGTGTATCCCACCCTCTACAACTTGGGAATTGGGATGACACACTACAGCGGCATGGGGACACCAAAGTGGATTGGTTTTGACAACTACACCTTTATGTTTAAGGACAAGCTCTATGGTAAGTCCTTATACAACACCATCTACTACACCCTGTTGGCAGTTCCCATCGGTGTTTGCACAGCCATGCTTCTCGCATTGGCCATGAATCGGAAGTTGAAGGAAATTGCTCTTTATCGGGCCATTCTTGCACTTCCGTCTGTACTGCCACTTTTTGCTCTGGCACTTGTGTTTATGTGGGTGATGAATCCACGCTATGGGATTCTCAACATCATGTTGGGACTAGCCGGCATCCATGTGGATTGGCTTGGAGATCCCCGTTGGGCCAAGTTTTCACTTGTTCTTCTTTCTCAGCTTGGAGCAGGGCAGTATGGCTTGATTTTTCTCGCAGCGATGCGAGGGATTTCTCCAGATCTTTATGATGCAGCCTCCATTGATGGAGCCAATGGTATTCAGAAATTCTGGCGCATCACATTTCCTATGATGACTCCCATCATTCTCTACGATGTGATTGTGGGGGTGGGATTTGGTTTGCAGGTGTTTATGCAGGCCTACATCATGACACAAGGTGGCCCTGCGAATGCCACCATGTTTAATGCGCTTTACATCTACAACAATGCGTTTCGGTATGGAAGCTCCATTGGTTATGCCGCAGCCATGTCCAATGTCCTTTTCTTTATCAATGTTGTGGTGGCTGTAGTGATTTTTAAAACATCTAAGTACTGGGTTTATGAGGAGACAAACGGATGAGCTTAGAAAACACACTGAAGGCCCGGGTGAATAAAGCTCTATCAAGGTTCTTTCTCATATTGGTTTGTACCTGCTTCATTCTTCCCTTGTATTGGATGATTATTTCGGCTCTGAAAACACCGGAGGAATTAGCTCTTTTCCCTCCAACCTTGATTGCCAAGAAACCCCAATGGGTAAACTTTAAAGAAGCAGTAAATTTCATTCCCTTTTTTCGCTATTTCTTAAATACAGGGTTTATTGCGGTGATGACATGCTTTGGGTCTCTGCTCTCAAACTTTGTGATTGCCTATGGTTTTTCCCGGGTGAAATGGCCTGGTAGAGATGTTGTGTTCTACACGGTTTTAGCCTCGATTTTTATTTTTCTGTCTTTTCCTGTGAACACCCTCACCATGGTTCCTTTGTTTAAGTTTTTTGCTGGGATTGGCTGGGTGAATTCGTATCTCCCGCTTATTCTTCCTGCGTTTTTTGGTAATCCTTTTTTTATATTCTTGATTCGACAGTTTTTAAATCAAATCAATTTTTCCATTTCTGAGGCGGCCCATATTGATGGTGCAAGTGAGTTCACCATCATGCGAAAAGTCATTTTACCTTTGGCAAAACCCTGTCTTGGGGTGACAGCAATCATGAGCTTAATTAATGCTTGGAATGACTTTATGGGACCTCTGATTTATCTTCATGAGGAATCAAAATACACACTTTCTATTGGTTTAACACAGTATTCCAGCGCCCATGATGTGGAGTGGAATCTTTTGATGGCCGCCGCTTCTCTTGTGGTGATTCCAGAAATTTTCATCTTCCTCTTCTTCCAAAAATATTTTGTTGAGGGGATTAGCATGGGCAGTGTGAAGAGTTAAAAAACAGATTTCCAATGAATCACAATCAACAAATTCCAGAATCAGAAAGAGGTCTTTCGAGAAGGCCTCCTTCATAAAACGGGTTTTGTGGAGATACCCGTATAACACTCTGAAGTTTGAAACCAAGTTGAAGGATTTAATTCAATGGTGAATGTTACAGAAGAACGAATAAAACGACTCATTCAAGATTTTACTCCTTGTAGGTATGAGGAGCGAGTCCCTCTCACCGTGACCTACACACAGGATTCTCAGCCCATTCCTTTGGCGAATTTGGAGCAACGTGAATTTCAAAATATTGAATTGGGAACACAGTGGGGGGAACTTTGGGACAGTGCATGGTTCCGCTTTTCCGGTGAAATCCCCAAGGATTGGGCCCATAAAACCGTTGTGGCATTGATTGATATTGGAGGTGAGGGATGCCTCTTTGAAAATGGCTATCCCCGACAGGGAATCACGTATAAGAAAGTTGGTGACCGGTTTGAGCGTAAACGTCGTGTGATGCTTCATTCTCCGGCTCAAGGTGGGGAAATGGTTTCTCTTTTAATGGAAGGAGCAGCCAATGGATTGTTTGGTGATAATTTTCCTCTGAATCCGCCATGGCCATTTTATCGTTTGAATCAGGCTGAGTTGGCCGTATTCAACAAAGAGGCTTGGAAGCTCTCCATGGATATGGATTTTCTCTTTTCTCTCTGGAAAACCCTTGATGAGAAGAGCCCACGGGCACGCCGAATCCTTCGTGGTTTAGATGATGTGGCCAATCTCACCCCATTGAAAAAGCATTTGAAAGAAGCACTTCAGATCACAGGAGCGTTGATCCAAACTCCGGCCAATTCCAGTGCCCTTACGGCCTGGAGTGTGGGGCATGCTCATCTTGATCTTGGGTGGCTCTGGCCTTATCGAGAAACGCGTAGAAAAGGGGGGCGAACATTCTCTACAGCCTTACGAATGATGGAGGAGTATCCAGAATACATCTTTGGTGCCTCTCAACCCCAGTTGTTTGAATGGGTGAAAGAAGATTATCCAGAGCTGTATGCAGAAGTCAAAGAGGCGGTGAAACGGGGACAGATGGAATGTCAGGGAGCCATGTGGGTGGAACCGGATACCAATGTTCCCAGTGGAGAATCCTTGGTACGCCAATGCCTTTATGGAAAAAGATTTTTCCAAGAAGAATTTGGGAAAGATGTTCGGAATCTTTGGTTACCCGATGTGTTTGGATATTCTGCGGCACTTCCCCAAATCCTTCGAAAGTCTGATGTGGATTTCTTTGTGACCCAGAAAATTTCATGGAATGAAACCAATGTTTTCCCTCATCATACGTTCATTTGGAAGGGAATTGATGGAACTCCTATTCCCACGCATTTTTTGCCCACTGATACCTACAACTGTGAAAACACTCCGGAAATTATGGAGGCCTCCCAAAAACGATTTGCTCAGGGAGATGTGCAGGATGGTTTCTTAAATCTTTATGGCATTGGTGATGGTGGTGGGGGGCCATCCAGAAGGCATATTGAATGGATGAATCGAGGGGCTGATTGTGAAGGACTTCCCAAAACCAAGAGTGCTGCGGCGGAAGATTTCCTCCATTCACTCGCAGAAAAGGGGTACGAGAAACTTCCTGAATGGAAAGGTGAGCTCTATCTCGAGCTGCATCGAGGAACCTATACCACTCAGGCCAAGATGAAAAAATACAATCGTCAGGTTGAACGGGCATTGCAGGATGTGGAATTCCTCTCTTCAATGGCCATACTTGCAGGAGTTCCTTCTGCACCATCTTCTCAGCTTGAGCGACTTTGGAAAAATACCCTCCTCAACCAATTCCATGATGTTCTTCCTGGATCATCCATTGCTGAAGTGTATGAGGATGCGCATCGAATCAGTGAAGAATCCTTATCTCAGCTCCAACATTGGAAAAGGGTACTTGGAGAAAAACTGTTTCCAATTGAAGAGGAAGGGGTTCTTACTCTGGTGAATACCCAGGATTGGCCCAGGAAAGAACTGGTAGAAATGGCTGGACAGGTGGGAATTGTGGAAGTCCCAGCTCTGGGCGCAAAAAGTTTGAATCCTCATGATGCTTTTGCGAATGCATCCGAAGAATCGGTTACGGTTTCTGCTGATGGTTCCTTCTTTGAGAATGCCTGGGTTCAGGTACAACTGGCCTCAGATGGTACTGTTTCGTCTCTAAAGCTCAAATCGAATGGCCGGGAAATGTTGGCTGATGGGGCAAACCGATTCTTGCTGTATGAGGATTGCCCTTATTTTTGGGATGCATGGGATGTGAGTCCATATTATCGGAACACCATTCCAGAACAGGCTGTATTGGTGAATCGACGGATTGAGTCTGCCTGTGAAGTTCGTGTTCGGATCATTCAAGATTTTCAAATTGGACAGAGCTCCATCCATCAGGTTTTGGAATTACGGGCCACCGATGCACTGTTGCGTTCTGAGGTGGAGGTGGATTGGAATGAAGAGAATAAAATGCTTCGTCTGAATGCTGTTCCTCAGATTCAATGGCCCACAGCCACCTATGAAATCCAATTTGGTTTGATTGAAAGACCCACCCATTCCAACACCAGTTGGGATGCCGCTCAGTTTGAAGTTTGTGGGCATCGGTTTGCCGATTATTCTCAGACAGATCGAGGTTTGGCCTTAATTAATGACTGCAAGTATGGATATCGAATACTGGATGGTGTGATGGAACTCAATCTCTTACGCAGTCCATAGTTTCCGGATCCCCAAGCAGATATTGGTCATCATCAATTCCGCTTTGCTTATCTTGCGCATGAGGGAGCCTTTCGGGATTCCGATGTGCTTCAGCGGGCTCATGATTTCAATAGTCCCTTGCTGGCTTATCCCGGCAGGAAAGGGGAGTGTGCCAATGGAACGAGTCTGTTCTTCTCCCATGAGGATGGGGTAAAGATTGACACGGTGAAACCTGCTGAAGATGGCCGTGGAGTGATTCTGCGGTGTTATGAAACTCAAGGTGGAACTGTTGACACGGCCATTGAATCATCTCAAGAGTTCCAGGTTGTGGAAGAAACCAATCTGCTGGAGCAGAAGGTGGGTGATTTGGCCTGGGAGGATGGGGTGAAACTTCAGTTCTCACCTTATGAGATTCGAACGTTCCGACTCGTCTAAGGCTGTTCAACCCCGCTCGCGTCTGCGGGAGCGGGGTCGTTCTTGGGGCTGTAAACAGAATGGATTAAAGATTCTTGATGAGCACCCGGGAATTGCGGGAAGCATTGTATCGGGCCAGGCGTGAAGCGGGTAAATCTGCAACAGACCCTTCCGAGAATCCACGGGCGAGAAACCAATCGGCTGTTCTTGTGGTGAGCAAAAAGAGTTTTCGATGCCCTTCATCCCGGGCTTTTTGGAAGAGACGTTCCAACAGTTTGGCCCCAATGCCGAGTTGAGCGTATTGGGGATCCACGGCCACTCCGGCAATTTCTGCAGAGTCATCTTCTTGAGGGTGAAGTGCAGCACATCCATGGACCACTCCATCCATGGCATACACCCAGAAGTCATTTTTGTCACGTTCTAAATCTTCTGCGGTTCGAGGAACCAGTACTTTTTCGGAAACCAAGGGGCGCATGATTTCCAAGACTCCGGGAATGTCCGATGAAACCATGGGACGCAACCGTTCATAAGCATCGGAATACACCATGGTGCCCATACCCAGGTTCGAGAATACTTCTTTTAAAAGAACTCCCCCCACTTTCCCATCCAGAATATGAGCCCGGTCCACATTATTGCGGCAGGCTTCGGCAGCACCTTTGAGAATGCGTCTTTGGGGAAGGTTGGGGTTGATAGAGATGAATTCCTGAGCACAGGAGGGGGTCATGCGGAAGACCCGGCCATCATCCAGAATCTCCACACCTTCAGGGATTTCCCATGGTGGGGAGGTGATGCCATCATGATGGGTGAGGAAGAAGATTTTCTTGGCTCCGAGAGCGCGGGCTAGGGTGATGGCCAGTTCATCAGAAGAGAGGTTAAAGGGATCTCCTGCTTCATTATGGCCCACACAGGGGAAGATGGGGACATGTCCTTGGTCGAGTGAGCGCAGTACCGCATCCACACGGATTCGATCCACCGTTCCAGTGCGGCCAAAGTCACAGCCCTGAATTACACCCCGTGTTCTTGCACGAACCCAGTTGCCAATCACGGCGGTGATGCCGTGGCCGGAAAGAGCGGTCATGGTGCGGTGGGCCGCGTCGAAGGCCGCCATTTTTATAAGGTCCATGGATTCAGGGGGACTGATGCGTACACCATCGACATGTTGTGTTTCGACACCAAAGCGATGAAGAACCTCATCGATACGTTCTTGGGCTCCTGGAACCAGAACAATGCGAATCCCAGATTTATGGAGGAGGGCCAAATCCCGGGCATGCTGGGGAGCATCGGGATGTCCAAGAACTTGGTCGTCTATCTTAAAAACAAAGGTTTGTCCTCGGAAACGGTCAGCGTAGGCAAAGACTTCTCTGATCAGATCCACCTGTTCCCGTATATCACTCATGCATAGGAGGTTAGGCCCAGGTTGTGGTGGCGGTCAAGGTTGAAGTGCAGGCGAAGTTGAGGCAGAAACACGGCAGAACAGTTTTATGTGAGTCAGTGAAAAGGATGATTTGGCCGGGAAAGTTCCCCTTTGTCCAAGAAAAATCCTTCTTTCCCCATGTATAATGGAGCGTGATGGATGACACCAATCAGCGAGGATTTTCCCTCCTCAATAGCTCCAATGAGAATAGCCATTTTGAGCAGAGCGTGCGTCTTCTTGCCGAAAGTCTTGGAGAAGGTTTACTTGTTGTTCAAGCTGGTAAAATAATTTTCCACAATGATTTACTTCTTCAAATTCTGGGTTGGAATCAGGGCGATGTCACAGGGAAAATGCTGAAGGAGCTTCTTCCTGTTGATCCCATTCATGAAGATTATTTTCGGGCTCGTGACCGGCGAGAAGATGGGACCTTAGAGGAAAAAATTGCAGAGCTTCGAATCCGATTACCTGATGGACGTCGAGTTTATCTAAAAAATCGTGCAACTCGTGTTGTTTGGGATGGTGTCCCTGCCACCTTGCATCTCTTAGAAGATATTAGCATGCGTAAGGCCACAGAACGTCAGCTGTTGGAGCAGAAGGAAGTGAATTCCATTCTAGCGGATGTGGTTCGTCGTATTTTAGCCTCTCCCATGTCTCTTGAAGAGATTGCTGGAGCTGTTTTGGCATCAGCCATGCGTCTGACTCAGAGCCAGGCGGGAATTTTGATGGTGAACGGTGAGGGAGGGCGGAGAATTCTGCAGAAGCAGTGTTCACGGCATTGCCGAGAATGCGCCATCCCTGGGATTTTGGATAAGATTGAGGCCAGTCCCTACCTCATGGGGCAGCGTCGTCCTGGGCGCATTGATGGGGCCTTCTATTTGAATGAAGATCTTCCGGTGACCGGAACCTGCAGTGATGTTTCGATTGTGAAGAACATCCTTTGTGTTCCATCGGAAAGTGATGGTCCACTTTCGGCCCTCATCATTTTAGCAGATACTCCAAAACCTTTTGGACCATGGGATTTGGATAGCATGGAAAAGGTGGCTGAGGTGCTTTCCCTTGCTCTGCGTCGATTGCATACCTTAGATGATTTGCGCAGGGCCAAGGACAGTGCAGAAAAGCAGGCAGAAGCGCGAAGTTTGTTCTTGGCCAATGTGAGTCATGAGATTCGCTCTCCTTTGAATGGTGTTCTGATGATGGCCAGTTTGCTGGAGGACACCAATCTTGATGAAGAGCAGCAAGAGCTCCTGGGAGTGGTGAAGTTCTCCGCTCGAACCATAGACCGATTGATTCGGGACTTGACGGATTTAACTCAGATACGCACAGGAAAAATCACAATTTACCGTGAGGCGTTCAATCTTGAGGAACTGTGTCGCAACATCTTGGAAACCAATAGACCGGAAGCCCAGCGGAAAGATCTTTCCCTTGAACTTGTTGTGGATCCAGGTTCCGTGGATTGCGTTGGAGATAGGGAACGCATAGGTCAGGTTGTGGCCAACCTTGTGACCAATGCTGTGAAGTACACCGAGAAAGGTGGAATGAAACTGGAAACCGTAGCGAAGGGTTCGTCATTGGTGATTACGGTCACAGACACAGGAGTGGGAATCCCAGAAGATCAAGTGGATGCGGTTTTTGGATTGTATCATCAGGGACTGGTGAATGGAAAACGACGTGGAGAAGGGGCCGGTATTGGTTTAGCCGTTGTGAAGGAACTCACAGAAGTCATGGGGGGGCGTGTCGAGTTGCATAGCTCAGAAGGTAAGGGCAGCCGTTTCCTTGTGACTCTTCCATCCATTGTGGTTCGAAAAGCTGTTGAGCCACCTGTCCAAGGAGATTTGCCTCACCGTGCCCGGATTCTTGTTGCCGAAGACGAAGGTGTGAATCGTCTCTATATCCGTACCATTCTCGAACGTCATCAATGGATCATTGATGAGGCTGTTGATGGGGTGGAGGCGGTTCAATTGGCATCTCGTCGCCGATATGACTTGGTGCTCATGGACATCAGCATGCCCCGAATGGATGGAATGGAAGCCACACAGAAAATCAAAGAAATTCATCCCTATGTTCCAGTGGTGGCCATCACGGCGCACGGTTATGAAGACGATCGAAAGGAAATCTTAAAGGCTGGATTCAACGACATTGTGCTCAAACCCATTGATGAAGGGCTTTTACAAAAAGTTCTTGGGAGGTATTTGGGAACCTCAGAACTATCCAGTTGAATCTATGTTTCTATCACCTGTCCTACATGGAGCGGAGTGAACCGGTTTCTGAAGGCTTGATGAAGGGCCTTTTTCCCTTCTTCTCCAGTGCAATGGCCTCCATAGATTTGAGCCAAAGGAAGTTTTTGAGCCAATTCCTGTGCTATATGTTGCATTTTTTCTGGATGGTCTTCCCCATCACGAAGATGAAAACCTCCCACCACCATGGACACCTTTTTTGAGGAGAAGTAGCTCTGAACTTGATCAATGATGTTTAAGATGCCCCGATGAGAACAACCTGTGAGCACAACAAGTCCCTGTTCCCCCTCTAAAACCAAAGTGAGCTCATCCAAGAACTCATCTGGCATTCGATTTCCTTGGGCTCCCATAAGGAGAGTCTGATTCCCTGCTGGGCGAGATTGTTGGCCAGGAGCGGCTGTGAGGATGGTGAAATTCGGAGCTTTTAAGTCCTCAAAAACGGTGACCATTCTTGTGCTCACAGTCTTGTGCAATGAAGGGATGCCGATTGATCTGGGACTGCCGCTTTTTATGCTCCAGCGTTCTGCAGTGGCCCCTTTCCCCATATAGATGGTGGCACATTTATTGATGAGTCCAAAATGTTCTAAATCCCCAGCATGATCATCATGTCCATGGGACAGTATGGCCGCTTCAATAGAATCGAGGGGAATCTTCAACTCTGAAGCATTGTTTTGGAGTGTCCCAGATGGACCCACATCATAGAGCAAGGAGGTCTTCTTTGTTTGGATGGCAAGAGCTAAACCGTGGGCTGATTGAAGATTCTTGTTCTGAGGATGGGGAGTATTTTCTGTGAGTACAGTGATTGTCATTGAAACCTCACGGGTTGGAACTGTTTTCTAGTATACAAAGATCTCGGAAGAAATCATCCATAGCATCGGAGATATTTTTGACTTTAATTATTTATGATTAAATAAGATAAAAATATTATTCCTTCTGATGAAATGGTTTATAGATTATTGTTGTTTCTTTATGAAGGGGCAAGAACAGTATCAAAGATTTGTGTTCTCCTTCTTTGAATTTATGCAACAATGGGTGATGCACCAAGAGTTTTGTTCTCAGTCTTCTTTCCTCATGCATAATTCTGGAAGCCTAGGTAGAATCGGCCCTATAAGGAGCCCCCATGCCTAGCGATTCCCAAAATCAATCTCAATCTTTAGGATCCGATCCCATTGGACGACTGCTTGTTCGTCTTTCTCTTCCAGCCACTGTTGCCATGATTGTGAACGGGTTGTACAACCTTGTGGATACAATTTTTATTGGAAGAGGAGTGGGGACAGAGGCCATTGGAGGCCTTGCCTTGGCCTTTCCCATTCAAATGCTCGCCATGGCCTTTGGAATGGCCATTGGGCAGGGGGCTGCTTCCGTTATATCTCGAGCTCTTGGGGCCCAAAATCGGGAAAAGGCCTCTTTGGGAGCCGGAAATGCAGTGACGCTAGCCCTTTTGGTTGGAATCATCATTCTGATATTGGGTCTGAGTTTTATGCGTCCGTTGCTGCAACTCCTTGGCGCGTCTGAAGTTCTGGAGGTTTATGCGCGTCAGTATTTGACCGTGATTCTGGGAGGCTCCCCGTTTTTGTTGATGGCTATGGTTGCCAATAATGTGCTTCGCGCTGAGGGAAAAGCGCGAATTTCCATGAACATCATTGCCCTTGGAGCCATCCTCAACATCCTCCTTGATCCTCTTTTTATCTTTGTGTTGGACATGGGGGTGGCAGGAGCCGCCTGGGCCACCATCTTAGGGCAGTTTGCTTCCTTCTTGTATGCGTTGAGTTTTTATCGAAAGGGAAGGGCTGAGGTACAAATCCAGCTTCACCATCTTCAACCCCAAAGAGCCGTCATCAAGGAAATCTCATTACTTGGGTTGCCCTCGCTTGTCCGTCAATCGGGGCAGAGTTTTGTTACCATCATGGTGAATAATTTGCTGGGTTTGTATGGTGGAGATGTTTACATCTCCGCCTATGGTGTGGTGAATCGTCTCATGATGTTTCTTTTCATGCCCCTCTTTGGAACCGTTCAGGGCTTTCAGCCCATCGCCGGATTCAATTATGGAGCGCGTCTGTATCATCGAGTCAAAAAAACGGTCTGGTTGGCCACACTCTACGCAACAAGTTACACCACAATGGGGTTTCTGTTGCTGTTTCTCGCTCCTCGTTTCTTTCTGGGAATTTTTACAAAAGATTTCTTGCTCATTGAAACGGGAGAACATGTTCTGCGTTTGGCCATTTTGGCCTTTCCCCTTGTGGGGGTGCAGGTGATTGGAGGAACCTATTTTCAAGTGGTGGGAAAATCTGTTCCCAGTCTGATACTGAACATTTCGCGACAATTCTTAATCTTGATTCCTGCCCTACTCATTCTGCCACCTCTTTGGGGACTGAATGGTCTTCTCTTGTGCTTTCCACTTTCGGATGCCCTTGCCTTTTTCATCACGGCAACCTGGTTTTTCGTGGAAATCCTGCGTCTTGGAAAAACACAGAAGTCTGTGAGGGGGTGAATGGTTGAGGTCGACCCCGCCTCTCGGCGGGGTTTTATAGGATTAGATGACAAACTTTCCTTGTTCCATAATGGGAATTTCTTTTCCCATCTGATCAATGCCCGTGACCGTCATGGTGGGGGAACCAATCATAAAATCTGTGTGCACAATGGAGGTGTTGCATCCGGCTGCTTGAGAGTCCTCTTCAGTCTTGAAGTCCTCATAGCCTTCAATGCAGGTGGGATACCCTGATCCAAGGGCAATATGACAGGCTGCATTTTCATCATAAAGAATGGAGCTGAATAAATAACCGCTTTTAGCTATGGGGGAATCGGCTCCAACCAGAGCCACTTCCCCAAGGCGTTTGGCCCCTGCATCCGTGTCGAGGTATCCTGCAAGGGCTTCTCGGCCTTCTTGTGCATCAAAATCCACCACCAGCCCATCTTTAAATGTGAGTGTGACTCCCTTAGTCATGGTGCCACGAATTTCCACAGGACGAGTAACGCGCGCTGTTCCATCACAACGCATTCGATGAGGTGTGGTGAAGACCTCTTCTGTTGGAATGTTGGGCATGGTTCTCCGTCCTCGTGCCTCTTCTGGTCCACCCTTCCAAAGAGAACCCGGATTCAATCCCACAGTGAGATTGGTGCCTTCATCCTCAAAACGGAGGGAGTCCAGGGACAGGGCATCCAATTTCTTGCCTCGTTCCACGAGTGCATCGGCTTTCTCTCTCCAAGCTTGGACCGGATTCTCTTTATTGAGGAGTAAGATGGGTTTGAGTACCTCCCAAAGTTCTTCAGTGGTGGCTCCTGACCCAAGAACAGCTTCCGCCCAGCGGGGGCCTGGTACAGCTCCAACACACCAACTCATGTTGTGGGTGCTGATGTCGTTGTGGAATTGTTCCATCGCCGATTGTTGCAAGCGGCTAAAAAGGGCTAAATCTTGTTGATTGGCATCGGCCATAAGACCTAAGTCTTCAAAACTTGGGAGAGCTAAGAAGCTCCAATTCTGATCAATCATGGCTTTCTGCCAAGAATCTAACCAATCTGGATGGGCCCCCAAAGCCTCTTCATTCCCTGATTGGGCCTGCAATCTGGCTTTGATGAGGGACATATCTTTGATTTGGAATTCCACCATATGGGCACCCAATTCATAGGCTTTCTTGGCACAAATTCGTGCAAAATCAAAACTCTCCGGTTTGCAATGAATGAGGAGATTCCCACCTTGGGGAAGGTTGATGCCGGATTGAATGAGAAGTTCGGCGTATTGTTCGTATTCTTTTTCTAAGGATGTCATAGAAGGGATTCTATCCCTCATTCCGCAGAACTGTCCAAGGGAATTCTTGGAGTGAAGTGCTATCCCTCCCAGGGACATCTGCGTACTATAGACCGATGTTCCAGGACTTACTGCTCCCTCCCGATGCGGCCTGTGCCAAAATGGATGCATTAGGCGCAGAAAACATCCCCTTTTTTTTCATGGCCAATGCGTGGGCAGAGCAATGGATTGTTCTTCCATGTGCGGAAGCACAAGCGCAGGGGTTTTACTGGGATTTAAATGGCATGGGAAATCTTGAACGAATCGCTCCACCTGCCCAAGTACAATTTGAGGTCACAATTCCGTCTTTCCAGAATTATAAAACGGCATTTTCCCGTGTAAATCGGGCTCAACGGGCTGGAGACTGTTGGCTGGCCAATCTCACATTTCCATCTTTTGTGAATACCAATTTGTCTGTGAGGGAGATGGCTCAGGCAGCGAATGCGTCTTTTCGTCTTTATGCAGCAGGGCATTTTGCTGTGTTTTCACCAGAACGTTTTGTTTCCATCTCAAAAAATGGTGAGATTGCCACTTTCCCCATGAAGGGCACCATTGATGCTTCGGTTCCTCATGCGTCGGAGAAGATACTTTCTGATGAGAAAGAACAAGCGGAGCATGTCACCATAGTGGATCTGCTCCGTAATGATTTAGGGCGTATTGCAAAGGGGGTTCATGTCCCCCAGTACCGTTTTTTGACTCAGGTCCACAGCCAAGGAAAAACGTTGCTCCAAGTCAGTTCTGAGGTTCGGGGACATCTCAACCAGAATTGGCCAGCTCAACTAGGGCAAATCTTTCGGGCTCTCACACCAGCAGGTTCCGTGACAGGAGCTCCCAAGAAGCGAACAGTCGAGTTGATTCGAGAGGCGGAAATCTATGATAGGGGCTGGTACACAGGCGTGTTTGGATGTTTTGATGGACATCGTGTTGATAGTGCTGTGATGATACGATTTCTAGAACAAAGCTCCTCTGGAAGAAGTATTTACAAGAGTGGTGGCGGCATCACCATTTACAGTGATCCTGTTGCAGAATATGAAGAGTTGGAGGCCAAAGTTTATGCACCTTTTGGTTGAATCACTTTGTGCTTTGGATGGCCAGGTCCAGGCCTTGTCCTATCATGCACGTCGTATGGCAGCATCCTCGCATATGCTATGGGGACGGGATTGTTCTGGAGAACTTGAAGAGGCCTTATCTCAGATTGAGTTGGGGACGGGGCGCTGGAAAATCCGTGTGATTTATTCTTCTGAAATCCAAAATGTAGAGGCCGCATCATACACAGCCGCAGCCTACCAAAAAGTGGCCTTACTTCCTATGCAGGGGAATCAATATGCCCATAAATTCCTCCAAAGATCCTGGCTTGAAAAAAAAGAGAATCAAGGACGATTTTTGGACTGTGACACAGTTCTTCTTCATTCTGGTGGATTCATTAAGGATTTTACCCGGGCCAATGTGGCGTTTTTTGATGGGCAGGAATGGGTGACTCCGCTTCATCCTATGCTCAAAGGAACACGTCGAGAAGCGTTGATTGATGCGCATCAATTGCGCTGTAAAGAAATTCGTGTTGAAGATCTCTCTGATTTTTCTCTATGCTCACCCGTCAATGCTATGCTTCCACTGGGAGAAATTGTGATGCCATGGCCTCAATCTTTGAGTCGGAGAGAATTGTGATGCGACAACTCTGCTGGTCTATTGTTCTTTTGATTCTTCCTCTTTTGTCATTACAGGCCAAGAATCCTTCTATAACCGAGCTGGAACCAGGAGTTCTTGTGGAAGGCCAACTGTATCCACAGGGAGAAGGCATTCGCTCATATCGGTTTCAACTTCCTGTGACCATCAGCACTTTATCCATTGAATTATTTCAAGCAGAAGCGGATCTTGATTTGATACTTCGACCAGAAAGCAGCAATGAAGAAAATCCTCTTGAATTTCGATTTGAATCGGATGAATGGAATGAAAAGCTCCGTCTTTGTAAAACTCTCGAAAATCAAATGCCGGCTGGACGGTATGTCCTTGATGTTCGTTATGCCTTTTCCCAAGCACCCCGGAGAAATGGGCGGAAACAAAGCAGCATTTATTATCAGTTGAAAATGGATTGGGTTGATGGACTTCAGGCTGAGCCGTTGCATTTTCAGGAGATACAGAACATCACCTTAGATTCGGAGAATCTTCATACCCGTGTCTTTCAGATTGATCCACCACCTTCCATTGAAGGATTTCGAATTGATGTTCTTGATACTCCAGGTGATGTGGACTTATTTCTTTCCAGATCTCATCCTGCACCAGAAAGAGAGGGATATCAGGTGATTTCGGAAAGTCTGCTTGGCCGGGAATCTCTTCTTGTGTTTCCAGATGAATTGCAAGAATCATCCTATTTTCTGACGGTGATGGAAAATACCAATCAAGGACGATCCATCCCTGTCCGCCTTGCGCTCTTTGAAGGAAATGCGGTTCCTTCAGAGTATCCACAACCTCCTATTCTTCCCGAGTACCCAGAAGGATATGAAAAGATTCGTTTATCCACAGTTCAGCTCATTAGTGAGGCTGGAATTGGTTCTGGATGTTTTGTGAGCTCCAAGGGAAGTATTGTCACCAATGCCCATGTCGCGTTCAATTCCTCCTCTCAGATTGTGGACTCCTTGATTGTAGCGCTCTCTCTTTCTCCTTATGAGGAACCCGTTGAGTTGTTTACAGCTAAAGTGGAGCAGATTTCTCGTCAAGATGATTTGGCACTATTGCAAATCACTGGAGATCGATGGGGACGCCCCCTACCTTCTGATTACCGGTTTTTTTATTGGCCCATCGATTTTTCTCATTCGTTTCATCTTGGGGACCCTCTTCAAATGTTTGGATTCCCTTGGATGGGATCAGGACTCTCTCGTTCTCATTTCACCATCACATCGGGAATTCTTTCTGGTGGTGAACTCACCAGTGATGGCATGATATGGAAAACAGATGCTGAAATCTCAGGAGGAAGTTCTGGCGGGGCAGTGAGTGATGAGCAAGGGAAGCTACTCGGTTTTCCCACCTTTGTGGTGAGCCAGGACTCGGCTCAATTGAGCTACTTTGTTCCTGTGGACAGAATTCCAAGGGACTGGCGCGATTTCATGGACTGTGAATAATGGACACACAGCCAAGGAGGATGTACATGGTTGAAAAGTTGAGCCCTCTGATGTTAAGCATCTGTCTCATTGCGGGACTTTCTTCCTGTGCTACAACTGATGACACGTTGCATGAGGCCGTTATTGAAGGGGATTCGAGCGCTTTGGTCACCCTTGTTGCTCAAGAAGAAGCCAATCTTGATGCTACAGATAAAAAAGGACAAACCCCACTTCATCTTGCATCCATTGCAGGAGATCTCATGGCTGTTGCCGCTCTATTGAATGCTGATGCTGCCATTGATCTTCCTGACAAAGAAGGGCGTACGGCATTGCATTATGGTGTCTTATCCATGAATCCAGATCTTGTTGCCATGCTATTAGCCGCAGGGGCTTCGCCTTATTCCGAAGACAAGAAGGGAATCACCCCTGTTCAGCTGGCACAAGAGGGAGATGAGAGCATGGCACAAATCATTGCCTCCTCTCTGAATCTCCCTAATTCCTGATTTCTTAGCGACCTCGACGCTCGTTCCGACGCTGTTTTTTTCGGGCACGTTTGCTGAGACGCTCTGTCCAGGTTTCCCCATTTTTGAGCCGTTTTGGATCCCGGCGCTTCACATCAAGTCCACCAAGAACAACCATTCCTTTGAGGTGGATTGTTGGAGCGCCTTCTTCACCTGCACCAGCCTTATCATCAATCCCTCCCAAAAGAGGAAAGCCCTGAACATGCACATTCACCCCTGGGGGAACCACAATATCCACTCCTCCCATCAAACAGCCAAACTTCACTGTGATATCGCCATTCTTAGGAAATAGAGCATCTCGGAAATCTAAATCAATGCCACCAAGAATGGAGTAGCATTGAATCTCATGGGCAGGTTTCCATGCACCTTTGATGTCTGTTCCACCAAGCATGGCAAAATACACAGAACGATTTTCCGGACGCCCAGGATTTGTGAGCCAAGGAGATTCTTCTTTTGGTTCAGATCGATACGTGTCATCTTCATCTGTGGGGATATCGGCCACGAGGGTGACAAGGCTGTCTTTCTCCTGAGCTTTTGTGGCTTCTTCAAGACGTCTCTCAAGAGTGTCAACGCCAATGCGTCCATCCGCATAAGCTTTTTGTAATAGTTCGATGGTTTCCTTTCGTAATTCTGCAATTGTGATGCGTTGAAAGTCACTAATGATACCCATGGGAGGCCTCCATTGCTTCGGTTCATTCTACCGGAACCTCGTTGAAGAACAAGCCCAGTCCTGGGACTGGGCTTATCTCCTACATCAGATTGGGAAGGGCAAGTGATAAAACTTCTTCCAATGTTTTTACAGGATGGAAGGTGATTCCTTTTTTCACATGATCAGGAATCTCTTCCAAATCTCTGAGGTTGGCATCAGGAATGATGACATCTTTCACACCATGGCGTCGGGCTGCAATTGTTTTTTCTTTGAGTCCGCCTATGGCAAGAACTTTTCCTGTCAAACTCAACTCACCAGTCATCGCAAGGTTGGGACGAATCTTTTTTCCCGTTGCTAAAGATACAAGAGCGGTGGTCATGGTAATTCCAGCAGAAGGACCATCTTTCGGTGTGGCTCCCTCGGGAATATGCAGGTGAATCACCTTTTCATCAAAGAAGGAGTTTTTTTCCTTTGTCAGCCCTTCGAGCACATTTCTGGCCCTGGTGTAGGCAATGGATGCGGATTCTTTCATCACATCGCCCATTTGGCCTGTGAGCTTAAATCCCCCTTTCCCAGTGATGGCATCGGCTTCAATCACAAGCACATCGCCTCCCATACTGGTCCAGGCCAAACCAAGCGAGGTACCAGGAAGAGTGGCTTTTTTCATTCCATCCTCTCGGAAATACGGCTTTTTCAAGTAGGTTTCCAGATTGGATGTGGCAATACGCAAGGGGAGCTCGGTGGATTCCTCCACCACCTGCCGCGCCACTTTTCGGTTGATTCGATCCACTGCCTTTTCATAGGTTCGCATGCCTGCATCCCGTGCATACCCTTCCGCAATGGCTTTGAGAGCCGTTTTGTTGTATCGAACTTGGCCTCGTTTAAGCCCATGTTTTTTCAGGCTTTTGGGTATGATGTATTTTTTGGCAATTTCAACCTTTTCCTCCACGATGTAGCCAGAGAGTCGGATGATTTCCATTCGGTCCAAAAGCGGACGGGGAATGGTGTCGAGGGTATTGGCGGTAGCAATGAAAACGGTGTGGGACAAATCAAAGGGGAGGTCTAAATAGTGATCTCGGAAGGAGGAGTTTTGTTCCGGATCCAGCACCTCGAGGAGTGCCGACGAGGGGTCGCCCTGATAACTGCTCCCTAATTTATCAATCTCATCCAGCATGAACACAGGTGCACGAGATTTGCAAATTTTCATTCCTTGGAGAATCTTCCCCGGCATGGCCCCCACATAGGTGCGGCGATGGCCTTTAATTTCGGCTTCATCTCGCATGCCACCCACAGAGAATCGGAAGAAGGGTCTCCCCATGGAGCGGGCCACGGATTTTCCAATGGAGGTTTTTCCCACTCCTGGAGGGCCCACAAGCAGAATGATGGATCCTTTGGAATCTTGTTTGAGTTTTCGGACTGCCAAGTACTCCAAAATGCGTTCTTTCACATCCTCAAGGCCGTAGTGGTCATTCTCAAGGATTTGGAAGGCTTCTTTGATATCAATGGAGTCCGCTGGAGGGGGTTCCCAGGGAAGCGAGACAATCCAATCCAGATAATTCCTTGTCACCACATATTCACTGGAGGAGGGGTCCATCACCTGGAACTTTTCGAGCTCTCTTCCAACCTGCTCGGCCACTTCCCCCTCAAATCCAAAAGCGTCAATGGCTTCTTTGAATTTGAGATATTCGCTGGACCGTGCATCAGAAGGTTCTCCCAATTCCTTTTTAATGGCCTTGAGTTCTTCTCTTAAAAAGTAGTCGCGCTGGTTTTTCTCAATCTTCTCATTAATTTCATTGGCAATTCTTTTTTGGATTTTGGCCAATTCATGTTCTTTCTTGATGTAAATCAGAACCTGTTCCATGCGCTTTTTGACATCAAGAGTGGTGAGAATTTCCTGTTGTTTATCCCGATCCACATTGAGAATGCTGGTGATGAAATCAGCGATTTTCCCTGGATTGTCAATGTTCACCATGTTGAGGCGCATTTCTTCTGAAAAAAGAGGATTGTCTTCACTGATTTGCTTCATCTCTGTGAGCAGGGCTCGAGTGAGTGCTTTCAGTTCATCATCTTCCGCATCAAAATCATCATCCAAATACTCCACAGCCGCCAGATAAGGGCTCACTTCACTCAGCACCTTTTGTATGCGGAATCGGCGAAGCGTGCTGATAAAAATGTTGATGCCACCATCAGGAAGATTGATGCGTTTCACTATTTTGGCCACGGTGCCTACGGCGTGGAGTTGATCAGGTCCTGGGGATTCGGCCTCAGGATCTGTGGTGAGAACGAGCCCCACCACTTTTTGATCTTCCATGGCCTTATCAATGACAGAAATGTCATCTGTACCTGTGATCATGATGGGGGTGAAAATCCCAGGAAAGATGGGTTTTCCCTGGAGAGGGACAACATATATGGTATTGGGTAGAGTTTCTGCTGCAGAAACAACTTGATTTTCGTCAGACATGGTGTAAACCTCCGAGTTCCTCAGCTGGTGTATTGATGCCAGCTTCCCCAAAAATACGGAATCCTGTGAAGCGAGGCAATGCAGGAAATGTTGTTCGCGTAGGGGAAGCGGTAGATTTTGATCTGAATACAGAATTTTTCATTGCTGAAGGCTTTTCAATGATGGGAGCAATTGATGGGACATACAACGTGTATTTCCAGATTTGCTTTTCATTATATGAATCCACATAGAGGTGGTTCACGGAGCAAATCCTTCTCGTGATGATGGTCCCATATTTCATGAAAATAGCGATGAAGAGGGAATCTATGGTGGATGAAGTTTAAGGAAATATTTTACTTTTTTAGACGTTCGGAAAAAAACAATAGAAAACTCATGGGAAGTCCATAGAAACTGCTGTAGAGTTTGAAATCCAAAGCAGAAACGCTGGGAATAATGAAAAGTATGCGTTAAATTCTTTTACCTCATGGAGGTCCGACATGAAGCGACATATGGCTATGGCTCTCTTGCCTGTCGCATTGCTGGCGGGTTGTGCAAATCCCTTTCTTGGTAACGTTTTTGAAAAAGCTGGTTGGGGACAGCAACCTTTACCCAATCTCAACAGCGGACAAGACATTGTCAATGCGCTCAATCGCTCAGATTCCTTTGTTGATACATTAACCGATCAACAAGCTCAGCAGGCCATTGAATCTTTAGAAGATGTCATTGATGGTGCCGTGAATACTCCAGTTGAACAGCAGGCAGCTCTGGCCGTTGCTGAAATTGCGGCGGCCTCGAGTGGAGCAGATGATGTTGTACAATCTGCCAATAATTTGGTGACAAATCTTGTTGCTGATCCATCGAGTCTTGATGTCTCGAACCCTTTAGAAATCGTTTCCGATTTGTTTGATTCAGATGCTCCTCCTGCAAGCGTTCGAGAGCAGGTTGAGGGCTTGCTCACTACCGCTGGCGCATTGAATCAGTATGGAACCTCTCTTGGTGGTACTGATCCTATGGATCCTCCTTCTGGGACCAACTCTGGTGACTTGGCATCCACAGCCTTGGTGAGTGGTTTTGTTTCTGTTCTCGCACAGGAGCATCCTGACTATCCGGCTGATCCGACAACCACTCCCATCCCTGACAGTGTTTTTGATGACATTGTGGAAGTGCTTCAGGATCCCACCACCGCCGATAATCCCTATGTGGATGGAACGGCTCCACTTCCCATGAGTACTGATCCTGATGCAGATGTCACAGATCACTTGAATGCTTTATTTGCTGGATCTCCAGGAATCACAAATGTGGTGGATTCTGGACTGGATCTGAGTTCCTTAGCGGGGCTCTTTGGAGCAGGAGGCTGAGAGATGAAACGAACGTTGTTGCTCTTCTTTGCTCTTCTTGGACTCAGCTCCCTTGGTGCCCAGACTGCCGTAAAAGGAATTGATTGGGAAAGCCCTGTCCTTCTTGGTCAGGGAAATTCGGCCGCTGGAATTTCTGGAGGTTGGGATGCACTGTTTACAAATCCAGCCTTGTTTGCCTCTAAAAAGGGCGAAGTCACAGCATTGAGTGTTGGTGGGGGAGGAGTCATTGACCCCTATGCCCTCTATGCCGACATGAAAAAGGATGGGAAGAAAATTCTTCCATCCATTCTCGAACAAGTGACCGATCATGGTTTGGGTGGTCGAGCTCAAATTGGACTTGGCTGGGTTGGCCGAGGGTGGGGAGTTGGCCTTGCCGTGACGGCCAATACTGATGTTCCCAAAGCCGAAACGGTTGCCGGTGCAACGGTGAACATTGACACCAATACCGCTTTGATTTTTGGTTACAGTCACCGTTTTGAGCTAGGTGATAATCTTCATCTTGATGTGGGAGGAGATCTTCGAACTCAGGTTAAGGTGTTCCTCCGCGATGTGAATCTCCAAGACATTCTTGGCGCAGTGAATTCTCAATATCCTTCTGCCTACATTGTACAAACCTTTGATGATGTCCTCTTTGGATGGGGTATTGGTGGTGATGTTGGTGTTGCAGTGAAATGGGGAATGCTTCGAGGTTCTTTGGCCTTCCGAGACATTGGCCATACACGTTATTTCACCACAAAAACCACTCTTGCTCAGCTGGTTCAGTTCAAATTGGGTTCTAAGGTGAGTGAGCGATACATGGTTCCGATGACCATGCGTTTTGGTTTGGCTTTTGATCCAGGTTGGGAACTTGTGAATCCTAAAGTGCATGCCGAGTACATTCAGCCGTTGGCCAGTAAGGCGTTATTGGCCACTTCCTCTTATGGAAATTGGTTAACTCGCTTAAATATAGGAACAGAAGTTTCCATCTCTAAAGTGATTGATTTACGTGCAGGTCTTCGAGGTGGGTATCTCACGGCTGGTTTTGGGCTTGATTTCCTCCTTTTTGAACTGAATGCGGCGGTTTGGGGGCAGGAATCAGGGTTCTATCTTGGTGAGTCACCTCAAGTTGCAGGAGCTGTAGAAATCGCTTTCCGCTACTAAGCAAAAAAACAGGATTTCTATGGAAGAAATTCTGTTTTTTTTATCTCTACTTTGAAAAACAAAGTAGTTTGTAATACATTGTTACTGTCTGGAGGATGATCATGGAACATGTGCATCAAGATTTGGAATTCATCCGGTCTGTGATGGAAAATGCTCGTAAACGCCGTGTTGTTGATGGAATCCACTCCATGATTTGGGGCACAGTGGTTCCGATTTGTACAGCATTGTCATTCTGGCTTGCTGAAGTACAACATCCCCAATTCATCAGTCTCCTCTGGGTTCTGGGCATGATATTTGGGGCTCTGTGCAGCTTCAGTGCAGGCTATATTCGAACACGACGTTGGGGGAGTCTTCCCTCTGGTGCAGGGAGTCAGATTTATTATTCCGCATGGATAGCCTTTGGTATTGGTGTTGTGGGAACCATGGTCGCAGGCATGCTGGGACTTCTCGAGATTCCTGAAAGCCTTTTCATGCTGGCCATGCTGCTGGCCGTGACCAACACCGTTGATGCCTCCTTTTGTTCAATGAACTGGCTTTATTTCATCACTGCTGGTTGGTTTGTTGTTGCTTTCTTTGTCCTGCTTCTTCCCATGCCTCATGCCGCCATGTTCTTTGGATTCTCAACCATTCCTCTGCAATGGCTTCCAGGCTGGATTTTGACTCGGATCTATCGCCGGGAGATTCATGGAGAAATTTGACTACCGCCAAATTAATTCGATTTTTCATTCTCGTATTCGTTTGGCTGTGGTTTCCGCATTGGTGAGTGGTCAACTGGATTTTCAGGCCCTCCGGAAGCTCACAGGTGCAACTGAGGGAAACCTGTCTACCCATCTTCGAAAGCTTGAGGAGGCAGGATTCATCACCGTGAAAAAGGAGTTTTTGGGACGCCGTCCCAGAACGTCTTATGGTTTGACGGAATCTGGTTTTACCGGATTTCAATCGTATGTTGAGACTTTAGCGTTATTTCTTGACGCTGGAAAAAAGGAGAACACATGAAAAATTCGATTCTTACTCTTTGTCTTCTGATGAGTACGGTTGCAGCTTTACCGGCAAGTAATGAGTTTAGCTCTTCCACATCCTTTGGATTTGTTCTGAACGAGTATGCCGATGATTTTGGCATTGGTTTGCAAGTCTCATCGCCTTACATTGCTGATGTTGTGGTTTTCCGGGCCACTGGAACAATGCAGTTTAATAAGGCGGCTGCATGGACTCCATGGTGGACGGCAAAGCTTGGAGTGGCAGGAGCCTCTTCTCTGGTAGGGGATTTTGCACGATTCTATGGTGAGGGTGGGGCCATTGCAGCATTCCCTGGTTCTAATCTTTCATCACATTCCTATGGAATTGGAGGATACGGACTGTTCGGTTTTGAGTTTTTCATGAGCACAGAAAGTCCACTTTCATATTTTCTCGAGATTGGTGCCATCGGATGCGGATTACGGGCAGATCGAATCAACGGAGAGCCTCTCCTTGTGAATGGACTCACCATACAAGTGGGATTCCGTGGCTATCCTTTTCGATCAAAAAAAAGGTGACCCTAATTCATGATCGTGCCATTTCTTTGCAATTAAGAGAGGGAATTTAAGCAACGGGCCACAAAAAGAGGCCCGTTTTGCTTGGTCTCTCGAAGGATTCATCAGACGATCTTCTTCAGTCTTGTTATACTCAAACATCTATGACCAGAACCATCAAAACCCCGGCTCTTGTGCTCAAATCTCGCCCCGTTGGTGAGAATCATCGGGGACTTTCCATGCTTGTCAAAGGTGAAGGGCTTTTGCATCCATTTGCTTATGGAGCTCAAGGGCGAAGAAGTTCCATGCGAGCAACAGCTGCTCCGTATAATCGTGGTATTGCCCATTTGCATTATGATGGATCCAAAGATCGCTGGCGGCTCACGGGGTTTGATGCCGAAGAAACCCATGATGGTTTGCGAGAGAATCTGGATCGATTTTATCTTGCCTCTGTTTGGGCTGAGATACTTTTAAACTCCCATGGCGGTGGAGTGGATTCAGAGGCTCTATTTCAGCATTCGATTCAGGCCTTTATGCGCTTGTCTCAATCTTCTGGAGAGGTAGGACGTCGACTTGCCCTGGCATTCTACTGGGGTTATCTGAATCTGGAAGGGGTGAGTCCCAACCTTCAATACTGTTCAAAATGTGGAAAGATCCTCCCTTGTGGTCGTTCTGATCTGCCATCCTATTACTATGATGATGGCTCTTTCATTGGGGGGGGCTGCCATCATGGGGCAGGATATGAGGTTTCGGAAGGAGTACGAAAATGGTTGATGTCCGTTGAACGAGAAGGATGGGATAGCGCAGAACGAATTGGATTGGGTTTGTCCGTTTTGAGACAGGCTGAATCGTGGTTGCTATTTATGGTTCAAAACTTTTTAGAACGTCCTCTAAAAAGTCTTCGTGCCTCCCCATTCCCACGTTAGTTTCTATAGATGGGACACCTATACACTCCTCAAAAAAACTCTCTTGCCTCAGTCTTTGCTGAGGTGCATCATGAATGTGTGCGCACGTTCTTGGCGATTTTTCCACCCAAAAGATTTGCTCAGGAGATTTCTGAACGCCTTTTTTGTGATGAATATGCGCAATTGCGATGGATGAAAACAGAAAATCTCCATATCACGTTGTGTTTTTTAGGAAAAACCGAGCCACGTGTAATAACTCATATGCAGAATCATCTACCAGGAGTATTTGAATCATTTCACAGTTTCTCTGTTCAACTTGGCCCAATACACAATCTTGGATCAAAAAATCAACCCCATTCTCTTGTTCTTGATGTTAGGGAAGGTGGAGAGCAACTGGCAGCATTGAATTCATCCATTCGTAACAGCCTGACTCCGTGGATGTCTTTGGAAGATTACCCGTATTGCCCCCATATGACGATTGGTCGATGGCGAAGAGGAAAAAATCGCAGGGAGTCTGGAGCTTCAACATTGCTTCCAGATGATAAAACCGCTAACTTGGGAGTCTTCCGCGTACGCGAGGTGGTGCTGTTGGAATCCATACTCGAGTCCAGTGGAGCACGGTATCGGCCATTACAATCTTGGCCATTAAAGGAGTTTAAAGATGACTGAATCGTTACGAACAGTTGATATTATTGCTGCAAAAAGGGATGGACGGGCCCTTACTGAAAATCAAATTTCACATTTCATTCAGGGCTATGCGGATGGAAGTATTCCAGACTATCAAGCTGCGGCATGGTGCATGGCCACATTTCTTAATGGAATGACACCTCAAGAAACTGGGTATTTGACACGAGCCATGATTCATTCCGGTGATGTGATGGATTTGTCTCTGACTTCTGGCCCCTTTGTGGACAAACATTCCACTGGTGGAGTGGGGGACAAGCTTTCGCTTATTCTGGCTCCCATTGTTGCCGCGTGTGGTGTCAAAGTTCCCATGATGAGTGGAAGAGCTTTGGGGCATACCGGAGGCACCTTGGACAAGCTTGATGCCATTCCTGGTTACACCACGGCTTTGACTCCTGAGCGTTTTGCTCAGGGGGTGGCTGAAGTTGGATTTGCCATGACGGGCCAGAGTGAAAAAGTGGTTCCAGCGGATCGAAAAATGTATGCCCTCCGGGATGTGATTGCCACAGTTGAATCCATTCCCCTCATCACGGCCAGTATACTCTCCAAGAAATTTGCAGAAGGTTCTGATGCCCTTGTGATGGATGTTAAATGTGGGCGTGGTGCCTTTATGAAGACTCCTGAGGCTGCCCGTGCATTAGCAGAGTCGCTGGTGCGCACGGGGGAAAGCCTTGGCCGTAAAGTGGTGGCTGTTCTCACAGACATGTCTGAGCCTTTGGGGCGAATGGTGGGCAATTTCCTTGAAGTGGAAGAATCTGTGGCTTGTCTTCAGGGACAGGGACCTGCCGATGTGATGGAAATTACACTCCGTCTTGCGGCTTGGATGGTTGTAGCTGCAGGCATTGAACCGAATGTTGATCAGGCATTGGTTCGTTGCCAAAGAGCCATTGAAGATGGTTCCGCAATGGCAAAGTTCCGGGAAAATCTTGTTTTCCAGGGCGGCTCTCTTGATGAGTTTGATGCCATGTTGGGCACGGCTCGTGCAAACTATTCGGTTGAATTAAATGCAGAGAGCAGTGGATTTGTGGAAGGAATTGATGCCTTCTCTGTTGGGATGGCAGGAGTAGCTCTTGGAGTTGGTCGAGACACCGCTTCAGATCCTGTTGAACCTTTAGCTGGTATTGAGGTGTTGAAAAAGATTGGAGAACCTGTGACGGCAGGTGAACCATTGTTAAGACTTTGGGCGGAGGATAAAGAACGTCTTGAAGCAGGGCTCGCACGCATTCAAAGTTCCGTTTCTCTGTCAAAAACTGCTCCTCAATTAAAGGACAGCCTAATCTTGGAAGAGATGAGTTCAAAATGAAGTGGGTTAAGTCACCCATAGATGGAGCGGATGTTCGAGCTCTTGCCGCATCCCATGATTTGGATTTACTGACAGCATCCATTCTCACTCGGCGACAAATGACCAACTCTTCGGTGATGGCATTTTTTCTTGAAAGTGATGAACGCTTTCTTCATAACCCATTTCTGTTTAAAGACATGGAAAAGGCTGTAGAACGCGTACTTGTGGCCGCTGAAGAAAAAGAGAACGTGCTCATCTGTGGTGATAAAGATACAGATGGAATTACCGGCACGGTTCTTATGGTGGAAGCGTTAAAGAGTGTTGGGCTCAATCCAGATTGGCGAGTTCCTTTGGGTGACGAAGACTATGGGCTTAACCAAGAGGTTCTTTCCGAGAAGGCAAAAGATGATGTCACTTTGGTGATTACTGTCGATTGTGGCATCAGTGATTTTAAAGAAATTGAGTATGCCAATTCTCTTGGAATGGATGTCTTGGTTTTTGACCATCATGTTCCCCGAGAGGATGGGCTTCCTCCCGCCTATGCGGTTGTTAATCCCAAAGCAGATGAAGCCTATCCCTTTTCAGGGCTGTGTGCTGCTGCTGTTGCCTCCAAATTCCAATGGGCACTCTGTTTTGCTCAAACAGAGGATTGGGGGGAGGAATACTGCCTGATTTATGGCCGTCAAGAAGGGGAGCATCTCATTTTTGAGGCTCTCCGAATGCGAAATCTTCATGAGGTGGCACGGGTTCGGGCATCAACAGAAGAAGGAATGGAGGGATTTGAGCGCTGTTTGCGTTTTATTGAAGGACACCCCCTTCTGATCTTTGAGGAACAAGAGCAGCAAAGACTCATCTCTGCCTTTTTTGGGGGAGCGGAAGTGCATGCCATTGATGCAGCTCCTCAGATTACTGCCGCATTTCCAGCCTTAAAACGAAAATCATTGCAGGAGTTGGGAGCTGCCAGCCGAATGGCTCGGTATTTTCCAGAGGAAGAAGGTGAGCTCACAACGTTTCGAAATCTGATGATAACCCTCCGTTATCGTGATCTTAAATCGTCCTTTGAACATTGGCGGCGAGGGCTGGATTTGGTGGCTCTTGGCACCATGGCAGATCTTATGCCACTTGAGAATGAGAATCGTATACTTGTGCGTCTTGGCCTTTCTCGATTGAACATGACGGATGGTATTCGAGAGCGCCGACCTGCTCTTCGGGAACTTCTCATTCGTCAGCGTCTTCATGAAGGGCGTCTTGGCACCACTGAATTGGGATGGCAAATCTGTCCCCTCATCAATGCCTCTGGACGAATGGGAAAAGCCAATGTTGGGGTTCAGCTTTTTCTGGATGATGATCCGGCTCGAATTTCTTTGCTGGCCGATGAATTGGTTGCTCTCAATAAAAAACGTCGAAGTTTGGGGGAAGATCTCTGGGAGCAGTTGAGACCAGCGGTTTATCAAAGTCTTGAAGATTTGAATGAACGGATGGTCTTAGTGGCTGATGAACGGGTTCCGCGTGGAATCACAGGAATTTTGGCCACACGATTCCAAAAAACGCTTGATGTTCCCGCCGTTGTTTTAGGAATTAATGGGGATGTGACCTCTGGATCCATTCGAAGTGGGGCCACTTTAAATGCTCTGACCTGGATGGAATCCATGTCTGACCTTTTTGATGACTATGGAGGACACCCTCAGGCTGGAGGATTTCGAATTTCTACCAGAAAACTGGACGTACTCCGTCAACGCACCCGAAAATGGTTAAAGAGTGCCACTTTTGAAGTGGAGAAGAAATCGGCTATCGCTGTTGATGCTGAGCTCTCTCATGAGCAACTTTCCAAGCTTGGATCACAGGGATTAGAAGATCTTCTTGAGCGTTTGGAGCCCTATGGGGAAGGATTTAAACCCCTCACATTCCTCACCCGAGGGGTTCATGTTCATCAAGTGGATTTGGTGGGGAAACCCAAAAATAATCATCTGAAACTTCAGGTGACTTTTGGCCCCCATCGTTGGCCAGCTCTCTGGTGGGATGGAGCAGAACGTTTTGGAGTGGATATCCGTCTTGATGCAAAGGTGGATTTAGTCTATCGCGTTGACCGGGATCGGTGGAGGGGTGCCGAGGCCCGAAGACTCACCGTCCTGGAGGCTACTTTGTGCGATTGAATCGGGGATTCATCTTTCTTTTTCTTGTTCTCCTCAGCTCGACTTTGCTTTGGGCTGAACCGCGAATCTACTCTGCGGATTTTGCAGAACCTGGTTCTGTCCTTGCTCTTTGGGTGGAACAAGGGCCTCTGGATGCAGTTTCTGTCTCTTTAAAAGACCCTCAAGCACGCACAGTGAGCCGTCACGAGGCTTTTCTTTGGAATTCTCCTTTGGATCATACTCCCCATTCCGTCGCACTGTTGGGGATTCCCTCCACAGCATTGCCGGGACGCTACACTCTGGAACTCAAGGGGTGGAAGGGGCGAACAGAATGGCATTTAGAAAAGGTGCTCACGGTTGTTGAACATGAGTATCCAGAAACCGTCATTCGTCTTAATGGACGAATGAATGCGCTCTACAATGATAATTCTGAACGCAAGAAGCAAGAGTCTCGGGAACTCTGGGCGGTTTTGACCTCCTTCAATCCTGATGCTATTTATCATATTGGACCCTTAACGGCTCCCTTGGCTCAAGGAGTTGAAACCTCCGGTTTTGGCGACCGCCGACGCTATGTGCATCTTGATGGAAGTGAATCCTCTTCCGTGCATTATGGTCAGGATTATTGGCAGGAAGCAGGAACTGAGGTTCGCGCCAGCGGTAGAGGACGAGTGGTTTTAGCCCAGGATCGTTTTATCACAGGAAAAACGGTTGTGGTGGAACACCTTCCAGGGGTGTATACCCTCTACTACCATCTTGAATCCATGGATGTGAATGTGGGCCAGATGGTGATGGCAGGAGAACGTGTGGGAACCTTAGGACAAACGGGATTTGCAACAGGGTATCATGTTCATTGGGAAATGCGGGTTGGAAGTATTCCTGTTGATCCTAAGAGTTTTCTCAGGGCGCCACTTCTTGACACAACCCCATTCCTGAGTAACATGGAATAGCATTTTTGCCGTGGGGGATTTCCCTCATGCAAAGTCCTACTGCAAAGGGAGGTGATGACTTATCGCCTATATCCGAGTGAACGATGATGAGCCCCTCGAAAAGGCCATCAAGCGTTTTAAGCGCATGGTGGAAAAAGAAGGGATTATCCGCGAGTACAAGAGGCGGGAGTACTTCGAAAAGCCTTCCACCATCAAGAACCGCAAAAAGAAAGCTCTTGAGCGCAAACAGTTGAAGAAACTGCGTAAGGCTCAGGCCCAGAACCGGTACTAGGATTCATTTAGAGAATCTTTCTCACCGGAATGAAGACCCGACCAATTGGTCGGGTTTTCTTATATTCAACGAGAAGTTATCATGGGATACGTTATGCCCACGGTACTGATGATTGCGACAACTTCGGTGCTCCTTTCCGGACTATTGATTGCTTGGATTGTTCCTCAGCATTCTCGGCGCCGTCATGCACGGCGGGATTTGCTTTGGTTGGTAGGACAGGACCAGTATGAGTACACGGTGCTGGATCTTCGACCGCCAGGGGAATTTGCTGCAGGCCACATTCCTCAAGCCATCAATGTTTCTCCTGACCACATCCTCAGTTATCTCCCCACAGAGAATATGTTCGAACGAATTTACACCTGCGGACGTACTGCCTCCATGGCAAAACGAGCATCCCGCATCCTTGGTCGAACAGGTTATTTCAATGTGGAATCTGTTGGAGCCTTCCGCCATTGGCGGGGACCTGTGGAAGAAAGTCAGTCTGCCGAAGTTCCGTCGATTGCTCCCTAAGGAGGGCGACGAATGAGCGACTGCTATGACCACCGGGGATTTCGCACCCTTTCGGTGGATCCTCTAGATGAATATCGAGGACGGGGCATCCGTCTGGTTCACAATGCCACTGGTGCAGAGGTGTATCAGGTGGCTGCAGAAGATACTGAAAATCTCTTTGGTTTTGCCTTCCGTACGCCTCCCTCTGATCATACCGGTGTTCCTCATATCCTTGAGCATGCCGTTCTCTGTGGATCAGAACGTTATCCTTTGAAAGACCCCTTTCTGGTGATGCTCAAAGGAAGTGCGCACACCTTTTTGAATGCCATGACCTATCCGGATAAAACGGTGTATCCAGCATCCAGCACCGTTAAGGCTGATTTTCTCAATCTGTTGCGGGTGTATGGCGATGCCGTTTTCTTTCCACAGCTCAAAGAAGAGGCCTTTCTCCAAGAAGGGCATCGTCTTGATTTTGATGATGAGGGACGACTCGTTCGAGCTGGTATTGTTCTGAATGAGATGAAGGGGAGCTATTCGTCAGCTGAATCCGTGGCAGGAGATTGGACGCTTCGCTCTCTCTTCCCGGATACGCCTTACAGTTGGGATTCTGGTGGCGATCCTGAGCATATCCCATCCTTGACTTATGAGGCCTTTCGAGATTTTCATGCTCGTTGGTATCATCCTTCGAATGCCCGAATCTTTCTTTATGGTGATCATGATCTTGATGAAGTTCTTGCCGTTCTTGATGGAGAGTTCCTCTCCCGATTTGAACGACGAGAAATCCAATCCTCTATTCCTCTTCAGCCCAGGTGGCAGGCTCCTCGTTCTCTTGAGGTGCCTTGGCCCGCCGCTCCTGGCGATGAAGATGGAGACAAGAGCACCATCAGCATCAATTGGATGTTGAAGGAAACCACCAATCCTGTTTCCACCATAGGAGCGGAGGTCCTTTCCTTCATACTTCTTGGTCATGGAGGAGCTCCTCTTCAAAAAGCCATTGTGGATAGCGGTTTAGGTGAAGATCTTTCGCCTGTCAGTGGATTAGAACTTGATCTTCGCCAAATGGTGTTTTCTGCCGCTCTACGAGGAACTCAACCTGAACGACGTGAGGATTTTGAGGCCTTGGTTGAGAAGACGCTCCACAACGTTGTTGATGAAGGACTTCCTACAGACTTGGTGGAAGGAGCTTTTCGGACCGTTGAGTTCCGGGCTCGTGAAATTCGTGGGGGATCTCCCTTTGGAATGCGTCTCATGAAACGGGCACTTCGGGGATGGCTCCATGATCGGCCCCCTGTGGAGAGCTTGGCCTTTCAAGAACCCATGGCAAAGCTTCGGGCTCAGGCCCAAGAAGGGTATTTTGAATCGCAAATTCAGGAGTTATTCCTAGAAAATCCTCACCGGAGCACCGTCACGGTATATCCTGATTCCAATTTGCAAATTCAACGAGAACAAGCGGAGCGAAAAGAACTGGATTTGTTGCATGCAGAACTGAAGCAAGAGGGAAATGGAGCTCTTCAAGAGTTGTCTTCCAAACTTGATCAGCTGGATGAATTTCAAGAAACTCCTGATTCTCCAGAAGATTTGGCTCGCATCCCTTTTCTCTCCCGACAGGAGCTCCCAACAGAGGTTCGTAAGATTTCATTGAACCATGGAATGGAAGAGGACATCCCTTGGTACACCCATGAGGTTTTTACCAATGGGGTGACCTACATGGAACTGGCTTTTGATGCCTCCGTGCTGGATGCCCATCTCCAGTCCTGGTTACCACTCTTTGGCCGTGCACTCACAGATGTGGGATTGCCAGGATTGACTCATGATGTGGTGGCCAGAGAATTGGCAATGAAAACAGGAGGATTGGGGTGCTCTCTTGAGGCTTCTCCCCTTCATCCCCAGGCAGGAAGCGGGTTACGCCGTTCCTTCTTTGTGCATTTGAAGGCCTTGCAACATCAATGGACAGAGGCCTTAGAAATTGCTATGCGCCTTCTTACAGCAGCAGATTTCTCTGATGTGGACCGTGTTGGTGATCTTTTGTTGGAGATGCGGAATGATTATCGGTCTGCTGTGGTTCCCTCAGGTCATGCTTTTGCTGCTCTCCGGGCATCGACTCGACTCTCTGAGGCGGCACGATGGGAAGATCATTGGTATGGTATCAGCCAACTCCAATTTCTTCAGGAGGCCGCTGAAGACCAAAATGCCTTTACAAAGGCTTCAGAGGCTCTCATTGCCATCCAAAAACAACTCTTTTCCCGGAAAGGGGTGAAGGTACTGGTGACAGCAGATCCTGCAGTTGTAGACACTTCACGAGAGGCTGCTCTCCGTGCGATCTCTGTTCTTCCTGAAACGCCTCTTCCTGTGGTCCCAGAACCACAGCTCTTCATGCATTCAACCCAAGGGGAAGGGTTGGCCACGGCATCTGCGGTTTCTTTTTCCGCATTGAGTCTGCCAGCTCCCATCTTAGGAAGTTCTGAGCATGCGCTTGCTGGTTTGTTGGCCCATATTCTGCGAACAGGATACTTATGGGAGAACATACGTATGAAGGGAGGCGCCTATGGAGCCTCGGCCTCATGTTCCGGTCTTGAAGGTGTCTTTACCTTTTCCACGTACCGTGATCCAGTGATTGCTCCAAGTTTATCGGTTTTTAAGAATGCTCTTGAATGGGCTTCTACCGCTCTTGATGATGCCACTGTGAATCAGGCTGTGATTGGAGCGATTGGAAAAGAATTGCGACCTCTTGGACCAGAAGAACAGGGGTTTGTTGCATTTAAACGAGTTCTCTATGGCATTGATGATGCCATGCGACAAGCTCGAAGAGATGCACAGTTGGCAGCGGATGCGGCGGGAATTCGCCGAGTGGCGGCCCAACTTCTCTCCGAATGGGAACAGCGAAGTATTTCTGTAATCGCGGGAAGTGATGCACTTGATGAGGCTCAGCTTCCGGAACTCAACGAATCTCGAATCTCTCTTCCATCCTAAAAGAATCCACCCCGTCCCCCTGGGACGGGGTCGTTCTAAAACATCTAACGTTTCCAGCGCCACCGCCAATGTTGACATTTTACCAGTGGGAGTATTCCTACCAGAAGTAGGGGGCCAAGGAGTCCCCAGATGGCCTGGGCTTCATGGGAGGACATTCCGGTGATGCGGAATACCATAGCCAGCACGAGTCCTATGAAATTGATGCTCATCACGAGAGCCAGGCGAAACTCTCGTCGTACCAAACGCCGGGGATGGCAACGGTGATGTCTTTTCCACAAGAACGGGAGAGCCAGCAATATTGTGGGGAAAGCCGGGCCAATATTCAGATTTCCGGCCGTAATATCATGGTTTGTAAACACCATAAGAAAGCCTAAGGCCCCACCAAAACTTCCAATGAGGATTACCACAAGTCCGCGATAGAAAGCGCCCCATTTGGCCAATGGTGATGCGGTGAGGGCAGCTTGTCGGGACAGGGACCAAAGAATGGCCAACAAAATACCAATCATGAGTGAACGAGGCCAGAGCCGTGGAGAGGTTTTGGGCTGAGGTGCCCGTAAATTCGGGGCTAATATTTGGCCATCTTCAACCAGGTTTCGAGTGATTCCATCTTGGCTTGTGAAGGGTGTTTTTGCCCCAATCTGGGCCACGGCCTCAGGAAGGAACATGGTTTCCCATCCTGTAATGATTTTATCTGCCCCTGGTCCTATGAGAAAATCTAAAAACAATTGGGATGGAAGATCATCATGGGTGCCAATACGTGTGTGATCACGAAAGCTGATGCCGCCATAATGGAGGGCTGATTGCTCAAGTGCTCCATTGCTCACTTCATTCAATACATCACGGATGATGGTGGAGCAGTTGTTGTAATAGTAGTCATAGAGGTATTCCCGATTTTCTGGTTGAACCCACCATCGAAGTCGTTTTTCAAGGGCAATGACTTCTTCTTCTCCTAAGCCCAGTGGATAGACTGTGATGCTTCGAGGAGATTGCATGGCATATTCCAAATACAGATCTGTGGGACTGGATAAGCCAAGATAGAGCATGCGGCCCATGGCAAAATTGGTATAAAAATTTTCTGCATATGGGGAAAAATTCCCAAAATCATAGAACCGATCCCGATAATCATCGTCTGCATCAATGGCAATACCAATGTGTCCCCAACGGGTGTAGATGGGGTCACCTGGACCAATCACAATGAGTTTTGCCTTCAATGGAGCGGCTTCAAGGGCGCAAGGTAAGGCGACGGTCAAAAGAACAATCAGGATTATCAGAGGGGAGGAAATCCTTCTCAATCGCGGCAAATTGGCTGTAAATCGTTGTTTTTCGGTCATTAGAGCTATCATAAATCGCTCTAGGGGGGGACGGGAACCACAGAAATCGTTATAATAAGAGGAACAACTGTCAACGAAAGGAGCCCGCAATGGCAGAAAAAGAAACCCTGGTGGTCGCTTCCAAAGTGAAGGCTTACATCAAGACAACAGCGGACATGAAGTGTTCAGCTGCTGTTATCGACGTTCTCTCCGATAAAATTCGAGAGCTTTGTGACACAGCCATTGAGAATGCAAAGGCTGCAAAACGCAAGACCGTGCAGGATAAGGACTTCTAGAACATTATCCTATGGTTGCTGGGGACCGGCTTTGCCGGCCCCGGTTTCATCAACGCTTTCCCGCTCGATTAAACAGCGGCTCTTTTCTTCCCAACTTTCTGTCCAACCGTTTCTTTTCAGCCACAGCTTTCTCAGCTTCTCGAACTTTCCGGTCTTGTTTGCGCTTCTCTTCTTCACTGAGCGCACGAATCCAAGCCCGTTCCTGTCCGGCATTCTGTGCTGGGGCTTCAGGCGTTTTTGTTTCTCCACCCTTGGCTTTCACCCTGACCTTTACCTTCATTTTGACACCAGTACGGGAGGCACCAGTGATGGCGGCACCACCCATGGAGGCATCGGTGAGATCAGCGCCATCGAGAACAGTACCTTCAAGGTCTGCTCCTTCAAAATTGGCTCCACGTGCATGGGCATGAGACAATTTGGCTTTGCTGAGACAGGTTTGGGATAAATCACAATGTGCCAAACGGGCCGCAGTGAGGTTTGCACTGGTTAAATCGGCATTGCGGAGCCGTGCTCCTTTCAGATTAGCACGAACCAGGACAGCACCTGTGAGATTGGCATCGCAGAGATCGGCGTGATCAAGACGGGCTTCATTCAATTCCATTCCAGAAAGGTCCGCACCGGCCAACCGAGGCCGAAATGCAGACCCATTACGCCGCACGAAACTGTTCCAAAGGGTGATGTCATTCTGTTCAACGGCTTGTGTCAGCAAAGACAAATGCCGGGGGTTTCCGCGGAAACGACGTGTGCTTTTGTTCATGTCTGCTTTGGTTCCTTCTGTGAAGAACCATCTTAGGACATTGGTGCCCTTTGGGTCTATTCCCACCCCAGGTTCATACGGATTCGAGTGAGCTGAGCATCCTTGTTGATATCATCAGGAAGCTCCAAATCCAATAACTGATCAATGACCTTGCGGCGTTGTTCGCGTTTGTTCAAGTCTCTGTAGGCATAGCTCAGAGCATAGAGGGTACGGAAGTCTCCAGGGGCCAGGCGAAGGGCATCTTGGAGCAACTTCAGCCCTTTTTCATGATAGCCTTCCATTCCTTCAATGATTCCAAGATTCCGTAAAGAGGATGGATTGTCGGGGGAAAGTTCCAAGGATCGTTCCAAACAGTGTTTGGCCTCTTCCAATTCACCAATCCGGAATCGGGCACAACCAATGGCCTCCCAAGCATAGGGATTGGAATCGTCATTGCGGATGTAATGTTCAAGAGCCTTGATGGCTTTTTCATTTTCCCCAGTTTCTGTGTAAGCAATTCCAATGTCACAAACTGCCCGCAAGTCACCAGGATTATCATTAAGGATTTGGGAGAGAATCTTTTTGGCTTCAGAAAAAGCGCCTTCTCGCATCAGGTTTTCGGCTTGATCGACGGTTGGCATGGTTTCCCCCTGCTTCGGTATCGGTTGATGTTGAACAGGAATGTACCGCCCGGTCATGGAGGAGGAGTGGAGCACTTGTGTCCAGGTTGTCCTTTTATTGAGGAGTCAGACGAAGAGGAAATGGAGGATGTTTCGAGCTACACTGTTCTCAGAGGTAAGATGGATGTCATGGTATGCCGATGGTTTAGCTAAGAATTGCCGGAGGCAAAGATGCAACGGATTTCATTGATACTTCTTTTGACCTTGGCCTTCTCACCCATGGTTCTCCCAGCGGTAGAATCAGGTGTAGAGGTGAATACCATTTTTCAAGGGGCCTCTCTTCCTCTATTTGGTGATGGGGGAAAGAATGTCATTCGGTATTCAGGAGCTGGTGCAGGGATACGTGTGATTCGTGGAGAGCTCATTCGGGGCATCATTGATGTGGGTGTTCTCATTCCTTATTCCGTGAATCGCAAGGACTATCCTGCAACGAAATTTTCTCCTGTGAATTTGTCAAAGACTCCATTTGTTGTGGACACCTATGTGGGCATTGGAACGTCATTTGAATTTGCTCCCATGGTTATCTTTGCCAGCGGTGGATTTCATACAGCCACATTTTTGCTTCAAGGAAATTATGTCGTTTCTTTTGGAATGGCTTTGGATGCGATGTGCCGGGTTGATCTTGCATCCTTTTTTTCACTCCAGTTTGGATTGCGTGGTGCCATGGATTTTGGAGGAATTCAAAACTTTTCGAGTGGATCAGGACAATTTGCCGGAGTGGCCCTTTTTGGTAATGTTTATGCGGGGTTTGGGTTCCGATTCTGATTTTGAACTTTGATCTATGGGAAGATGAGACGCACATACAACACAATTTCGTCCTGAGTTCTTTCCGGCATAAAGCGCTTGGTCTGCCAAACGGATGAGTTCTTCTGCACTCTCACATCCAATACTGGAAGCCACGCCAAGTGTGGCGGTCACATGTCCATTCAATCCGCCCGAATGGACTTTCTCTATGTTTTCTACAGATTGGCGGATATTTTCCGCCACGTGAAACGCCCCTTTTTCATTCGTATCAGCAAGAATGATTGAAAATTCTTCTCCACCATATCGGAAAGGGTGGTCTCCAGGACGGGAAATCCCCTCATCACAGGCATGGGCCACAAGACGCAGGCAATCATCCCCCTCCTGATGACCGTAAAGATCGTTGTAGGCTTTGAAATGATCCACATCCACCATGATGATGGACAATGGGGCATTGCTACGCTGATGTCGCTCCCATTCAATGGCAAGGGTTTCATCAAAGTTTCTTCGGTTGTAGAGACCGGTGAGGCCATCTCGTATGGCTTGATCTTCCAGAGCCCGTGTCTTGGCTCGAATCTCTTCTGCCATAAGGATGAAGGTGTTGGAAAGAATGCCAATTTCATCCTTTCGTTTCAAAAGATCTCCTATGGCAGGTATTTGAAAACCATTCCAGCTCATCAGATTATGGATGAGTTTCTTCACAGGTTGGGAGACCACAATGATGCTCCAGGTGTACACAAGGGTCAGCAAGGCTAGAAACACCAAAGCGGCTGTGATGAGGAGCTTATGCAGTTGGGTCATGCCTGTGATGGTGATGTAGGCGGGCCGCTCAAAATTCAGCTTAAGGCCATGATCCAAATAGGGTACTTCCACAACAAATTCTGTTTTTAAGTTCCCATCGCTCATGGTGAAGGGAATTTTTTCCGGGGTGAAATTGTCAATTACCATATTTCCTCGTTCATCAAAAGGATGAACGATGGGAAGTCCATGCTGTGCTTTAGCGGCTTCAAAGGATATTGCCGTATCTGCTCTCTGAATAAAATTGGGTCGAGCCATGGCTTCAACTCGACGACCCACAATCACCATTTGGTTTTGGGTTGTTTTCTCACTATTTGCGATGACAAAGAGGCGGTCTCTGGCCTTGTCCTCAAGAAAGGCCCAATGATTGCTAGGGGCATTCTCTAATGGGTTTTCGAGAAGATTTCTGAGGATGTAGGAGACATCACCAAAGATGCGAAGTCCTTCCTCCTCAAGGAGCCAACCGGTGCCTTGAGAGGAAGCTTCACTGGATTTTGGTATTGCAAAAAAATCCAGTCCATTGACTTCCATAATCCTGAGAACGTCATTTGAGGACAGGGTAATGGATTCCAGGAGGGGGACGAGTCCATTGGCAATTCGATGGAGGTCCATGAGCTCAGATTCAAAGGAATCAAGATTTTGATTGACAGCGGCACGAGCTGCTTGATTATCCAGCTGTTGGAAGGTGGGCATAAGGAAGAGATAACTGACCCCTGAGAGTAGGGCAAAGAAGGCCACCATAACCAAACTCATGATGGCCAATATCTTTGTTGGTAGGGAATCTCTCCATCTCATCCCCATCAATATAGGGAATGATGAGGAGGATTTCTATTCCGGAACGGAACGAATTGCTCCTTTGTCAGCACTTGTGGCCATATGAGCATAAGCTCGAAGTGCATCAGAAACGGTTCGTTCTCTTACAGGTTTCCAACCGTCCACACCTTTTTCATTCTCTTCTTCTCGTCGAAGGGCAAGTTCTTCTTCATCCAAGAGAAGATTGAGGCGACGATTGGGAATATCAATCGCGATTCTATCCCCATCTTTGACCAGAGCAATGGCTCCTCCAGCGGCCGCTTCAGGAGAGGCATGACCAATGGAGAGTCCTGATGTTCCGCCAGAGAAGCGACCATCGGTGAGAAGAGCACAGGCTTTACCAAGTTTTCGTGATTTGAGGTAGCTTGTGGGGTAGAGCATCTCCTGCATTCCAGGACCACCTTTGGGGCCCTCATAGCGAATCACCACCACGTCGCCTTCCACAATGTCTCCATCAAGAATGGCTTTCACAGCAGCATCTTGAGAATCAAAGACCTTGGCAGGACCCTCAAAGCAGAGAATGGATTCATCCACACCAGCTGTTTTTACAACGGCACCATCTTCTGCCAGATTTCCAAAGAGAACGGCCAATCCGCCATCTTTGGAATAGGCTTCTTCGACACGGCGGATGCAGCCGGAGGTTCTATCCGTATCATTTTCAAGGTAGCGTGTGTTTTGACTGGCAAAGTGAAGGTTTCGTTTTCCACCAGGGGCTGCGCGGTAGAGTGCTTTGGCATCTTCACCAGCCTCTCCGGCAATGTCCCATTGCTGGAGGGCCTCTTTTAATGTGGGAGCGTCCACACGATGCACCGTTGTATCCAGCAAACCTCCACGATCCAACTCACCCAGTATTCCCAAAATCCCACCAGCACGGTGAACATCCTCAATATGGTATTTGGCGGAGTTGGGAGCCACCTTACAAAGACATGGCACGCGGCGACTGAGTTGATCAATATCGTCCAATGTGAAATCCACGTTTCCCGAACGGGCAATGGCCAGAATGTGGAGAATGGTATTGGTGGATCCACCCATGGCAATGTCCAAGGCCATGGCATTGTTAAATGCAGCTTTTGTTGCAATGGATTGGGGGAGCACCGTGCCATCATCCAAGTCATAACGACGGTGCGCCAGTTCCACAATACGATCGGCGGCCCGATCAAAAAGTTCTCCTCGTTCTGTGTGGGTAGCGAGAATGGTTCCATTCCCAGGAAGCCCAAGTCCTAAGGCCTCCACTAGGCAGTTCATGGAATTGGCTGTGAACATCCCACTGCAGGAACCACAGGTGGGACAGGCCGAGCGTTCGACGGCCTCAAGGGTGGATTCATCCACAGAATCATCACCAGCCATCACCATGGCATCCACCAAGTCGAGGCTTTTCTCTCCCATGCGACCGGCTTCCATGGGACCGCCAGAGACAAAAATGGTGGGAATGTTCAGTCGCATGGCTGCCATGAGCATACCTGGGGTGATTTTGTCACAGTTGGAGATGCACACCAGGGCATCGGCGCAATGGGCGTTCACCATGTATTCCACACTGTCAGCAATGATTTCCCGGGAGGGAAGTGAATAGAGCATTCCTCCATGTCCCATGGCAATGCCATCATCCACAGCAATGGTATTGAATTCTGCGGCAAAACAGCCGGATTCTTCGATGCGTTTTTTGACACGTTGTCCCACATCATGAAGATGAACGTGGCCAGGAACAAACTGTGTGAAGGAATTGGCAATGGCAATGAGAGGTTTGGTCATTTGTTGATCGGTCATTCCATTGGCGCGCCAAAGGGCTCGGGCCCCGGCCATCAACCGACCATGGCGACTTGTTGCGCTGCGCAGTTCCATATTTTCGGCTCCTTGTCCTGGGATAGCAGATATGAGTAGTCCATCCCACCAGACGGCCTCAGTATAATCAGCCAACCTTTCTGCTTCCAGGACGCGAATTGCTCAGAATTTGTCTTAGGATTCCTTTTCGGGGGCAGACCCCTTGAAAAAGGAACTTTTTCAAGGGGTCGATTTAAGGATTCCCCAGAGAAATTTCCAGGGGAAATGAATTCAATAGATTTCTACGGAAGAAAGGGAACTCAGCCGATTTTTTCCACAGGGAAACGTTCTGGGGGATTCACCAAGGATTCCTGGGCGGCCACGGTTTGAAGTTCCCATTCCTTCTGAGCGGCAGTTTCCTTGAGTACGGCATAGGCGGCGGCATTGCAATGGGCAAAGGCATCTTGCGGTGAGCGGCCCTGAAGGAGTCCTGCTGTGAAAAGGGCCGAGATTAAATCTCCCATACCCACAGGCTCTCTGGTGAAGGGCAGGTGGGGTCTTTGGACAAGGAAACAGCCTTCATGTGTGGAGAGCATCATGGAGAATTGGTCTTTGGATAGGCTGTGAAGATGTTTCACAAGAACGATGTTGGGACCTTTTTCTCGGGCCTTCTGGCAGGCTTGAACCGCATCTTCCAGGCTGTTGATTTCCATTTGGGTAAACTGAGACAGCTCAAACTGGTTTGGCACAATGACATCGGCCTGGGGCATAACATCTTTCACCAGTCGTTCGGCAATTCCAGGAGCCACAATGCAGCCTTTATCTGGGGCTCCCATGACAGGATCACAAACATAGAGGGCCTGAGGATTGGCGGTTTTCACGGCTGTGACGGCATCGAGGACAGCAGAGCATTGATCTGCACTTCCTTGATAACCGGTTACCACGGCACTGCAATCTTTCAATTTCCCAATACCTTGGATGCCATCAATAAGATCTCGAATATCCTCCGCACCAAAGGCTCGTCCTTTCCAACCTTCTGGGTACTGTGTGTGATTTGAGAATTGGACGGTATGGATGGGCCAGGTTTCAAAACCCATTCTCTGAAGAGGGAAAACGGCGGAGCTATTCCCTGCATGGCCGTAAACAACATGAGACTGGATGGAAATCACACCTTTCATGTATTTCTCCTTATGTATTGCATGAGATGATGTTTTTACTGGCATTCTCAATGGATTCCCCATAAGAATGCCGGGATTGGAAGCTTCTCTATTATGCCATTTTTCTGGGGGTCTGAGAAAACCCTCTTCAGGGAGGAGGGGATGATGGGAGTTCTTTTCCTCATTTCTTCCATCACCTATAGTTGTAGCATCATGATTCGAACGAACTACCACACCCACAATGCCTTTTGTGATGGCACTGGACTCATGGAAGACTATGTGCAAGCTGCTAAGGATAAAGGGTTTCAAGCCCTTGGTTTTTCCTCCCATGCCCCCATTGCCCTAGCAAATGAATGGAGTCTCTCTGAAGAGCGCTTACGGGCTTATCTGGATGAAGGACGACGACTCAAGCAGGTGCATCAGGGGGATATTGAACTCTATGTAGGTTTGGAGATTGATTACATTCCAGGATCTCAGGGCCCACGTGATACTCGCTGGGATTCCCTTGGTTTGGATTATCGCATTGGTTCTGTACATAGCACAGTGGGCCTTGATCAAGACCCAGAGTACCGATGCATTGATGGACCTGTGGAAGGATTGGAATGGGTTTTAGAAAACATCCATGGGGGATCTGTCCGTCAGATGTGTGAAGCCTATTATGCCCGTGTCGCAGAACTGGCCCAGCTGGGAGGATTTGATATTCTTGGGCATTTTGATTTGATCAAAAAACGCAATCAAGACAATCGCTACTTTGATGAAAAGTCACCATGGTATTCCCATGCGGCGATGGAGGCCCTGAAGGCTGTGGCAAAAAGTGGTGTGATTTTGGAAATCAACACAGGAGCCATTTCTCGAGGTCTTCGGGATGATCCCTATCCTTCTCCGTTTATTCTTCATGCTGCTCGAAAAATGGAGATTCCCGTCACCTACAGCGCAGATGCTCATGCTCCGGCCGCTCTGGATTGTTCTTTTGATGACGTACAGGATTTGTTAAAAGACACAGGCTACTCACATGTTCGTGTTCTCATGGGAGGGCATTGGAAGGATGTCGCAGTTTAAGTTCATGGAGGAATCGATCGGAATGTTTGACTTGGGTAGAACGTCTGAAAAAATCCTCCTTGCAAAGAACCTGAGGACGATTCATTGTGTTGGTTCATCTTGAGAATAGGTTCTGGTTGGATGACGGAAGTAACGCCGATTCCCTGAACCTTAAGATTATGAAAATAAGGGAGCAATCATGGCCCGCAGACGTTTTGACATCACATCCATACTTGTTGTACTGGTGGCTGCATTTCTTTTACTCGATGGGATTCTTTCCTTTCAGGGGAGTACTGCTGGAATGAGTGGCTTGGCTCATAAGATTAGTCGGAGTTTTGGTGGTGAAGGGAATACTGTGTCCATCATACTTGCTGTGGCTCAGATTTCGGCTGGTGCTCTCCTTCTTTTGAGTCGCATCGTTTCGATTGGGACATTGGATAGTATTCTCCGAGTTGGGCTCTTTCTGTTTTGGCTTGCTGTGATGGTGATGAGTCTCGTATTGGGTGGGAATATCGACCGAGTCACCACCTTGCTTTGGTGGAAGGACTTGGTGTGGTACACCATCATTCTGGCCATTCTTTGGAAGATCAAAGAATAGGATGTGAAGTATCGGTTCATGGCACAAGCGGGCAGAGAACCCTAAGGATGGTTCCTCTTCTTTTGTGGCTGTGAATCCGCTTTTCCTCAACCCTTGGTGAGCATACTGATCAAGGGTTTGGATGGGACCATTCAAGGTGGTGTTGTATGGAATTGGATGTTGTTTACTCCCCTCAACCGGTGGCGTATACAGAAGCTCTTAAACAGCAAAAAGAATTCCATTCTGCCCGTGTGGCCCATAAGATTCCGGATACCCTGTGGCTATTAGAGCATCCGCCTGTGATTACAACGGGGATTCGGAAAAAACAGGAAGGAAATCTTCGGATTGATCCTCAGTCTGTTGGTGTGGAGGTGATTCATACTGAACGAGGGGGAGAAGTCACCTATCATGGGCCTGGTCAGTTGGTTGGTTACATTTTTGCTGGGATTGAGGGGCATGGATTTCGGGTAAAGCAATTTGTTTCCAACCTCGAATCAGCCTTTATATCTTACTTGTCTTCCTTGGGAATCCACGCTCGACATGATCTTCAACACACAGGAGTTTGGATTGACATGGATAAAATTACGGCCATTGGAATTGCTCTGAGAGAGCGTACCACCTTTCATGGCTTTGCGTTCAATGTTTGCACAAATCTTTCCCATTTTGATTGGATTGTTCCTTGTGGAATTTCTGATCCCAATCGCGGAGTGACCTCTCTGAAAGAGCAGCTTCATTCTTCCACTCCAACAATGGATGAGGTGGTTCAAGATCTCTCCCAATATATTCGTTCATCTCTTGGTTATCAGGGGGGGAGTTTTTCTCTTATGAATGAGAGAGTGTCATTTTTTTCTGGTTCTTGATTCATCCATTGCATTTCCATTCACTTCTTTTGTTCATGAAATTTTCAGTTTAATCATCACTTCTTGAAGAACGCTTTTCTTCTTTGTTCATTGATTATTGAAAGAAGGTTTGCGAATAATAAACAAAGAGGTGCTTTATGGTTTGGGATAATGACTATTCTGTTGGGGTAAAAGAGATTGATGAGCAGCATAAGCAATTATTCAAGCTGATAGAGCGATTCAAAACGGCCATTTCCGATGAAAATCTTGATATCTGGGAAGAAATGCGTCGTATCCTCATTTTTCTTGTAAAGTATGCCAGCTATCACTTTGAGGCGGAAGAAGCCTTGATGCAACGTATCCACTATCCTCAGCTGGATGCACATAAAGTGATGCATGCCACATTGATTGGGCGTCTTCGTGAAGTTCTGGAAAGACTCAAAGCCCAAAAATCGTATAAGCCCATTGAGTTTTACTATCTGCTCATGAATTGGCTTACGGATCATATTTTGGCTGAAGATAGCAAGATTGGAAATCATTACTCGGCCATGGGTGGGGAGCGCACACCTGCGTTACGAACGGCCTCTGACCTGTTTGCCCTTCTCGAACCTCCATTACGGAAATTGGAAATGATGCAAAAGAACGGTGTTTTGAGTGGGCAACAAAAAGAAGAAAAGCAAAATTCTCTCATCACAAAACTCTTTCAAAAAATTGATGTGACTCTGCCTCAAAAACTCTTACTCGCACTCCAAACCATTGATTTGCTTCTGGAAGAAGGTTTGATTTTAGCCATCAATGCGGAGACTCTTCGAAAGGCTTTGATGGAACGGACCAATCTTCACCAGATGATGCAGGCCCAGGTCCCCTCCCAATCAAAGCATGACCTTCTTCATCAACTTCTCCACTGTGGC
The DNA here is from genome assembly GCA_022360655.1 of Spirochaetales bacterium. Lineage (GTDB taxonomy): Bacteria > Spirochaetota > Spirochaetia > DSM-2461 > DSM-2461 > UBA2779. The sequence goes on along the minus strand of JAKSCK010000060.1, from coordinate 93,420 downwards.
TTGGTTGATCAGAGTGATTGTGATGAGGCTGTGGCTGTGATTGAGGCGGAACATTAGAAATGGGGAGGACTCGACTTCTCCGTATGTTGGCCCTCATCGGACTCATTCTATTGATTGGGACCTTTGGTTATCCCCTCATTGAAGAGGGATGGACTTTATTAGATGGGTTTTACATGACAGCAATCTCCATCACAACCGTTGGGTTTGGAGAAACTCTTCCACTTTCTTCTTGGGGACGCGTTTTCACGATTTTCATTATTTTTGCTGGCATTGGTGCTGCGGCCGTTTTTGCATCCCAATTGGCTCAAGCTTTTTTAGAAAGTCATTTCCAGCAGTATTTTGGAGGAGCACGAATGAATAAGATTATTGGCCGTTTAAAAGGGCATTACATTGTTTGTGGCTTTGGAGGAATTGGTTCATCCATATGCTCAGAGCTTGATGAGGCTGGTGTTTCATTTGTTGTTGTAGAAAAACGAGAGGATTATGCAAAGTGGGCTAAGCAGCGACGATATCTCACCGTGATTGGTGAAGCCACCTATGATTCCACTCTCATTGAAGCGGGTATTGAACGGGCTTCTGGTTTGGTGACCGATCTTGGTGATGACTCCACAAACATGTATGTGACCTTGGCTGTTAAAGAGCTCAATCCATCACTTTATGTGATTGCTCGTGGGTATAAAGATGATGCGGAAAGTCGATTGCTTCGGGCAGGTGCCGATAGGGTGGTGTATCCCTTGCAAATGGGGGGGCGCCAAGTGGCCAGACTCATTGAAGATCGTATGGCAGGGCGGGAGGAATCGGCAGGTGAATCGGCAGGTGGAAGAGCGATGGGGCACAGCTTGCGAATCTATAACAATGAAACCCATGGACTTCAAATCAAGAATCTTCTTTCTCGAACTGGTGCATTACGGGTGCTCAGTGTTGAAACACCAGGACAACACCCACGTAGGGATCCTCCAGTACACGACACCATTCTGGAAGGGGACCGCGTTCTTCTTCTCATGCGTGATGCAGAAACGCTTCATCAATCTGATGAAGCGAACGGGGATTATGAGTCTCATGATGAAAATCTTTTTCAGTGGTCAGAAGCGTATCTCTTGGGAGTAAAAGCCATTGATGAAGAGCATCGAAAACTGTTTGAAATTACTTCGGAATTTGTTCGAGCGGTCAAGTCCAATCTGAGCCCTTCACACCTATCTCGAATATTTGACCGTCTCATCTCCTATACAGCAGAACATTTTGAGAATGAAGAAGCCCTTCATTCTCAATACAATTATCCTCAGAAAGAGGCTCATAAAGAGGAACATCGGCGACTCAGTGAAAAAGTTCTTCGTCTCAACAAAGAACGAAACTATGTTTTTTCCACAGAAGTGGAGGGATTTCTCTTTTCTTGGTTAAAGAATCATATCCTTGAGTCTGATCAGAAGTTTGCCAATTTTCTTACAGAACAAAAAACTCAAAATCAGAAAATCCAAAACATACCCTAGAGATTCTTGCTCCCAAGCAAGGGGGGAAATGCTGTTCCCACTCCATAAAATAGGATGGAAACAGCAAGAACTCTATTGGGTTCGCAGGAGTTTAATTTGCTCGTCTAATACCTGTGATACAGATTCGATTCTTTGAGTGCAGCTTTGCAATTGAATCTTGAGTTCTTTTGCATGACCTGAATTTTTTGAGATGGCTGTTCCTGCTGCCCAGGAATCCTTGGCAACAGTTCCAAGCTTCTGTACCACATCTTCCATAGCATCTGTTTCAATCTGCATGGTTCCAGCATTATCTCTCAATCCAATGGAATGTTCTCGAAGTTCAGTCATGGAATCAAGAACTTGGGTTGTTCCAGTATTGAGTTCTTCCACACCCATTTCGATGTCTTTTAAGGAGTGGACAAGCTCCATGGATTCCTGTTCGATTCCTTGGAATATTCGATGGGTCTCTTCTCCTGCCTGAGCAGAAGAATGCACGGATTCCACAATGGCTGTCACGGCTTCATGAATTCGACGTGAATTCTCCGCTGTGTTTTCTGCAAGTTTACGGATTTCATCGGCCACCACAGCAAAGCCTCGGCCTGATTCTCCCGCATGAGCGGCTTCAATGGCGGCATTCATGGCCAACAGATTGGTTTGATCAGCAACAGAGCTAATCAGCTGGGAAAACTCCGTAATGGTGGAGACTCGTGAGGTGATGGATTCCACATTCTCAAGTGTCTTTTCCAAATTGGCTCCTCCCATTCGGCTGGAATTCTGTAGAGATTCGGCCGCTTGCAAACGTTGACTCACAATTCTACGGATAGATGTCATGGAGGCATGCATTTGGGATAGGGCGGCCGTGGATTCCTCTGACATGCTGGCTTGTTCCTCAATATGCGAGGCCACTGAGGTGATGTTGGATTTAAGGCAAACCAATCGTTGCTGAGAACGTTGCATTTCCTGGGCCATTGAAGCGGTTTGTTCTTCAACACGAAGAGCTTCTGATCCTATGGATGTGAGGGCTTCTCCGGTTCGATGAGAAATGCCTCCCAGCGCTACACCAGCTTGGCGTGTTGCTTCCACCGAGTCTTTAAGGCTTTCAGCCAATTCTCGTAAACTCTCCCGAGTCTCATTGCAACTATGAATGAGTTCCCCAAATTCATCACGATTTAAGGTGGGTAAAGCCGCACCAGCCAAGTTCCCATGGGATAAATCATTGGTGAAATCACGAATGGCGGTGAGGCGCTGGCGTACCCCTAACCCATAGAAAAAATTATCTGTGATGGCAAGAATGGATGCCGCGAGGGCTGTGGGGATGATGATGCGAAAGAACTGGTTGATATCCGCTGTTTCCCAGGCTCCATAGGCCGTGGCCAAACTGAGCATGGCTGCACCCAATATGGAAAAGGTTTGGACCATAAATGTTCGTGGGAGATAGCTTAAGGCACGGTGTTCTTGAGAAAACGGAATTCTTTTGGAAAAATTCTCCAGTCCTTGAATCAGCCGGATGCTGAAATACAAACTCACCAGAAAGGTCATGGAAAGAGAGAGGATGATGAGGAGGAGATTGGGTGTGTTTTGAAGTTCTGGCGCCAAAAACGAAAGCAACAAAGATTCCAAAGCCGAGCAAAGAATGGGAATGGTAACAATGAGTTTTTGCTGACGTACAATGGCTTTCTGAGCAGCGATGAGAGGGGTGCCATGAGCATCAAAACCACGAGTAATGGTTCTAATATGACTAAGAAAGATCCCCGCACTCAGAATGATCCCACCAAAGGCAAAGAGGAGGGAAATGGGATGGAGAAGAAGAGATATCCATTCATGCGAAGAAATGGTTCCGATGATGTAGAGTTGACAGATGGCAAGGATGGGGCCAATGATTTGGGCAAGGATGGCTAGGATAAGAAGCCGTTTTGGCATAGTAAACTCCGGAAAATGACATTCTATAATTAATTGTCAAAATATAACGATTATTTTACAAAAGTATATGTATTTGGACAACGAAAAGCATGCTTTTGTTTGCCATTATGTGTTGGAAGTTCGTTCCAACCCCGCCGCTGGCGGCGGGGTCGACTTAATCCTAAATATATTTCCCGTAGCTTTTAAGAAGAAGAAAGCTTTCTGATGCCGAAATATCGGTGATTTTCGAGAGTTCTCCGGTGAGGAAATCCACGAGACCATGGTTGGAATCCACCAGTACTTCTGCCATCAGATCATAGCGCCCAGAAACAATGGAAACGGCCAAGACATGGGGCAATTGGGCAATTTCCTTGGCCTTGGATTCTAAAAGAGTTGCTTTGCCCACGTTCACAGCAATCATGGCTGCCTGCTGATTTTCTAAGGCATCCGGATCGATTCCTGCCGCTACTTTCAGAACCCCAGATTCTCGAAGACGTTTTAACCTTTGCCGAATGGTGCCTTCCGACACATCCAAAATTCGGGCCAGTTCGGTGTTGGAAACATGTTCTTGACGGAGATGCTCCACAATACCTTTATCCGTTTCATCGAGAATCATGGGTTCTTCCTTGGACATTACAGCAGTTCTCCCACAGGAACATAGGCTTTGTCAAAGGCTTCGGCAACACCCTGGCAGGTGATGTGTCCCTTATAGGTATTCACTCCAGTGGCAATGGGTCGACTCTTGAGCGCGGCCTGTTCCAAGCCGTTATTGGCAAGGTAGAGGCCGTAGGGAAGAGTGGCTCCTGTGAGGGCCAGTGTGCTGGTCAGGGCCACAGATCCAGGCATGTTGGCCACACCATAATGCACAACACCATCAATCTGATACACCGGGTCATCATGGGTTGTGGGTTTGATGGTTTCGACACAACCACCTTGATCCACGGCCACATCCACCACCACAGCTCCCTCTTTCATGGAAGAGAGATGATCTCGCCGCACAAGGCGTGGGGCACGAGCTCCAGGAATGAGGACGGCTCCAATCACCAAATCCGATTCCACAAGTGCTTGTTCGATGTTGGCTTCTGTGCTGTAGAGGGTGGAAATGGAGGATCCAAAGATATCGTCAAGATAGGCTAAACGGCGGGCATTCACATCCAGCACGGTGACATCAGCTCCAATGCCCACGGCGATTTTGGCGGCATTGGTTCCTACTACACCTCCACCAATGATGGCAATGCGTCCCCTTCGTACTCCGGGAACTCCCCCAAGAAGGATTCCACGGCCTCCGAACTGTTTCTCAAGGTATTTTGCACCTTCTTGGACCGAGAGCCGACCGGCAATTTCACTCATGGGAACCAGACAGGGGAGGGACTGGTGATCTTCAATGGTTTCATAGGCTACAGATTTGACTTTGGAGGCCAAAAGAGCTTTGGTGAGTTCCGGTTCGGCAGCCAAATGGAGATACGTGTATAGAATTTGACCTTCATGAAAGAGAGGATACTCGGATGCCTGGGGTTCTTTCACTTTCACAATCATCTGTGAATCATCAAAAAGTTTTTGCTTGTCAGAGAGGATTTGGGCACCAGCGGCAACATACAATTCATCTGGAAATCCAGCATGTCGACCGGCATCTTTTTCGATAAAAACGCGGTGTCCTCGGGCGGCATAGGCTTTGGCATCGGCTGGGGTCATACCAACTCGGTACTCATGGGTTTTGATTTCTTTCACGACTCCAATGTTCATCGTGGCCTCCTTTCTTTCATTTGTTGGCTATTGTGTTTATGCATACCGGAGAAGTCAAGGATGAATAAACGAAAAACGTAAAATAATAACATATATATGCGAATAACGTATTTAAAGACGAATTTTGACGATCATGTCATCCCTGGTTATGAATGGTTCTTTCTAGAAGTTGAATATATCAACTGGGTGATGATGAAAGGTATGGCAAGAGAAGATGATGTTGTGCTGGAGAGTTCAATGGCGGTGGATGATGGTGCGATGTTTTGAGGAATGGCTGGCCATTTTGCTCCCAGAACTCTTGATTTTCCGATAGACTGCGCACATGACTGTTTCTCGTCCTTTTCACCTGATGGCCAAGCCCATTGGCCCTCTCTGCAACCTGCGCTGTGAATACTGTTTTTATCTTTCGAAGGAAGAGCTGTTTTCAAAGGAACGCCGTTCGGATTTTGTGATGAAGGACGAAGTGCTGGAAGCGTTCATTCAGCAGTATATTCAGGCTCAACCTGAGGGCACTCAAGAGGTGATTTTTGCATGGCAGGGGGGGGAACCGGCTTTATTGCCGACATCATTTTATGAACAAGCAGTAGAACTTCAGAAGCGTTACGCCCGTCCAGGGATGCGAGTGCGTAATGCTTTTCAAACCAATGGAACGCTCATTACACCTGAACGAGCCCGATGGTTTGCTCAGAATGACTTTCTCTTGGGTGTGAGTGTGGATGGTCCGGAAGAACTTCACAATCGATTTCGGCACGATGCGGATGGTGAAGGAAGTTTTTCGAGTGTGATGCGGGGAGTGGAGGCCCTTGTTGAGGCCCAGTGTGAATTCAATACCCTCACGGTTGTGCAATCGGATAATGCACTGCACCCTCAGAAAGTTTACGACTTTCTCAAAAGCATTGGTTCCCGATTCATGCAATTCATCCCTATTGTCGAGCGTGAGCATCGGAAACCGGGGGAACGAGTCACCAAAGCGGATCAACAAGCATGGAAATCTCTCTTGTCTCACACAGGAGTGAGTGAGCGAACTGTGAGCCCTCAAGCTTGGGGATATTTTATGACAGGAGTGTTTGACTCCTGGGTTCGGCATGATATTGGTGAGGTCTTTGTGTCCCATTTTGATATGTTCTTTGGACTTCATCAGGGCTATCCCGCCAGTTTTTGTGTGCATTCAGAAACCTGTGGGAATGCCATGGCGATTGAGCATTCAGGGGATGTTTATAGTTGTGATCACTATGTTTTTCCCTCCCATCATTTGGGGAATCTCATGGACCAACCTCTTGAAGATTTGGTGATGTCAAAAAAACAGGTGAATTTTGGATTAGCAAAGCGGGATGATCTTCCCCAGGAATGCCAAAATTGTTCGTATTTGTTTTTATGCCGTGGTGGATGTCCAAAAAACCGCTTGTTAGTCGGTGATGGTGGTGCTCTCAACTGGCTTTGTGAAGGGTATAAATCCATCTATGCGCACACCTCCCCCATTTTTCAAGCCATGGGTGCGGCCCATAGAGCACGTCGGCATGCATCCGAATTTCGTTCGTTTTTCCGGATCCCTCAAGGTTCAGAGGTGGGGAGAAATGATCCCTGCCCATGCTTGAGTGGGAAAAAATTCAAAAATTGTCATGGGGCATTACGGTAATTTTCCCAGGAATTTGGGATGTGCATTACTATTAGTATGTGAGAGGAAAATTAATTTTTGCAGAACGAATTTATGCGTGATTGTTGAATCTCTATTTCATACCATCAGGGGGGCATATGGACGCAAGTGTGGCATGGCTCGCAAGACTCACAGACACGGAGTATCGTGGAAAAAGTTGGAACGGAAAGAGCTTTCGTGAAACTTTGGGTCTTTATTCCCTGGAGCAAGTTTGTTCAACAGAAACGTTTGAAAAGTTTACGGTTTGGTCTGTGGTGCTCCATAACATGTATTGGAAATGGACTTTGCTTTGTGAACTTGGAGGGAATGCTCCTTTTTCCTACGAGAAGAAAAGCTTCCCTGCTCTACCAGAGCCTGCCAACCAAGAGGCTTGGGACAAAACTCTGCTTGAGAGTGATGCCATTCATGATGCGTATCTCAAGATTCTCTTGGATGTGAATGAAGCCGATATGGACCGTCTCATACCTTCTTGGGATTGTAAGGTGGGGGAGGCCATTGGCTGGATGGCCACCCATGACAGTTACCATGTGGCTCAAATCAGAAACATGGGTATTCCGAAAAACTGAGCCACAGAATTTATAGGGTTTTATAACTTCTCCAGTTCTTTCAGCCAGAGTTCTGCGCTGGCATCAGAAGGCATGCGCCAATCACCACGAGGCGAAAGTGCAATGCTTCCTACTTTGGGCCCATCAGGAAGGCAGGAACGTTTGAACTGCTGGGAGAAGAAGCGTTTGTAGAACATTGTGAGCCACTGAAGAAGAATCTTTCTTGAATACAAACCCTCAAAAGCCCGTTCCGCAAGCATCAGAATCTTCTGCGGTCCAAATCCATGACGGAGAAAATTGTAGAGAAAGAAATCATGGAGCTCGTAGGGACCCACTGTATCCTCTGTCTTTTGAATGATTTCTCCATTCTTCCCCGGGGGGAGGAGTTCTGGGGAGACGGGAGTCTCCAAGATATCCTGCAGTACTCGAGCCACATCCTGAGAGGCCCATGTTTCTGCGCTCCAGGCAATCAGGTGGCGGACAAGTGTTTTGGGAACCCCGGTGTTCACGGCATACATGGACATATGGTCTCCATTGTAGGTGCACCACCCCAAGGCCAATTCGGAAAGATCTCCCGTTCCAATCACCAACCCTCGGGCCATGTTGGCTGCATTCATCAGTATGGCCGTTCTGTAACGCGCCTGAACGTTTTCATAGGCCACATCACTGGGTTCTCCTGAATGTCCAAGATCGTTGAGTTGAACCTCACATGCTGGACGAATATCCACGGTTTTAAGGTGAACTCCTAAACCTTCACAAAGCTCCTTAGCATTGTTTAAGGTGCGATCGGTGGTCCCAAAACCGGGCATAGTGAAAGCTTGAATTCCTTCTGGTGCAAGGGCCAGTCGTTCAAAAGCCTTGGCCACAACCAGAAGTGCTAAAGTTGAGTCCAATCCTCCTGAGATTCCGATGATGGCATTCTTGATTCCTGTGCGCTCCAAGCGGGTGGCCAATCCAGTGGCTTGAATGGTGAAAATTTCCTCACAGCGTTGGAGACGAGTGGTAGGGTTGGAAGGAATGAATGGGTCTTTTTCGACGGGGCGGAGAAGTTTTTCCCGTTGGGATTTTTGGAGTCGTCCAGTATACCAGATGGTCCGGTAGTCTTTTTGGGTTAATTCTTGAGTGGCTGTGGAACCAAAGGCCCGGGCAACGCGTCTTTCCTTATCAAGAAGCTCAAGGTCCACATCCGCCATGGCCAGTTGTGAGCCCTCTGAGAGAATGGGGGTTTCTGCTAGGATTCGGCCATTCTCACCAATCATGGCATGGCCACCAAACACGGTGTCGGTTGTGGACTCTCCACTGCCTGCTGAAACATAGGCATAAGCTGCATTGCAACGAGCCGACTGTTGTCGGACTAAATCCCGACGGTAATCGGCTTTTCCCGCGGTTTCATTGCTTGCCGAGAGATTGAGAAGGATTTGCGCTCCAGCAACGGCATGGCGGGAGGAAGGGGGCATGGGGCCCCAGAGATCTTCACAGATTTCGACGGCAAAGGTACTTCGTCGTTCCTCTTCATGACGAAAAATGAGGTTGGTACCAAAGGGAACTCGCTGACCAGCAATGGTGACATGGTCAAAATCGGCTTCATTGGCTGAGGCAAACCAACGGTTCTCATAGAACTCCCCGGAATCGGGTATGTATGTTTTTGGAACAACACCAAGAATCTCTGTACCACCACGAACCACAACAGCGGTGTTAAAGAGTTTTCCCCGACGGGTTAAAGGTAGGCCAAGAACCAAAAGAGAGGAACGGGCTCCTGTTGCCTCAACAATTTTTGAAAGGGCTTTTTCCGCCGCTTCCAGAAGAGGTGACTGATAGAAGAGATCTCCACAGGTGTATCCTGTGATGGCCAATTCCGGGAAGAGTACCAAATCAGCACCTTGATCACTGGCAGTGAGAAAGGAACGGATGATGGCCTCAGCATTTTCTTCAATGGCGGCAGGTCGAACAGCCGGTACGGCCGTAGCAATACGATAATAGCCCAATTCAGTCATGGGTTCATCCTAGTATTCCCTGAAGAGCTTGAACAGCCTTTAACAGGGAGATGCTGAGGTTGAGATTCTAGCAATTTTTAGACCTTCTTTGCGGGATTTGTTAGGATGGGGCATTGCATGGGTTCTGATCCAATGAATTCTTCAAAGGATTGGTTGGTAGGTGCAAAGAGCGTTTTTTTGAGCGGAGAGTGGATATGAGAATTGGATGGATAGGGACCGGCATTATGGGAGCCAGTATGTGTGCTCATCTGATGGATGCTGGCCATGATGTGACTGTGTATAACCGAACCAAGGAAAAAGCCTCTGCTCTCCTCCAAAAAGGGGCTCAATGGGCCGCATCCCCTGCTCTTGCGGCAGAAGGGGCGGATGCCGTGTTTTCCATTGTTGGTTATCCCTCCGATGTGGAATCGGTTTACTTTGGAGAGGATGGAATCCTTTCTCGACTTTCCCCAGGATCCGTGGCGATTGATATGACCACGAGCAGTCCTGAACTTGCAAAGCAGATTGCTGAGGCGGCTCAAGCTCGTGGGGCTTGGGCACTGGATGCACCGGTATCTGGTGGTGATGTGGGGGCTCAAGAGGCCCGGCTGGCCATCATGGTGGGAGGAGATACGAATGCCTATTCTGCTGTGATCCCCCTTTTTGAAATCATGGGAAAAACCATTTCCTTGATGGGACCTGCCGGGAGTGGTCAGCATACCAAGATGGCCAACCAGATTGCGATTGCAGGCACCATGATTGGAACGGTGGAATCTCTTCTCTATGGGCGTCGAGCCGGATTGGAATTGGATGCTTTGATTGATGTGATTGGCAGTGGAGCTGCTGGGTCATGGAGTTTGAATAATCTGGGCAGACGAATTGCCAAGAATGATATGGAACCAGGATTCATGATCATGCACTACATGAAGGACATGGGAATTGCCTTGGAGGAATCCAGAAAAATGGGGATTTCTCTTCCTGGACTCTCCTTGGTGGAGTCGTTTTATCGGGCTGCTGTGGGGCGTGGGATGGAGCGGAATGGCACACAGGCTCTCTTTCAGGTCCTTGACGAGCTGAATGCCCAAAGAACATAGATCGATCCCAAGGAGGCTCAAACCTCCTTGGGATTCTGGAGCTATTGGACCTGTACGACTTGGGCCTTAAATTCCATTTCTTGATCAAGGGGATAAATGGGCCGATTGATTTCCTCATAGGGAAGTGTCTCTAAAGCCTCATTGGTGCTTCCTGAGCTGAGGGCCATGATGGATTTCTGAGCCACCTTTCGTTGGGGATCGGTGAGATAGCCCAGTTTGCACACCACCACATCGCGTTCTGCTGGATTTGCTCCAAGAACGCGGAACATTTCTGGATCGATGTAGCCTATGTGCTTGGATACCAAAACAACATCCACATTTTGGACACGGATCAAGGCCATGTCGGCTTCAAAATCCCCCCATTTTTTAACGGTTGCTAAAACCTCCACATCACACGAAAGTCGCTGATTGTTCTTTGTATCAAACAGAGCGCCAAATTCCAGAGAAATCCGTTCTCCAATATGATTCATGCAGTGTTGAACAGCGGGAGGATCATAAATTCCTCCGAAAAGAGGGGGGATGGGACAATCGGTTGTTTTGGGATGATTCATCAAATCCACCAGCAATCCGGTGACATCGCCAGAGGATCCAGCGGTGGGATTATCTCCAGAATCGGAAAGATAGACCGGTGTATTTCCAGCGTTTACTTCTTCAAAGCATCGGTCTATGGCTTTGATGTTCCCATGAGTTTCTGTATGAAAAACAAATTCATGCCGATAGCTCCAGAATAAATCGGCAAGGCGTTTGGCTTCAGCCTGGGCCAATTCTGGATTCCCATCACTCACCACATAGGCCGATACTCCATGGCCTGAGTGGTTGGCCCAGGGAAATCCCATCAGGAAAGATGCCGCCATGATTCCATGCTTTTTTTCTGTTTTTCTCAGTTCCGCAATCAGGGTCACCATGGGTTCTGTGGTGGTTTCGGATTTCTCTCCTGCAATCACCATGGGAATGGAGCACCAAGCGGAGTAGGGCTGTGCTCCGTGCTCTAAGGCTTCAATGGCCATTCGAGCAGCATGGGCTCCTGTTTCAGAGCAATCAATGTGCGGAGCGCATTTATAACCCACATAGCCATTGGCCAATTGATGCATGTCCTTGGTCATGGTGGCATGCATGTCTAAGGAACAGAGAATCGGAATCTGGGGAAATAGTTCACGCAGGGCTTTCAACATATCGCCTTCCGCCTCCCCAAGATTCTCCACACGCATGGATCCATGGAGAGAGAGTACAAGGGCATCCACAGGGGCCTGATCTTGAGCGTCTTTGGCTCGGCTCAGCAAATCTGTTTTCAGTTCAGTATAGAGACGTGATGAGACTTCTCCATTGGGAACAGCCCGGGCAGAGAGCAGGGGGACCACATCCCAACCCATTCCCAAGAGTGTGTACACAATACCAGAAAGGCTGTCATTGGGCCTCAGACGCTGGAAGATCTCCTCTCCTTTCGCAATGGAGAAATCTTTTTCATCGGCGATGATGGGATTGAAGCTGTTGGATTCATGATGCAGTGCTGCAACAAGAACACGTTTACTCATAGTTTTACCTCTTGTTTCAAATGCCTGACCGGCATTCCACCCACGCCCGGTCAGGGCGGGGTCGATTTAATCCAAAGAATCAAAGAGATTGCCGAGCAATCGATTCCAAATACGACGTTCTGGTCCAGGCTGTCCTACCTGGGGAATGGCGTACAAAGTTTCAAGAAGACAGGCTGCGGCGCCATGGGCCGGATGGGAAGACGAGTTGCCCTGAGGAACGATTCGGCAACCTTGTTCCTTAAGCGGACGCCATCCTTCCTGATATTCTGTTTCAAGGCTTTTTTGAATGAGTGCTCCCCATTCACCGATGTTGCCTCCAATATGAAGAACCCGGGGATTGAGAATACGCATGAGAAAGAGCATGTTTCCCAAAAGTTCTGTGACCACTCGTTGGCGAACTTCCTCATCTTGGTTGAGGTGATCAAGCTCATTGTTTTCCAAGGACAGCTGCCAATGGGCCACTCGAGAATCAGGTGTGTGCACACTCTGATATTCTCCGGCTTCATGACTGCTACCGGTGTGGAGTTTTCCACCAAGAATCAATCCAAGTCCAATACCAATCGGTGGCACATTGGGAGGTAGGTGACGCCGATCATGGAATTTGGAAAGGAGATAGAGGCAATCCTCATGTTCGGATTCTTCAGTGGACCACTGAATGTGGCGGGCACAGCAATTGGCATCATTCTCTACCACCACTGGAAAAGTGAATTGGGAATCGAGAAATTCCCCCAAACTGTAGTTGAGAAGGCTGTGGGTCCAGCAATCTTTGACAATGCGCTGATTGCTGTCTACGACTCCTGGCAGAGCCAATCCCATACCCAGAACTTGGACTTGAGAATCCAGAGCCGGGTGAAGATCTTCCACTGCGGCAAGGAGCCGGTCTTGGATGGTGGTGAGTTTTGGGGAAAGGGATGCTCTTCGGGATGTGATTTCAACACCGCGTATGTCTGTGATGATGGCATGATAATAGTCGGCCTGAAGATCAAGGCCAATGACCTGGCCAAATTGGGGATTGAGACCAATCCCCACAGGTTTTCGCCCACTTTTATGGGGAAGGGTATCAGGGGGGGCGCAGGTGCGTAGGATTCCCCCTTTTTCCAACCGTTCCACAATGTAGGTAACGGTGGAGGGTTGAAGCCCCAGTTTCTGGGCCATTTCACTTCTGCTGGTGCTCTCCACATGCCGCAGGTAATTCAGAATGAGAGAAGTATTTGCGGCTTTTTGAAAGTTGCTGTTTCCAACAATCTTCATTTTTCCTGGGGCACGGGAGTTCTTGGAATTCACGAGGGATTCAATCCTGAGAGAATGGTTTTCACACGATGCGGACTGGTGTAAGCGTTGAGAAATTCTGGCATGCGGAGCAGTCCTCCCATGGGAATATGTTCAGCACGGTGGTTCATCGTACTTTCAACAACATGATCCAGGTTCATATGGAATTCTTGTGCACCAGTGGCCTGGACGATGCGGGTGAGATTCCGTTCAGTGATGTCTCCTCCTGGCATGATGGTGAGTCGGTTTCCGGCCTTCTCAATCAGTTGCTGAATCAGAGGGGCACCTTCAATGACGGTGCATTCTTGCCCAGAGGTAAGAATGCGATTGCACCCAACGGTAATGATGTCTTCTAAAGCCTGGAAGGGATTGTCCGAAACATCAAAGGCCCGGTGGAAGGTGACATTCATTTCTCCTGCAGCTTGAACAAGGGCGGCGCAACGCTCTTTGTCGACAGACCCATCTTTTTTGAGGATGCCAATCACCACACCGTCAATGCCAATTTCTCGACAGGCGATGATGTCCTCCCGCATGGCTTCAAATTCCAAATCTGTATAGCAAAAATCGCCTGGACGCGGGCGAATGATCACATGGACCAGGATGTCAGATGCGATGCGACGCGCTGCTTTGATGGTTCCAAAGCTGGGGGTGGTTCCACCACCAAAAAGATTGTCACAGAGTTCCACTCGGTGGGCGCCAGCTTCTTGGGCTTGGAGAACCGAATCGGCAGAATCTAAACACACTTCCAATGTATATTGATGACTCATGTTTCTTCCTTTTTGGGCCTATTGGCCGATTATTCCTTGAGAGCCCCTTCTCCAAATCCTCGAATGACCGCTTCATGGGCGAAGAGGTAAAAGAGAATCATGGGAAGAGTTCCAATCACAAGGGCTGCAAGCTGCATGCCATAGTCTTGATTGAGACGTCCGGCAAAAGAGTTTATGGAAACCGGCAGGCTTCGCATATGATCACCTGAGGTAAGAATGAACACAAGTATGAATTCATTCCAGTTTCTCAGGAAGGTGAGTATGGTGATTGTTGCCACCACAGGTGTGGCAACAATGACAATGATGCGAAAGAAAATCTGCAGGTAGTTGGCTCCGTCAATGACGGCGGCTTCAATGAGGGTATCGGGAATTCCCTTCACGTAGGAGCAGGCCAGGAGAACGGCCATTGGAAGGCCAAAGGCAATGTAGGGAATCACCACACCAGCTCCTGTGTTGTATAACCCAATGCGTGTTTCCATAAAGAACAGCGGAGCAATGACGGAATTCACGGTGATGAGAAGCCCCATGGTAAAGATGGAGAAGAACACTTTTGAGTTTTTATAGCCAAATTTCATGAGAGCAAAAGCGGCCGCCACAGCAAGATACACTGTGGCAAAAGTTCCTATTCCTGAGTAGAGGACACTGTTGGTGAAGGCACGTCCCATATTTCCAATGCGCCAGGCTTCCATGTAGTTTCGAATGGTGGGTTCGAGGGGAAGACGCATGGGATGCAGCATGATTTCACCCTGCAATTTGAAGGAAGATGAGAGCATCCAAGCCAATGGCATCAAGGTGATGAAGGCAAAGGCAATCAGGAAAATATAGGCCAAGGTGCGAATACCATGAGAAAGATCATTTTTCATTCCATCCTCCTAGTCAAATTTCTTCTGGAAGTGGCCATAGATGCCCCGACCAAAGGAAATGAGACCCACACTAAGGGCCACGATGATGAGAGATACGGCACTTCCGTATCCATAGTTGTTGTAGGTAAAGGTGTGCTTATAGAGGTAGATGGACATCACATTGGTGTAATCCACCGGGCCTCCCCCGGTCATGGCGAAAATCAAATCAAAGCTTTTGAGGCTCCCGGATATGGCAAAAATGGAACTGGTAAAAATCACATTGGCCAGAGCGGGAAGAACAATCTTGATAAGAATAGTGCCCTCTTTTGCTCCATCAATCCGTGCCGCTTCCAGGGAGGATTTGGGGATTCTTTGCATATTGGCTAAAAACATCACCATGTACAAACTGGTGTGCATCCAAAGGAGAACAAAGAGAATGGGAATCATGGCAAAGTAAGGACTTTCTGAGATGCGCATCACATAATCAGGATTTCCAGAAATGCTACGTACCAGGGCTGTGTATACACCCACAGGGGAAAAGATTCGATTCCAGAGCAGGGCCACAACCACAGAAGATATGGTGATGGGCAAGAAGATCATCATTTCAAAAAACTTCACGCCCTTCACAAACTTTCGAAACAAAACGTAGGCCAGAAGAATGCCCAGGGGAATCTGGCCAAACACACTGATAAGCACAATTTGCCCATTATTCCCCAGGGCTTTCAAAAAGGATGCATCGGTCAGAATCTTTCCATAATTGGCAAGACCAACGAATCCTTGCATTTGATAGTTCTTCCACCGTGTGAGAGAGAGAACTCCACTCATCCCTATGGGAAACACGATGACAAATAAGAACAGGATGAGGGCAGGGAGAAGCAAGGCGTAATAGCTGAACTTCTTATGACGACTCTCTAACACGGTGAACTCCGATTACATTCGATTGCTGTCGTTTTCAGCAACCCAGGCTTCGTAGCGAGCTGCTACCTCTTCAGGAGTGATGTTGCCAAACATCATGGCCTGAAGATCGGGGTTCAGCAGGCCCATTCCTTCAGGATCCATCTTGGCATCAATGACATATCCCATGGGATGAGTCAGAGAATACTCAGCGTACTGAAGCTGAAGTGCAGGCAGGTCAAAGTTGCTGTAATCCAATCCAAAGGTGGGAATCTCACCATGGTTCAAACGGATGGTTGCGCCGTCTTTGCCGGTGTAATAGGCAATGAAATCAAAGGCCGCTTGAGCTTTTGCCCCTTTTAGGTTGGCATTCATACCAAAGCCTTCCGAAGGAACCGCCGCACTGGAATTGGGAGAGACTTCGCCAGGGAGTGCAGGGAAGGCCATCATATGAATGGCATCCTGTTGTTCTTGGGGAAGAATGCTCACCATGGCCGATGTTCGCCAACCGGCATCAATGAGGTACGCCGATTTCTGCTGGTAGAATTCCTGGTCTGCTTCTGTGTTAGACATCTGATTCACACCAGGAGAGAAAACACCTTTTTTCACCATTTCATCAACAAATTCGAGGGAACGGACAAAGGGAGTATCGGTGAAGGATGCATCGCCAACCATGGCCTTGTTGAACCATTCCTTTCCACCCATGCGTTCCACAAAAGCACTCAGCAACCAGGAGTTCACAACCCACTGATCTTTATTGCCCATGGAAACGGTGTAGTATCCCGCTTCTTTCAATGGTGCCACTTGAGCCAGCAATTCTTCATAGGTTTCAGCAGGTTTGAGTCCTACTTCATCCAGAATGGCTGTGTTGGCATACATGGCATGGCAAACCGCCATAGAAGGAGGAATGGTGTAAATCTCTCCCTCTGGTCCCTGAGCTTCAAATGTCGCGGAACTGAAATGGCCCATGAAATCATCGGTGAGGAAAGAGCGCAGATCCATGGCATTTCCAGTTTCTGTCACATAGGCCGTTCGTTTGCCCACGTAGGTGGTGAACATGTCAGGAAGTTGACGGGAAGCGACCATGGCTTGGAATTTCTGGTGGAAAGCTTCTCCAGTGGCATACTCGTGTTCAAAAGTGATGTCAGGACGACTGGCTTCAAAGGCTTCCAGCATTTTGACATAGCCTTCCTGCTGGGGATTGGCAGGATCAATCTGGAAGTAGGTGGTGAGAGTGACGCTATCACTTTCTTCTTCTTTCTCTCCATTGGCAAAGAGCCCAGGAATGGCCAGAACCGTCAAGGCGATCAGGAGCCAAGCTCCACGATGGGTCAATTTCAGCATAGATTTCCTCCATGAATAATTAATTCAATGAATGAAATAATAACAGGATCAACTTTCTTGTCAACAAATATTCCCAGCTTCCCATTGAAAGAGGGGAAGAGCTCCACAACAGTAGCAAGCATTGTGTCTATTCAGGTTTAGACAACTTTTTAGAATATTGACTTATGTGAATATACTTATTTATTTATTTGCGTTTAAAACAGTGATGGTTCATGTCCGGTTCATAGTTTCCCGCCATATTTGCTTCATCAGCAACGAACACAAGGAGATTCGAAATGAAACGAACATTGATGATGATGACATTAGCGTTGGCCGCAAGCTCACTTTTTGCCGCAGGCAATTCAGAAAACCAGGATGTGGACCAAGCAGCGCAGCGAGCTTGGAGAAATGGAAGTCCCCGAGCACAAGCAGATGGTGATTGGAGCCGTGGATCAGGTTATGCCGGACATGGTGGAATGGCAGGAGCCTGGAATGTGGAAGATCTGGAGACGGAAACATTGGAAGGTACCTTTGAGCTTGTTGATGGCTTGTACCCCGCAGTAGAAACTGCCAATGGTGATATGGTGTACCTGATGATTAAGTTCCCTTTGACAGATGAGCAGATTCCTGCCGATGGCGCCGCCATCACAGCAGAAGTTCTCCCTTCTCCAATGTCTCCTGTTCACATGATGGTGTTCTCTGCCACTGTGGATGGTGAAACCTTAGAACCAGACTGGGATGGCATTCGTTCTGCACGTGGTCAGAATGGCGGAGCCATGGGGGGGCGCTGGAATAAACGGGATCACCGTGGAATGAGAGGCAATGGAGGATTTGGTGGAGGACGTGGATTCTCTTCTGTCTGCACTTTCTACAACAGTGATGTTCCTGCTGATGAGGCTGCAGCCCAGTAGAACTCTAATGCACTCTGAGGGAGTCTAGCCTCCCTCGGAGTCTTTATTCTTGGAGCAATATTATGCTTTATCAAAATGTTCATTGTTTTGACAATGAACATTTTGTGTTGCAGAAAAATTGCGACCAGCTGTGTTGAAGTAGGGGTGTCCCCCTATTGCAGAAAAACACATAAAATATAAGTTCTTGAGGAGGGATGAAATGACCATACTGGTGGTTGAAGATGAAGTTCAGTTGAACAAAATGGTTCGGGACTATTTGGAGTCCTTAGGCTGGGAGACTCTTGGAGCGGAAAATGGCACCCAAGCCTTGGAATTGTTCCGGGATCATCAACCCGATTTCATCCTCCTTGATATCATGATGCCTGGCTTGGATGGTTTGGATGTGATGAGGCGCATTCGTGAATCTTCGAACGTTCCAGTCATATTTATGACAGCGATGGTAGAAGAATCGGATACTCTCATTGGGCTTGAACTTGGTGCTGATGATTACATCACAAAACCATTTAGTCTCAAAGAAGTGGCTGCACGTATTCGTACGGTCATGCGACGTGTGAATCCATCAACTCCTGCCAATGATGCGGATTCCCAACCAAAAAAACTTCAGGTGGGAGATTTGCATATGGATCTTGAACGGCGGTGGGTTGAACGAGAGGGGTCTCCTGTTGAATTGACTGCAGTTCAATTTGACATCTTAAAAGGCTTTATGTTGAATCCTGGCCGTGTCTTTACCCGCACTGAAATCCTGGAGTTCTTTCAAGATATTGCCTGGGAAGGATATGAACGCACCATTGATGTCCATATCAAGAACATCCGGAAAGCCTTAGAACCGGATCGGGATCATCCGCGGTATTTGATGACCGTTCGAGGTGTTGGATACCGTCTTGCAGAAGAGAAGGTTCCCAGTGAGTAGACGTCTTCGTGTACCCCTCAAGGTAAAAATTCTCACGGCTTTTGCACTCATTGTTTTGGCCTCGGTCTCTGTGGCGGTTGCAACAGGAAACCGCTTGAACCGTTTGCGCTTTGATACCATCTCCATGCAGCGGGATTTGGGACGGGCACGTCAATTGGCATTGGTGCTGGGACCTTGGGCCCAGAAAAGTGCTCAAGGTGAGGTGGTGGAGTTACCTGAGGCCCTAGGGAGAATTGGGGATTTTCGGTGGGATTCTCATGATACGGTTCGGAACAAGATGATGCCAATGATGAAAATGCGTCGATCTGATTCTGGAGATGATCAGCATTGGATGGATACTTGGATGAGCAGCAGTGAGGAGAATCTCCCTTCTCGCATAACCTTTGGACAAATTCTTGACCGAGTCATCATTACAGATCTTGAGGGAGAGATTCTTCTCAATACAGCCGGATATTCAGAGCAAAAGTACTGTCCTATAGACAATGCTGGTGAGATCATTCTCTATAATGGAATTGAGGTTGGAAAAATCTATGTTGGCCGCATGATTCCGGAACTTCCCCTTTCCATCGAACGCAATGCCTTTCGTGAGGCAGGGAAACAAGCCTGGTACACGGCTGGACTCATCATGATTCTTGCCATGATTATGGGACTTCTATTAACACGCCATATTGTTCAGCCTATTCGGCACCTCAATCAAGCAGCAAAGGGCGTTGGTGAAGGAGACTTCCAAGTGCGTGTTCCTGATCAACGCCGAGATGAATTTGGAGAATTGGGAAAGGGATTTAACACCATGGTCAGCTCTCTTGAGCTTGCCGATCGCCAACAGAAACGCATGATTGCCGATGCGGCTCATGAACTTCGAACTCCAGTAAGTCTAATCAGGGCTCGGATAGAGATGATGGAGGCTGGAGTTTATCCTCTCAATGGGGAATCTTTGGAGGCCCTTGCTTCAGAGGCTGATCGGCTCACTCATCTTGTTGGTGAGTTGAGAACCTTGGCTTCCCTGGAATCGGATGATTTCAAGTCAACCCAAGAAAGTCTCTCACCAAGCCTCGTGGTTGGTAATGCTGTGGATGCGGCTTTGCCTGCGATTCATCGATCTGGTTTGTCCATTGAGGCTCAAGTGGAAGATCACGTTGTTAGTTTCATGGGAAGTCGGATGCAGATTCATCGTCTTCTGACCAATCTTCTTTCCAATGCCCAACGACATGCTCGGAATCGAATCTTGGTGAGAGCCTGGAATGAAGATTCCGAATTGGTTTTTTGTGTGGAAGATGATGGGGCTGGTGTACCTCAAGAAGAACGTGAACGAGTTTTTGATCGATATTATCGATTGGATGCATCCCGTAGCCGGGATTCGGGAGGAAGTGGTTTAGGATTGGCCATATGTCAGCAGATTGCCAAAACGCATGGGGGAAAAATGACCTGTGAAGAATCATCCCTTCTTGGTGGAGCCGCATTTCTTCTTCGAATACCCACAAAAAAGAATCCATAAGAATCTCTTGCTCGGGCAAAAACGAAGAGCTCGGGCAGATTTTCCACTTTGATCAAACCATGATTTTTCCTGAACGTGATTCTGCATCATGGCGTAAACATGTTTCCTTTTCGATTTCGATCATCTCTCTTCGTTGAATTCACGAATGTTTGATGCTCAGGGAACATTTTGGTTATCACGATGAAAAGGTCCATGATTCTTTGAAAAAATGAAATTCTGAAGACTTCGCATTCATATATGAAAAAATGATGATTCGAAGAGAGGGAAGTCTTTAAAAAAAGGGTATCGGAATCCGATGTTCTCCCGTTATGAAAAGAGGCTGATGCTGTAGGCATTGCTACCAACCATAACGTGAAGGTGATCTGTCCATGCGAAACGGATTCCATTATTCAGATGAACATCAACAATGCATTTCTTTTCCTTTAGGAGGAATTGGAAGTGGGAGCATTGGTCTTGGCGGAAATGGCCGCCTGATTGACTGGGAGATTTTCAATCGACCTGGGAAGGGACAGTTCAATGGTTTGAGTCACTTCTCCATCAAAGCAGAAGATGGAAATGAAGTTGTTGAAGCCAGAGTTTTGAATGGAGATTTGCAACCTCCTTTTGAGGGACCTTTAGGGACACCGCATTTCTATGAGGGATTTGGCTGGGGACCCATGCGCCAAACACTTTCAGGAATGCCCCATTTTGCCCGCAACACATTTGAAGGGAAATTTCCTGTTGCAGAATTGGGATTTAATGAGGAAATTTTTCCTGGTTCAGTGACCATGAAGGCTTTTAATCCTTTCATCCCTCACCAAGAAGATGATTCCAGTATTCCTGGAGCTTTTTTTGTTTTCCAGATTACCAATACAACGGATAAAACTCTGGATTATACTCTCACCTCTGTCTTGGCGAATCCCTATCATGGTGTGGTTCAAAATCGCCTTGTGCAGAAAGATGGCGTTACAGGAATCTTGATGGAGGGACTTGATCCCATTCCGGGAGATTACAGAGCAGGCAATATTTGTGTTTCCACTGATGCCAAAGATGTGTCCTGGCAACAGTATCTCTACCGTGGAAGTTGGTTTGATTCTCTTGAGGTGTATTGGAATGACCTCATGCGATCTGGCGCATTTCAGGATAGACAGTATGATCCCAAAAAGCGTGAGGCAACGGATCATCCCACCCTCTTTGACCATGGTCTTTTAGCATCACGCGTGTCTCTTGCCCCAGGTGAATCCAAAGATGTTCGGTTCATGATTTCTTGGTATCACCCAGAAAATCGATTTGACTGGGAATCTGTGAACGATGCGGTGCATAAAAGGCTTGGAGAAGAGGGAATGGCTCCCTACCAAAAACCTTGGAAAAATTATTATGCCACGCTATGGAGCAGTTCGTTTGATGCCGCAACCTATGGTTTTAAGAACTGGGAAGGCTTGCAAAGGGCCACGGAAGCGTTCCGTGATGCCCTGTACAATTCCTCTCTTCCACAAGCGGCATTGGATGCCATTGGAGCCAATCTCTCCATTTTAAAAACACCAACAGTCTGGCGACTGGAGGATGGCACCTTGTATGGATGGGAAGGTAATGGGGAAAAGGGTGGATCCTGTGAAGGGTCTTGCACCCATGTTTGGTCTTATGCTCAAGCTCTGCCATTCCTTTTTCCAGCGCTCTCCCGATCCATGCGTCAGGCTGAATTCAACTATGGGTGGTGGGAAAGTGGGGAACTCTCTTTCCGACTCATGCTTCCTCTTGGAGCTCCCAAATGGGGATTTCGAGGAGCTGCAGATGGCCATTTTGCAACAATTCTCAAGGCCTACAGAGAGTGGAAATTTTCAGGTGACCAGCAATGGTTGGCTTCTCTTTGGCCACGAATCAAACGTTCTGTCGAGTTTGCTTGGTCCAAAGAGAATGATGATCTGTGGGATCCAGAGCGGGAAGGAATCCTTTCAGGCCGACAGCATCATACCTTGGATATGGAACTCTTTAGTGCCAATTCCTGGCTCAGTGGTATGTATCTTGCCGCCCTTAAAGCAGCATCCGAAATGGCTGAGGCTATGGATGAGCCGGAAACAAAAGACGAGTATCTTCAAATCTTTGAACGTGGACAGAAGACACTCAATACCGAATTGTACAACGGTCAATATTTCATCCAGAAAATAGACTTTCGGGATAAAGGCTTCTTAGAACGATTCAATAATGAGTCCGAACGGATTTCTGAGATCTATGGAAAACGGGACATTTTTGATTTGTATTGGAGCGAAGAGCATGGTCAAATCAAGTATCAGTATGGGGAAGGCTGCAGCATTGATCAGATGCTTGGACAATGGCATGCCGACCTTTATGACCTTGGTGATGTCTTTGATCCTTCTCAAGTGGATTCTGCTTTAAAGGCTCTTTTTGAGATTAACTTTAAGGAAACCATGCGAAATCACTATAATCCTTGCCGGGTGTACTGCCTCAATGATGAGTCAGGCTTGGTGATTTGTGCCTGGCCTAAGGATAAGGAAAAACCTGAAATTGCTCCGCCTTATACCCAAGAAACGATGCATGGTTTTGAATACTCTGCAGCCGATCTGATGATCAAGCGTGGATTCATTGCAGAAGGGATGAAAGTGGTGGAGGCCCTTCGAGAGAGGTATGATGGGCGTCGGCGAAATCCTTGGAATGAGTTTGAGTGTGGAAGCAATTATGCTCGTTCCATGGCCAGTTATGCTCTTCTTCAATCGTTTTCTGGCGTGCATTACGATGGGCGTACATCCACTCTTTCCATTCATCCTTTGGAGCAAAAGGATGGACAATTCCTATGGAGTCTTGGCTGTGGTTGGGGAATCATCTCTATAAAGAAAGGCCATTGCCAAGTTTCTGTATTGGGGGGGCATCTTTCTCTTCGCCGCATCACACAAGATTCATGCGTGTATAAACGTATTCAAATCAATGGAGTTTCTCAGAATTTTCACCTGGTACGTAACACCCATGTATTAGAGTTTGAGCAGATATTACAGACAGGTCAGTCTGTTGAAATGAAAGGTTAGTATTTAAAGGCATGGCATATAATGAATTATATGCCATGTTAAAAAAGGACAAAGGCTGAATTAATGCCAATTTACAGGTGCATTCCCATGCCATAGCCTGTCCAACAGGCCGGGTCACCGGTAAATCATGAAAGGAGTTTTCTTGTGAGAAAATGTGTTCCTTCCTTTGTTCTCTGTGCCATCTTAGCGTTTTCAGCCACTTCCATGGCATTCGCTAATGGTGAAAAAGACGTTGCTGAGTCTTCTGCCACTTCAGAGCTAAAGATTTCGGTTTTTCAGGGCGGGTTTGGTCGTGAGTATTGGGATCTCATGGCGGAGCGCTTCCAGGAGCAGACCGGCATTCAAACTACAGTAGAGGCCAGCCCCAACATTGCGGAGATGATTCGTACGGACATTCTCTCTGGCAATGCTCCAGACTTTGTGTTCCTTCAGGCCAATGAAGCTGTGACAAAAACACTCATGGCTGATCGTCAGCTTGTGGATTTGACAGATACCATTGCTCCCATCAAAGACAAATTTGTGGATGGTACCTTCTCCATGAAGAGCATTGCGCCTTATGGTGACGGCCGGGTGTATTTGACTCCCTTTGTGAGTTCCACCATGGGTTTGTGGTACAACAAAACACATTTTGAAGAGAATGGAATTGCCACTCCTGCCACTTGGGATGAGTTTTTTGCCCTTGACGGAGCCTCTGCTGAGAGAGCGCTGTTCACTTACCAGGGAATCTATCCTGGCTATCTGCAATGCTTCCTTTATTCCGTCTTTGCTGCCTCTTCGGAGAATGGCAAAGGGATGTTGGATCGACTGACTTCCTATGATCCCACAACCTTGGATGATCCTGGATTCCGGAATGCTCTGGCTCTTCTGGAGAAGATGAACAGTGAAGATCTTCTTCTGAAAGGTACGGTTGGTATGGATCACACCATGTCTCAGAGTGAGTTCCTCAAAGGTAGTGCTCTCTTTATTCCCTGCGGTTCCTGGATTGTGAATGAGATGGCCGATGCACCGAAGGAAGATGGTTTTGCCTATGGCATGCTGCCAGCACCCTCTCTCAAGCCTGGAATGGATCGGTACATCAGCACCAAGTTTGAAGAAATGTACATTCCGTCTACAGCCAAGAATATTGAGAATGCGAAGAAATTCCTTCTCTTCCTCTATGAGGAAGAAAATCTGATTGAACAGGCTAAACTCACTCAAGGTCTTCCTCCCATGAAGAATGCCGTTGAATTGATTGAGCCCTATGTTGATCCTGGTGTGACGGCATCTCTTCGTATCCTGGAAGAAGATGGTGTGATGCCTCTTGGAGCCACCTTCACCCCTGTGAATGGTATGGCCACCAATCCTGAAGATTATTTCTGGGAACAGATGGGTGCCATCATCACTGGTGTGAAATCTCCCCAGAAAGTGGTGGATGAACTCCGCCCAGTCTTTGAAGAAGCTCAGTCTCTCTTAGCAGAGTAGCATTCTTCTTTTTCCGGTCCCCCCTCAGACCAGAGGGGGGTCGTCCTGGAATTCCAGGACATGGTTCCTGTCCGGACAAATTACACACGGAGATTTTTATGACGTCCTTGAAACCCAAACTGGGCACAAGACAACTGTTTATTGTGTTTGGTCTTGGGATCCCCCTGGTGGTGTATTGCCTCTTTGTTGTGGGGCCCACCTTGAGCATTTTTCTTGAGTCCCTTTTTCGATGGAACGGGCTCTCTCCCAATAAAAAATTTGTTGGACTGAAGAATTACACAGACTTGTTTGGAAATCCCATGTTTCTGAGTGCCATCAGTCATACGGTTTTTCTATTACTTGTGAGCACTGCCGTGACCATGGGAATTGCCATATTCTTTGCTGTCACTCTTGTGCAATCCAGATTGCCTGAACGCGGAATCTTCCGGGTGATGTTCTTTTTTCCTAATGTTCTTTCAGTTGTTGTTATTGGAATCATCTTCCGCTATGTCTATGCCCCCAATACAGGGATATTGAATTCAGCCCTTGAAGCCTTTGGTATTGAAGGACCGATTTGGCTGGGTGATGCTCGGACTGTTCTTTGGGCCATTTCTGGAGCCATGGTTTGGCAGGCCATGGGGTATTACATGCTGATTTACATGGCTGGTTTGGATGATATTCCTCCCTCACTTTATGAGGCAGCCGATTTGGATGGGGCCTCAAAATTCCGCCAGTTCATTCATATCACCATTCCCATGCTCTGGGACATTATTCGGGTGACCCTTGTTTTCTACATCATTTCATCTTTAAATCTCAGCTTTACTTTTGTGCGAATTATGACCGATGCCGGTCCTAATAAGGCTTCAGAGGTTCTACTGACGTTTATGTACGATCAAGCTTTTGAGAATGGAAACTTTGGTTATGCCATGGCTGCAGCCTTTGTCATTTTTGTGTTGTCTTTTGGACTGGCATTGCTGAGCGACAAACTGACAGAAAGGAAGGATTTCTAATGGGAGCTCATTTGAAAGGACGACTCAGCCCTGGCGAATGGGTGGTTCGCTGTTTATTGGCCATTTCGGCACTGGTGATTATTTTTCCTTTACTTTGGACTTTTTACACATCCTTTAAGACAAATGAAGAGTTTTTGGGAAGCATCTGGTCTCTTCCAAAAGTGTGG
The DNA here is from genome assembly GCA_022360655.1 of Spirochaetales bacterium. GTDB lineage: Bacteria > Spirochaetota > Spirochaetia > DSM-2461 > DSM-2461 > UBA2779. The sequence continues at coordinate 67,469 of JAKSCK010000060.1, read as the reverse complement.
AATTGGGACAATTATATTCGAGCCTTTGAAGTGGCAAAAATTGGTTCTTATTTTATAAACTCAATATTCCTGACTCTTATGGCTATAGCATTTATGTTCTTGATGGGGCTTCCGGCTGCGTATATTTTGAGTCGAATGGAATTTCGTTTTCGGAAGGTGATTTTTGCATTCTTTATGTCGGGAATGTTCATCTCAACTACCTACACAGTGCTCCCTATCTTTTTGATGCTCAATAAGGTGAAGCTGCTCAATAATCTTCCTGTTCTGGCCTTTGTTTATGCGGCAACAACGCTTTCCTACAATATTTTTCTGATGGCTGGATTTTTCCGAGGCATTTCCAAGGATTATGAGGATGCGGCTGAAATTGATGGTTGCGGTTATCTTCAGAAAATTGGTCTCGTGATTGTGCCTCTTTCCCGTTCCGGACTTTTTGTGGTGGTGCTTTTTGCCTTCATGAGCTACTGGAACGAATACGTTTTGGGATTTACGGTACTACGGGATAGAGCCTTGATGACCCTTCCCATTGGCTTGGCAAATTTGATGGAAATTCAGCAGTTTGCCACAGATTGGGGAGCCATGTTTGCAGGATTGGTGACGGTGATGATTCCCACCATGCTGGTGTACATTTTTGTTCAAAAGTACTTAACAGCAGGGATTTCTATTGGTGGATTAAAAGGGTAAGTGTCCTCGTATTGGAAGGATTGCCATGATTGGTAAAAGCCGATTTTGAAAAAGAATGCGTCTTTGATAAGAATAGTTGTCAAAGGCGCACATTCCATACAAAACATATTTTGAACAAATCCAATCATTGTCTATCGGATGAAACGAATGGGGTGTTCTGCCAAGAATGGGGTATGAGGGGCTGTTTTGCGCTATGAGAGTCAATTAAAAAAATTAATCCTTATTTCCTCCTCTGTTTTTGTTCTTGCCGCCATAGTTCTTTCATCCCTTGGCTTGTATTTGAGTCAGAACAGTGAGTATGAGGCCGATATTCTTCGCGATGCTGAAGCACAACGCCGCTATCTGGAACTCAAGGTGCAAATCATGGAGGACAGCCTGCGCCTTCTTCGAAACTCGAACATTGCGGATTCTCTTGGAAGCAGTGATAATTTAGAGGATTTCTACCATAGCCTTCTGAACCTTAAAATGTTCTCTCATAAAGTGGATTCGCCCTATCCAGAATTGGCCATGGAAACTAACATTGTGATTCTGGATTCTGTAAAATACCTTCGGGATTTTGCGGGATATGATGGACCTAAAGTGGTGCGCAGTATCACAGGTTTCACAGGTGATACGCTGCAGCAACTTGTCAATGAAATCCGCCATAACAATTCCACCGTTATATCCTTTGAGCGAAATTCACAAACATATTGGTTGATTGCCAAAACCTACCATTACTCTGAGTTGGCAGTTTCTTTTTTGATTGTTGTTCCAAAGAATTATTTCACAGCCCATTTGAGAGGGAATTCTGAGTTCAAAATGTTTGTGAAAAATCAGCTCTTGCAGCAGCAAAGCTATGGAAAATCCCTCCATCGGGTTCTTGGAGCTTATTGGCGTTTTCTCCCCTCCAAGAATCGTTACACCACTTTCTCCAGTTTTGCAGAAGAAATGGAGATGTCATTTGAATTTATTTATGAAGCGTATTCCTGCCGCATTCCCTATTACATTGTGTTCACTTTGCTCATCATGGTGGTGGCTTTTTATCTTACTCTGCGTTTAGGGAGACGGCTCACCACCGCATTCTATTCTCCCATCAATCAAATTGTGCAGGAATTTGGTGTTGGAGAGGGGGGGCAAGATGAGTTTTCGCTCATCAAAGAAAACATTCGTCTCATCAAAGGCATCAATGCCCAGCTTCAGGAAAAGAGTGAGTTGAACTCGCATATCATCAGTGAAAAACGATGGTTTGATTGTTTGCGAGGCCTCAATATTTCCCAAATGAAGGCTGAATTTCCCCGTTATGCCGGAAAGGGCATGGCTGTGGCTTATTTGGAAATGGATGCCCGAGATGCTCAGGGACGTGGAGAAGAACTCTATCTTCTGAAAAAAGAGCTTCGTGTCTTTGCTCACAGCCATATTGGTTTGCAGTATGTGGATGTTGAGCACAACAGTGCCGTTCTCATTGTTATTCAACGAGATGAAACACAGACCATGTCTATACTGGAATCACTTGTGGCCCAGTTTGAAACTCATATTCGCATCCGTATTGCCCTCAGTTCTTCTGGTAAGGGGTTTGCCTCTCTCTCAGGACTCTACAATCAAGCCCTGAAAACCATGGAGTACAAGAATCTCTTTGCCGATCGCTTGGTGCTCACTAACGAGGATGTAAAGGGTGTGGATAATCAAGGAATTTTCTATCCCATCGTTTTAGAAAACAAATTGATGAATGAGGTTTTGGATGGAAATCCCACCGCCCTGGATACCTATGCCTCAGTGATTCGTCATAACCGGAGCTTAGGATCCATGACCCCACCAGATCAAAAAAAGCTCATCATTAGTCTGATTGGAACCATCAATCGTGTTCAACAGGAACTCAAAATGGATGGCGATTCTGTTTCCCCCCTGGTTTCGCTGCTCTTAGATAATGATGAGCGTATGCTCCAAGGTGATGTTTTCCGAACGATTGAGGAAATCTTGGAAGAACTGATTCGTTATGTGAACACCACCAGCGGGGGAGATGAGCATGATATTCGGGAACGAATGGTTCGCTTTGTGGAAGAGGGATACACCGATAACATCATGCTCAGTGAGCTTGCCGATTCTTTGGACATCACACCCCAGTATTGCAGTATTCTCTTCAAACGCCTCATTGGCGATAACTTTAAAAATCATCTCACTCATATTCGGATTGAAAAAGCCAAGGAACAGCTTCGAGCCGATCCTGAATACAAGATTTCCCGCTTGAGCCGAGAAGTGGGTTACAACAGTCCCAACACCTTTATTCGCGTTTTCAATAAGTTGGTGGGCATGAGTCCCAAAAGTTTTGCGAAATCCTTTATACCCTCGCAGGAATAAGATCGACCCCTTTGGGGGGACTGAAAAAATCTTCTGTACCGAAACCCTGTTGATTTAGTAGGATATAAGCATGAAAAATGAAGCGCTCATCATCTATGGGAGCAGTAAGGGGCGAACTGCGCGTATTGCTCAGCAGATTGGACAGGCATTTGCAGAGTCTGATATCACCTATACCCTCAAAAATGTTTTTGAAGCCCGTCCAGAAGAGCTTTCGCAATATGCTTTTGTGATTCTGGGAAGTTCCACCTATGGGCAAGGGGATTTGCAACGAGATTTCTTGGATTTTGAGCGGGGAATGGATGACCTTGACCTCACGTCCATCCATGGAGCGGTCTTTGGCTCTGGGAACAGCCGCTACACGTATTTTGCCGAGGCTGTGGACATTCTTGAGGCCAAAATTAAAATCCTCAATGGACGACTCCTCTTACCATCGTTGAAACAGGACATGATGGAAGGAAGTCCGGATTCACCAGATGTAACTCAGTGGATTCAGGAGCTTGTTCGTCTCATCAAAGATTTTCGTCCCTAAACACACCCCTTTTCTCCTGGAGAAAAGGGGTCGTTCTCCATTCTTGGATTTCTACAAATCGCCTTTCATCCATTTCACGGTATCTTCGAGGGTTTCTCTGAGGGGCCGGGGAGAGTAACCCCAGGCTTTTTGGGCCTTCTCATGGCTGACATGGGCCTTTTCCTGGAGAATATCAATGGAACCCTTGGTGAAGAGTGCAGGCTTTCCCGTCATCAGACTCCAGGCTTCTGTGACAAGAGCTGAAGCGCGGGCCAACCAAAGAGGAACAGTGGGGCCAGGTGCCTTCAGATGGGCAATGGAACTGAGCATGGAGAAAATCTCTTGCATGGAGTGAAAGTGGCCTGCGGCCAGATACACTTCACCAGATTTTCCCTTCTCACGGGCTTGGGCCACGGCTTGAGCCACATCCCGTACATCCACAAAATCAAAGCCTCCCTTGATTCCTGCAGGAATTTGGCCGGCCAAGTATTTTTGAATCAGGGTGGTGAAGAGGCCTCCCCGTGCATCCCAGGGGCCCACAATTCCGGTGGGACAGACCACCACCACATCCAAGTTCTCTTGTGATGCTGCCTCCAGAGCAAGGCGGGTGGCATCCGCTTTTGATTCTCCATAGTCCATGACAGCATTGCCCTTAGCAAAGCCCACATCCTCTTGAATGGGGCGAATATTGGCACGCATGTTGAGGGCTTCAATGCTGCTGATGTACACCAGACGTTTGACCTTGGCATCACGGCAGGCCTGAATCACATGACGTGTGCCTTCCACATTGGTTTGCCAAAGCCCCTCTTTTTTTCCCCGGCGGATGTCAATGAGAGCGGCCGAATGAATCACAGTATCACAGCCCTTGAAAGCCTGTGTCAGAGCCTCTTGATCATCCAGAACAGCCTCTGCAATTTCGGCACAGAGCCCTTGCACTAAGGCATGATTGGAGGTGGGACGGAGAATGACGCGAATCTTTTCATTCTGAGAAGAGTAGTGGCGAAGAAGCGCTTGGCCTAGATGGCCTGTTGATCCGGTAATTGCAATCATTGCTAAAGATTACAGTTCCAATCATATGTGCGCCAGTCATCATTTGGGTTCAAAGAAGAATCTGTGAACTTTCTTTTACAAATTGGCTCAATGACTCCAACTTCCTATTCCATCTCTCAGGATTGATACGGTGGAGGTGATTGGTTCCATAAGGATGGGAATCGCACGGAACTTTTTAATGTGAAGGATATCAAGAAATCCTGCATTTCTGAATAGATTCAAATGAGTTGAAAACCTGGTTCCTAAGGAATCGAAAAAATGGGAATCGAAGAGCAATCTTTATTTGCGTAAATCGGAAGGGGGCAAAAGGTCTACTGTGCAACATTACCATTAGAAAAGGCATGAAAATAACGCAGAAGGATTGAACACTCCTAAAACCACATAGGATGATTGGTGTGATTGTGCATTCAATGTCAAGAAAAGAGGAAATAAGTGACCTATAAATAGGCGAATGCCCTTCTCACCTCAGTTCTGGCCATCGCATCAGTCCTTCCTGGATCTGTTGAGAATCACGGCACATTCCTCACCCAAATCATGGTCCAATGATGATGCTATTCTCAGTCCCTCACATTCTCATGAAGTTTTTCCATTGGGGCGGAACCCAGAACACCATTGGAGAAGACCAGACTGATTTCCCTTCATTTTTTTGCCAAACATCTTTCGTGTGAAAAAGTTTCTTGAACCTTTTTGGGTGTTTTCCTTCCCTTCCTTATGGATATGGCTAGGGGGATAAAGAACAAATCTATGGAGTTCCCTCTTCAAAGTCTCGAATGACCGCTAAGAACTCTGTGCCCCATGTGGCCAACTTCTTTTCTCCCACACCAGGGCAGGATAAAAGCTCTGTGGCTGTGTGGGGTCGTAATCGGGCAAAAGCACGGAGAGTGCGGTCTGGAAAAACCATGTAGGGTGGTTTCCCGGCTTCTTTTGCCAAATCAGTACGCTTGTTTTTGAGCGCCTCCCATAAGGCCATATCACCGGGTTGCAAATCCTCTTCTTGGGCGGATAAGGAAAGCCGTTTGGTCTGGCTTGGACTCACTTTGGAACGTTTCATTGTGCGAAATTCTTGCTGACCAAAAAGGATTTCTTTGCCAGAGTTGGTAATGACAAGAGCCTTGTAGCGTTCTTCATCCCGATAGAGGTGACCTCGTGCCTCTAAATCATCGGATAAGGCCAACCAATAACGGCGGGAGGAATCGGCCCCCACACCAAAAGTGGGAAGTTCCTGATGACCGCGTTGAAGAACATTTTCACTATTGGTTCCCCGTACCACATCCACAATGTAGTGGGCTCCGTATCGTTCTCCGGTTCGTATGATTGCGGAAAGATATTTTTGTGCATCCACCGTGGCATCAACGGATTCGACTTCCCCCTGGCACACATCACAGTTACCACATTCCCCTGGATGAGTTTCATCAAAATGTGCCAACAGACTTTGTCGCCGACAACAAAAGCTGCCAGCAAACTGTGTCATCCTTCTCAAGGATTGTTCGGAACGTTCCCGTTCTTGGACATCCGAAAGTCGTTGAAAATGATATCGAATTTTGGCCAGATCACCGGCATTCCATAACAGCAAGGCTTCTGCAGAATCGCCGTCTCTTCCGGCCCTTCCGGTTTCTTGATAATAGGCTTCAAGGCTCTTTGGTAAATCACCATGAACCACGTATCGGATATCGGGTTTATCAATTCCCATACCAAAGGCCACTGTGGCCACCATCACATTGACTTGATCGGTTTTAAATGCCTCTTGATTCTTTTGGCGTACCTCATCAGGTAAACCAGCGTGGTAGGGAAGGGCGAAAATCCCACGGTCCTGCAAATATGCGGCGGTCTTTTCGACATCGGCTCGGGTAGAACGATAAATAATGCCAGAAAAGTGAGGTCGTTTTTTGACAAATTCTGTGATGCGAAGAAGGGGATCGCGTTTGGACTCTATCCGATAATGAATCTCTGGACGGTCAAAACCTGCACGAATCACCATGGGGTTCTGTAAACCCAGTTGCTCTAAAATATCATCTTGGACACGTTGTGTGGCCGTTGCGGTGAAAGCTGTGACAGGGATGTTGGGCATCCATTCTTTGATGCGGGACAGTTGGCGGTATTCTGGTCTGAACTCATGCCCCCATTCGCTGATGCAGTGGGCCTCATCCACTGCAATGGCTGAGCAGCCCCATTCTTTGAGACGTTCAATGGTGCCATCAAGCATGAGTCGTTCTGGAGCCATATAGAGCAAACGAACCTGTTTTTGCTCCAATGCCTGGTAAACAGCATGGCGTTCATCGGGCGTCATGGCACCATGAAGGCCTGCGGCCTCTACTCCCATGGATAAAGCGGCATCCACCTGATCTTTCATGAGAGCAATCAAGGGGCTAATCACCAAAGTGAGCCCGCCGCGAATCTTGGCTGGTAATTGGTAGCAGAGACTTTTTCCTCCACCAGTGGGAAGAGCCGCAAAAACATCCCGCCCTGTGAGGGCGGCCTCAATAATGGATTCCTGATGAGGACGAAACTGTGGGAAACCAAAGACCGATTTCAGAACGTTTTTGGGGCTCGTACAAGTCATTGCCAACATTCTATCGGAGAGTGGTTCGATTGTCCTTCTCATTGAGCTTGCATTCTGTGAGGGAATGGCTTGTCATTGGCGATTGAGAACGACCCCGTTCTGAACCGTTGGTTTGAACGGGGTTGGGAATCATCGCCTTCAGGTATTGTGTCCTCTTATGATATGCCGCAGAGACAAACCATCTATTTGCTCACATTCTCATGTGGCATTTTCATCAATGGATGGCGAAGAAATAAAAAGGTGAGCTCAGCTAAAGCAGCCAGTGTGAAAGCGGCGGCCATGGTATTCACAGCTGGAGTTTGGATGATTGAGACACCACCAAAGAGCAATAGGAGTAGGACAGTGACATTCACCGCCACACCCCACGTGACGTCTTTTGTTCTCTTTTGTCGAACTAATGCTCCCCTGAGCAAGGAAATGAATGCCGAAGCCGGAATCAATGGGATGGCAAAGAGAAGTGGAGTTTGGGCCATTTCTAGTAATTGGGAATCCAAGCCAGAAACGTGACCAAACCAGAGTCTCCACAACGGAGTGGCGGCAATCAAACCATAGAGCAATGTTAAACCAAGAGCCAAATAGGAACTGAATCGGACCAGAACTTTCTGGTCCGATGCATCATTCAGTTTCGCAATCACCACTTCCTGTGAGGACAGAGAAAAGGCCGTGAATAGGAAGATGTATCCCATTTGAACAGGCCAGAGAGCCAGGGATTCAATGGGCATAAAACCTCGAGCCAAACCCATCTGCATGATGGGTCGTACTCCCAGGTTCAGGAAATTGGTGAGAGCAAGGGGGATGTAGAACGCCACCATGGCACTCCAGGCCATGGGAGGTGATGTTGTCTCATTTGCTTTGGGAAGGGACTGGATGATGGGTTTGGCATAGAAATACGCTGTAAGGGCTCCCGCAATCACTCCGGCTGAAAGGGAAAGGCCTCCGAGAATGGCGCCTTCCAGTCGCCCATCATGAAATCCCCAAAAAAGCACGGCAAAAGTGGCCAAAAGCCGTGCCAGCATGGTGATGGGTATCACCTTGGTTTGGCCACCTCGAATCAGCAATCCCTGCCACAAACGCCGGTATCCAATGGATATGGTCCAGGGGAGCATGGCCAATAATGCCTTTCGTGACGGTTCCAGAAGGGCTATCGGAAGTCCTAAGAGTTCTTGAGCAAAAGGTGTGTAGATACTGGGGATACAAAGAAATCCATGGATGGCCGTGGCTGACAATCCCAAAAGATGCATCAGAGCCATTAAACGTTGATAATTCTCTCGGTTGTTGGCCACAGCTGTGCTTGCGGCCAGCATCTGTACAATGGGACCTTCAACAAAGAGGGCTATGGAAAAAGTGGTTCCAAAGGCGGCTAGCTGGAGTTTTGCTTGGCTCATTCGGGCCACTACAGCAGCGATTCCAGGCTGTTCCACCGCCATCATCATCCACATGAGAGCAAGGGGAACCCATGCACCAAGAATGGGAAGGAGGGAGGGGGGATTTTTTTGAGCGTGTATGTTCATGTCTGTTCCTACAAAAGTTTTCCGTAATCAGATCTTCCATTCCTCATTGAGGCATGAGAGTGTTCTCGTCAATTCAGTAGGAATAGGTGTAACGAAGATATTCTGGAAGTTGCTATAAAAGATAGATGCCGATAGACCATTCTACCGGCATCTATTTTTTCTTTGAGAACAATAAAGTTAGTTTTCTTCAGATCCCCAGAGTTTAGGCAATGTGAGTGTTGCACCAACAAAGAGTAGGGCCGTTACCAAAAGTCCCACAAGGGCATTGCGGGAGAACCCTGCGGCCACATGTCCCACCAAAGCGCAGCAAGCCACCATCAGGGCATAGGGAACCTGAGTGGCCACATGCTCCAGATGGGGGACACCTGCACCCGTTGAGGAAAGCACGGTGGTATCAGAAATGGGTGATGAGTGATCACCAAATATGGCACCACCTAAGATGGCTCCAATGGGCACCAAAGTGGCACTCACCAAGGCACTGCCAACTAAGCCAGCTTCTTCTCCCAGACCCAATGCTATAGGCATGGTGAGGGGAATCATGATGGCAAAGGTTCCCCAACTTGTACCAGTGGAGAATGACAACAGACAAGAGATGAGGAACACCACCACAGGGAGGGCCCAAAGTGGGAATCGGCTGCCCACAATCAGATCAGAGAGGAATGTGGTGAGTCCTAAACCACCCTCATCGGGAGTGGATTTGATCAGGCTTCCAAGAGCCCAGGCCATCACAAGAATCATGAGGGCCGGCACCATAGACTTCAAACCATCCACAATGGCCTCACCAGCTGTTTTTATGGTGAGCCTCTTGCGTAGGACAAAGTAGATGTAGGAAATCATCAAAGTGATCACCGTGGCATCCATCATGGCTCTGGAAGCATCAGAATCATTAAATGCATCCCGCACGGAAATGGTGGCCATGGCTTCAGCAAAGGATTCAGGAACCTCTGCATACCCTCTTCCCATCCATGTGTTGACAGGGAACATCACAAAGCAAATCAGCACCAAAAGAATGATGGGCACCAGCATGTCATAGGGCTTAGCACCTTCTAAGAAACGTTCTTCAAAGCGTTCCTCAACCTTGCCTGCAACGGCACCATAGCGTTCTTCATCATAGAGCCCTAGGCCTTTTTCTGCTCGCATTTCTGAACGCAGCATGGGGCCAAAGTCCTTCTTGGAAAGGGTAATGAAGGCCACCATCACCACAGCAAAAATGGCGTAGAGGTTGAAAGGAATCACTCGAATGAAGTAGGACAATTCGCTGAGTCCCAAGGAGTCAAAACCATCGGAGTCCTTAATCACAGACATCACGTACACAACCCATGTAGACACTGGGGCCATAATCACCACAGGAGCAGCGGTTGAATCCAAAATGTAGGCCAGTTTGGCTCGAGACACCTTGTTTTTGTCGGTGAGAGGTTTCATGACCGTACCAATGGTCAGAGAGTTGAAGTAATCGTCAATGAAGATGATGAGCCCAAAGAACCAGGTGAACAAAAGAGCCCCAGTCTTTGATTTAATCTTCTTCGAAGCCCAGTTTCCAAAGGCGTACGCTGAACCAGTCTTTGCCAACATTCCCACCAAGACTCCCATGAGAGCCGTGAATAGGAAAATCCGGAGGTTCCAACCATCATTCAACGAGTCGGCCAGCATGTCACTGAGGGCTGTCAGAGCCACCAGGGGATTTCCGCCTGCGATGATGAGGGTTCCTGAAAGAATGCCAAGGAAGAGCGCAATCACCACATCTTTGGTGAGCAGAGCCAAAGCAATGGTGAGTAGGGGAGGGATGAGCCCCCAGAATCCGTAGGTCTCCATGATACCTCCTCATGGTTTTTCAGATCCCATTGTGAATTGGGATTCTATTCTGGGAATATTATCCCAGACACATGGGTAAATATGTATAGCTGAATACTTTATCCTGAGGAGAAAATTCCTGTCGATGACGAAACATATGTTTTTTTGACAATCTTTTTTCTCTTGTTATTCTCTCGACCCCTTACAACCTTGATTCTCTTCTACTGGCCATAGAGTGCGGCGGGGAAGAACCTGTTTTGACCAACCTGTATGTGGAGAAGGCCACAAAAAACTTCATAAAACCCCCGTCTCGCCAACGGCATGGACACACGAGAAAGGGAGATATTGGCCGTGGATGAGAAGCACACGAAAATCGTTAGTTACTGAAGCCCGAAGGATACGTCAGTCCTTGGAAGGGCTCACCGAACAAGAAATACAAGCCCTCCTTGGTGAAGTCATTCGTTGCAATGATCCCTTTGTCACCACCGAAGAAATTCACCATGTCCTTTATCATTCTGAAGAAAATTCATGGAATGAAAAAGAGTAATTTCCCCCAGAGGATTCTCTGGAGGAAATTCAATCAGGTCTTTGTTTCAGGAACACTTTGCTGAATCTTGAAGAACTCTTTGTAGAGCACTGGGGTGACAATCAGTGTGATGAGAGAGGCCACCGTTAGGCCTCCCATCACGGTGATGGCCATTCCTTGGAAGAAGAGATCACTCAATAGGGGAGCCATTCCAAGAACAGTGGAAAGGGCGGCCATCATCACAGGGCGAACACGAGAACTTGACGCCTGGATGATCCCTTCAAAGGCATCGCCACCTTGGGTCAGGGTGAGATCAATTTCATCCACCATCACAATGGCGTTCTTGATGACCATTCCAAAGAGAGCCAGCAGACCCATGAGCGCCATGAAGCTGAAGGGGAGACCGGTGAGAAGTAAACCTGCCACCACACCTACCAAGGAAAGAGGAATGGATAAGAATATGATGATGGGCTGCCTCACCTTGTTCCAAAGAACAAAGATGGTAAGAAGCATGGCTAAAAAAGCCAAGGGGAAGGTTTTCGCTATCCCTTCATTGGCATTGGCACTATCCTCAGCTTGCCCTCCCCACTCCACATAATAGCCTTGGGGTAATTCGAGGTTCTCCACAGTGGTTTTGATAGCATTGAAGAGTTCTGAGGCCTCTCCACTCCTTGGATCACAACTTACAGTGATGGTTGATCGACGGTCACGACGCTGAATGCGCGTATCGGCATAAGAAAACTCAAAAGAATCCACCACTTGAGAGATGGGAATAGAGCCATTGAGTACAGGACTCCAGATGTACATGTCATAGAGAGAGGCTGGATCGGAACGGTCTGTAAAGGGAAGACGAGAAATGATGGGCAACAGACGGTTGCGTTCCCGGTACAAGCCAACATTCATGCCATTGAATCCATGCTGAAGCGCGTTGCTCACCATGGAGCGTGTGATACCCACTTCACGAGCGGCCCGTTCATTCACATTGGCCGTAACAATTTTGGCCCGATCTCCCCAATCGTCTTTAATCGCAATGGCATTTCCAGTTTCATACATGATTTCTTTGATGTCCTGGGCAATCTGCCGAAGCATCAAAGGATCGGAACCTTGAACGCGAACCTGAACCAGTCCTTTGGTTCCGGGGCCTAGTTGGAATCTGTATGCTTGTCCCATCCCTTGAGGGAATTCTTCATCCAACATGGACTGCACCCGGGGAAGAACAGAGTTGATATCTTCAGGATTCTCTACCTCGATGAGGAATTGACCAAAGCGGGGATTTGCGGGTTCTGGGGCAAAGGTGAGCTGGAATCGAGGTGGAGAGGCTCCCACATAGGCACTGAGTTTGCTGATCTCTGGAAATTGATCCTTATCCATGAGACGGGCTTCAATTTCCACAACATCTCGTGCCGTCACCGTGATGTCTGTGCCTTCACTGAGGAAGTAGTCCACCAGAAACTGTGGTTGTCCAGAATTGGGGAAGAAGGCCTGAGTGACCAGGGTAAAGCCCAAGACGGTGAGTATCAGGATCCCCCCCACAATCAGTAAGGTGGCTCTGCTCCGTTCCAAAGAGAAACGAAGCACCTTCTCAAAGAATGACATGAGAAGACTTCCCTCACTCTGAGGTGTGATCTTTGCAAGGAAGGCACTCAGTCGGGGGAATCGGGAATTTTTCTTTGTTTGATTCTTTTCCGTTTGAGGCTTCATAAAGACCGTGCAGATGAGGGGATTCACAGTGATGGCGAGAAACCAACTGAGGGTGAGTGAAATGATGATGACCCAAAATAGAGTTTGGGTGTATTCACCGCTTCCATCGGGAGACATCCCCACTGCGGCAAAGGCAAAGATTGCCACGATGGTTGCTCCAAACAGGGGCCACATGGTTTGTCCAACCACGGCAGAGGCAGCCTTTTGTGCTCCTTCTCCCCGCTTTGTACGAACCAATATCCCTTCGGTAATGACGATGGAATTGTCCACCAGCATTCCCATGGCAATGATGAGAGCCCCAAGTGAAATCCGCTGTAATGTGATGTTGAACAGATTCATGAAGAAGAGTGTGCCTGCAATGATGAGCAAGAGCATGAATCCTATGATGAGGCCGCTTTGGAGACCCATGAAAATGACCAATAGGCCAATGACAATGGCCACGGATTGGAAGAGACTCATCACAAAATTATTCACAGCGACTTGTACCGCATCGGGCTGATTAAAGATTTTTCCCACCTCAATACCAATGGGGGTTTGCTCCATCACAATGCGGATGGTGTCATCCAGACGTTTCCCTACTTCCACCACATTTTCTGTTGTGATGGCGGAAACGGCCAAACCAATTCCTTTTCTTCCGTTGAAGCGCAGTTGGTTGGTCCGAGGTTCTTCATAACCCCGGTAAATCTCTGCAATATCCGATAAGGTGATTTGAGAAAGGCCAGCATTTTCTTGAGAGGGAATGCGAATGTTGCCAATATCTTCAACACTTCCATATCCCCCTGTGATACGGAACAGGGGACGTTCCCCTCCAATCAGTAAATCCCCAGATTCCACAACAATGTTTTGATCTTGGATGAGTTGAGCCAGCATCTGCTGAGAGAGTTCCATCTCCACAATTTTGGAACGGGGAATCTCAACATACACCACTTCCTTTGGTTGCCCCCAAAGCTCAACTTTGGCCACTCCTTCAACAAGAAGAAGGGTTTTTTGGAGCTCTTCTGCAAAGACATAGAGTTCTCGATCTGTAAAACCATCACCGGTGATGGCATAAAAAATCCCATAAACATCACCAAAATCATCATTTACAAGGGAAGGACCAGCTCCTGGAGGAAGCTGTCTTTGAACATCGTTAATCTTTCGTCGAAGCTCATCATAGAGTTGTCGCATTTCCTGTTTGCTTGTGCCTTCATCAAAGAAGATGACAGAGACATTGGAAAGTCCATTCGAGGACTCTGATTCAACGCGTTCCACCTTAGCGAGTTTCTGTGCCGCACTTTCAATCAGATCAGAGACTTCTTTTTCCACTTCATCTGGCGTTGCCCCAGGGTAAGGCGTGTAGACCTTCACCTCTCGGATGGTGAATTCTGGATCTTCGAGCCGACCAGAATTGATGTATCCAAACCAACCTCCAGCAAGGAGGAGGAGGACCAGGATGCCCATGACAATTTTCTTTTCAATGGAATAGTCAGCAATGTTCATTTTCCCGCGCCCGATTCCTTGAGAAGTTGGACTTTTTGCCCAGGGATCAGGAAGCTAGCCCCTGCCACCACAACAATATCCCCGGATTGGAGCCCTTCCGTGATGATGATGTCTCCTCCCTGTCCTTGGCCGGTTTCCACATCTGTTGGAGTCACGGTCATGGTGGATTCCTCCACAATCCAAACCACAGCTCCATCAGAATCGGGGTCGTATACTACAGCTGAGGTGGGCACAAGATACTGTCCAGTCTGATTTTCATTTTTCCGTTTCAAGTCCACATGCACGCTCACCGTCATGTTGGGAAGGATGAGCAGATCCTCTGGGCGTTCCATCGTAAGTGTGAGCGGGTATGACTTGGTGTAGGCATCCGCAACGGTGGCAAACTCTTTGACGGTAAGAGGAAAGTTTTTGTCAGAGACCTGTTCAAAGCTGGCTGAAAGTTCCAGGTTGTAATGGGGGATTTGAGTCACAAGTGATTCGGGAATATCAATGATGATGTCAAAACCCTCAGGGTTGTAGTAGGTGACAATCTTTTCTCCAGCCTGAACTTTTTGGAAGTTTTCAACATAACGTTGGGCAATCACACCGGGGAATGGCGCTTGAATCACTGTGTCATTTAAGGCTTTTTGGGCTGTATTGTAATTGGCCAGAGCCACTTCAAAAGCACTCTGCATTGTTTCATATTCTGTCTGGGCTATGAGTTCTTCTTCATAGAGAACTTTGTTGCGTTCCAGTTTTGATTGAGCATCCACAAATTCGGCTTGAGCGGCATTGAATCGGTTCTGGGCATCTTGGCCGTCAATACGAGCAATCAGCGCCCCTTGCTCCAGACGCTGTCCTTCCGTGATGGGAAGCTCCACAAGATCCCCACCACTGAGGAAGGATAAATCCACAGTTTGGGATGCTTCCAAGCGTCCAGGGAAGGTTCGTCGAAATGCTGAAGGGGCATTATTTATCTCGAGATATTTGACCGGACGAATGGGAGGTTCTTCATCTTCTTCCGGACGAACCATCTTTGAAAATTGCGTGATAACGATGATGGCAATAACGATGGAGAGGGCAATCCCTGCTCGAAGAATTGTACGACGATTGATGGTCATCACGGATTTACTCCTTCATGAGTCTTTGAAGAATCGGTTGGTGTTTGCTGCTCTTGTGGTTTGAAAGGTTCGTTGAGGGTGGAGTCCCTCTGGGAGGCATCCTTTTCTTCTGTTGGGCTAGTGGATGGAACAGGACCAAACTCTTCATTGTAAAAAGCCAGGGCGTAATTCAGATCCTCTTGATATGAGGCATAGTTGTATCGTTCTTGAGCCAAAAGCAATTGGGCTCCCACCAGTTGATCATGGGCTGATTGCACTTGGATGTAGTCTGCTTCTCCCACATCGTATGACCGAGAGACCAAGTCATAGGATTCCAAAGCGAGTTCTTCTTGAAGTTCAAGGGAGCGGAGTGTTTGGGAGGAATTTTCCATGTTGAGGATCACGGTTTCGATGGCAATGGCTCCTGCCTGAAGAGCATCTGCCAAAAGCAATTGCGCAGAAGCAATCTCATCAGAAAGATTTCGTACGGTGAGATTTTTTTGTGTATTGGGAATGAAACCATCAAGAGGAAGAGATAGAGCCAGAGTGAGAGCCCCTTGAGGATCATTCCATTCTCCTGAATCTTGAGAGAACGGAGCATTCTGAATGGGTGTGTAGCCATAACGAAGACTGAGGGTTGGGGTCATGACTTGAGAAATGGCCAGAGCACGTTGATTTTTGAGCTGTTGTATTCGTAGACGTGCGGATTGGATATCGTAACGGTTCATCAGATGAGCCTGAACAAGGTTCTGCGCATTCAACTCCGATTCCTCAGGTTGAATTTCTCCCATAAGCAGAATGGTTTGGTGGTCTTCCAGTCCCAAAAGACGCTTGAATTCAAGCAGACCAATGGAAAGAGAATTTTGCGCCTCTGTGAGCTGTGGAATGGAACTCTGCCAATCCACATGGAAGCTCAACATATCCACCTTACGGACGTCGCCAAGTTCAAAGCGTCGTTGGGATCGTTCAAAACGAGCCTTAGCCGTATCCACCATGTTGGCATGAATGGTGATGACATCATGAAGAAGGAGCAGGGCAAGAAAGGACTTGCGGGAGTCCCGAAAGATTCGATGTTCAAGTTCTGCAAGGTCAATCTCTCCCGCTTCCCAGGCCAGACGAGATTGGCCAATGGCATAGATGGATGCAGAAGAGAGTTGGAGGGAGGCTTCCGCTGCTAATGAAAGATTCCAGGGATTGCCACTTGGAGGTGCTTCATTGAGTCGACTCAAGCCCCCCCCCTACGGAAAGATTGGGAACAAATTGATTCCAACCAGAACGACGTGTGCGTTCCAAACTTGAAACGCCAATGCGTTTTGCGAGCAGCATGCGATTGTTTTCTAAGGCAATGGGACCCACCGAATCCAATGAGATGTCCAAGGCGCTTAATGGGAGAACAGTAACAAAAAAAACGAAAAGCATGAGAGTTCGGTGCTTCATGATTCCATCCTATTTCTGTGCTGTGGTTCTCTCTTATTTATATCACCAGTTCAATGAGAATTGAAGCAAGAAACGTATCATTGGAAAATAGTTATTTATTTATATTTTCATTGAATGCATCTGTAAGCTATTCATAGGCAGTGTTTTAAAACATACTAATAAATAAAATATGTAGACTATAGATGGATTATGACTTCTTGAAGATACAGAGATCTTTTTCTGAAAAGTCTCTTTTGTGTGGATGAAGTTTCACTTGATCTCTCCTGCATCACTTTTCATCCCTGTGTATAATCCAAGTCATGCCTTGGCTTCAGATATACTTTGTCACAGAATGGATCATCCGTTTTGCCATGCTCCTTGAGGTTCCTCGCCGGAGAACGTCCACAGCGGCCATGGCCTGGCTTGTGGTGGTGTATTTCTTTCCTCTTCCTGGACTCATCGCCTATTTGATGTTTGGAGCGAATCGTCCTCAGAAACGGCGACTTCGTCATTACAAGGAACTCACGCATTCCATGGAAAAAGCCCGGGAGCAGCATGCCCTCACCTTGGATTCTTTACGCCCAGAGATTCCTGAGGAACTTCGGCGGTTTTCAGGAATCGTTGAACGATTTGGTGGCATGGCGGCCCTAGGGGAAAACAATGCAGAACTTCTGTCCAATCCCGATGCCATCATTGATACCCTGATTTCTGACATTGACCAGGCCACCCACCATGTTCATCTCATGTTTTACATCTTTGAAGATGATAGCGTTGGTCGGCGAGTCACCGATGCTCTTGAACGGGCCGTGGCTCGGGGTGTTTCCTGCCGACTCCTTGTTGATGCCATGGGCTCTCGAAAATTTTTACGTCAACGACAAGGGGCTCTTATTCAAGCGGGAATACAGGTCTATGATTCCCTTCCTATTGTCTCAATCCGTCGATTTTTTGGCCGGGTGGACTGGAGGAATCACAGAAAAATTGCGGTCATCGATGGCCTCTATGCCTACACAGGCTCACGAAACATTGTGGAACCGGGGTATGGACGGAAGGACTCCAGCCTGGTGTGGAAGGATTTGATGGTACGCATATCCGGCCCGGCCGTGATTTCTCTTCAAACCGTGTTTCTGACCGATTGGTATCTGGAATCCGGAATCATGGTTCGTGATGAAGAATGCTACCAGTTGGAGAGCTTGGAGGAAAATATTCCCATTCAGGTGATGCCCAGTGGTCCTTTTCAATCCCCTCAGAATTATCGTCGATTGGTTCTTTCAGCCCTCTATCAGGCTCAAGAACGGGTCACCATCACCACCCCCTACTTTGTTCCCGATGAATCCATGCTACAAGCTCTGGAAACAGCCGCTGGGCGAGGGGTTGAGGTGAATCTCATACTCCCAAAGAAATCGGATCAATTGCTCCCTGGCTATGCGGCCCGATCCTACTTTGACGATCTATTGGAATGGGGAATTGGAGTGCATCGATACACAGGAGGGCTGCTTCATGCCAAGAGTCTCAGTGTCGACCATCATCTTTGCTTTTTTGGTTCAAGCAATTTTGATATTCGTTCTTTTGCCCTGGATTATGAGGTGGATTTGGTTTTTTATGGTGGGTCCATCGCTCAGGAACTTCGGGAACTTCAGCATAGCTATCAGGCTGACTCCGAGCCTCTCGGTATGGAACAATGGTCTAAACGTTCTTATTTTTCACGATTACTTGAGAACATTGCCAAACTGTTCAGCCCACTTCTTTGATATGTCTCATTTATAGACCGACCCCGTTCAAACATTTTTGAACGGGGTGGGGGAACGATTATTCTTCCTCTTCCCATTTTTTGGCAAGATGGGTGAATGGTATTCCATCCGCTTCAAGGCGGAGAATTTCCCCATAGGAGTATTCCATTTCCAATTCTGTTATTGGTCCTCCGATGAGTTGAACCTTCATGGATATTTTGTCCTCATTGAAGGTGGAGAACTGTCCTGAAATCCCTGAGAACGGAAGAGTTGTAGGAAATTCTTCCATGCCAGGGAAGGCCTTGGAATCACCAAGCGCTGTGAGGAATCGGTTCACATCCATATCATGGAACAGGACAGCAGAGCCTTCACCATCGGGGGCCACTTCCAGTGTGACTCCAGGCATGTCCATTTCCATGAGCGCCCCCACAAAAACCATGCTATACAACGAGAACACACCTTCAAATGTGTCTTTGACGTCCCCCTCTGCTGGCTGGGCTTGAAGGGATGCACTGAGGGAGAAGAGAAGAATGGAAAAGAATAGAAGTGATTTCTTGTTCATTGAAAGAATGCTACTCCAGTGTTCTTGAAGTTCCAAGAAGCGCACAGGGCAAATTGAGAAAATCAAAGAAAACCCCGGCGAGAGCCGGGGTCGATGAGAGAAAATTCCTCTTGATTCAGCTTGCCTGAGTTTCATCTTCCGTTGGCAACAGAGGGGATTCAATGTCCATCTCCAGAGCTGGAATGGCGGTTTCCTCACGGAGCTCTTGAACTGGGGTGATGTCTTCCTCTTCTTCTAGTTGGAATACGGAAATGGATTCATCAAGACGATCCCCAATTCGGGACATGGAATGGCTGAGTTCTACCACATGTTCCATGGTGCGGTTGATCTCTCCTAATCCAGAGGTGATTTCACCAACTCCGGAACTCACCTCACTGGAGACACGTTGAACTTGCTGAATGCTTTCCAGCACCACATCGGAGCGTCCACGCATGTCTCTTGATCGGATGCTCACTCGACTGGATGCATCATTGAGAGCACTCATGGCCTTGAGGATTTCCTCCCCGCCCACTTCCAATTCCTTCATGCCTTCGCGTATTTCATCATAGGCACTGCGGACAGCAGAAAGACGGGTATCAAGCTTGTTGAAGGCCCCACTCGTTTCTTGTCCAGCCTCATCCGCGGCTTGGATGTTACCAATCATCTCATTCAGAATCGCGGAAATATCCTTGGAGTTTTTGGCTGAGGCTTCTGCCAGTTTTCGAATTTCATCGGCAACCACACTGAATCCACGGCCTGCATCGCCGGCATGAGCGGCTTCAATGGCGGCATTCATGGCCAAGAGATTGGTACGAGCAGCAATGGATTGGATGATGCTGGTGATGTCCCGAACGCCCTCAATGCCTTCTTGAACAGAGGACACAATAGAAGTGGTGCGTCCCAGACTTTTCCCACCAAAATCCACGGCTTGCGAAAGATCGGCAGTGGCATCGGCACTGGATTCGGTGATGCGTCCGACATTTTTCATGGAGGCGATCATCTGAGTGACAGAAGCGGTGGATTCTTCCACCATGGCCACCTGACCTTCAAGCTCTTTGTCTGTGTCCTCAATACCTGAAACAATTCCTTGGATGGCAGCGCCAGCTTCTTGAACGCTTTCATCCAATATGGAGACCTGTTTGGTGATTCCATCGGTATTGGCTCGCATTTGCCGGCTGGCTGCGGAGGCTTCTTCAGAGGAGGAGGACAGCTCACTTTGGGCATTACGGCTTTCTTGGGCTGCAGAGCGAATGCGTTGCACCGATTCTACAAGACTTGCGGTGAAGCGCTGGAGACTTCGTCCAAGATGCCCCAACTCATCCTTACTGTTCACCACGGTCTTCTCGGTGAGATTTCCAGCAGCCAAAAGATCAACACCTTCATTGATGACAACTACAGAGTTGCTGATGCGTCGGGCAATAGTGATGGACACGCCCAAGGAAATAGAAATGGCAAAAAGTGACCAGATACCTGACAGAACGAGACTTCGCCAAAGAACACCTTGAATTTCAGCGGCAATGAAACGACTTCGATCCTGAATGGTGTCACGTGTAGACGTGATGCTAAAGGTCAGTGTTTTTGCTGCCATATTATACTGTGAGGCCAAGAGCTTAAAATATTGCTCTTTTCCTGAACGAGTAATGAGGAAATTCGAGGCAAGGCTTTCGAGCTGAAAGTTGAATTCATAGCCTACGGCTTCCTCTGATTCTTCTGCAATCAAGGATAGAAGTCGCTTCACTTCAGAGAGATGACTGGTTTGCAGTTGTTCCAGACGCGCCACAATTTCAACGGCTTCTTTAATCTTTTTGTTAACCCTAGGGAGAACTTCCAGATTTTTAACATGTTGAAATGCGTTATTTGATCTTTCAATAGCTTCGTAGACCTTGTCACGGCCAGTTTCAAAATTTTCAGAAGGAAGAGAAAGCACCTTAATGTTGAGATTGCTCTGGGCATCATTGAGTTCAACAAGGAGGTTTTGTTCTTCTTGAATTTTGAGGATAGGAGCCAAATTGACGAGGAGAATCGCCGCAACAGCCAGGGACCCCACAAGGGCTGTTCCAACGAGAAGAAAGAGCTTTCGTGATATTTTCACAAACGAACCTCCAGAGATAAAACACAACCTTTCAGAATCATAGACGTTTCGCGGGGATTTGTGGGGTTCTTTTTCTTTTTTGAGGAAGGAAACGATCGCTTTTTATTGTGAAGGGCTGGTCTCTTATGAGTGGTATCAACTTTTTATGAGTTTGATAAAAAAACTATCAATTAATACCGAAAGGGAAACTCAGAACAATGATGAAGTTTTCTTTCGAAGGTGTGAGTGATGACTCATTGAATGAGTGGAAAGAAACTCTCAAAGAAAGCAAAATTTTAAAATTTATGATCTGAATGATGTTGGATTTTTCTAAAAGAAAAAATTGAAGGCAAAAAAAATGAACAAGTATATCCTGTATGGAGAAAAATTTTTAAGTATTCAGAATCCTGATCTTAACATGTTTATTAGGTGATTAAAAAGAGGAGATTGTGTGAATTTAGAATGATTCCATACGGAATGCTTGCCAAATAACCAGACGATTGAATACATATAGTCTCTTGTGAATGTAAATACGTCTCATGGACTCACTCTGTCTCGTAAATGGAAGATTGTTATTCAAAACAGTTCAACAGATTCCATTGAAGTTCTCTTGCTTAAAATACGAATTTATTTTCATGGCTTAATTTGAGAGTTTAGGTTGAATCCATGCGGAGACAAAGTAATCATTTTCCTGTTTATAATGTATCAAAATATTGTTTTATTATTGATGTTAATGGGTGCTATAAATGGATGAATGATGCGTACAAAGAGTTCTTGTCATTTCATAAAAAAGGCTTTTCTCAAACCGTCTTTTATCCCACACCGCATCATCTGAGAACCCAGAATAGCGGGAATGATTGGCATGTGGATTTTCATATTCCTGGACATGGTGTTCTTGGTGAGGTGCACCTTGTTCAGATGGCAAATAATGAGTTGAATGAAGAGCAGTTTATTGGAGTGATCCTCCCTTCTCCAAATATGAGCAAAGCAACAACATTAGAACGCACCATTCTCAATCGTTTACCCTTGGGGGTTGCGGCCATCAATGATGAAGAGCGTATCTTGTATGTCAATAAATATTTAGAGAGTAGATCTGGCTATTCTATTCAAGAACTGCGTTCCAAAGATGCATCGCTATTTTTACCTGACAATCAACGTTTGTATGCACAGGATTTAATTCGAAGAGCAAGGAACAACTCTGTTGAGGCCAAACTGCCATTGATTCGGAAGGATGTTAGCGTGGTGATGTGTGAGATCTTTCTTGTCTATGAGTTGGGACACAAAAATGCCGAATCAGTGTTTATAGCGTTCATCCGTGATGCAAGTCATCAGTCAAAAGAAGAGCATTTCATTCGAGCAATTAAACAGCAACTATATGATGCTCACCAAAGCATCGGAGATCTTTTACAGAATCTTTCTGAGGAGGAAGATGAAGTAAAAAAGATTCATCTAAACGATCTGCAAATCACAGAACGAGAACAAAGCGTTCTTTTTGAAACCCTGCGTCAAAAGACGGCAGGAGAAGTTGCGGAAAGCCTTGGTGTTGCTGAAATAACGGTTCGAAAGCATCTCTCGAGTCTTTATAAAAAATTTCAAGTCAATGGAAAACAAGAATTGTTGCTTCTTTTACACGATAAGGTCTTAGTTTAGCAAGTATTTGACTGTATAAGAAATCTATATATGGCGATATCTTTTTGAGATATAAGACCTCGGGTATAACGAACTTTCAGGTTTCCCTTGCATTGTAAATCTAAGAAAAATATTTCGTGTTTTTTTGATTGAAATGCAAGGATGAGATTTGGAGTTAGCGGAGGTTCTAATGATGAAATCTTTCAGTGATATGAGTATATCCAAGAAGCTTATTCTCTCATCTGCAGCGTTAATTACGGTTGTTACCATGGCATTGACAGGGTTCATCACGGTACGGGTTCGCGAGGCGCAAGAGGCCAATGTGGAGGTTCTTTCCCGAGAAATTGCTCGAGGTTATGGACAGCTTCTTGAGAAAAACATTGAAGATGCCCTTCAGGTATGTTGGGAATTCGCAGATATTTTTGAAAGTCAGATTGAGGGTGGTCAAGCCAATCGGGAGGCCGCAAATCTCATGCTGGCCCGTTTCATTCGGGAAAATCCTCAATATGTTGGTGTGTCGGTTCTTTTTGAACCCAATGCTTTTGATGGCCGGGATGCCGATTTCCAAGGCACTGAAGGTCATGATTCCTCTGGACGCTTTGTTCCATACTGGACAAGGAATGCTCAGGGCACGGTGGGGATGCGTCCTTCCAAGGGCTATGACATTCCAGGAAAAGGAGATTATTACTTCATTCCCAAAAGAACCAATGCACCAACCGTTCAAGAACCAGAATTTTATGAGGTACAAGGTGTGGATGTGTTAATGTCCGTCATCAATGTGCCTGTCCGTAATCCTCAGGGCGAGTTCATTGGAATCATGGGCGTGGATCTTGCTCTTGATTCTCTTCAGTCCATGGTTCAGGCCATGAAGGTTGAGGGGCACGACCGTGGATATTTCAAATTTTATTCGTCTGAAGCAATGGTGTTGGCCAGTAGTGATGGATCGTTTACTGGTTTAGATATTGCGGAGACCACCTCGGATCATCGTGTTATTGAGGCAGTACGGAATCATCAGCCCTACACCTTAGAACGTCAATCCCGTACTCTTGGTGAGAAAGTTTTGACTGTGGGATATGTCATGGACATTGAGGGGACGGATGCTCATCCCACCCTCGAAGTCAATCTTCCCTTGAAGGAAATGATGACTGCAGTGGTTCAATTGTCTTTGGTGATTCTTGGAATTGGTTTTGGGGCCGTCTTGATTATGACCCTTGTTTTTTATCTTCTTGCTCGGAAGATCACCGGTCCTCTCGCGGAAGCTCTTTCGTCCACTGAGGCCATTTCCCAAGGTGATTTGACCAATCCAGTCCATTCCAAAAGTGGTGATGAAATTGGCCGGTTGATGCAGGCTATTGAAACCATGCGAACCCGCTTGAATGATGTGGTGAATAATGTGAACTCTGCGGCAGCGCAGGTCACATCAGGAAGTGCGGAATTGAGTGCTGCTGCACAAAAAATGTCCCAAGGTGCAACCGAACAAGCCTCTGCAACAGAGGAGATCTCCTCTTCCATGGAGGAGATGAGTTCTAATGTGAAGCAGAATGCGGATAATGCATTGCAAACAGAAAAAATAGCTCTTCAATCCTCACGGGATGCGGAAGCAGGAGGACAGGCCGTTCGTGAAGGCGTTGTGGCCATGAAGAATATTGCCGAGAAGATTGGGATCATTGAGGAAATTGCACGCAGTACAAATCTCTTGTCCCTCAATGCTTCTATTGAAGCAGCCCGTGCTGGTGAATATGGCAAAGGTTTTGCTGTCGTGGCTTCTGAAGTTGGAAAGCTTGCAGAGCGAAGCCAGCTTGCCGCCCGGGAAATCAGCGAACTGGCTGTCAACAGCGTCGGAATTGCCGAAGAAGCGGGGGCTTCCATTGAAAAAACCGTTCCCGATATCAAGCATACCGCTGATCTTGTCCAAGAAATCAGTGCGGCAAGCAATGAACAGAATGCAGGTGTGGAACAAATCAACGCGGCCGTTCTGCAGCTGGATAAAGTGACTCAACAGAATGCTTCAGCATCGGAAGAATCGGCCGCTATGTCTGAAGAATTAGCCGGTCAGGCTCTTCAGCTTCAGGATGCCATGCGATTCTTTAAAGTTGTTCCCGATGAAACACCTCAATCCGGTCTTTATTCAGTTCCAAAACCCATACGAAGTTCCGCCAATGAGCTCAAGGATAGTGTTCGTACTGAACCGGTGGGAATTGCACTCGCTCTTGATGAAGAAGACAATTCTGCGACAGCCCTCGATCATCTTGATTCAGAGTATCGGGAATTCTAGATATGTCTAAATCTCATGGAAGAGACGATATTCATCAGTACCTCACATTTACCCTGGCGAGTGAACAGTATGCGATAAGGGTCACAAGCATTCGGGAGGTGCTTGAATTGCCCTCGGTGACTCGTGTTCCACGAATGCCGCATTACATGCGGGGTGTCATCAATCTTCGTGGAAGTGTTGTTCCGGTTGTGGATTTGAAAGCCAAATTTGGGATTCCTTTCCGAGAGGGAGAGCAGGCCTCCAACATCATTGTGACTGAGGTTCAGTGTGATGAAATTGGCGAGGATGGGGCCGAGCAGATGACCATTGGGATCTATGCCGATTCGGTGCGGCAGGTTCTCACCTTTGATCCAGAAACCATCGAAGATACACCTCGTATTGGTATCCCTGTGAATACGGATTTTCTTGCTGGTATGGGGAAAGTGAATGGTGAATTTGTGCTGATACTCGATATCGATCGGGCTTTGAACGCTCAAGAAATCCCCGATGCTGATGGCTTCATCACCAATGATGAGGTGGATGTGGATGTCGTTAGCGAAGGAGAAGGGGATGCAGCCGCAGCGAATGACCATTGATGCGGCTATGACTTTAAAGTCGCAGTTATTAGCGGATATCCAGCACAATGCCGCTGTTTCTATTGATTTGAGTCAGTGTGAAAAAATGGATCTTTCCGGGGTGCAATTGCTATTGGCAGGAATGCATGAATCCCGTCAATGCGGTTGTACCCTGACATTGAAAGGCCATTTGACAGCCGAGGTTCAATCTGCACTGGAGCTGATGGGGGGATTTTCTCAGTCTCCTCAAACAGGTGAAGAACTCGAAAGTTTTTTCATGACGGTTGTGGAGCATTCTTGTGGATAAAATTGACAATGAACGCTTCCTTTCAGCATTTCGGAGTGAAGCGTTTGATGCCCTCAGTTCTTTGGAACATCTTCTCATTGAGTTGGAGAAGCACCCCCAGGATGCGGAGGCCCTTGCTGCTGTTTTCCGTGTGATGCATACCCTCAAAGGGTCTTCTGGAATGTTTTCTTTAGATGACATCTCCTCCTTTTCGCATCGTGTTGAAACTCTCTTGAGTGATTTGCGTGAGGGACGTGTTGCCCTTTCTCGGCGTTTTATGGATTACACCCTTGATGCACGTGATTGGCTCATCTCCATGATTGATGAAGGTCTTGAGGAAGGCCGCCCCCTCCGTCCTGAGGCAGAGGCCTTCTTGCAGGATTTTGAAAGTTTTGTCTCAACTTCTCAAAACTGCACAGAACAGAATGATGAAGCCGTGGTTGATCCCCAAGTTGCTCTGAAACAGTATCAAATTCGATTCACTCCACCTCCTAACTTTTTCCAGACAGGAGGGCAGGTTGGTGCTCTACTTCGTGAAGTTCTTGCCTTAGGCTCTGGCTGTGTTCGACCGGATTGGTCAGAAGTTCCTTCTCTTTCTCAGCTAGACCCTGAAACGGCCTATGTGGCCTGGGATATAGAGCTTGAATCCCAATGCTCCCAAGAGGACATTCAGGATGTTTTTCTTTTTGTTCAAGGAAAAGATGTTCTGAGAATAACGGAGCAGAGGGTGGAATCAGTTCGTCATCAGCTTCAGGACGATGAGAGTTCTCTTGGAGAAAAGCGGAATGTCATGTCTCCCCTGCATTCCAGTTCTGTTCGAGTTGAATCAGCTAAATTAGATTCTTTGATGGATCTTGTTGGTGAAATGGTGACCATTCATGCCCAAGTTCGGCAGGCGGGCTGGCGTATTGGTGACTCCTCACTGAGCAGTGTGATTGAACGTTTTGGGCGACTGACAGAAGAACTTCGAGATAATGTCATGGGCATTCGAATGCTCCCTCTCTCCCTGGTTTTTTCTCGGTTTCTACGACTTGTTCGTGATGCTTCCAGCGATCTTGGGAAAAAAATTGATCTTGAGATTCATGGAGGAGAAACAGAAATTGATAAGTCTATTCTTGAGAAACTTTCAGATCCCCTTGTTCATCTTGTCCGGAACAGTGTTGATCATGGAATAGAATCTCCTCAAGAACGATTAGAACTGGGAAAGTCGGAATCTGGAACTGTACGGATTGAAGCCTTTCAGGATGGAGCATCTGTTCGGATTCGTGTTGGCGATGATGGAAGAGGTTTGGATCGGGAGGCCATTCTCCGAAAGGCTAGGGAACGAGAGATTCTGAAGACGGATGAGGTTCTTGATTCTGAATCCATTGACCGTCTGATTTTCCTTCCTGGTTTCTCCACAGCCAAAGAGGTTTCCGATCTCTCAGGACGTGGTGTGGGGATGGATGCTGTTCGGCGGCAAATCATAACTCTAGGAGGAGATGTCTTCCTTACGAATCAACCAGGAATTGGATGCACGGTTGAAATAGTCATTCCTCTGACACTTGCCATTATTGAAGGCCTGCTTGTTCGCATTGATCAGGAATTTTTTGTGATTCCTTTGGCCGATGTTGAGCTATGCATTGAGCATATTGATGCCAATACCAAAAAAGATGCTTCCTATGTTCAAGTGAGTGAGGAATTGGTTCCATACATCAACCTCCGAGAATATTTTGAGGTAGAGGGGCCCCGACCTGAGATTGAGCAAATGGTCATTGTTCGAACATCAGGAGGGAAGGTTGGACTCCTTGTCGATCACGTAGTGGGAAGCAATCAGACTGTGATCAAATCCTTAGGGCGTATGTATGAAGGGGCTGAAGGCGTTTCAAGTGCCACAATCCTTGGTGATGGTTCTATTGCCATTGTTTTGGATGTAGAACGCCTTGTGGATATGGTTGCAAGGACAGAGGCGGAGTTGCGTGTCACTTAACATTTTGAACACAACGGAAACCATGTCCGTTGAAACCTTTGAGTTCTTGAGCCACTTGACGGAAGCACGTTTGGGGATTCGTATGCCTTTCTCAAAGAAAGGGATGCTTGAATCCCGTCTTTGCAAACGAATGAAGGCTTTACAATGCGGCACCTATGACCAGTATGCGCAGAGGCTTCGTGATGATCTTCAGGAATTTCTTCATTTTACAGATGCCATAACAACAAATAAAACCGACTTCTTTCGAGAACAAGAACACTTTGAGCTTCTCACCTCAGCAGTGATTCCTCAAATCCTTCCTCTTCTTCATCAACAGCAACTCCGAGTGTGGTCTGCTGCCTCCTCTTCTGGAGAAGAACCTTACACGCTTGCTATTGTGCTCAATGAGTTCTTCCGTGAACACACCCAAGAATGCCAGGGCCAAAATCCACTCTTCTCAGTATTTGCAACAGATGTCTCCCAGGCCATGGTGGCTCATGGCAGAAAAGGTGTGTATTCCGAATCATCTTTCGCTTCGATACCGTCCACTTTTCAGTCTCAGTACTTTAATCGAAGTGTGAGTCATAATCCCATCACGTACCGTGTCAAACCCTCTCTTCGTCAGCGAGTCCGTTTCCAGTGTCTCAATCTGATGGATGCTTCCTATGCTCTTGCTCATCGTTATCATGTTATTTTTTGTCGGAATGTCCTGATCTATTTTAAACGAGAAACTCAGCATCAAGTGCTCAGGCGGCTTGTGCAGTATCTTGTTCCTGGTGGTTTTCTCTTTCTTGGTCATGCTGAATCTCTTGCTGGACATAATTTGCCCTTAGAAAATTGGGGTTCAGCCGTATATAGGAAGCAACTGTGATTAAAGTCATGATCATTGACGATTCGGCAGTTGTCCGGAGAGTTCTCACGGAGTTACTGGAAAAAGAATCCGATATACAAGTCGTGGCAACGGCCACAGATCCATATCTCGCTGCAAAAAAACTCACTCAAGTGATTCCAGATGTGGTGATTCTTGATATTGAAATGCCTCGTATGGATGGCCTGACATTTCTGAAAAAGTTGATGAGTCAACATCCTCTACCAGTGGTGATTTGTTCTAGTCAGGCTCAAGATGGATCTGGAAATGCTTTGCAAGCCCTTGAGTATGGAGCTGTTGATATCATCTGTAAGCCGCAACTTGGAGTGGGAGAGTTCATCAAAGACTCCCAAGTCACCATTGTTGATGCCATACGGGCAGCATCCTCTTCTAAAGGTCAATTTGAATGGAAAAAACCATCCTCAAATCGTCCTTTGTCTCCTTCCATTCAAGGGAAAGAACATCTAGAAACAACCGATAAGGTGGCAGTTATAGGAGCGTCTACTGGAGGTACTGAGGCATTGCGTTGCTTCCTTCAAGCCATGCCTGCCGATGGGCCTGGTATGGTGATTGTTCAACATATGCCAGAACAGTTTACTGCGTCATTTGCGCGTCGATTGAATGATTTATGCGCTATGACGGTTAAAGAAGCAGAGAATCATGACAGTGTGGTTCGAGGGCGAGTACTGATTGCACCCGGAAATCACCATGTGGAACTTCGTCGAAGTGGTGCACGTTATTATGTGACAGTTCGGTCAGGTCCTCTTGTTTGTCGTCATCGGCCTTCTGTGGATGTGCTCTTTCATTCTGCAGCCCGCTCTGCTGGGGGAAATGCTATTGGAGTCATCATGACCGGGATGGGGTCGGATGGAGCAGAGGGGATGTTGGCCCTTCACAATTCTGGTGCTTCAACCATTGCCCAAGATGAAAGCAGTTGTGTGGTGTACGGCATGCCCAAAGAGGCTGTCAAGCATGGTGGTGTGCAGCAGATTGCCCCTCTAGAAGAACTCTCTCCCCTGGTTTTGAGGGCTGCAGGGTTATGAGCTCGCAGGATGTCTGGATTGAGAGAGTACAAGAAATTGATGCGTTTTTAGGGCGTGTTTGTCTTCGCTTTGGAGAAACTCTTCCCTGCCTCCTTGAAGAGTTAAAGGCGGTTCAAAGTGAGGTTCTAAGCCACCAAGGGCAATCCACTATTCATGATGAAATTCAGAGAATTCGAACTCTCATTCAATCTCTTGAAAAGAAGAATATGGGCATGCCCCTAATAGAAGAAAGCCCATCTCATTCAGAAATAGTGCTTCTTGCTCATCTTGATCAAAACCTTAAAGCGATTTATGACCGAGCAGGGGAAATAGAGCTTGTCTCTATTAATGCCAACATCACGGCTAAACAGTCAGGAACCCAAGGTTTAGGATTTTCCGTTGTTTCGAGAGAAATCAAATCTCTGTCAGCCCGAACCAATGCATTTTCTATTGAATTGCTTTCCCTCAATGCGCAGGTAAAAAGTGATCTCACCCATTTTATTCATGAAGTTCAAAATTTGTCCCATCGATATCAGCAACAGATGAATCAGCTGACCCAGGAGATCTTAGATGCAGCAAATCATGGGGAATCCTATACGCATGATATTAACAAAACTCTTCATGAAGATCTTCAAGAGATAAAAAATGCCGAAGCTCCCATTTTTGTCATGATGGAAAAATTGCAGTTCCAGGATTTTTTCTGCCAATCTGTTGGGCACTTATATTCAGTTCTTAAGTGTGAAGGAGAACCGCTAAACTGGCAGAAACCCGCTATTCGAAAAACGTTACTCACCATTGCCTCGGGGATCCTCTCAGAACTTCGTGAGGAATTGCATCAGTGTATACAGGAACTTGAGTCCCAGTTAATGCTCATCTGTGAGCTGTTAGACCTTCACCGCCCAACATTTCATTTTCACCAAATACAAAGCAATCAAATGAATGACATGGGCACGCATTTGGAGAAGGACATTCAAAATCTTCATGCTTATTCAGAAAGCTTGATTCACCGAACATCAAAGATTACACAAACGCTTCAAAACTTTGCTCGTAATGAATCATCTTGGTTCAGTATCATCACAGCGGCAAAAATTGAAGTGAGCAAAAATCATCGGCTTCAGGGAATGGAAGATGCTGTTGAATCGATGAGACTTGGGGTGGATGAAATCCTAGAATCGGTTCATCGAGGAATGGATACCTCCGATACCATTATGACATTGGTAAATCAAGAGGTCCGTCGTTTTGAAGATGATAGTCAAAGACTCTCACAACAACTTTATTTTGTTTTTGAAAAATGGGAAGAATGCCAAAATCAACTCGTAAAAATTCGTCATGAGATTGATGCAATTCAACAACTTCAGCACAATGTTGTTCAGCGATTTGCGCCGGCTTTGAATAGCATTTCTTTGGATTTGAAAAGTTTTAAAGAAATGGAGAGTTCCATGACTTCTATCATCGTGTCCATTCAAGAGGATATTGATTCTCTGGGGAATGAGGTATTGACTCTAGAAGAAGAAAATGAAATAGGGAAGATCATCGAAAAATTTTCTATCCGTAATCAGAAAAATTATGCAGGGCTTATGGAAATGAATGCAGAAGAAGATCTCACAGATGGTGAGACTCTTTTGTTTTAAGGGAGAATGATATGGCAAAGATATTGGTAGTAGATGATTCCATTTCTATTCGAAAAAGTGTTCGTTTTGTTTTAGAGCAGGATGGCCATGTAGTGACTGAAGCCGCGAATGGGAAAGAAGGAGTCGTTTCCCTTGATCAGCAACAGTTTGATTTGGTCCTTACTGATATTAATATGCCGGAAATGAATGGATTTGATTTTACTCGAAAAGTCCGATCCCACCCTCAACATCGCTTTGTTCCCATTCTTGTTTTAACAACAGAATCTGAGGGAACCATGGTGCAACAAGGACGGGATGCAGGGGCCACTGGGTGGATTGTGAAACCCTTTTCCAATGACAAGCTCCTCGCAACTGTTAAAAAAGTGCTATCGTGAGAGAACTGAAAACGCATTACAACCCAGAATTTGGCCGAGATGAGGTTCGTATCGGCCAAGGTGAGTATTTTGCTACAGGGGAAAACCTTGTGATTTCCACTCTTCTTGGATCCTGTGTATCCGTTGTTCTTTTTGATCGAGTTGCTGGGCTGGGAGGAATGAATCATTTTTTACTGCCCCAGCCCACTTTTACATCAAGTGTTTTTGAAGATCCACCTAAGCTTCCATTGGAAAAAGGAGATATCGTTTTTTCAGAACATGGACGATTTGGTGTGCATGCCATGGAACTTTTAATCAATGCTCTCCTTCAAAAAGGAGCGGATAAGAGTTGTTTTGAGGCCAAGATTTTTGGGGGGAGTCGCATTCTTTCTGCATTCAATGAAGATGGCGGGAGTGTCCCTGATCGTAATGTTGAATTTGCTTTTAGTTTTCTTTTAAATGAAGGGATTCCTATTTCCTCTCACAGTGTTGGTGGCCATGCTCCAAGAAAGGTCTTTGTACTTCCAGATGAAGGTCGTGTTTTTGTGCGATAAATTATGGGTTTAATTAAAAAACTATCATTTAATATAAAATACTTTCTTTGATGCCATAAATGATTATGAATATTCTAGCTGATGGAAGTTTCTATTCCATGTAAAATCTTAAAATAGCTTTTTCTTCCAAGAAATAAAGACTTATTACATAAAATCAGGAGAATTTGATAGTGGCGGCAAAGTCAGTTTTGAGCGCTAAAGATTTGATTCATGAATTGATGCTCTTAGCAGGGAATATTGGGCCATTTGCTGAGCTTATCAATCAATGCTTTATCACAATTGGTGACAAACTTGATGTGAGTCGAGTGTATCTCTTTCAAGTAGATTCGCAGCGCCAAACAATGTCCAATACCCATGAATGGGTTTCATCAAATGTGGAATCGCAAAGGCGGAATCTTGAAGGAGTTGCGTGTTCCGCTTTCCCATGGTTCTTTCAACAACTTTTACAACAAGATGTGATTCGCTATAGCGATATTCAGAAAATCCAAGATCCCTATACACGCAATGTTTTCGAATTGCAGAACATTCAATCGGTTCTTGTTGTTTCCATACATGTGGAAGGCAAAATCATGGGTTTTGTGGGCTTTGACCAGTGTGATTACCTCCGAGAATGGTCTCCTCTTGAAGAGATGATTCTGGAATCTTTGGCCTTGGTTTGTGCCCGGGGAATCAAAGAAGGATTGGTTGAAGGGCAATTGTATCAAGAGCATCAACAACTTTTGCGTATGGTGGATAATATTGGCGGAATTAGTTATGCCGTTGATTTAGAATCCTACAAAATCCTTTTTGCCAATAAAGAGCTGAGAAAGTTATATGCCTCTCCCTTGGAAGGGGAAGTTTGTTATCAGGCCCTGCAGGGTCGAACGAGTCCGTGTCCATTTTGTACCAATGAGCAGATTGAATCTTCTGATGAACCCTATCAATGGGAGTACTACAATCAACAACTAGGAAGGAACTTTCTCCTTATCGATCGAAGAATTCGTCTTTCAAACGGTGGATTTGCTCGGTTTGAAATTGGAGTAGATATTACAGAACGAGAGATGTATCGGAAGGCTCTACGTGATGAGAAGGAATTGCTTCGAGTTACACTGATGTCCATTGGCGATGGGGTTGTCACAACCAATGCGGATGGAAAAATCACCATGATGAACAAAGTGGCCCAAGATCTCACTGGATGGAATTTGGATGATGTTCTTGGAAAAGATATTGATGATGTGATGCCCCTTTTTGATGCCATCACAAAGCTTCACCAGAGGAGTCCTTTGCACTCTGCTTTGAAGGGAAGTGATGATTGCAAAGCCTGCGAAGGGGCTGTTCTTGCTGCATTGAACCATAAGCAAATTCCCATATCCAATACAGCCGCTCCTATACGAGATAAAGAGGGGCATGTGGTTGGAGCCGTTTCAGTTTTTCGGGATATTTCGGATAAAATTCGTCGAGAAAAGAAAATTCGTGCATTGGTTCAGTTAGACAGCATCACAGGTTTATACAATCGGGGATACTTTGAGCAATTGCTTCACGATTTGGATGTGGAAGCCAATCTTCCCCTTTCCGTGGTTTTAGGCGATGTAAACGGCTTAAAGATGACCAATGATGTTTTTGGTCATGAGAATGGTGATAAACTTCTGACAAAAATTGGGTCCATCATTCGTCTTGAAAGCCTTCCCAACGGTGTTGCAGCCCGTTGGGGGGGAGATGAGTTTGTGGTTGTACTTCTGCATACGAATCCTCGTGAGGCAGAGAAGTTTTGCACTCGTGTACGACAGGCCTGCAATTTTGAGGGAGATTTAACAATTCCTGCGAGTCTTTCCATGGGAGTGGCCACAAAAGAACACATTCATGAAGATTTCTATGAGGTGCTTTATCGAGCAGAAGAACGCATGTACAAAAAAAAGCTTCTTGAGAGCAAAAGCGTTCGAAGCTCCATCATTTTTTCCCTGCGAAAAACGTTGTTTGAACGAAGTCATGAAACAGAAGAGCATGCCCAACGTCTGGGGGTTCTTTGCGATGCCGTGGGTAAGGCCATGGAGCTCACTACAGATCGATTGGATGAAATCCAATTGCTGGCCACGCTCCATGATATTGGGAAAATCTCCATTCGCGATGAGGTGCTCTTGAAGCCAGCTGCACTCAATGATGAGGAATGGTTGGAGATGAAAAAGCATCCAGAAGCCGGGTATCGGATCCTTCAGACTGTCCCTGAATTATCCAAAATTGCAGAATATGTTCTTTGCCATCATGAACGTTGGGATGGCAAAGGGTATCCTCAGGGATTGAAGGGAATTGATATTCCATTGCCTTCTCGAATTCTTGCTGTTGCCGATACTTACGATGCCATCACGAATGACAGACCATATCGAAAGGGGCTGGATCATTCCATTGCTATTCAAGAAATTCAGAAAGGAGCTGGAACACAATTTGATCCAAGAATGGTGGATTTATTCATCCAATCTTTTGGTGACAATCCAGATGTGATCTCGGAACTCAGGGTTGAGAAAGACTGGCAAGAGAAGACACCAAAGCCTCCAATTGAATTTCTTCTTCCTCATGAAGCTGGTTAAAGAAATCCAGTGCAGTGATTTTCTCAATATCATCGACGGAGACGTTGTAGGTTGAAAAATCTTGGTGGGAAGGAACATTCTGGGGAAAAAGATAAGCGGCTACTTGAGGACGACGTTGATCCCAGGAGCAGATAATCTTCCAGTAACCGTTTGGAACCAAATGTGATTCATCGGCAGAAGGAAGACTGGGCATGGGTTGATTTTCCAAATAATAGGGGCCCGTCATCACCCATAGGGTTTTTCCAGATTGAACCATTTCTCTTACAGCAGATTCCAAATCTTTCCAAACACCAGTATTCAGGCTAGCCGTTTGTGGTGCGATATTGCTGTAGTAATTCAACTCATAAGAGGTTTCAGATCCTTTAAATGCAGCCAAAGGAACAAGATGACCCCTCTGATACTTGTGCTGTGCATAGGCCCCTTTGTAATCATCGGGGTTGGGCTCAAGAGTCTGTTCGGCGGGGAGAAGGGGGTCTTTGCGCCAACGACGTTCAACATCAACTCGGCTCCAAACATCTTCAGGTGTGATTTGATAGGCCACCCAATTGGCAAATTTTGTTTGAGGATTATTGGATAGCACATAGAGGTCTCGAAAAATCAAACTTTCCGAAACCACAGCTTGCTGTGGTCGCCCTAAAAAAAAATGAGCAGAATAAATCTCTTGTGAACAAAGGCCTTTTGCTCCCAGTGCCATCAGGAACAGAAATATCGTTTTCTTCATTTCATGGTTTTACCATAGATGGTTAATCCATGCATTATTCGTCAATCTCCCTAAGATTGGCAATTTTCATACACCTCGAGTATGTCCTGTGCGCGGGTATAGGCCAGAAATTGGAAGGGTCCATAGGAAGGATTGTTCGGAGATTGTTGATGGCCATCATGCAGCACAAAAACAATGGGAAACTCCATTCCTGTAAACGCATTCACATGACCAAGACGTACCGTTTTGTCATTCCCTTTTTCATCATTGGGATGGCAAGTTTCTAAACCATAGAGATTGAGTTGTTTCATGATTCGTTCACAAATACCGGGATTCTCAGACAGAATGGCCACTTCTGAAGGCGCATAATCTAACTGTGAAATGTAATGGCGTGCTCGTATGGCCATGCGTTCAATGCAGTGAGAGCTCTGTTCTCTTCGTGGTCTTGGACCAGTTCGAGGGGACTGAGAGTTCAGATGGAACAAGGGGCTTAATGAATCTTCTCCCCATTGTTGATGGAGAAAATGAGTGATGGAATCTGTTGAACGATAATTGGTGGAGAATTGGTAGGAAGGCATGGAGTTTGAATGATTTGCTGAGCTCCAAGGTGTGGTGGTATGACTCATCACCAGATGAGATTGAGTGAGGCCCATAAAGCATTCCTTATCAATGGGAAGAAGAACTTGGCTGTCATCAAGAAACACCTTGCGGTGTTCAAACATTTCATTGGGCTGATTCTGAATCCACGAGAGGAGCCTTTTGCGAGAGAAAACGGGGGAATAAATGCAACGGGAAACCATGATTTCCTCTACCAATTCACGGAGATTCCAAATCTTTTCTCGTTGAGGATGACTGAGAACGGCTCCTCGATGGGGGAGTGGAGGTCCCTGCTCGATATACACATCCCGGGTAACGTTTGTTCCAAAGATGCCCAATTCAATTTCTTCCACCAATTCCATGGGGGAAAGACAACGACATCCATGTTCTCGCACAACGGATTCAAGGAGGCTCAATTCTATCTGTAAAAAGGGTTCTTTATGTCGAAGCTTTTCAAACAGGTATTGCTTATGAACCTGTATATTTCCATGAAACCCAGGATGTCGTTGCTCCAAAGTTTTTTGGTGCTCAAAAGCAAGGCCTCTTGATGCCGTGAGAAAAAGGCTGGGAGGAGCATGATGATCTTGAGCTGTATGAAAAAGAGCTTGAAGGAGGACATGGGTTTTTCCCGTCCCTGGCTCACCATGCAGAAAAACGGCTTTTTCATGAATACTCGCCTGGAGAGCTTCTTCCTGGGAGGAATTGAGTTGCTCTTGCAGGGTTGTAAAGTCTCGGCGACTCCGGCTGCATTGAACAAGCCGGAGTAGGGCTGTATTGACCTGGGTGAAATCACTATTCTCATGAGAATCATTCTGTGTCATATCTTCTTGAAGTTCTTGCAGAATGGAATCCTGTTCCAGAGTAATCCCATAGGTCCAGGGGAGAAGCTGCTGCTTCAAACCTGTGATTTCTGGTGAAGTAGACCATCCCATGAAATCACCAAGTCGGATGATATCCCAGATGGCACAGCGCAGTTCCTCTTGTGACATTCGAATGAAGTTCCGGCGAACTTCACGTATGGAAGCATGGTGGCGGATGACTGCAGAAAGAATGCGTCGAGCCTCTTTCTGTGTTTCTGGAGTCACATGATGAGGACTGCTGGAAAGGACATGCTGCCACCAAGCCACAATGAGTGTTCGAAAACCAAATTCGGTGGGCTGGGGGAGGTCTGCTCGGGCTTGGCTTTCTACAAAACAATGAAGAGCGAGGGCATAGAGTCCTGGGTCCGTTTTTCCCAAGCTATTGAGTCGCTTGAGTGAAGGGTGTGAAAGCCCCAATGTCCTCAAAGGTTCTGGAAGTCGGTGTGTCCCTATGGCCGTTTTCACTTCATTGTTCATGAGTTCCACCAGTCAGCAAATCCGGAGATGAGTGGGGCTTTCCTCTCCTGAGAAAAGATTATAGGACTGGATTTTTTGGTTGAGGATGGGTCCAAAGTTACAATTGATGAGGTCTTTTGATGATAAAAAGGAACCTAGACTTAAAAATTTCTCATGGTATAACGAGTTTGTTTTTTCCAAAATAAACCAGAGTATACGATCGTTCAATAAATATAAAAGTATATATTTAATAGGTTTAATTCTTTGTTTCTCATTCAATACAGTGTAGAAAAATCTTCAAATTCAAGAAAAATCAGAGTTCACATCCGTTTGTTACAGTCATCATTCCCAGGAATTTATGTCACTTCTATTTTTTGAGAAACGAGAGAGCGACGATAGGTACTTGGACTCACACCCTCCCGTCGTTTAAAGCTCCGGCAGAAACTGGAATGAGAGGAAAATCCTGTTAATTGAGCAATTTCATGGACAGAAAGTTTCCAATCTCGAAGATGATTTCGAGCGGCATCAAGACGAAGATTCTCAAGATATTCTTGAAATGTGAGCCCTGTGGCATCCTTAAAGGCTCGTGAGAAATGTGATTCAGAAAATTTAAAGTCATTGGAAATTTTGCAAAGGCACATGTTGGGATTGTTATAATGGTTTTCTAAGTAAATCATGGCTTCTTGCATGCGTTCTGATCCTCGGTGTTGGGGGGGAGAGGATGGGACATAGGAGAGAATCTCTTGAGTGAGAGATTGAAATGTCCCCTCGTCATATTCTGTGATGAGTTGAGTGGGGGGAAGAAAAGGGATTGGTTTTTTCTGTGAAGAGATAATCTCATTTTTGAGTCCAAGGAGTCGGAGATAAAGGGATTGAGAAGCCCCGATGCTCAAGTTTCGTTTCTGAAAATTCTCTTTGATGAGTCGTTCTAACAAAATCTGAACCGTCTGATGTTCACCATAAAGCACGCCCTGGACAATTCGTTGCCCCACATCCACTGGAAAGTAAAACGACTCACAATGGGTGTCTTCTTCAGAGTAGATTCCAATGGGAGCATTCTGATTTGTGGTTTGAAGCACAATTTTTGCTTCTTCAAGAGACCGGAAGGATTTCAAAGCATCCTGCACCGATTTCCCCCAGAATAACCGTGTTCCTTCAGGAGACGGATGAATGATAAAACGTGTTGAGATTAACGATACCATTGACGATGGGGCAAGAATAAACACATCGCCTCCATCCGTTTCTGTTAAAAATATTTCTGGTAGGTTTTCTAATTCTTGGAGAAAAATCATGTCGTTCTCGGAAAGTTCTCCAGAGATTCCCCCATGAAGAATTCCCACAGTGAAGGGAATGTTTTGGAGTAGGAGGGTGGGCTCTCTTCCTGTGGCCATGAATCGTTTTCTTAAAGACTCTTGATCAGGAATAAGGCCATTGAGCAAATCGTACACGACTGATCGGATCGAACGATTCCGGAGTCGTTGAAGTCGTTCTTCAAGATTTTTGTTTTTTTCAGAAATCCCCTGAATCCCCTGGTGCAGACGTGCCTGCCAAGGGCCTTTTTGAATGATGGCATCCCCTCCTAGAAGCTTGATTAATGTGGAAATGGCATGCCATCGGAAAACTCCAAGATACACAGAAAGAAGTATTGCTGAGGCAAGGGTCAGAAGCATGATTGCAGCAAGTCCTTGGCGTATTCCTTGGAGTTCTGAATACACAATTCCTGGATTTTGCCAAGTTTCAAACATCCAACCAGAAAGTTGACTTTGAAGGGAGTATTCTAAAAGTCCGGAGTTTTTTATAGGTTTTGATTCCCCAAGGGCAAAAAGACGCTCTCCTTCGGAATCAAAACCTTGAATGCCACCTTTTCCCTCTCCCATGAGCGTTTCAAAACCAGAAACCATGCTTTCTGAATCCAGAAAAACCATGATGACACCGGAGGATTTCTGTGGAGTGCCAAAGGACTGAAGATAAAGCATTGCTTTCTTGTTCTCACGTGTTAATGCTGAGGGGAGTTTCGGTTGGTCTTCGAGCTCCATATGAGGAAGAAACTCACGTTGGTGCCAGGATTGTGATAGGAACAAGGCAAAGGATTTGGCCGCATCCTCTTCAATACCTCTGTAATATTGAAGATAGTCCATGATTCCCATGATGTAATGAGGGGAAAGCACCATATTGCTTTGACGAAAATAGATGGCAAAATCAGTGACACCTTGCGCATGGTAATAGCTCTCAATTGCTTTTTGGGCATCAAGAACATCAATGAGATGATCTTTTGAATTGAGGTTGTCATAACTTTTCAGGCGCATGACCTGGTGAAAACCGCGCAACAAATGGGTTCGTTCCTCAAGATAAATCAGCAGCTTATCAACACGTTTGGTGATTTCTTCAATGAGAGCGATGTTTCGGTCATTTGCTTGGCGTTTAATGAAATTCAGAGATTGAGAATAGAGAACCCCTGATGCGATGGCCAGTAGAAGAAGGAACGGTGCAAAACCAGCAATCATTTGCCAGAGTAAAGTTCGATCATTGTTTTTCACCATATGATATTTTATCTGATGCCTCCGCAGCGCTCTATGAAAGATTTCCAAATCATGTGAACTGGCAAAGATGCAATCTTTTGACAAATTTTCCATTATGATGAAATTATTTAAATACAATCGTAGTAAATAAATAGAATTAAGTCCTTAATTTCTTTTGTTGAGAAAAATTGGTTCATTTGAATGATTCTCAATAGTGAAAATCTCATAGGCTGAAAAGAAATCACAATAATGGGGAACTAAACGGTCTTTCCCTCAAACTCTTGCTTTCCCTTGAATCCATGAACAGACAAAGAATCACAAGAATTGTTCATTGCGACTCAAAGGATAGAAATGATGAAATTGATACAAATATTTTCGCAACAGAATTGGTGAAACCGTGAAAAAACATTCCATTGCATCCATGAAAAGAATGCAGCAAATCCGAAGAGCATGGCAGCTCTATGCGCTCTTTGCCATACCTTTGCTCATCATCATTCTTTTTCGATATTTGCCCATGTATGGTGCCCAGATTGCCTTTCGTGATTATCGAGTTGCAAAGGGAATTCTTGCCAGTCCATGGGTGGGGGGAAAACACTTTCTCAAGTTTTTTCGATCAAATGCCTTTGGACGAGTGGTGGGGAATACTTTTGGAATCAGTCTCTACGCCCTCATTGCAAGCATTCCCTTTCCCATCATCCTTGCGCTTTGTGTGAACTCTACTCGAAGAAAAGGATTTCGAAAAACATTACAGATGGTGACCTATGCTCCCTATTTTATCAGCACCGTTGTGATGGCTGGAATCATTCTGCAACTTCTGGCTCCAAGGACAGGCCTCATCACCCAAGCCATTGTTGGGATTACAGGTGAGACAAATCTCAATATTATGGCTGATTCCTCTGTGTTTAAATCGGTCTATGTTTGGTCTGAGGTTTGGCAAAAAACAGGCTTCAATTCCATTATTTACATTGCCATTCTCTCCTCTGTTGATCCTTCTCTCCATGAAGCCGCTGTGGTGGATGGTGCGTCATTACTCCAAAGAATCCGTCACATTGATTTTCCTGCTCTCATCCCCACTGCGGTGATTCTTTTAATACTCAACTGTGGACAAATCCTCAATATTGGGTTTGAAAAAGTGCTACTGTTGCAAAACTCTCTCAATCTTCAGTCCTCAGAGATTATCTCCACCTATGTGTACAAAATTGGGCTTGCCTCATCGGCTTTGAACTTCTCTTATCCCTCCGCCATTGGCCTTTTTTCTTCTGCCGTTGGTTTGGTGATGATTGCTCTGGTGAACTGGGTGGCGTCCCGGCTTGGTGAGGAGAGCTTGTGGTAACAACACT
This sequence comes from Spirochaetales bacterium, assembly GCA_022360655.1. Lineage (GTDB taxonomy): Bacteria > Spirochaetota > Spirochaetia > DSM-2461 > DSM-2461 > UBA2779. Next base: position 26,341 of record JAKSCK010000060.1, on the reverse strand, counting down.
TTCTCGTAAAGATCGTCTTTTTACAGCATTCAATGCCTTCGTTGGAATTTGCATCCTTGTTCTTGTGGCTTATCCGCTTATTTTTATCTTGAGTGCTTCTTTTAGTAATCCTTCAGAAGTGGCTGCGGGGCATGTTCGCCTATGGCCTGTCAAACCCTCGCTCATGGGATACCGGGCTGTATTTGAACATCAGAATGTTATGAAGGGATTTATGAACTCAGGGATTTATCTTGTCCTTGGGACTCTTTGTAGTGTCACAGCCACACTCTTCGCTGCTTATCCTCTTTCTAGAAAAGACTTTCCTGGACGTAAGTTTTTCACGTTCCTCTTCACGTTCACCATGATCTTTTCTGGCGGAATTATTCCCACGTATTTGGTTGTTCGTTCCTTTGGCTTGGTTGATACCCGGGCTGCCATGATTCTTCCCACCATGGTGGGGGTTTGGAATGTCATTGTTGCCAGAACGTACTTTTCCACAACCATTCCAGGGGATTTGCTGGATGCATCAAGGATTGATGGCGCTTCGGACTTTTTGTTTTTCTTTAAAATCGTTCTTCCTCTTTCCGGCCCCATTGTTGCGGTTCTGGGTTTGTTCTATGCCGTAGAGTATTGGAATAGCTTTTTCAATGCGCTTCTTTATTTAAACGAACCAGACTTGTTTCCTCTCCAACTGGTCCTCCGAAATATTTTGCTCAGCAGTGAAATCCAACAGAACGAACTAATCATGAATGTGGAAGAAATTGCCATGCGCCAGGGACTGCATGACCTGCTGAAGTATGCCCTGATTGTGGTTTCTTCCGTCCCTGTTCTCGCCATTTACCCCTTTGTTCAAAAGCACTTTGTGAAGGGGGTCATGGTGGGGAGTTTAAAAGGATAAATGCGGGTTGTTTATTTTAATGCCCGTTGAAATGAAGAAAAGGAGTGAGAAATGAAAAAGATTGTTCATGTGTGTCTGCTCACAGCGCTACTCACCGGATTGGGGACTTCTGCGTTTGCCAATGGTGCAAAAGATCGCGGTGCAGAAGACCTTGTTCTCAGTGAACCGGGGACCTATCCATTGGTAGAAGAAAAAGCCACATTAAGTTGTTTTGCCACGTTAAGTGGAACCATGACCAGTTTTGAATACGAAGAGAACAGCTTCACAAAGGTCATGGAAGATCTCACCAATGTTCACATTGAATGGAAGGTGGCTACAGAGGCTGACGCAGAAACCAAGTTTAACCTCATTATTGCCAGTGGGGATTATCCGGATATGTTTATGTCTCCCAAAAAAATGGAGACTAATCTGACAAAGATTCAAGTGCTTGGTGATGAAGGTGTGCTGACTCCCCTGGAATCGTATATTACCGAGGGGACCAACATGCAGGAAATCTACAATCGATTTCCCCGTTTGAAGAATATCCTCACCTTGCCAGATGGACACATCTACAGCATGCCCTCCCTCACAGGGGCCTACCATGCCCAGGCTCAAGCCAAGATGTGGATCTATGAACCTTGGCTCAAAGCTTTAGGCCTGGATATGCCTGAAACCACAGCCGAGTTCCAAGCCGTCCTCCGGGCCTTTAAAGAACGGGATCCCAATGGAAATGGCCTTGCTGATGAAATCCCGCTTGTGGCATCAAAAAACAATTCGGGTTGGAATTCCCAAATTGATACCTTCTTGATGAGTTCATTCATCTACAACGACAGCTCCTCCTATGGGCATCGCCGCATGCTCCTTGAGGATGGCAAAGTTGTGGTTTCCTATGATAAGCCGGAATGGAGGGAAGGCTTACGATACATGAAGGGTCTTTATGATGAAGGGCTGATGGCCTCGGAATCCTTCACTCAAACTAAGGATCAACTGAAGCAAATGGTGGATGGCCCAAGCCAACCAGTAGTGGGAACAGTTCCTGGAGGCTGGCAAGGATCGATTTCTCAAATCTCTGTGGATGACAATGTTCGTTGGAAGAACTTTGTGACCGTGCCTCCTCTTGAAGGACCTGCTGGTTACCGCTCAACACCCTATTTTGCGGATATGGGACTCACAGACCGTATCTCTGACCTTCTCATCACCACATCCTGTGATTACCCTGAATTGGCCTTCCGCTGGGGTGATACTCTCTATGATCCGGATGTTTCCATGCGAGCTTGTTGGGGAGTGGAAGGTGTGAACTTTGAACTTCTTGATGAGGATTCTGGAATCATGGGTGTGGATGGAGATCCTGCTAAATTCCGCGTACTTGAACAGCCCAAAGGCAATGTTGGCTGGAACAACCGCCATCCTCGTTATCTGTATTTTGCGGATTATCATAGCAAGCAGGCTGATAATCCAGATCGACCCATTGAGTCTGTTCTTTATGCTGAGACTCATGACAAATACCTTCCCTATGTTCCTGATGCAGATAGCATCCTGCCTCTCATGGCCTTCAGCCCAGAGGCGGCCAATGAGGTGGCAGAGCTAGAAACTCAGCTCAAAAGTTATGTCAATGAAATGGTGGCACGCTTTGTGATTGGTGATGCTGATTTGGATGCAGACTGGGATGATTACTTGGATGAGCTCAACAACATTGGGTTGGAGCGCTATGTGGAGCTGTATCAAGCTGCTGTTGATGCCAACATGTGATGGATTCTGCCCATGTAATACCACTGTGGCTCAAACTTTTTGAGTGAGTCTCAGTGGCAATCATCCAACGCTCATTCCTGCTTGGTTTGGAATGAGCGTTTTTCTGTATGGTTGATTCCATTTAATGCACGGTGGAATGCTGGGATAATAAATCCTGAAGCTGTGCATAAGAGGGCATGGCCTCCTGGGCACCAAACGCTGTTGTGGCCAAGCCGCCCACACCATTGGCCCAACGCAAGGCTTCTTTTGCATCTTTTTTTAAACCAAGGGCAAAGGCCAAACCAGCATTGAAGGAATCACCGGCCGCTGTGGTATCCACGGCATTCACTGGAAAACTGGGACTAAAAAAGAAGTCCGTACCATGGGCATAGTAAGCCCCATGTTTGCCATTTTTAATCACCACATGAGACACGCCATGGCTGTGAATTTTTGCGGCTGCGGCTTGAGCTCCATCCTTACTCTGGCAATCCATACCAGTGAGGATGGCGGCTTCACTCTCATTGGGAGTCATCCAGTCCACAAGTGTATAGAGTTCAGAGGGCAGTTCTCGGGCTGGAGCTGGATCCAAAATCACCAATCCTCCCGACTCTTTCATGATGCGGGCTGCACAAAGAACACTGTCCATGGGAATCTCCAGTTGGAGGAGAAGGGCATCAGAGGATTGAATTACATCCCTTCGAGATTCCACCACTTCTGGTGTGATGCTGTGATTCGCACCTGGCACAATGATGATATGATTTTGTGCACTGGAATCTTCCACCTCAATGATGGCCGATCCTGTGCTCCCCTCCACGGCACCCACACCGTGGGTTTCAATCCCATTTTTTTGAAACAATGATAAATAGGTTTCCCCAAAAATATCTTGTCCCACATTTCCCAAAAAACTCACCTGAGCTCCAAGTTTGGCCAAAGCCATTGCTTGATTGGCACCTTTTCCTCCAGGAAAAGTCGAGAAAGAAGTTCCGGTGAGTGTTTCTCCAGGTACAGGGAAACGAGGAGTGCGAACAACAAAATCCATATTGATGCTGCCGGCTATGCAGTAGCGCATGGTGGTGTCTCCTTACCTGGATAAATCCAGGTAGGGAAGATGGGGAACCGTTCGGACGCCTTGGGCGCGTCCGCTCCGGTCATAAACCCCGGCACTGCGTTTCGCGTGCCCTTCTTCCCATTATTGATAAAAAGTTTCAAGAATCCAGTTTTGTGTGCGAATTGGATTCTTTTCTTGCAAAAGATGCTCCAATTCGGCCAGTGCAGACTCATCCAAAAGCCGGTCAATCATCATCAGGAAACGAACACTGGCTTCAATGGCTCCCTTCCCATCTTCCCGGTAAGGATACTGATCCATGGAATACCAACCCGAATATCCTGTTTTTTTCAACCAGTACAGCAATTCCACATACAATGGGAAATGCACACTCCCCACCATCATGTCGTCATCCCAATGTCCATGATTGTCATTGAAATGCATGTGAAAAAGTTTTTTTCCGTATTCCTGAAGAATCACAACAGCCTCAGAAACATTTTCCCCTGCCACAAAGGAGTGTCCTGTATCAATGGTGACTCCAACATTGTCCAGCCCGGTTTCTTTGGCCAAAAGCAATGTATCTGAGGCCCGAGCTAGATAGGAAAAGCATCGAGGCTCTTTGGGTTTGTATTCTAAGGAAAATTGAAGATCTGGTGCCTGTTGGGCTACCTGGGTGATGCCCTCTGTCAACCAACGTCGTTCCTCAATCAAATGAGATTGTAGGTGATAATCATAGCCATCCTGCCCAGGCCAGATGTTGATGAGAGGACAATTCAGCGTTCTGGCCATTTCCACACATTCAAAAAGATGGTCTATGGCGGCCTGTCGAATGCTTTGATTTTGAGCGGATAAACTGCCCTTTCCCCAACGCTTCTGACCAAATAAATCAGGAATAATGGAGACACAGGACAGATTATGGGCATCCAGCATTTCACCCACAGCTTCTGTATTTTGTGGAGTGACATCCCAGGTGCTCACCAGTTCCAGGCCCATAACCCCTTCAATCTCCGCGGCTTGCCTCACCATTTCCTCTTTAGGTAGCGCCTCTTTGTAACCAGAGGAGAGAAAACGGTCACAGGTATTTCCAAGATTTCCAAGAATAACGGAATAGGGCAGCATTATTTCTCCTTTTATGTCGACCCCGGTGGCGCAACGCCACCGAGGTTACCCCAAGGGGCCCCGCATCCTTCGGATGCTGATTTCAGAGCCTTTCGACGTTTATGTTCTGTCAAATAATGATTGGTGATGAGCACTGTGATGAGCACACCACCCCATATGACATCCCGGTAGAAATTGCTCACATTCTCAAACATGTTTAAACCTGAGGAGAGAAGTTGGAGAATCACCACAGCAACAGTCACACCTCCAACCGTTCCAAAGCCTCCATCCGGATTCACGCCGCCAAGGACGGCAATCAAAACACATTGGAGGGTGTAAGAGGCTCCATAGTCGGCTTTTGCAGAGTTCACACGGGCCATCATGATGAGTCCTGAAAGGGAGGCCAACATTCCGGAAGTGACATAGGTGCGCATGATGATGTTCTTCACGTTGAGGCCGGCAAAACGGGCAGCGGTGGCATTGGTTCCTACCAGGTAAACCTGTTTTCCAAAGCGAGTTTTCGAGAGCATGATGCCAATGATGATGGCTGCTAAGGCATAGAGCAGAAGAGGAACCGGCAAGAATCCTGCCAAAGTTTTATTTCCAAGACGAGAGAACAGTATGGGCAAGCCACTCACGGGCCTGCCTTCTGTGATGACAATGGCTAAACCTGTGAACAGCTGATGGGTTCCCAAGGTGGCAAGAATGGGGGGAATGCGGAAGCGAGAGATGAGCCATCCACTCAAGGCACCGCAGAGGGCTCCTACAGTCAAGGCAATCAGAATTCCCATCAGAATCATGGACAGGGTGTATCCCCCTGGAGATCCCTTGGGAACAGAAGCAATGAGGAAGCGAGCGGTGGTGATGGCGGCCAGATTAGCCGTTCCCACCACGGCCAAATCAATCCCTCCGGTGATCATGCAGATGCTGATTCCAATGGCCATGATGCCGTATTCAGGAAATTGCTTGGCCATGGACACCAGATTGCTGGGACGAAGAAAAATGGTGGGACGCAAGGCTCCCATCACCGCAAATACGGCCACAAGCATGATGATGAGACGAAAAAGATTGGGATCTCGTGCTACAAAGCGGGCCAGTGGGCTCTGTTTTTCATTCAGTAGAGTCATTTTGAGGCCTCCTGACTTTGAGGGGCTTTGGATGGGGAAGGTGAGGCTTTTCGAGGTTTAGCCCGTTTGGCCATGGCCTGGCGGGCAGAAACTCCTGTTCCAATGATGATGATGGCTCCGGTAAAAACCTTTTGCCAGTAGGTGGGAATACCCAGAAGAATGAGGCTATTGGACATGATGGTCATCAAGGCCATACCAAACATGGTTCCGGTGAGAGTTCCCACACCTCCAGTGACGCGTGTGCCTCCCAAAACAACCGCCGCAATGATGATCATCTCTATTCCCTGAAGATTGGTGGGATGGGCATTACGCATCATGCAGGCTCGGGCAATACCAGCAATACCAGCAATCACCCCCACATAACCGTAGATGAACATCTTGGTACCAAACACATTGAACCCAGCCCGTTTTGCAGACACCTCATCGCCACCAATGGCATAGATTCCCCGACCTAACATGGTGGAGCGCAGGAGAAAGGCGGTGACTGCAAGAACCGCAACAAGCAGGAGTATCTGAACAGGCATATCAGAGCTCAAACCCAATTGAGTGTTGTAGGCAGAGAACAATTTGGCTGTTCCATGATCAAACATGGCCGGAGGAACCGGCAACTCCCGTGCTGCCAATACGCCTTGCATGATGCCAATGAAAAGGCTGGATGTCCCGAGGGTGACCACGAGGGTAGGGAAGCGGAAATATCCAATCAGGACACCATTGAAGAGGCCCATCAACAGGCCTAAAACCCCACCAATGATGTAGGCAAGAATCACAGGTCCAGAGTAATCGGCTGCCAAAAGGATTTTGGTGGTGATGTACATAGAAAGGGAGGCAATGGCTGGAAAAGAAACATCGATTCCTCCCGAAACAATGACAATCATGGCTCCCACGGCAAAGAGGCCAGGAACGGTCATAGAACGTGCCAGATCCACCAGATTATTCCCAGTGAAGAATTGCCCACTTCGGGCTTGAATGAGGAGGCTCAGAGCAATGATGGCTCCCAGAATATAGGGTTCTGTCCTCCGAGACATTTTTTGAAGGGTTGTGTTCATTGATATTCTCCCCGTCATCAGGCTTGACCGGTGATGAGTTCGCCCAAGCGGGCTTCTGAAGTGGTGGCTGGATTGGCTTCTGCAATGATGCTTCCATCTCGCATCACAAGGACGCGGCTGCAGGTGGCTCGAATCTCAGGAAGATCATCAGAAATCACAATGATGGCCAAACCGGCATGAGCAAGACGTCTTAGAAGGCTGTGGATGTCATACTTGGAACCAATATCCACACCCACCGTGGGACCATTGAGGATCAGCACTTTTAAATCATTGGCCAGCCATCGAGCCAGTACCACTTTTTGCTGGTTTCCGCCCGAGAGTGTTTGAACGGGCTGCTGGGGATCGGAGGCTGCAACAGAAAGCTCCTGAATCCAATGATTGACCTCTGTATTCACCTGCGATTGATCCAGAAATCCAGTTTTGGAACAAAGATCATCCAGATGAGACACAATGGTATTGAGAGTGATGGACTGAGGAAGAAAGAGTCCTTCTGTGAGCCGATCTTCCGCCACATACCCCACGCCCTTTTCTACAGCTTGTTTCACATTGGTGAAACGCACTTCCTTCCCCTCAAAAAGGAGTTGCCCCTCATCATGGGTTTGGAGTCCAAAAAGGGTCTGAACCAGTTCTGTTCTACCTGATCCAAGCAGGCCTGTGATTCCTAAAATTTCGCCAGGATGCAAGTCAAAATCGACATGAGAATAGGCTCCATAAGAACTTAAACCACGAGCAGAAACAACGGGATTTGATTCCACAATTTGTGGTTGAAATGTTTCTTCTGCAAATTCCCTACCAGTCATGTGGTAGGCAAATTTTTTGGCGTCCAAATCCTTTGTATCGCCATGGGCCACATTCTGACCATTGCGCAATATGGTGTAGCCCTCAGAAATTTCAAATACCTCATCCAGTTTATGGGAAACAAAGAGGATGGAAATCCCTTGGGCCTGGAGTTTGCGAATCAAATCAAAAAGAGAGCGAACCTCTTTTTTGGTGAGCGCTGTGGTGGGCTCATCCATGATGATGAGCCGGGCATCATAAAGTAGGGCTCGGCTGATGGCAATGAGCTGTTTATCGGCCACAGGTAAATTTTCTACCCGTTCATCCAAATCCACTTCAAAATTGATCCGAGAAATCGCCTCTTCAGCAATGTGGCGCATTCTCTTTCTATTCACCAATCTATGGCCTTTCATGAGTTCCATGTTGAAGGCCAGGTTCTCCATCACTGAGAGATTGGGAAAAACGGAAAAGTCCTGATAAATCACCTGAAGACCACGACGTATGGCTTCAGCTGGAGCAATTTTGGTAAAGCTCTCACCATCCAGAGCGAACTGGCCGCCGTCGGCCTCATAGAATCCAGAAATGACTTTAATGAGCGTGGATTTTCCACAGCCATTTTCTCCAGCAAGGCAGTGGATTTCACCTCGCCTGATGGAGAGATCTACACCCTTTAGGGCCTTGACTCCACCAAAGGATTTCCGGATTCCCCGGGCGTCCAGAATGTAATCTGACATGATTTCGTTCCTTGGAAATGCCCCCCATGGACGGGGGGCTTTGTCCTCAATGGGGCTGACGCAACGGCCAGCCCCAGGCGTAATACTGACTATTCGGTAAGTTTAGAAGTTGTATTCATCCATGTTGTTCTTGTCCATCACGATCCAACCAGAACCAATCAGGACTTTGTCAGAACCAGGGGCAAACTGCATATTTTCATATCCAGGAAGTCCCAGGTCCAAACCATCAGCCACTTCTTCTCCCCGAAGAATTTTTGCGGCCAGAGAACACATGGCATAACCAGCATCTTTGGGATCCCAAAGTGTGATGTACTGGAGTGTTCCGCTTTCTAGGAAGGGGCGACATTCAGACACCAGACCGGTTCCAGCCACAAACACCTTGTCTTTGAGGCCCATTTCTTCAATGGCTCGAGAGACACCAGGAGCATCCTTGGATGAGGTTCCCAAAACACCCTTGAGGTTGGGGTATTTTTTGAAAAGTTCCTTGGCTTTTTCATAAGCCCGTTCCATGTTGTCCTCGGACTCTACACGGGGCTCTGAATCAAGGAGAGTGATATTGGGGTAAGCCTCAGCGGCTCTGGCTACACCACCATCGGCCCATTCGTTGTGAGAGGCATTGGTGACATGTCCAACCATTGTGGTGTATTCCCCTTCACCACCCATGGCCTTGGCCAGGTTGTCCATGATGAAAGCACCATAGTCTGCATTGTTGAAGGCTTCAATGTCATACATGGTGTTCTCTTGGAATGATGCCTCATGGGTCACCACAACAATCCCTTTATCCATGGCTTCACCAAGTACAGGTTCCAAAGCCGCAGGATCAACAGGAACAACACAGAGTGCATCCACATCCTGAGCAATCAGGTCCTGAATCACTTGTACCTGCATGGCGGCATCTGTTTTTGCAGGACCCTTTTGGAAGGCATTCAAGCCTGAATCGGCCGCAAATTCTTTGACTCCAACTTCCATTCGGACAAACCATGCATTGGTGGAGTCCTTGGGGACCAGGGCAATTTTCCATTCCGACTCAGGTTTGGGTTGTCTTTCCCCTTCTCCATTGGCAAAGACGGCGAATGTTGTGCATGCAACGAGCATCAGCAAAAGCGTTTTTTTGAGCATCATGCAGCGTCCTCCTTTCAATATGGGAGAAGCTTAACATGGCTAAAACGCAAGTCAAGAAATATAAATTTAAATGTAATTATGCTTCTAAGTGGGTTCTATCAAGTTTAGAAACTTAAATTTACTAAAATATTTGAAAGTTTATTTAAGTTAGGAGTGAGAGGCTTCCCGTTTCCCTTGGGGGGATGATACAACCGCGGACAGGTGAGTATTTTCCTTGGAGTCATTATGGGGATTCGCATACAAGACATTGCAGAGGCCGCTGGTGTTTCAATTGCAGCGGTTTCTTTGGCTTTGAATGATAAAGCAGGAGTTGGGTCAGCTAAACGGGCGCTTATTCTGGATACAGCAAAGAGATTGGGATACCGTTCTCCCCGATTAATAAACCGCAAGCGTGAAGGCCATTCTGCTCTCTGTTTTCTTCATATTGCACGTCATGGACATATTGTGAATCGAGATCATGATGTCTTTATCATGGACTACATTTCGGGTCTTTCACAGGAATGTGAGGAGCAGGGGTACCGTCTCGAAATTGTGCATTTCCAAGCAGGAGAATGGACGGAAATCCTTCAGTTTGCTCAGGAAAGTCAGGCTTCTGGTCTGATTATACTTGGAACCGAATTGAGTCAAAAAGAAACTTTTGATTTTAAAGACATCCCCAAGCCCATTGTGTTCATTGATGCCATGCACAAATACCTGAACTTTGACTTTGTGGATATGAATAATGAAGACATTGTTCATGCACTTATTCAAGAACTAGTTCATCTTGGCCACCAATCGATTGGGATGGTGGCAGCCTCTCCTGATTCTCCCAATTTACGATTAAGGCAGCTTGAGTTTCGAGAAACTCTCCGGCATATGAAACTTCCTTGGGATCCCTCTTTTCTCTTCACTGTTGATCCCACTTTTCAAGGAGCTTATGAGGGAATGCTTGAGCATCTGGAAGCTGGTTCCCAACTTCCTACAGCTCTCTTCTGTGCCAATGACATCATTGCTGCAGGCTGCTTGCGGGCCCTGGCCCACAAGGGAATCCAAGTCCCTCATGATCTTTCAGTGATTGGATTTGATGATTTACCCCTTGCATCCATTTGTGAGCCACCTCTCACCACCATTCGAGTGGACAAGGAGGGGATTGGACGGAATGCTGTTCGACTCCTTGTGGACCGGATTGAGGGGACTCCCTCTTCTTCCTCGGTTAAAGTGCTTGTGGGTGGTGAGCTGATTCGGAGAGAAAGTGTTCGTTCCCTTTAAACACCCCTTTCAAGAGGTCTCTTGAAAGGGGTCGATTTAGTCTCTTCAACCCAGGATTACCAGGTTTCTTTGTGGATGCGTTCCGGCTGAATACGATGAGGAACGGGGGCCGTTTTTGCCTCATCTCGGGGATAGCCTAGAACAATAAAGGCCTGAGGAATCACCCCTTGGGGGAGCTTGAAGGCCTTTTGAAAACCAACCATTCGGTCTTCTTCAGGGAACACCCCAGTCCACACAGCACCGAGCCCTTTCGCATGGGCTGCCAGGAGGATGTTTTGAATCGCCGCACTGCAGTCTTGCACCCAGTTACCTGGAAAACGCTCAACCCGCGTATCACCACAAACTAAGATTCCCGCAGGTGCCTCAGCTGCCATTTTGGCATAGGGGTTGATCTCGGTGATCTTATGGAGCATGGCCGAATCTTTGACTGTGATAAAATGCCATGGTTGTTGATTTCCGGCACTTGGAGCCATCATGCCAGCATGAATGAGTTCCTCAATGAGGGACTCTTCAGGAATCTGATTGGAATATCGCCTGATGGAACGACGTGTATACATTATTTCTAAACAATCCATGGTGAAGAATATAGTGATTTTGTGTGGCTAAAGAAAAGCAAGGTGGGATGCATTGACGCAGTTCCCTGTATTGCTTATGGTCCAATGATCAGAGATTCCCACCGAGAGAATCCCCCTTCCACGAATTTGGAATCCAAAGAGAGGACCTATTTGGCAACTTTTGAAGACTTGGGGCTCATTAAGCCCCTCTTGGACGCATTGTGCGCCCGGGGATTCGAGACCCCCACCCCTATTCAGGCTGAGATCATTCCCCATTTACTTGAGGCAGGTGGAGATGTCACCGGCTTGGCTCAAACCGGTACAGGGAAAACCGCCGCATTTGGCCTCCCTGTCTTGCAGGGAATTGATGTTTCTCAAAAAATCACCCAGGCCCTGGTCTTGGCCCCCACACGAGAACTCTGCCAACAGGTGGCCCGAGAACTCACCGATTATAGCCGATTCATCACAGGGATGAGGATTGCCACAGTTTATGGTGGAGCGGCCTTTGGTCCTCAAATCCGAGACCTCCGTGCGGGCGCACAGCTCATTGTGGCCACTCCTGGACGGCTCAAAGACCTTCTCGATAAAGGTGTGGCTGATTTATCAAATCTTCAGTACCTGGTTCTTGATGAAGCGGATCAGATGCTGGATATGGGATTCAAAGACGAATTGGATTCCATACTTGAAACCGCATCCACAGATCGTCGTACTCTGCTGTTCTCTGCCACAATGCCCCGAGAAGTGGCCTTGATTGCCAAGCGCTACATGAGTGATCCCAAAGAAATTGTAACGGGTGAACGGAATAAGGGAACATCCAACGTGGAGCATCTGTGCTACCGCGTTCATGCCAGTGAAAAATATGCCACTCTCCGGCGACTACTGGATGCCAGTGGAAAATTCTATGGAATTGTCTTCTGCCGTACTCGGGAGAGTGTGAAATCTGTTGCGGGAAAATTGGCCAGTGATGGTTATGCCGCTGATGCTCTGCATGGTGAACTTTCTCAGGTTCAGCGGGAGTCCGTCATGGGACGATTCCGCCATGGAAATCCCAGTATTCTTGTGGCCACGGACGTTGCTGCTCGTGGTTTGGATGTGGATAACCTGAGCCATGTGGTTCACTATGACCTTCCCGATGAAGCCGCTGTCTATAATCATCGAAGTGGCCGGACTGGACGAGCAGGAAGAAGCGGCACATCTATGGCCTTGGTTCACCTGCGGGAAGGGCATAAAATTCGTCGTATAGAACGCGTTTTAGGCCGTCGGATTGAAACCGGTCGAATTCCTGACGGGCAAGAAATTTGTGGTTTACGACTCAATTCCATTGTGGAGAACGTTCTCAATGTGGAAGTGAATGAAGAAGCCCTTGCCCCCTATTTGGACAAAATCCTTCCCCAATTTGAAGAGTTAGAGCGGGAAGAATTGCTCAAGAAATTCCTCGCGGTTCAATTCAATCCCATTTTGAATGAATATCAGAATGCCGGAGATTTGAATCCACCACCCCCTCCCAAGCGCAGTCGAAGAGATGCTGAAGCCATTGGTGAACGTCGCGATTCCCGGAGCCGAGGTATGGTGGGACTACGCGTCAATGTGGGGCGGCGTCAGTCTATTCTTCCTCCTCAGCTGATTGGACTTGTGAATCAGGCCACTCGCTCCCGGGGAATTCGCTTGGGGCGCATTGACATCAGTACAGATTGGACCGATTTCCAGGTAGAAGCAGCCTCTGCTGAACGTGTGGAACAGGCCCTGCGAGGAATGGAATACCGAGGGGTTCACATTCGCGTGGATCGGCGTCGGGATGGACGGGATAACCGCGGAAGACGGGATTTCCGAGAGCATGGAGAATCTCGTGGCCGCTATGATAAGCGGAATTCGAAAGGGCATCATCGCCGTCATTCTTCCCGTTATCAGAACTCTCGGAATGACTAGACTCCTCTGAAAACTCTTCCTTTTTAGATCGACCCATCCTCATCACATGAGGATGGGTTAAACCCATTTTCTGACAAATATTACTGAATACGGTATTCGATGATTGTCATGAAAAATGGAAAAAGCGAGAGGAGGAGAGAGGAGCCATCCTCTCAATCAATGTGGAAGGGTATCCCTTTCGCTGCATCTTTCTTCGCACAGGTCTGTGTTTCCACGAACAACGACGAAACTCAAGAATTTTCCGTTCTGGCTGAACAATGAGGTACTGGGCTTGGTGACTTCCATCCCTGGACTGGCCCACACTCCCAGGATTTGCAAGATGGGGATGGCCGCTATAATCCATAGGCGTGTTGAGTTCAATGGATCGGTACTGCAACCCCATGTCAGGATTCAACTCCCAAAGTCCTGGAATATGGGAATGTCCAATGAGGGTCAGTGAAGTTTCGCTCTGCTTGAGAACCTGAAACGCCGTGGATTCATTAAGAACATATCCCCAGATAGGATTGAGGGGATTTCCATGGGAGAGGGTGACGGAACGCTCTTTTCGGGTCCATGGAAGTTTGGATAAGAATTCCTTTTGGTTTGCATTGAATTCTTTTTGATGTTTTTCCAGTACAAATCGGGCTTCTGAATTGAAATCATCCAGTCCAACTTGTCCACATACAGCAAGATCATGGTTACCTGCAACCATGGTGGCTCCGCAGCGAATCAATGTCTCCAGGCATTTTTTTGGATCTGGTCCGTACCCCACCACATCGCCAAGTACCCAAATGGACTCATAATCCCCTAAGGCATCACTCAAAACGGCCTTAAGAGCATGAAAATTCCCATGGATGTCTGCAAGCACGAGAACCGGTGAAGACATAGTTCCTCCCCTATAATTATAATCATCACTCAAGGAGTCTGTCCTGTTTGAACGATTAAGAGTTCAGTTTGGTGAACGTTTCACGGATGTTTGGCGCCTTCTCTCTGATACAGACCGTTTTGTGGCCCGGGCTAATCTTTTGCCCCGTTATGAGCGTCAACTTCGTCAATGGCGTCGTCGGCTTCAAGAACATCGGGGTAATACCGAAGCAGTCAAAGAGGTGCGAGAAGAACTGATTGCCTTTCGTCGAGCACGGCGGGGAGAAGGATGGGAACTGCGGCTTGGATCTTTGGATGTGCAGGTTCGGGGTTTTCGTGGGGATACAGCCATGGCCGAGGGGTTTCGACGCATTGTGTTGAAACTTGGAGAATCTGGTCGCATCTATTACCTGGTGGGTGAGGCCAATCATATTCAATTGGATGAGGAGTTGAGCATCCGAATGCGGCAGGCAGGTGTTTCTGAAGGACTTCAATCCCATTATTTATGGTACCGTCGAATGGAGGGGATCCTTGAGTTTGCTGGTGCCGATTCAGAGCCGAAGGAAAATCTGCAGTTGCTCGTGGATTACGTGGCGCAGAATAAATCTCAACTTGTGCATGCGTTATACCGTTTGGTATGAGGCATGTACATCATCATTTGTTCCTGATTCCAGCGATTTGAGAAAATCATGTTCCATGGGGATGAGTCCCTGATCAAAAAGGGTCAAAAAGACCTTGAGAAGTCCTGGATCAAATATCTTTCCACTTTGGGATTCCATAAAGGCCCGGGCATCACTTCGGCTCATGGTTTTCCGATAGGGCCGATCAGCAGTGATGGATTCAAAAACATCAGCAATACACACAAGTCTGGCCAGGATGGGAATGTCTTCTTTTCTTCGTCCCTGGGGGTAGCCACTTCCATCCCAACGTTCATGGTGGAACAGAATGATGTCTCGTATCTCATCCAGCCCAGGAATATTTCGAACGATGGCCTCTCCTTGGGCGGGATGGGCCTTGATGATGTCAAACTCTTCTTTTGTGAGTTTCGAAGGCTTGTCTAAAATCTTTTTATCAACAGAGATTTTCCCAATGTCATGCAGTTTGGCACCAAATTCAAGAGTGCGACGTGTCCGCCGATCAAAGTAGAGAGCCACAGCAATACGATCGGAAATCACCGCAACGCGGTCGCTATGACCTGCGGTCCATTTACTGGAAGCATCCACAGATGCGGAAAGGGCATTTAAACTTCCTCGGTACATGGCCTCTCGTGTTTCTTCTTGCCGCATGTGGAGAAGTGCCACACCCACCTGGTCACTCAAAGCTTCTAAAGTATCCCAATCTGGAGAGCTGGTTCCGGGGAGGGAGACAACAAGGGCTCCTGATAGGCGTTTCTCAATGAAAAGGGGAATTCGTGCTCCACGGTGATTGCTTTGCCAAAGGGGCATGTGCTGGCGAAAGACATCAAGGCATTCTGAATCTAAGAGGCCTCGTGAAGCGAGTTCATCTCGCAGTCCTGGAGGCATCTGATCAAGGGGAAGTTTCCAACTTGGGGCCTCAGGATCCGAGGCCCCCACCATGCGGAGAACCCGGTTATCGATGCCTCCCTCCAGTTCGAGAACTGCAACCTGAGCCTGATTGAACTGTTCAGAGATGTAGCCAGCGACGGTGGATGTGAGCTCATTTTGACTTTCCACACTCAGCACAGCTCGGTCTATGCGGTTCATGGTGGTCATGGTGGCCACTTGCTTCCGAAGATTCATGGCCATGGCATCCAGATTCCGAGAAAGATGTCCAATGGTATCTCGGCGATTCTCAAGGAATGAGATGCTGTAATCCCCTTGGGCAAAATGAGCGGCTTTTTCACTCATTCTTCGCAAAGAACGGGTTTGCTTCCAGGAAAAAATGGTGGCCAGAATGTAAGACAGTATGGAGATGAGTAAACCGTAAAAGGCAAAAGTTCTCCAGTTTTGAACATTCTGATTCCACCATTGATCAATTCGAGAAAATCGCATGCTCAAGAGAACGGTTTTATGACCTGTAAATGGTGTTAGACGAGTCATCCACTCTAAGGAGGAGCTGCTGCTCTTTACTCGAACAAGGGTATGAGGTTGAACAGGGATGATTTGTGGGAGAATCCCGCGGTAATGGTTGAGTTCTTGCTCAGTATTAAGGGCTTCTTGGCCCTTATTGTTCTCATCAAGACGGTGCAAATGCCAGTCGTCTTCTTTGGCATCAAAGAGTCGAAGTTCCACGTTCCTGTAGGGAAAATCTGGAGGTAGGGCATTGAGAAAACTGGAAACTCTTTGCATGGGAACATTGTAGCTGGTGTTATGGGGATCATCGGTGCTGTTGTCTTCCAGAAGCCAGTCATCTAGAAGGCGTGAAATGACAACGGCTGTACTTTTTGCGATGTTGCGACCGGTCAGTATCGTGTTTGCAAGAATGGAACCAAGCCCCACGATGACCCCAAACAAGAGAAAGCTACCAATGAGCTTGAGGCGGGTATTCCGTGTGCTTGTGCGATAATCCATGGCCTCACCTTACCGAGTGCAAGCCATCCGAGCAATCCACTTTTCTTGGTGAATCGCTATGAGTGGACAGATCTGGTGAAAAAACAATCGTTCAATACCCTTGGAGTTGTCGAAGAGAGGGTATGGAGAGATGGTCAACACCTCAGGTCTGTGCTCATTATGATCGTCTTCAACCTCATTCCCATGAAATCTCCTCACCTGTGGAGAGGGTTTTCACGCGTCCATCCTTGCTTTGGGAACAGGATTGTGCCCAGAGTGGTGTGGCCTCATCAGTCTCTTTGGCCTGCCGTCTCATGATGGATGGGTGGAGCTGGCCACAAATTGGTCAATACCTGGCAATTTTCGATGTTCAAACATGGAGTCAGCACTTTTATTCCTTGACGGGTTGGACCCCTCAAGAGTGGCAAAAACGCTTTGGAAATTTGTCATCTGATCTCTGATGCATGAAGATGATCACATGAGTAATGATGCAATGACTCATCTTCGCGCCGCTCCTCTTTTCTCTACATGCAGCAATGAGGATCTTTCGATCATCTCTTCCCTCTGTGAATCACGAAAAATCGAAGATAACGGAGTGGTTTTCTCCACTGGTGATCCGGCAGATCGTTTCTATGTTGTGCAAAGTGGTGAAGTGGCAATTCGAAAAAGTGATGAAGAAGGTTCTTGGCGTGATATTGCACGTTTCCGTGAAGGGGACTGCATAGGTGAATTGGATTTCTTTGTTTCAGGGAATCGTAATGCAGATGCCATGGCAGCGGGAGATGTTGTTCTCCTGGAATTTCCTGGAGGAGGGCGATGTTTGAAGGATGTGATTGATGCCCATCCTTCTGTGACAGCACGACTCTATCGGGCCTTTTTGATTGGAATTTCTGCACGAATCCGAGGAGCCAATTCCTTAGTGAAAGAAAATTCACCTCTTGTTCAGGAACTTCGTCGTCAGGTTTATGAAGACAAATTAACCGGCTTGAATAATCGCACCCGATTTCAAGAAGTTCTCAATCAGCAACTCAAAGAATGCACACCTACGGCCCCTGTTGGGCTGTTGATGTTTAAGCCAGACAACTTCAAAACGTTCAATGATTCCTTTGGTCATGAGGTAGGTGATCAGCTTCTCAAACACATGGCAAGAGTCTTGAAGGGATTGGAATTGGATAAGGACCAAATCTTTCGTTACACCGGCAATGAAAACGCCGTGATTTTTTCCAACACAAGTCAAGAGGAACTTTTGCAATGGAGCCAAATCATTGGTGACACCATGCGCTCCTTGGACTTTTCAGGCATCATTCCCTCCACCTCTCTCCGCCTTTCCATGAGCTTTGGGATGGTACTTGCTCCCGTTCATGGAACAAATCAAGAGGACTTAGTGGAAACCGCTCATGAGCTTGTGATGCAGGGCCGAAAGCTTGGCGGGAATCATGCGTTTTTCCCAAAGGAGGCCTCATGATTCCTCTCTCCTCGGAATTGACGCAAGCCTTGAGTCGACTGAAACTTTTTTCTTCTCTGACCCCTGGAGAATTGGAACGCGTTGGAACGCGGATGATGCGTTTAGAGATTGAAGATGGTGGTGAAATCTTTCGAGAAGGAGAACCTGGCCGTCTCATGTATGTGGTTCTTGAGGGGCAAGTCTCCATTTCCATCCGAACCGATGATGGACAAGAAGTGGAAGTCTCAAGAGCTGGTGAGGGCAGCTTTTTTGGGGAGATGTCTCTATTAGAAAAGCAGCTCCGTTCTGCCACATGTCGTGCTGTGGGACACTGTGTCTTGATGTCCATGGATGATCGGCGATTTGGGGAGCTTGTG
Source organism: Spirochaetales bacterium (assembly GCA_022360655.1). Lineage (GTDB taxonomy): Bacteria > Spirochaetota > Spirochaetia > DSM-2461 > DSM-2461 > UBA2779. Next base: position 7,906 of record JAKSCK010000060.1, on the reverse strand, counting down.
AGTCAAGAACCCGCCACAGCCATCAAAATCATGGACCGGATGCTCATTACAGCCACAACCCGTTTAAGAAATACCGGTGCCTTTGTGTCCGACATGGTTCAGTGGGGTGAACAGGCTCGGGTTCGTGCATTAACGGATGATTTTACCGGCCTCTATAATCGACGATTTTTTGATGAAGCCGTGGCTTCGGCATTAACGGAAGCCAAGAGTCGTGGGGATGTCACATCTTTGGTGATCCTTGATTTGGATCGGTTTGGCACACTCAATGCCGAATACGGTGAAGCCGTTGGGGATGAGGTGATTCTAGCTGCTGTAGAAGTCTTCCAAGCCTGCTTTGAAGAACACGACATCCTTTGCCGGTATGGTGGTGATGAGTTTGCTTTCATTCTTCCAGGAAGGAGCGGAGAAGAAGCCCTGTCTTTCTGTGAAAAAGCCGGGCAGGGACTGCGAGAATTAAAGATTCTCCCCCCGGGAAAGGGAAGTTTTCATCATGTGGGAGCCAGTATGGGAATTGCGTCCACCTCGCAAGATGTGAGCGATGTGCCCCAATGGATGGAATGGGCTGATCAAGCTCTTTATGCCGCAAAAGAAGCCGGTCGGGATCGAGCCGTTCTCTACCGTTCTGGAGATTCCGAATGAAGAAAACTCGAATTGCCAGGAGCAAAGAAAAAAATGCCTTGGTGGATCGGTTCCTGGCCGTGATGGAAGAAAAAGACACGTTTTTACTCGTGGGACATGCCAATCCTGATGAAGATTGCATTGCTTCTATGGTGGCCTTTGCTCTGCTTTTGGCCAAACTCAATAAAACCCCCACCATTGCCTTACTCAAGGAGCATTGGGATCAGTATCCCTATCTTATGAGCATCTGCAAATACAACGCCTTGAATGTGGTGGGAAGCGATGAGGATTTTGATTCAGAATATGATGTGATTGTAGCCTTAGACACACCCAAACCAGAGATGTTGGATTTCCAAAATACAGTGGTGCCCCTTGTTTCTCAGAATCACACCCTTGTTCTGGAAATGGATCATCATATTGGAGCAGATAGCCGCTACATTGGTGATAAAAACTACCAGTTTGTTGATGAAGCATCATCCACCTGTGAACTCATTGGATATCTTGCGGTTCGAATGTCTCGCAAAAGAAATTTGATGCGTCGTTATGGCATTACAGAGATGTTTAGTCGCAACCTTGTCCTTTCCATTGTCACGGGTATGGCTGGAGACTCAAAAATGGGTCAATTTTTGAAGTCTCGTCGGGAAAAACGGTATTACCGGTATTTTAGTCGCTTATTCAATAAGATGCTGATTCAGAAGACGGATAAGAATTCCAAGAACTTTAAAAGCATTGAAGAAATTCTCTCTGAGTTGGAACGACTCACAGGGGAAGAAGAGGCTTGCTATCGTCGTTTTATGGATGCCTCTAAAGAATTGGGACGGATTGCCTATACGGCTCTTGATGAAGAGACCATGCAAGAGCTTTTTGATTCCTATGGAAAGGAGACTGTGGTTAACGTGGCCAAATATGTGGCCAATATTCTTGCTGAGCAAAGCGGGTATCTGAGTTTTGTAGCCTACTATGATGACCATTCTCAATCCGATTTGATTCAGATGCGTATGCGCCGAAGTCAGGGATTTAAGAACATGGACCTGCGGAAAGTGATTCAGCGCTTAGGCATTGAAAATGGGGGAGGGCATGAAGGAGCCGTGGGCTTTCGGGTTCATCGTCATCAAATCTTGGACTTTCCAGCCTATGTGCAACGCGTTGTTGATGTTGCTGAAGGCATGATTCCGAACGATTCCTAATGCTGAGATGAAGCTGTTTTGTGATGCAAAAAAAAAGGCAATCACAGAATGTGATTGCCTTTTGCGGCAGAGAGGACTTGAACCTCCACGATATTGCTATCACTAGCCCCTCAAGCTAGCGTGTCTACCGATTCCACCACTGCCGCGGAACTGATTGGGACTATACCGATGAGGAGATTTTTCGTCAACAGGGTTTGGGAAAAAGTTATGAGGGCTTGGTTCTTATAGGGCTCAACAGGTAGGATGGGGCATGTTCCAAACGGATCCCATGATGCCAAAAAGACAGGGCCGAGAGATCCCTCTTACTCCTTCCGATGAGCAATGCAGTGCCTGGATTCAAGCTTTCGGTGCAGTGCTTTCTCTCATCGCCATTCTCTTTCTCCAAGAATGGGGTGAAGTGCATTTGCAAATCTATGCTGTGACTCTTTTTTGTTTATACAGTTACTCTGCGGTTTATCACTTTATTCCCTCCATCCAAAAGAATCCACAATGGCAACTCTTGGCCCAGTCCACCCATTTTCTTCTTCTGGCCGGTACATACACCCCTTTTGCATCGTCCCTGCCTTCTGATATGGGAACTCCCCTCATCATGGTGGTTTGGGCCCTGGGAATCTTGGGGGCCATCTTTCGTGCAGTTCTTGGAAATCGAGTTCGGGTGATTAATGTGCTCATCACCCTTTCCATGGTTTTGCTCATTCTCTTTTTTGCTCAGCCACTTTTAAGTGTTTTCATCCTTGCTCAAATGCAGTGGATGGTTCTTGGTGGGCTCTCCTATGTTCTGGCCGTGTTTTTTAAGATGATGCGGAAATATCCCTATTCTCATTCGGCTTGGCATCTCTGCTCTCTTTTTGGGGCCTTCTTTCTGTTTATCAGTGCCTATATGGGGCTCTAGGACCGTTTTTCATTGATGGTATGTAAAGCCGTTTAACTTGATCATATTTTGATGGTTTGAGATTCTTTTGCCTGTTATCATGAACAACCATGGTGCAACCCACAAGTCAGGTCACGCCCTCCATGACCAAAAGTTCCTACGCTTTTCGGAATGATGCCCGAGCCAAAGTCACGGGTCGTGCTCAGTTTGCTGATGACTATGTTTTCCCAAAAATGGCCCATGCCGTGCCCGTCTGGTCTGAACATGTTCGAGCCAGAATTCTTGGGATTGACCCCTCCGGGGCTTTAGCCATGCCGGGAGTGCTGGCTGTGCTCACCTCTGCCGATGTTCCTGGGGTGAAGCGTTTTGGCCAGATTGATCACGATCTTCCTCTCTTGGCAGATGAGGAGATTCGTTTTATTGGAGAACCCTATGCCCTTGTTGTGGCTGAGACTCGGGAATTGGCTCGAGAAGCGGCAAAACAGGTCAAATTAGAAGCGCAAAATCTACCACCTATTTTGCACCCCGATGATGCTCTTCAACCCACGGCTGACCACCTGAGAGCTGTGGAGGGAGATAATCTTGTTTGCCACCATAAAGTGCGCCGTGGAGATGTGAAGGCTGCTTTTGCCTCATCGGCCTTTGAACTACAGCGGGAATTTCATACGGGTTGGTTTGAACATGCCTACTTGGAACCTGAGGGAGCTTTGTGTTTTCCCCGCCAGGATGGAACACTGGAGATTTATGGAAGCTTACAGCATCCCGTGAGCACCCGGCGATTTCTTTCAGCATGGACGGGTTTGCCCTATTCTCGAATAGAAGTATTTAACCATCCCGTGGGGGGGAGTTTTGGTGGGAAAGATGATACGGCCAGTGCTGTTGCAGGGAGAGCAGCCATTGCCAGCTTGGCTGTGGGGCGTCCGGTCAAGATCATCTATGAGAGGGAATGGAGTTTTCTGGAAAGCTACAAACGTCCGCCTTATCGAATGCGTTACCGGATGGGCTTTGATGCTCAAGGACAGATTACAGCTGTAGAAGGTGACCTCCTGGCAGATTCTGGACCCTACACCTCCACAATCCCCTGGTCAACATGGCGTTCTGCCGCGCAATGCTGCGGTCCTTACCAGGTTCCAGCCGTTCATGTGGATGTGCGGGCGGCGGCGACAAATAATCACTACACAGGGGCTTTCCGGGGCTTTGGATCTCCCCAGGTGAACTTTGCCATTGAGGCCCTCTTGGATGAAGCCGCCCAACATTTGGCATTGTCTCCCCGGGAGATTCGGGAACGGAACATTCTCAGACAGGGAGATTGCACCGTGACTGGCCAGGTTTTGGATGATCATACCGTGAGCTTGGATCAAGTGCTCCAGGCCGTGTGTGCAGATGTAGATTATGATGCCAAGCTTTCACTGTGCAGTCATGGAACACCGGATGAGAATGGGATGCTCTATGGTATTGGGTTGGCCATCTCGTACCGAGGCGCCAGTGTGGGAGCCGAAGCCAAAGATTTTTGTTCCTGTGTGGTGAATGCGCAATTTGATGGTTCCATTCTTTTGGAAACAGGCATTCATGAGAATGGGCAAGGGGCTCAGGCTGCCATGACCCTAGCATTAGCCAAAGAACTTGGTGTGAAGCGCAGCCGCATTCACTATGCCGAATCCACCACCAGTCAGGTTCCTGAGGGAGGCACAACCGTGGCCTCACGGGGAACGCTCATGGGCTGCGGGGCCGTTGTGGATGCCGTGAATCGCCTAAAATCCATCATCGCCGAAACCTTGACGACGCGTTTGGGGGGAGGCCAGGACGATGTGCAATTTTATGATGATACTGTTTCTGGCGGTCAAGGAACGGAACATCCCTGGAGCCTCCGTTGGGATGCGGCCATGAAGGTGATGTATGAGGAGCGGGTTTATCCCTTTGCCTTTGGAAGCTTTCAAGCTCCTGAGGTGAGTTGGGATGATGAGACGGGAAGTGGAAGCCCGTATTTTACCTATGTTTACAGCTGTCAAGCCGCAGAAGTTGCTGTTGAAGCGTCCACTGGAAAAATACAGGTGCTGGGCATTGTGGCGGCTCATGATTCTGGTACGGTTGTGAATCCTCCACTCTTTGCGGGACAGGTTTGTGGTGGAATTGTTCAAGGAATGGGCATGGCTTTGAGTGAAGAGTTTCGGGTTGAAGAAGGGCATCCCATCAGTTTGAACTACAATCGCTATTCTATTCCCAAGGCGATGGATGTTCCTCCCATCCGGGTTTTACGAGTGGAAAACCCGGATCCTTTGAGCCCCTTTGGGTGCAAGGGCATTGGTGAACCAGCACTGGAATTGATTGCCCCTGCTCTGGCCGGAGCGGTGGCACAAGCCACAGGAGTGCGCAGCACCACATTGCCCCTCCATCCTAAACATCCTGTTGGCCCCTGGATTCACAGAGAAGGAGGAAATCATGATCAACATTGAGGTGAATGGAATCCTCCAAAGCTTTTCTGCAGAGCGGGAAAAAGAGTCCCTTCTCACCATTCTTCGGGAAGATTTGGCTCTTCATGGAACCAAGAATGGTTGTGGTATTGGGGCCTGTGGGGCTTGCACGGTTCTTGTGGACGGTGTTCCCCGCCGATCCTGCGTCACCAAACTGGCCAAAGTGGATGGATGTCAAATTCTGACGATTGAAGGTTTAGAGCAGGCCGATGGAACGCTCCATCCCGTGCAGCAGGCCTTCATGGATGCAGGGGCTGTGCAGTGTGGATTCTGTACACCAGGTATGATTCTCACAGCTGTGGCTCTTTTAGAAACGAATCCCCAGCCCACAGATCAAGAACTGCGCCGGGCTTTTCGGCACAATTTATGCCGATGCACAGGTTATGAGCAAATCTTTGAAGCCGTCCGTCTTGCCCAGAAGCGGATGGTGAAGAAATAGAACGTTATCCTTTGGACCACCCCTCCGGTGCAGCACCGGAGGGGTCGATCTTAGTCTTTGAGCTCCAGAGAGACTGGACAGTGATCACTTCCCAGAATCTCGGGATGGATATTGGCACTCTTCACCCGCTCCACTGAGGCTTGGTTGACGCAGAAGTAATCCAGTCTCCAGCCCACATTTCGCTGACGAGCACCTCCCCGGTAAGACCACCAGGTGTAGCGCTGGCTTTCTTGATCAAAGAGGCGGAAGGTATCACACCAGCCCCCATCTATGAAGGAATCCATCCAGGCCCGCTCTTCCGGCAGATAACCAGGATTGCCTTCATTTTCTTTGGGACGGGCCAGGTCTATGGGCTTGTGCGACACATTGAAGTCCCCACAGACGGCCACAGTGAGTCCCTGGGCAGCCAAGGCATCGGCTCGTTCTTTCACAGCGGCATTAAACCCCAATTTGTAATCCAAGCGTTTGCCTTCGGCTTGGGAATTGGGGAAGTAGCCGTTGAGAATCACCACATCCCCAAACCGTACCACCTGCATGCGACCTTCGGCATCAAATTCATCAACCCCTAGGGTTTCTACAGAATCGGGCTGTTGCTTTGCCCACAGTGCTGTGCCGCTGTATCCCTTGCGCTCTGCACTGTGCCACCAGGATTGGTAGCCAGGAGGGGCAATGATGTCTTGGGAAAGCTGATCCTTCTGGGCCTTGGTTTCTTGGATGCAGAACACGTCGGCATCCGTGGTGGCGATGTAGTCCATCAGACCTTTCTTATGGGCGGCCCGTACCCCGTTCACATTCCAGGAAATGATTTTCATACCTTTGAGAGTATACTCCCCAGGCCCTCTTGTCGCGGGAGGGGAGGAAATTTCTTTGTTGCCTGGACTGGTTTGCAACGCATCCCATCGTGAAAGAGCCTTGTTTTCAAAGATTTTTTATGACGATGGTTTTTCTGTAATAGACTCAAAGGATGAGGATTCTATGATTAAAAATGCATCTTCTCTTTCTGAGGTTGTCCAGGAATTGTTTGGCGTTGATGTGTTGCATCAGCATCATGTGGCGGGTGGAGATATCAATGAAACCTTGGTTCTTGAACTCCAGAATAGAAAAAAGGTTTTTTTGAAAAAAAATCGTCACAGCCCGGAAGGGATGTTTTTGGCCGAAGCTCTTGGGCTACAGAAATTATTGGATGCGCATAAAAAATCTCAGGGAGCGTCTCCGCCTTCTCCTCGTCCTTTAGCTGTAGGTAAGGACGGAATCTTTGATTTCTTGCTAATGGAGCACATTGATGGTGGACCTGCACCCTCTGGAGAAGAATTTGGCCACAGTCTGGCTCAGCTTCATTCATGGGCCCGCCGGTCCACCTGTGGTTTTGATGAGAATAATTGGATTGGACTCACCCCGCAAATCAATGATGAGGAAGATTCTTGGCCCCATTTTTTCTATGAAAAACGGCTTCTTCCTCAGTGGAGATGGGTTTTGAATCAGGGGTTTTCTAATTCACGTGCGCAGAAGGGCATGAACTATCTTGAAGCCCATATTGATGATGTTCTCCCCGCTTGTGATTCGGGGGGAGCCTCCCTTCTTCATGGGGATTTATGGGGGGGGAATTGGATTTCTGGAAATTCGGGCACAGCCTGGCTTGTGGATCCTGCCTGTTACTATGGTCATCGAGAAGCGGATATGGCCATGACGGAACTCTTTGGAGGATTTCCTCCCGGGTTTGCCCAGGGCTACCAGAATGCATGGCCCTTAGAACAAGGGTTTCGGGAGCGAAAAAACCTCTACAATCTCTACCACCTTCTTAATCATGTGAACCTGTTTGGGGCTTCCTATTGGGGGGCTGCTGTTCAAACATTGGGTAAGTATGGGAGCTAAAGAGGGAGAATATGGCCATAGAAATTGAGCGAAAGTTTTTGGTTTTGAATGACAGACTGCCACTCTTGAAGGATGGAGAGAACATCACCCAAGGGTATTTTGCTACCCGTGAAAATCAAACTGTGCGAATTCGCATGGGAGAGCAGGGCTGTTTTCTCACCATCAAAGGGCCTCCATGTGATGAGGGGCTTTCCCGTTCTGAATTTGAATATGAAATTCCCTTCCAAGATGCCAAGGCCATGCTCTCCGAATTCTGTGGAGGAAGAACCATCCAAAAAACGCGCTACCGTCTTTCTCATGGAGAGCTTTTGTGGGAGGTGGATGTCTTTGAACAAAGTAATGCCGGATTAGTTCTGGCTGAGGTGGAGTTGGACCATCCGCATAGGGTTGTGGATTTGCCAATGTGGATTGGCCAAGACGTGACTGGCGAGGAGCGCTATTCCAACCG
>JAKSCK010000005.1 GCA_022360655.1 Spirochaetales bacterium | reverse complement strand
AGCTGCTCGGCCCATCAACTGTTGAGGATTGCACTAGTGACTTGCAGTTTGGAAGCACTTGCATAATTCAAACACGTGCTTCAGCGAGTGCTGGAAGGATGACAAGCAAGTCTCCCTTTCATGCCCCTGCGCCTGTGGCGCAATGCCCTTTGAGCCCCACAGGTGCACAGGTCAGGAAAAACACAGAGATCATATTTCAATCTATTGGTGAAGCCACAGGTGCTCTCCAGGCAGTGATTTTGAGCGACTCTCAAACACAGAGAGCTGACAGCTGCTGCAAAGCTCCAACACTACATCTTACAGTTGAGTGTGAACCAAGCATGTGAGCATTACCCACACCCAAAAGAATACCACACATCAAGTGGAGGCACTTCACAAAAGTGAGCCACAACAGGGGCACGTTGGCTCGTGCATCTGACCTTTAGTTTCGGCAGGTCTGGACCTGCACTGGTGGCTACGTTGATGCAAGACACTTCAGCTGAGATGTCCGCGCGTGTGTCGCTGCATGGTTGCCCAGGCACTGAGAAAGTGTGGATGCTGAAAGCGAACAGCAAGTCGCTCGCTGCCGATTTGAGGGCTCGTCCTATCACCCAGCAGTGGGTGGGGTCCACAACGCGACCGTCCTGCAGCCACAACAAACCAGAGGACAGGTCACAGTTTGAAGAAGGTCCGTAGTGCTGTATCGAGGGGATGGCTTGCTGCCTCGCTGGTGTGCTAGTTTAGTACTCCTGGAATAAACAGGCGGACTCAAATGGCCCAATTCAGACGGACTAAACGACAGTCGACGCGGAGGACACTGTCTTGTTACCACTTTTGGGCCAGGAAAAATGCAAGCCTGCATTGCTGCTGGATTCCAATAAAAACACATAAGAAAAAGAAGATGTTACAGCCACATTTTTGTTGTTGTTGTTGTTGTTGCTATTGTTGTTTAATTCGTATTGTAAAGCCCTAAAGGGAATTGGTCATTTCAGCAGCCAGAACTCATCAAATGCAGAGAAACGTCACTCCACAACATTATCCCACTTGT
>JAKSCK010000115.1 GCA_022360655.1 Spirochaetales bacterium | reverse complement strand
CCGGCCCTTCCGGCTCAGCCCTCTGAGGCCCCGCCCATGTGGGGAAGGAATCACTCCGGGCGGCGGCCGCAGGATCCCCCATATCCCCACAGAGGAAGCGACGAGGGGTCCCAGCATCCACCGATCCCAAGCCTGAAGCCCCCAAAGACATCCGCACGGCTGACGATGAAGAATCGCCGTGACCGCGGGCAGCTCCTGAATGCTTCGATGAACCTCGCTGGCGCCGCATCGTCCTACAGTTTCAAAACGCAACAGCGTCCTCGCTATTTGGGCGATTGGTCCGCGGAAAAGTCCAGCGGGCTCCTGAGAGAGTAAGGAAGGTGTCCATGCATCGATTTTGACGATTGACGCAATCGCGCCACGGCAAGCGTCCAAACGCGGCCGATCGTCGGCAGGCCCCTAGCAAACGAGCGGGAGAAAAAGATAAAGATATTTTGCATGCAAACAAGAATTGTGAAAAAAAACCCACAAGCCAATAGAATTAAATATGGTAGAGCTTTTCACCTTGTCAAAGTTAAATGTAGTTCTGATGTTTAAAAAACCTCAACTTCTTAACATTGTAACTCTCCACCCACCCACCTCACATCGAGGTACATGCAGCATCTTGCAACCTCTCATGCAATATTGTAGATCCATCAATGGCCAAAAAAAACCAATCCACAAGGGCATCCCACAAGGCTGTTTTCAATACGTTAGAGAGCTCTTAAGTAGATGTTGAACCCGAAAAATGACAGAAGCGTGAAAGCACAACACGCTCTCCCAAAAGAATTACGAGTACACAATGAAAAATTTATTATTCATTCAGTCAAAAAGTCAAATTTGTGCAATTCCATTTTTACGGGTTAGAATGACTTCACATGACCAACAAGATGTCTTGATCATGAATTCTTCTCGTTATAACACGTTTTATAAACAACAATGTAATTGCAATGAATAACAATATAAATAAATTAGAAATATAGAAGTGAATATTGTATATGTATCATTGTATATATAATAATGAAGTTTAAAGATATGTTCATTGATCACTGAATGGAAAGATTTCATTATGCAACACAGTTGTTGGTGTCGCTCCCTTTTGTATTTTTTCCCAATATTTTGTTTTAACAATGTTTCAACATGCATATCACATTGACATCCAATGTCAGCATCCACCAAAGTTCATGGCATTGGCAT
>JAKSCK010000227.1 GCA_022360655.1 Spirochaetales bacterium | reverse complement strand
TGTGGAGCTTGACAGGAACTAGATTAGCATTTAGTACTGCTTAGCACCCGCAGACTCAAGGAGTGGTAGAACGTATGAATTCTGTAGTTAGCCAGACTATTAGATGTTTGTTACATGACAGAGGAAATCCAAAGGATTGGGAGAAGATGTTGCCTACCGTAGAATTAGTCATTAATTCATTACCAAACCAGAGCACTGGTTTCAGTCCGTTCTATCTGAATTATGGATATAAACTAGTTACTCCGATTCAATTGATTAGAGGTAATGAAGAAGTAAGGACAGAAAGTATTGGCTCATTTGTAAGAAGAATCACATCTGACTGGAAATCAGCGAGAGAGAATTTGAAACGATCAGTAGACTTGCAGGCAAAGTACTATGACAAGAAACACAGAGATGTTGAATTTACTGAAGGAGAGTTAGTTTTGCTGTCTACAAGAAATTTGAAGATGAAAGGGATTCCAGGAAAATTGAAGAAGAGATTTGTTGGACCCTTTAAAATCGAACAGAAGATTGGACAGCAAGCTTATAAACTCTTACTTCCAGAAACTTGAAAAATTCATCCAGTGTTTCATATCTCTTTACTAGTGAAGTGGAATACTGCGAGTTTACAGGAAGATGAAGAACCAGCAGATGATGACTTAGAAGTGGAAGAGCCATACTACGAAATCGAGAAAATTCTACGATGGAGAAAAATCAAACGAGGAAAAAGGATCATGAAGGAATACTTAGTATTATGGAAAAATTATCCGGTCACAGAAGCATCATGGATCCAAGCAGAGCAATTCTCAGACCCAAGCCAGTTAAAGCAATATTTAGATGAAGATCAACCTCTCCAAGAACAAGTATGAAATAGTGATGAGGACATCACTCAGTTAAGGGGGGAGTAGTTGTGACGACTGTGCATGTACCAATGAGCTTTCGGGCGAGGACCGCTGCACAAATAGTGTCAACCTACACATGTACCAATGAGCCTGTTTGGGCAAGGACCGCTGTGTAGGGTAGTATCTGGTTGAGTCTAAAGAGTAACAGAAGAATCTGGGAAATTAGATGGGACTGTGATGTGAGTGACTTGGAAGCCCGTTCTTATGGCCTTTCTGGTTGTTGCACTCTCGTCTTCTTGCTCTTCTCTGGACATTGTTGCTAAGTGCAGAGTGGTGAAGTTCTTGTAACGTCCTT
>JAKSCK010000137.1 GCA_022360655.1 Spirochaetales bacterium | reverse complement strand
TCTACCACAAGGATCCTCTCATGGAAGTGTGGCCATAGTGAATCGTCACCACGTGGGAGGAATCTTACGACATTTCAATCAACCCGTTCCTCCAGGTTGGTAATCCCCTTCTTCCTCCCTGGAATCCTTGTTCCAGGGAGGGAGTTTTTTTCTCCTTTAAGAACATTTCCGTGGCAAGGGAATGCAAGAGAGTCAAAATGACAGAATTGTGAGCACATGAGCCGTCACAAACGTCGATGCCTCAAGGTCGCTGGGTTAACAACGATTCCGTCGAATGCAGTGGAGAGGTATTTCCTTTTAAATGATCATTCTTAAATCGACCCCGGCCTGAGGCCGGGGTCGCCCGAAGGGCTCAAGAAAAGTTCCTTTTATGAAGCGGGAAATGCGGAAAAACCAGCCTCATTTATGGCCGCAGAAATCTGAGCCGGGCTCTGATCTGTATCCACAGTCACCTGGCCATTTTCCAAGTCCACATTCACCCGAGAGGCCAAAGGTTCCAAACTTTTTTCCACTCGAGCCACACAATGATTGCAACTCATACCACGAACATCAAACACCAAGGTTTTCATTTCAGGCTCCTTATCCTCACTCTCTCCCCGTTTCCGAAGAGAAAGAGAGTTCATTACAACTGTAATCGAACTGAGACTCATCGCCACTTCTGCCATCAAAGGATGCACGAGAGCCGCAGCTGCAAGGGGAAAGGCCAAAAGGTTGTACCCAAAGGCCCAGAGAAGATTTCCTTTCACCTTTCTCCCAATGGCACGGGAAAGGGCCATGGTTTCTGGAATACGGGCTAATCCTCCCTTGAGAATCACAACATCTCCGGCCTCTAAGGACAAATCGGTGCCCTCAGCCAGTGCAAAACCCGCATCAGCAGCCTTGAGTGCAGCGGCATCATTGATGCCATCACCAGCCATGGCCACCCGTCCTTCACCACGGAGGGATTGAACCAACTCCAGTTTTCCTTCTGGCTTCATTCGCCAGTGCACATTGTCCTTTGGAATCCCCACCTGCTTCGCCACATTCATTGCTGCCGATTCACCATCCCCTGTGGCCATAACGGGCTGAACTCCCAGGGATTGGAGTTTGGCCACCGCTGCTTGGGCCTCTTTTTTCAAAGGATCGATAAAAGCAAGAATTCCTACAGATTCTCCATCCCGGTCGAGGGACACAATCGTGGCACCAGAAGGTACAACTTCCGGTTTGGAAAAATCTGGGGACGGACGTCCAAGCCGATAAAGATGAGAATGGACCTTCCCAACAATGCCCTCGCCAGGAAGCTCCTCAACCTCTTCTACTTCAGGAATGGAAAGTTCCATTGTTTCGGCCCAATCTGTGACGGCTTGAGCCAAGGGATGAACAGAATAATGCTCTAGAGCGGCCGCAATCCCAGCCTCTTCAGGACTGAGGGAAGAAAAAACAACCTGAGGTTTTCCCTGGGTCAGTGTTCCTGTTTTATCAAAAATCACCACATCCAGATGTGCTGCATTTTGCATCACCGCCCCATCCTTAAAAAGGATTCCTCGCCGAGCCGCTGCTCCCGCTCCCACACTCACGGCCAAGGGTGTGGCCAGTCCCAAAGCACAGGGACAAGCCACCACCAAGAGGGCCACAAACACATAGGCTCCGATGGTCCAACTACCAGAATCCTGGGGAATCCAGGGGAAAATATCGGCAAGATTTTCAAGCAAGGGTAACCAAGAGAATCCAAAGATTCCCCAGAGTAAAAAAGCAATGAAGGCAAAGAAAACAACAGCTGGAACAAAACGAGCCGCAATACGGTCAGCCAAGGCCTGGAGAGGAACCGTTTGCCCTTGGGCCTGTTCCACCAAAGTCAACATTTTGGCCAAAAAGGCATCATCGCCCGTCCTGAGCACCTCAACATCCAGGCTACCTCGCTCTAAAACCGTCCCCCCAATAACCTCTTCTCCTACCCCTCGATACACCGGAAGCGATTCTCCTGTGACAAGAGCTTCTCCAACGGCTCCCTCTCCAGAAAGGATTTTCCCATCCAACGGAATGGACTCTCCTGAAAGGATGCGAATTCGCATTCCCAAACTCACTGTATCAACTGGAATCTCATGGATTTCTCCATCCTCATGCACAACACGCACAGAGGAATGGGTATTGGTCATCAGTGCACGAACATCTTTGCCTGCTTTCCGTCGTAATCGTTCCTCTAATAGGCGGCCTGTGAGATGAAATGCAGGAATCATGGGAGAAAGTGCTGCAAAGGATTGGAGAGGCAAACCAAAAGCAGAAGCCACTCCTGTGGCCCAGGCCGCAAGAGCTCCAAGTGCCACCAACACATCCATATTGGCATGGTGATGTCGAATTGCAATCAGAGCCCCTTTCAGAATTTTTTTCCCTGGCCCAACAATCACAATCAAACCAATGAGAACATCAAAGAGTCTCCGACCAAAACCTCCTGAAGAGGCAGGGAGGAACATCATAATCCCCATGGCAAGGGCTGCGGCAGCCCAAGCAAGAATGACATTCCGCAGTGAGCTACGAAATCTTTTTTGATCATCATCGTCGCTGAGAACCTCATCCAAAGCGGTGTAACCAGCCTTCTGTACCGCAAGAAACAGAAGATCCTTTGTGACGTGAGAATCTCCTCGAACATAGGTTTTCCCTGTACTCAGATTGACTGAAACAAAATGAACACCAGGAAGCTCTGCCAATGTTTTTTCAACAAATGAGGAACAGGAAACGCATGTCATTCCCCCAATAGCAAAGCTAAAATCTTGAAAATTGTTTTGCTCCATATCATCCACCATGCCGTTCAATCACTCTCATCAACTCATCTATGGAGGCCAATCCATCATCCGTTCTCAAAGCATCAGTCACACAAGATTCCACATGCCGGCGTAAAATGCTCAAAGACGCCTTCTGCAGGGCCGCACGAGCTGCAGAGATTTGAACCAGAATATCCGGACAGTACGCTTCCATTTCTACCATTCGAATAACACCACCAACTTGCCCTTGGGCCCGTTTCAAACGCTTGAGAGCATCTTGATTCACGCCTTCAGGACCTTTCTTTTCTTGACAACATGTATTCTCTGGTAAATGACTCATCTTTCCATTATACCCCCCAGGGGTATAAATACTAGTCCGAAGCTTGTCATTCATTCCATTTTCTTCTCAATGATGTTGCTTGTTGTATTCCGGGAATCGTTTAGCTTTGTTTGCATTTCCTCAAAAGGGAAATCATACTTTCTCTGTTGACTTTGAATATTCAAAGTCGTAACATAAGCCACGTCTAACGCAATTAGGAGCTACTAATGAAAAACCGTTGGGTTCTTATTCCAATCATTCTTATCGTTTTCCTATTAGGATGCCGCCAAAAAAGCACTGAGCAATCGTCATCCAAAATTCTTTCCGTGGTCACAACGACAGGTATGATTGCCGACAGCACTCGAGCGATTGCTGGTGAAAGAGCCGATGTCATAGCCCTGATGGGACCTGGAGTTGATCCCCATCTCTACAAAGCCAGTGCGGGGGATGTGCGACGTCTCCAAGAGGCCAACCTCATCCTCTTCAATGGTCTTCACCTGGAATCCCGGATGGGAGAAGTGCTGGAAAAACTCGCAGAAAGCCGTGCCGTACGTGCCGTTGCCGAGGCCATCCCGGAACAGTTCCTCATCCCCAGTCAGGACTATGCGGATGCTCATGACCCTCATGTCTGGTTTGATGTGAGTCTTTGGACCTATGTGGCCCAGGCCATTGCACAAGAATTGATGGCCATAGATCCCGAAGGAAAAGCGGTTTATGAGGCCAATCTTCGTCGCTATCTTGAAGAATTGGATTCCCTTGAACGTGAAGTCAAAGACGCTCTAGCTATTGTCCCAGAAGGTCAACGAATTCTCATCACAGCCCATGATGCCTTTGGCTACTTTGGTGTGGCCCATGACTTTGAAGTGAAAGGGCTTCAAGGGATCAGCACAGTGAGTGAAGCCGGGGCCAAGGATGTGCAGCAACTGGCGGACTTCATTGCCACTCAAGGTATTCCTGCTGTTTTTGTGGAGAGTTCTGTTCCTCGACGCACCATAGAAGCCCTTCAAGCAGCAGTGCAAGATCGGGGATTTAACGTAGAAATTGGAGGCGAACTTTTTTCTGATGCTATGGGAGAAGAGGGAACGGTGGAAGGCACCTATCCCGGAATGGTTCGCCATAATACCAATGCCATTGCCCAAGCTTTGGGGGAAAAATAACAATGGAACACAACTTTGAACCAGTCATCCAAGTCAATGATCTGACGGTTTCTTATCATGAAAAACCAGTTTTATGGGATGTGGATCTTGCCGTGCCTCCTGCCGTATTGATGGCCATTGTGGGACCAAATGGCGCTGGAAAAACCACATTACTGAAAGCCATGATGGGATTAATTCCAGCAACAGCTGGAGAGGTCAGTCTCTTTGGGAAACCTCGCAAAGAGGCCATGCGCCGCATAGGCTATGTCCCCCAACGAACCGCAGTGGATTGGGATTTCCCCACCACATCACTAGATGTGGTTCTCATGGGAAGTTATGGGCGACTGGGTTGGATTAAGCGTCCAGGGAAATCCGAAAAGATTGCTGCGATGTCTGCCCTTGAAAAAGTGGGAATGACGGATTTTGCCCATAGACAAATCAGTCAACTTTCGGGAGGTCAGCAACAGCGTGTTTTTCTTGCCAGAGCCCTTCTTCAAGATTCGGATGTGTACATGATGGACGAACCCTTTCAAGGAGTGGATGCCACCACAGAGCGGGCCATCATTGCCTTGCTGAAAGAATTGAGAGAAGCTGGAAAAACCGTTGTTTGTGTTCATCATGATCTCCAAACGGTTCCTGAGTATTTTGATTGGGTGACACTTCTCAATGTCAGAAGGATTGCCAGTGGCCCCGTTTCCTCCACCTTTGTTCCAGAAAACCTGAAAAAGACGTTTGGAGGACGCATTTCCTTCTTGAAAGAGAATGAGGAGGGGGTCGCGTGATCTTCTCCATTCTCCAGGACTACACGCTCCGGCATGTGATTTTCGGAGCAGCGATTCTTGGCATCGTTTCTGGAACTCTTGGGAGTTTTGCCGTTCTCAGGCAACGTAGCCTCCTTGGAGATACCATGTCTCATGCGGCACTTCCAGGAATTGCCTTGGCATTCATGATCACAGGAAGCAAAGCCCCCTTTATTCTTCTCACAGGAGCTGCGCTTGCGGGCTGGCTTGGAACTCTGGCCATTCTTGTCATCACTGGCCGAACACGCATCAAAGAGGACGGAGCTCAGGGAATTGTTCTGAGTGTTTTCTTTGGTATTGGTCTTGTGCTTCTTTCCCGAATCCAACGCATGCCTTCCGCAGCCAAAGCCGGCCTGGACAAGTTCTTGTTTGGGCAGGCGGCCACCCTGCTCACCTCCGATATCATTGCGATGCTCGTTGTAGGAGGAACAGCCATGGTGGTCATGCTGGTTTTGTGGAAAGAATTTAAACTGCTTTCATTCGATCCAGAATTTCTTACGGCCTCTGGATTTCCAACCCGAACTCTGGAGTATATTCTTACATTTCTCATAGTGGGTGCCGTTGTGATTGGTTTACAAACCGTTGGGGTGGTTTTGATGAGTGCCATGGTTGTGGCCCCCGCTGCCTCCGCACGCCAGTGGACCAACCGTCTTGAGGGTATGGTGGCCCTGAGTGGAGTCTTTGGAGCCATTGCAGGAATCAGTGGAGCACTCATTTCCAGCCTTGTGGAAAAGGTTCCAACAGGACCAGCCATTGTTCTGGCCCTAGGATGTATTGCGGCATGTTCCCTTCTCTTCGGTCCGGAACGCGGCATCCTCTCCCAAATACTACGCAGGCAAAGAAATCGACAAACCTATGCAGCCAATCGGATTCTTCAGGGGCTGTGGGTTTTGAGCCTTCACCACAAAGAGTACCAGCATCCCCATGCCATCGATACCTTGGAAGCTCTCTTTACCATCTCCCGTGGTAGCGTTCGAGGAGGCTTAGAAGCCTTAGCCAGTCAAGGATTAATAAAAAAAGATTCTATTGGTCGATTTGCCTTAACACCTTTAGGACGGGAAAAAGCCCTTGCATTAGAGGGGGAACAATCATGAATGCCCATCTGGAGATTCTTTCTATTGCCGTGGTTGTGGCCATTGCCTGTGCACTCCCTGGAACCTTTCTCGTGCTCCGGAAGAGAGCCCTCATCAGTGATGCCATTAGCCATGCCGTTCTACCAGGCATAGTTCTTGGCTTTTTTATGACTGGCAACATCAATTCCCCCCTGCTGATGCTGG
The DNA here is from genome assembly GCA_022360655.1 of Spirochaetales bacterium. Classification (GTDB taxonomy): domain Bacteria; phylum Spirochaetota; class Spirochaetia; order DSM-2461; family DSM-2461; genus UBA2779. The sequence continues at coordinate 27,302 of JAKSCK010000137.1, read as the reverse complement.
GAGCTGTCGCGGCAGGTTTATTCACAGCATGGCTCACAGAATTGCTTGCGAAAACCAGATTGGTCAAAGAAGATGCGGCCATAGGACTCGTATTCCCCGTGCTCTTTAGTATTGGCGTCCTTCTGGTGTCTCGGCATGCAGGGAATATTCACTTAGATACAGATGCGGTTTTGCTTGGCGAACTTGCCTTTGCTCCATTTGATCGAATGATGATTCAAGGAACAGACCTTGGCCCTCGTAGTCTCTGGTCCATGAGCGCCATTCTTCTCCTGAATTCTGTTGTGATCTTGCTCCTTTATAAAGAGCTGAAGTTGAGTACTTTTGATTCAGGATTGGCGCAAGCTCAGGGGTTTAAACCTCACCGTTTGCACTATGCTCTGATGACTCTTGTGAGTTTGACTGTTGTTGGAGCCTTTGACAGTGTGGGTTCCATACTCGTTGTCGCTTTAATGGTGGCTCCACCTGCAGCGGCTTTCTTACTCACAAAACGTCTTGCTCCAATGATTTTCATTGGAGCTCTGATTGGCGCCATTTCCGCGATCATCGGTTATGGAGTGGCTGTGCTTGGTGATGTCTCCATTGCTGGATCCATGGCAGGAGCCTGTGGGTTCAGCTTTTTGGTTGTGCTTCTCTTTGCTCCCCAACGAGGCTTAGTGGCTCAGCAAGTCATGCGACGAACTCAAACGCTCCATCTTGGGGTTCGAATGCTCGTAGTTCACCTGAGCCATCATGGAAGTGGTACAAATCAAATGGATGAAAATGAATGCCGAAAAGATCACCTCACACAGCACATTGCCTGGACTGCCAGCTTTGCCAATAAAGTGGCGGAATCCGCCATCAAACAGGGATTCATTATGCCTCATCATCAGGTCCTGAAACTCACACCAAAAGGAATATTGGTGGCACAAGAGGCCATGACGCAATGAAAAAACCTGCAACAGCCACAGAAGAGGATTATGTCAAATCTCTCTTGGAACTTGAATTGAAAACAGGCTCACCTCTCATTCCCATGGGGCTATTGGCTCGTTCTCTGGGGCTTACGGCTGGTACCATCACAACAATGGTGAAGCGTTTGGATTCTTCTGGATTAGCCATTTATCAAGCCAGAAAGGGCTGTCAGCTCACTTCCAAAGGAAGAAATACGGCACTCCAAATGCTGCGTCGACATCGTGTCATTGAAACGTTTTTAGTCCAAGAACTTGGCTTTGGTTGGGAAAACGTTCATATGGAAGCAGAGGCTATGGAACATGGATGCTCTGATGCCGTTGTGAATCGCCTTTGGGAGTACATTGGAAAACCCCAAAGAGATCCTCATGGAGCTCCCATCCCTGATACAAACCTCGTTCTTCCACCAGGCATATCCGATCAAGGGCTTGATGAGATTCCCCAAAATACTCCTGTTCAAATCACACAGATCTCTGACCGAAATCCAGAATTACTGCAGTTACTGGATCAGATAGCCATTCAACCCAATACCATTGCAGTTAAGAACAAAAAGACACTGAAAGGGCCAAAAGGTGAGGTTGAAGTGAAGGAGGAATATTGGCCTTATCTCCGTGCAATCGTGATAAAGAATAACCCTGGTTACAATAAATCCTGAAACTTTCATTAAGAACAAAAAACTTCAATACAGATCCAATATGGAGGTAGAAAATCATGACGTGGTTCACAGAACAATCAGCCGTCCTACAAGCCCTTTTAGGAACACTCTTTACCTGGGGAGTCACCGCCCTTGGGGCCGCAATGGTGTTCTTCTTTAAGGAAATTAACCGGAAAGTCTTGGACATCATGTTGGGGTTTGCAGCCGGTGTGATGCTTGCGGCAAGCTATTGGTCTCTCTTGGCTCCAGCCATTGCACTAGCGGAAGAAATGGGTGGTATTCCTGCCTGGTTACCCGCTGCCATTGGATTTGTTCTTGGAGCAGTCTTTCTTCGACTTGCAGACCGACTCATTCCTCATCTTCATCTTGGCATGCCCATGGCCGATGCAGAAGGACCAAAAACAAGTTGGCAACGCAGTGTGCTTCTTGTTTTAGCCATCACATTGCACAACATTCCAGAGGGACTTGCTGTGGGTGTGGCCTTTGGTGCCGTTGCCGTGGGGTACCCTGGAGCCAGTCTTGCTGCGGCCATTGCATTGGCCCTCGGGATAGGAATTCAGAACTTCCCAGAGGGAGCCGCTGTTTCTGTCCCCTTACGACGAGAGGGTTTGAGCCGGGCACGTTGTTTTGTGTATGGCCAGTTTTCTGGAATGGTTGAACCAATTTTTGGTGTACTTGGAGCACTTTTGGTTGTTGTGATGCGTCCCATTCTTCCCTATGCCCTTGCATTTGCTGCAGGAGCAATGGTTTTTGTTGTGATTGAAGAACTGATACCAGAAGCTCATGAACATAAGAACATTGATCTTGCAACCATGGGTGCCATTCTTGGTTTCACTGTAATGATGACTCTCGATGTGGCTCTTGGGTGATTGAAATACCCCCTCTTCATGAGAGGGTGATCTCAAGAAACATTGTCAAAAAATTTGCCCAAATGAGAGGTCATGCACACACTTCATAGGTAAAGGAACTCCTATGAAGATGTATGATGTGATTGTCATTGGTGGAGGCGGTGCCGGATTAAGTGCCGCATTCACCACAGCTGGATTCGGAAAGAAAACTTTACTTGTAGAAAAAGCAAAAACTGGTGGTGAATGCACCTGGAGCGGGTGCATCCCAAGTAAAGCTCTGATTCATCTTGCAGAAATCAATCAAGCGGCCCGTGAGGCCGGTGCAGAAGTCAGCATTCCCAAACCTTTTGATCAGGTTGATCAAGTTCGACAAACCGTCTATTCCCATGAGTCTCCTGAAGTTCTGGCAAAACGTGGTGTTGAGACACTGATTGGGGCGGCCAAGTTCACCGGGAAAAACACAATCGAAGTGAATGGTGAAACCTATAGTGCCAAGCGATTCATCTTGGCGATTGGTTCAAAAGCTCTTGTCCCTCCAGTTCCAGGATTAGCCAGTACCCCCCACCTCACCAATGAAACACTCTTTGCGTTGAAAAGTGTTCCCAAAAGTGTTCTGGTGATGGGAGGCGGTCCCATAGGTTTAGAGATGGCCCAAGCATTGAGGCGATTGGGAGCTGAAATCACCGTTGTTGAAATGCTGGATCGAGTTTTATTCCGAGAAGATCCCGATACCGCGGCCGTTGTGGAACGCAAACTGGTGGCAGAGGGAATCACTCTTCTGACGGGAACAAAAGCAGTTGAAGCTGCTCCAGGGGCTTCAGGTGTCACCCTGACAGTGGAAGCAGATGGGAAACGACGAACCTTAGAAGCTGAGGCCCTTCTTGTTGCCGTGGGGAGAGGTAGTGCTGTCGCCGGTTTAGATGTTGAAGCGGCTGGTATTGTGGCCACTCCGAAAGGAGTGAAGACTGATGCCTTCCTCCGGACCGCAAATTCTGCGGTCTATGCTGCTGGGGATGTTGCAGGTCCCTATGCCTTCAGTCATATGGCTGAATACCAGGGCGTTTTAGCAGCTCTCAATGCCATTTTACCCTTCCGTAAAAAGGTCAACTACAATCATGTTGCATGGGCCACATTCACCGACCCCGAAATTGCTCGAGCCGGAATGACAGAGGATGAGGCTCGACAAAGTCATGGATCTCGGATTCGAATTTACACACATCGTTATGAAAATCTTGATAGAGGTATGACGGTTCCTGGCACAGAAGGACTTGTCAAAATCATTCTTGATTCAAAGGGTCGTGTACTTGGAGCCCATGTTGCAGGACCAAGGGCCGGAGAAATCATTTGTGAAATCCAAGTGATGAAAACCTTTGGAATCGGCTTCCACAAACTGAAAAACGTCATCCATCCCTATCCTACTTATGCAGACATCTTAAGACAGATTGCCAAGAAAGCGGCTCTTGATCGCATTCTGAATCACCCAGTTGTCCGCACAGTTCGTGCTCTCTCTGGGAAAAAGAATGCCAGTTAACATCTCAAAGGTGAAAAAAAACTATGGGGGAAAACCCGTACTAAAAGAGCTCTCCTTGGAGATTGAAGACGGAGAGTTTATTTCCCTCATTGGCCCATCAGGAGTGGGGAAAACAACCTTATTGCGCATTCTAGCCAACATTGAAACACCAGATTCTGGTGAAGTTCATTTCTCCCGTACTCCTGGAAAAGAAGATCCTGTGATTATGGTGTTTCAGGATTTTGCCTTATTTCCACATATGACGGTTGCAGAGAATGTGGGCTACGGTCTCAAGATGCGTGGTGTACGTCGTAAAGACCGCCAGGAGCGAGTGGAAAAGATGCTGGATTGGTTTGGCATTGCCGATAAAGCTCCATCCTATCCAGCACGACTTTCTGCCGGACAGCGTCAACGTGCAGCCATTGCTCGAGCGTTGGTTGTAGAGCCAATGGTCCTCCTCCTTGATGAACCATTTGCCAACTTGGATAAAAATCTCAAAGGGGAAACAGCTCGTTTTATACGGCAAACACAACGCTCCTTTGGAATCACCACAGTCATGGTGACTCATGATCAAGAAGAGGCATTTGCTGTATCAGATCGAATCGGAGTTCTGATTAGTGGGGAACTTCGACAGTACAGCTCTCCTGAAGAACTGCTGAAATCCCCGGCAGATGGAGAAACAGAACGCTTTCTAGGGATGCAGGAATTTGGAGATAGCGGAGGCTCTCCCTCATCCCCCATTCAATTATCCGGATCCTAAATCAAAGAGATTCAACCCCAGATTTGAGTCATCTGGGAATGAATACGATGGAATCACAAAACGTGAAAAGGAGAGATTCATGACCATTCACGCCAACACCCGTTATTCGTTCCATTTCTTGAGTATCGTTATTCTTTTGAGCCTCATGACTGGAGTTTTGGGTGCAACAGGAACCTCGGAAATCCTAAATCCTCATACGATGAGCTGGCAGGAGATCCAAGAAGCAGCATCCGGCACAGAAGTTCGTTTTGCCATGTGGGGAGGGTCTGCAGAAATCAATGCTTGGATTGATTCTCTTGTGGCACCAGCCCTTGAAGAAGAAACGGGTGTTATACTGAGACGGATTCCCATGGATGCCCCAGTCTTTGTGAATAAGCTTTTGACAGAAAAACAGGCTGGCCGGACAGAGGGCACCATTGATTTGCTGTGGATCAATGGGGAAAACTTCAAAAACGCTAAGGAAGCAGGTTTACTCTGGGGACCGTATACAGAGAAACTCCCTCACTTCAATCAGTATGTTGATCCATCCACTGCATCAACAGACTTTGGTTATCCGACTGAAGGTTACGAGGCCCCGTATGGAAAAGCCTGGTACATCTTTGAATATGACTCAGCCAAAATTTCCGCTCCCCCAGCTGATTTTGATGCTCTGACTCGTTGGATTAAGGACAATCCTGGTCAGTTTACCTATCCACAACCACCAGATTTCACAGGTTCAGCTTTTCTTCGGCTCGCATTCTATTATGCCAATGGTGGATATGAGCCCTTCCTTGAGGGATTTTCTGAAGAAAAGGCTCAAGCAGGTGTCCAAAAACTTGTGGCTTGGTTAGAAGAGATTGAACCCTATCTCTGGCAGGAAGGAAGAACCTATCCCCGTGACTCCGCCGCAATGGATGCTCTCTTCGAACGGGGCGAAGTGGCGTTTAACATGAGTTATAACGTTTCCCATGCTTCGAACAAGATCGCAACAGGTCAATATCCACCAAGTGTCAGAAGCTTTGCTCCTGCAAAGTCAGCCCTTTACAATCTGCATTTCACGGCCATCCCCTTCAATGCACCTAATAAAGCAGCGGCTCTTGTCCTATCAAATCATTTATTATCTCCTGCCATGCAACTCTCCAAGAATAACCCAGCGAATTGGGGAGATTTAACCGTTCTCGATCCCAGCAAACTCACTCCACAAGATGCCAAACTCTTTGCCTCATTAGATCTTGGACCAGCAACACTCTCCCTTGCCGTTCTGGCCAAAGAAGGGGTTCCTGAAATTCCCGCATCTTACATTGAATACATTGAGTCCGCCTGGGAAGAAGAAATCTTAAGGAAATAAACATGCCCTACTCTCGCCGGAGTTCTCTCCTTCGTCTCCTTCCTCTTGTTCTTCCGGTGGGAGGTTTATTCCTTGCTGGAGCCATGGCAACTTTTGCCCAATCCTTTGGGGCCCTGTCTCCTTTACCCGGTGCAAAAATCAGTTGGGATGCCTGGAAAACACTGTTCTCCAACAATTGGATTCTTTCCTCTGTACTTTTTAGCCTGGCCATAGCACTCAGCTCAGCCACATTGTCCGTCATTCTTGGAACGATTCTCGCTTGGCGAATACATCAGCTTCCTGGACCATGGCGCTCCATTGCCATGACTTACAAGATTCCCCTAATTCTGCCACATCTCACCGTGGCTTATCTCACTGTTCTTCTTTTTGGCCAATCTGGGGTCCTCTCATCATGGGCCGCAAAATTGGGGTGGATCCAAGAAATACCAGATTTTCCAAACCTTCTTTATGGAGGCTATGGAATTGGTGTGGCTCTTGCTTATGTGATGAAAGAAACTTCGTTTGTGGCCCTGATGGCATCAGGAATGCTTCTAAAACTTGATGATCGTTTTGTTCTCAGTGCTCGAATGCTTGGAGCCTCACGATTTGCCGTATTCCGCGATATTGTGCTTCCCCATCTCAGACCCGTCCTTGTGAGCAGTTTTCTTATACTCACACTTTATGCCTTGGGTGGTTTTGAAATCCCCTGGTTGATTGGAGAATCACGGCCTCAAATGCTCAGCATCACAGCCTACGATATCTATTTCCGCCATGACTTATCACGCAGACCGGAAGCGGCTGCACTTTTGGGCTTACTCATGATTCTCTCAACCTTACTCATCCCTTTGACCTTTGTCCTTTTAGGAAAGAAAACAAGCCATGAATAAACGCTCTCATGCCTTTACAGCCCTATTCCTCATGTTTCTCTTTATCTTTCCCGTTGCCCTTCTCTTGGTTCAAACCTTCTCTGGTCGATGGGCATGGCCCCAAGTTCTTCCAGAAGAATGGTCATGGCGTGCATGGAGGATACTTGGAGATCAAGCAGGCCCCTTACTCAAAAGTCTCGGAACATCCTTGGGCTATTCTCTTGCATCCACACTCCTCTCCTTGGTTTTATGCTTAGCCCCAGCGGCGGCCTTGGTTCGGGGAGATCTCCCTCGAAGAGGAGCAATAGAAACTCTTTTGATGGCTCCCGTCATGGTTCCTCCTGTTGCTTTTAGTTTAGGGATTCACTTCATTTTTCTTGTGCTTGGACTCGCAGACAGTTGGCTCGGTGTTGTGCTTGTTCTCACCGCCTTTGCCTATCCCTACATGCTCCGGGCTCTCATTGCTGGGTATACAGCCTTGGGTGAGGACTATGCCACAGCAGCAACCAACCTGGGGGCCAATTCTTTGCAAAGACTTCTGGGAGTGGAACTCCCCCTCCTTGTTCCAGCAGCCGTATCAGGAGGATCTGTTGTTTTTCTGGTTGCCTTCTCAAATTATTTTTTGGTTTTCCTGGTGGGCGGTGGTTCTGTGACTGGATTCTCCGGTTATCTCTTTCCCTTTCTCAGCTCGTCAGACCGACCCGTTGCCGCCTCACTCACCCTCATTTTTCTTGGGATTCCCTTAGTTCTTTTTGGCATTCTTGAAACCACTGTGACTCGATGGTACCGCCATCGAGGTATGGGAGATGGATCATGATTGACACACGTCTTCGCCATTATGTCCAAGCGGCCTTCGATTTTATGGCCAAACCCTTTGTGGCCCTTCGAATCACTCCTAACCAAATGACCATTGCTGCAGGACTCTTTGGGCTTGCTGGCTGTGTTGTTCTACTGATGGGCTTTCCAGGTTCCTTAGGCATTGTTTTTTTACTGGGTTTGATTTCTGCTCTCCTTGATATTTTGGATGGTACAGTGGCTCGACTGACGGGAAAATCATCTCCCCTCGGAGCCTTTTTAGACTTGATGCTGGATAGGATTGTGGAAGTGTGTTTCATCATGGCTTTTGCGCTCCGATTTCCTCAAACCCATTGGCCTGGAACTGTTTTTCTCGCTCTTGTCATTGTGAATTTTTCAGCTTTTCTTCTTGCCGGTTCTCTTTTTAAAAATACTGGAAAAAAATCCATGCATTATGAAGATGGACTAGTGGAGAGAACAGAAACATTCCTTTTGTTTACTTTGATGCTCATCTTCCCCAAAGCAGCTCCCATCTTTATATGGGCTTTCAACGCCTTGATGATGTACACCGCCTACAGACGTATCACTCGAATTGTGGCCCATACAAACACAGAAGAAGAGGATTCCAGTCCATCCAATCCCCCCAAATCATCCTCTTCGAAAAAACAAGCACCTCAAAAAGCACCAACGGAACAACCCGAGGCTCAAGGAGAGAATGAATGAACCGTCTGATTCTTATTTTGCTTTTACTTGCAGGGGTTTTGACTCCCGCAATGGCCAATCTTGCAGAAGTTTTTCAAGATGAAGATCCCGAATCTCAAATATCCATAGACCATAGTCCATGGGGCGAGATTCTTGATCGTTATTTGATAAGCAATCATCCTTCAGGAGTTCATCTTTTTGATTATGATGCGGTCACAGAGTCAGATCGAGCTCAGCTTGTCCGATATATTAATTCTTTAGAAAACATACTGCCTCATCGTCTCAACCGTGATGAGCAAATGGCCTATTGGATTAACTTCTACAATGCCCTCACGGTACAAGTGATACTGGATGCTTACCCTGTGAGCAGCATTAAAAAAATACGTCTCCCAGGAAGCTTTGGTGGTCCTTGGAAGGCAAAACTGGTCACCGTTGCTGGTGAATCCCTTTCTCTGGACGACATTGAACATGAGATTCTCCGCCCCATATGGAAAGATGCAAGAATTCATTATGCCGTCAACTGTGCCAGTATTGGCTGCCCTGATCTGGCCATGAAGCCCTACAATGCAAAGGAATTAGAGCAAATGCTTGAGGCTTCGGCCCAGGCCTATATCAATCACCCTCGTGGTGTAAAGTGGGAGAATGGCAGGCTCCAACTTTCCTCTATTTTTGACTGGTACAAACAAGACTTTGGGAATCGGGAGGAACTCATTGCACATCTGATGTCCTATGCAGAAGGAGCATCCAAAGAAGCATTGAATCAGTACTCTGGCCGAGTCCGTTTTCATTATGATTGGGATTTGAATGCTCCCTAAGTCATTCGGTTCATAATATTCCGACACATGCCATGATGGAGTCTCTTCATGACAAAGAGACTCCATTCTTCCTTCAAAGAATCAGGCAAACAATCAACGAAAAGATCCACTTCATCTACAATGATAAGATGGGCACGAGCATTCAATTAGGGCTCCCTTCTCACATATCGTCAAAACAAGCTGTTGATCTGTATTTTCAAGCCTTTGGAAAAAAAGAACGCCACCTTACTCTTTTTTCCAATGATGAGCAAACAATGAAGAACTACCTTGAGCATTCCATGAATTGGAATGCCGTTTTGTTTGCCACTCATGAGAATAAACTCTTGGGAATGTGTGGAATCCAAAAAGGAATGAATCCTGGCCCTTTTTCCACTCAGATAGCACCGCTCATTGCGCACTTTCAGATTTGGGGGGGATGGTGGCGCTGGATACTACGATGGTTACAACGAACGATAGACTCCTGGAAAGAGGATGTACTTCATATAGAGTTTTTGGTTGTGAATCCAGATGTTCGGAATCAAGGTTGGGGGTCTAAGCTCTTGGATTGTGCCGAAGATGAAGCCCGTAAGCAAGGATGTAAAGCACTTGGCCTGGAGGTGATTGATACCAATCCCCGCGCAAAATCCCTCTACCAACGAAAAGGGTTCCAAACAATTCAACACTATTCCACTCAGTGGTTGACCAGACGTGCTGGTTTTTCCAGCCTTGAGAAGATGCAAAAACCTCTCCAACCTCAACGGAAGAGGTACTCCCGTTGAGGAGGAAAATCATGCCTCAGCCTTTCCTTTTTTCTTCAATTTTCTTGCAAGAACAGGAATGAGAGAAAGAACAGAAAGTAAACCAAGTGCAACAAAGAGTTGCCATGGTGCTCCCTCCCCAATGGTTGCTCCTGCATGCCCTAACCATGCATAGGCAAAAGAACCTGGAATAATTCCCAACGATGTGGTCCATAAGAACTGGCGAGATTTTATGGTGGTGACCCCCGCAAAAAGGTTCACAAGGAAGAAGGGAAACACTGGAACCAAACGAAGCGTGAGCATGTAATTGGGCCCGTTCTCTTCAATCTCTTTATTGAATTTTGCGAGTTTCTCTCCATATTTCTCTTGAATCCCATCCCCTAAGAAGAAGCGTGCGGCAAGAAAAATGGCAAATGCTCCCAGTGTTGCTCCGATATTTACAAGAATGGTGGCCACCCAAGGACCAAAGAAAAAACCTCCAAGAAGTGTCAGAACTGTTGCCCCTGGCAAGGAAAGTGCCGTTGCCACAATGTAGACTCCAACAAAAATAGCAGACGACAAGAGAATCCTAGCCTGAACCGTCTCCAACAACGCATCCCTGTTGTCGAAGAGTGCCTGAAAGTCCACGAGGTCACCCAAAGGAGTGAAAAACCAAAGGACCACGATGAGGACCACGATGAGTCCAAGGACGACTAAACGTTTTGTGAACGTGCTCATGGAAAAAGTCTAGTTTTTCCACGATATTCAAATCCTCCCCCTCTTGTGACTTTTGTCGGGAGATTGTGGATATTCGGTGAAGAAAGCTCGTTTTCACAGGATTAAAGAGGAAGAATAGGATGGAACAATGAGTTTCTTTATTGTTGGAATTGTGTGCTCTGGACTCATGATACCAGGAATAGTCTCTTATGGACTTCTCTATGGAATGGACCGAAATCGAGAAAATCGAGCGATTTTCCATTTTAACATGGCCATGGCCCTCACAGTCTTTATACGAACCTTGAATGCTGGGTTTGCCCTCTTTCGACCAGATGCACAGATGGCCTACCGCTGGAGTCTCGGCTACGAAGTTTCATTGCTACTGTTCTTTCCCCTCGTACCGGAATTCATTTCAGTTATTCTCACTCCCATGGGGCCTCGTGAACAAAAAATCCATCGGACGTTTCAACGTGCTGGATTTGTTCTGTCCTTAGGTTTTACGGCTGTCATTCTTGTGGCCCCATGGCTGTATATCATTCCTTATACCGCAGAGAATCTTCCCCATCCGGTGCTCCTGGGCCGAGGAGAGTGGGGAATCTTGGGACTCATGGCCATGTCCGGACTGCTCATCTATGTTTTCTATGCCTTGTTCTCGGCACTGGAGGCCCGGGTGCGACGGAGGGGTCGACCTCACATTACCACCCTCAGTGTTGGACTCATTCTTTGCATCATTGCCCTTCTTCCGGAATTCTATGAAGTCTTCACCGGCCGATACCCTGGCCCCATTCCTCACTATGCCTACTCCCGGTTGATGACGGCTCTCACAGTTCTTTCTCTCACGAGCATTGCCGCCATGTCCCAGAAATCTGCTGGAGAAACAAAAGAGCTGGAATATGACCGACGAGAACTCCAGATTAGTCGAGACAAATTAGAAAAAATTGCCTTCATTGATGAAATGACCGGCCTGCCCAACCGCCAGGCCCTTTTCCGTAACCTTCCCGATTCCTGCCGCCCTGGTCATACTCTTGTTCTGGCCTCCATTGATAACCTTCCCTTTGTGAATAGTTATCATGGCTATCATGCCGGTGATGGATTGATTCGAGAAATTGGAAGCATTTGTCGCCGAGAAAGCCCTCCTGGAACCACGGTGCATCGGATGAATGCAGGAACCTTTGGACTTCTTGTTCCCGGAACATTGGCAGAAGCGGAAAGTCTTGCGGACCGCCTTCTTCGGGATACTCAACACGTCATGATTGCAGAAACGGAAGAAGCCCGCCCCACTTTGAGTGTGGGGGTGAGTGAAGCGGAAAATAATGTGGACTGGGAAACCTGGGCAAAACGTGCCAATACGGCATTAGAGCGTGCAAGAATCCACCACAATCGAAGAATCACTTTTGACCCCACCCTTCATGAAGACGAGAAGCGGCGTCATGGAATCGTGGCAGCCATGAAACGCTCCTTAGAAACACAGGGTTTTCATATTGTTTACCAACCCATAGTGGACCACCAAGGCCTGCTGGAGGGAGCCGAAGCCCTTCTCCGCTGGGAACATCCAGAATGGGGTCCTGTGGGCCCCTCTGAGTTTATTCCTCTTGCTGAAGCCTCTGGCCTCATCACCCGTCTTACCCATTTTGTGATACGTCGAGTGAGTGAAGATTTTTGTCATGGAATGGGCCGATGTGAAGATTGGCAGGTAGGCATCAATCTCTCTGGCAAGGATCTGACTGACAACGCATTACCCGCCATGGTTGATCACATCATGCGAAACAGCTCCTTGAATCCAGAGCGTTTGGCTTTTGAGGTGACAGAAACCGATTTGATTGCAGACTGGCACCAAACGAGCAAAAACATGCAGGCTTTAAGAGAACGGGGTTATTGCTTGTCTCTTGATGATTTTGGCACTGGATATTCCTCACTGAGTTATCTGGATAAACTTGAAATGGATAAACTCAAAATTGACCGTTCCTTTATCACAGAGATTCCTGGGGACAAGCGACGAGAGGCCCTCTTGGAAGCTGTGATCCACCTTGGTCATGATTTAGGTCTTACCGTGGTTGTTGAAGGTGTTGAGAGTATTCGCCAGTTTAACCATCTTCGACGCAAACATTGTGATTTGTTTCAGGGGTATTATTTCTCTCGCCCCCTTTCTCTCAGTCAATTTAACCTCTGGAGTGAAGAGCATTCCTAATCATCCTCTTTCAAAATCCGTTTTTGAAAGAGGATCAATAAAAAAGTCTCTTCAAGACCGGCGTTGACGACGGTGCTTTTGGATTTGTCCTATGCCAGAAAAAAATAAAAAGAACAATGTGAGCGCCAAAACAATGGCTGGGCCAGAGGGTACATCAGCATAGTAAGAGGCATAGAACCCAAGAATAGTAGAAAGAAAAGCCAGGCTAACCGAAAGAGCCATGATGCCCCATAAACGCTTAGAAACCATGGAAGCTGGTGCACCAGGGGTAACGAGCAGGGCCAAGACAAGAACAACTCCAACCGTTCGTAGGGCCACAACCGTTGTGAGCGCCAACAGTCCAAGTAGAATGAATCGGACCAAAGAAGGAGAGAGTCCAATGGCCCGGGCATGAGATGGATCAAAAGACGCAGCAACCAATTCTTTGAAAGTCAGAACTGTGGCCAAAACCACAAAAACAGTCACAATGGCCATAAAAATTAAATCTTGCTTAGAGACACCAAGGATGTTTCCAAAAAGTATGTGTCCTAAATCTGCAGCTGTGGCCACCTTGCTCAGCATCAAGATTCCCAGGGCAAAAAAGCCTGCAAACACAACTCCAATGGCCGCATCTTCCCGTAATCCTTCCTTACGAGAGGCCCAACCAATACCAGCCACCACAAGCACAGCCGCCCCTAGGGCTCCCCATAGGAGACTGAATCCAGCCCAATAGGCAAAAACAATGCCAGGGAGTACCGAATGAGCCAGAGCATCCCCCATAAAAGACATTCCCCGCCAAACCACAAAAGCACTCAGAATGGCGCAGGCCGTGGCCGCCAAAAGGCCACCAGTGAGACCACGGAGCATAAAATCGTATCCCAAAGGCTCTATCAGGAAGTCCATGGTGCATAGTCCTTATGAAATTCAAAGCCATAGGCTTCAGCAATGGTTTCTGGTGTGAGTACCTCCCGAGGAGGTCCATCAGCAATGATTCGTTTGTCTAAGAAAAGGGCTCGTGAGAAATGAACGGTGAGTACACCTAAATCATGCGTACTCACCATGACGGCTTTTCCCTGGGCTGTGAGCCGTTCTAAGGTGTGGAAAATCAATTCCTGTGTTGAGATATCCACATGATTCAGTGGCTCATCAAGCAGCATTAAATCCGCATCATGGGCCAAGGTTCTGGCCAACATCACGCGCTGTTGTTGCCCTCCTGAAAGCTCTCCAACCTGCCGCTCTGCTAGATCTTGAATTTCCATGGCTTCCAGAGCCGCATCAACGGCCTCTTTATCCTCTGCTTTGGGTCGGCGGAACCAGCCAAGGTGCACATAACGCCCCATGGTGACCACCTGACGCACAGTGACAGGAAAATGCCAATCAATGCTGCTTCTCTGGGGGACCACCGCAACGCGGTGGAGGCAACGGGAAGCGGAGTGTCCAAAAACAGAAACACTTCCCGCCAAAGGCGTCTCCATCCCTAAAATCAAGCGAATGAGGGTGGACTTACCCGCTCCATTCGGACCAACCAAGGCCACCCGTTCTCCTGGATGAATCTTCAGATTCACAGCAGAGAGAGCATCATCCTGCATGGCGGGATAACGATGAGAGACTCCCTTCACCTCTAGGGCAGGCTCACCAGCCAGCGATGCAAGATGGCATCGCCCGCCATAGGCCAGAGCCCGCCTTCGAGATTCACAGCGAACTTCACTCATCGAAGAGACTCAGAGATGCGTTCTGCATTCACACGAACAAAATCTTCATAAGAATCTCCACGTTGTCCAACTTGCGCTAAACTCCCCGTCAAAATGGGCACAACCTTCACATCTCCAACCTCAGCAGCCAGTGATTTGATGAGTTCTTGAACGCCTCGTCCTGCTGTTTCCCCAACAAAGATGGCCGGCACCTGTAATTCTTGAAGCAATTCCACCAATTTGGCAATCTGCCGAGCCGACGCATCAGACTGATCACTGGACGAAGGAATCACGGCACCAACTTCAGTAAAACCATAGTCATGAGCAAAATGACCCAGCACATGATGATCTGTGACAAGGTATCGGCGTTGCTCAGGAACACGTGCCACAAGAGCTTCAACTTCCGCATCTAAAGCTGCGAGTATTCCACGATACTCAACGGCCGCTTGATGATACGCCTCCGCTTGAGCGGAATCGGCTTCAACCAGAGCCTCTTCAATCACCTCTGTCCAATGAACGACATGTCTGGGGCTCTGCCAGAAATGCGGGTCACCATCGCCATGATCATGCTCATCATGACTTTCATGGTCATCCATTTCTTCTTCGTGATGATCCATCTCTTCATCATGGTCATCCATATCCTCATCGTGATGATCATCTTCTCCATGTTCCTCATGAAGATCAGAATCATCATGCTCAATCTCAGGGTCAAGATTGCCAGACACCTCTATAACATGAGCGGTGCTGTCTTCCAACAAATCCAGAATCCCCGATTCAAGACCATGGCCATTCACAAAAATCATGTCAGCCATTTCCAATTGAGCTGCATCTCTCGGGGAAGGCTGATAGGAATGGGGATTCTCCCCTGGTTGAATCAGTACCGTCACATTGGCTCTTTCACCAACAATCTGGTTCACTACATCCCCGAGAATGTTTGTGCTTACAACAATATTGAGGGGACCATTTGCGAGGGAATCCTCAGATTGACCACTGGCGTGGGCCATGATGGCACCTAAAGTGAAGATCAGAAGAAGAAACCCTTTCATAGGCATTGATCCTTTCATGTAAAACCTCCAGTAATATTGCCTAATGCATGGGAGCTTCAGAGGGCTCATGGTCACAAACCAAATACTCCTCTTGGCACCCATCACATGTTTCAAAACGATGATGCCGGGCAAAAACTTCCCAATGATTTTTTTGAGAAGCCGATAAAGTTCCAGCACCATTGCACAATGGACAGATGTTGCCTAAGGCCTGAAGCACCGCATTCCGGATGAAGTCAGATCGATTCCCCACCCCAGCCAAGGCTTGCGCTAACGACGCATCAGCCTTGAATGTGATGATTTCATCTTTATGCGTTTTTGCCATAAGCTCCTCCGCCTTTTTTTCATAGGCAAAACTAACTTAATACTTTGTATTACCAAAATCAAGTTCGCCTCCCCTTTTTTTCTTTGTTTCTGATGAAAACTCCACAACTCATCCCATGAAGGGAAATGGGGATGATTTCATGGTTTTGGAGAAAATGGTTACGATATTCTGTGAGACAAAAAAAGCCTCCACAATTTTTGCGGAGGCCATCTCATAAGAAATGGTTTAAGGAGTGTATTGAAATTCCAGTATCAACGAATCCGGACCAGTCAATCCCCGACCATAACGAAACAGGAATTCCACTCCCTGTAATTCTTCCTGGTTATTCGGGTCACTAGGAATGCTGTAGGCCTCTACTCCAGACTCCCCTGGAGCTTGACGAATTGCAGGATCACCAATACCACCTGAATGCACATAACGTGGTGAAAGTGCCGTAACATTGGCTTCTTCACGATCAGAGAAAATCACATCAAAGTAGTGTCCCTGCAATCCTGGCTCTCCAATATCTGTGAAAATGATTCGGTTCTCTTCAAATCGAATGGGAAGAGAAGGATTCCGGAACAAATCATTCACCATGGTTCCATTAATTTCCAAAAAATTGAGTCCAGGCCCCACAGGAATTTCAACCTGATTTCGTCCAGACTCAACATTCACTGCTTTTAAGGCAAAGCCCACATTGTATTCTTCATCAAGAACAATACCCGTGAGCACAACCCCAATGATGTAACGTCCAGGGGCAAGATCCTCTAGAACAGCTTCTCCATTACGGAGCTCTGCAAAAGTTCCACCCTGATAGGATGCCGATGCAACATTCTGTCCATCTTTCATCGCAACGATGTATCCACTTGATGCATGGGTTGAAATATACCGGCCACGTTGGAGAGGCAATGTCACCGTAATTTGCCCAACATTGCCAATCACTCCAGAACAAGCACTCATTGCAACACAAATGAGGATGAGAGAGATTTGGGCAAAATATGAACGAAGTAGAGACTTTATCTGTGACATTCGATGTCCTCCATGAAGTGAAACATATCTCATCTATATGATCTTATCACTATTAATTATGCTGATAGAAGAATGAGACAGAAAAGGACAATGGAAGAATTGAGGTTCGAAAAGAAGGGATTTTTCTCGGGCTCCTCCATCACTGCGGGATTGCAGTGATGGAGGAGGACATCATGGCAGAGGATTATCTGGATTAGGATTATCTGGCTCCGAATTGTCTTTGGATTGCAATCCCTCAAACTCAAACCACAATTCCTGAGGTCCATTTAATGAAGGTGTTTCTTCACCATAACCGTAACTGAATGAGGCCCTAAATCCTGACCAGTCGGCATTAAGAAGATAAAAATATTCCATCAACCCTTCATCAAGAGTCAAATCAATAGGATCATCTCCCACACTTTCCTTGGTATAGGAGTGCAGAGCATCAAATGATACCCCACCTTCCTCATTATCATAGAACACAATCTCCACCTTATAATCCCCATCCCACATCTGAGTCTCAGGGGCACCAATGTTGCTGAAGATCATTTTTTGATGTTCGAAACGAATGGGAAGGGAGTTGCTCCGGAAGGGGTTATCAATCGTATGACCATTGATGACAAGGCTCCGAATTCCAGGTCCGACAGGGATTATGACTTCATTGACTCCTGGCGTAACCGTTACTGCATGGAGAGCAAAACCCATATTGACTCTGGAACCATCATCATCGCCTGTGAGCACAACACCAATGATGTAATCCCCAGGAATCAAGTTCGCGAGTGAAGCTTGGCCATCTATCAGTTCAGAATAGGCATCACCTTCATAAACATTCATCGAAAAGGCCCGGTCAGCCTGCATCGCAATCACAAACCCACGATCGGCGTTTTCAGCAACATATCGTCCTGAGGACGAGGGCAATGACACCGTGATAAAGCCATACTTTCCTATCACACCAGAACAGGAATTCGTTAGAAATAAACCAAAGAGTAAAACAATGGCAATCCAGCTCATGCGAGTCACTCGATTCCCTTTCATCATCTCCCTTCCTCCTTTTTTTATTTTTAAGATTCTTTTGATGTGGCCATTCTCAAAAGAATCCCATATTCCATCGTTAGCAATTATTGCAAAATGATTTGAAGCGAACCACGGGAAGTGGTTGAAGGCTGTTGAGGTGCACTGAGTAACCCCTCTATTCCAGCAATAGTCTCCACAACAAAAGCTTCAACAGCCGTCTCAGCCGGATCCATGGTTTGCTGTCCTTGGGTTGTGTAGGCCGTTGTTCCAGCAGGAGCAAGAACCACCGTCCGCCCTTGGGAATAGGACACAACTCCCTCTTTTGTTTTCACCCGTGTGGGACTCATTTCGAAATCAGTTCCCCGCACAGCCGCTGTTGCCACAGGGCTACTCACACGAAAATCAATTGCTGAAGCACTTCGACGTGTTGCAGCAGGCCGACTTGCCCGCAAACGCCCCGCCTGAAGACTCAAAGCCGTTTTAGGAACAGCACCTGATGTCTCAAGTTCATCAATGCGAATACGTGTCAAAGGAGCTAGAGTTACAGACATTCCTCCAATTTCCAGGATCGCTTTAGCACCAAAACCTGTGGAAATGGTGGTATTGGAAGCAAGAGACTGCCCCACTTGAACCGGAGTCCACTCCCCATTAGAAATCCTTGTTTCAACAGATCCAGAGGCTTCTTTCACCATGGCATCCTGGCCACTGAGAGACACAGCAAGACCAATCCATATGGCAATAAAAATAAATCGTTTGCTCATCATCATCCTCCTAGAAACTCCACGAGACATCAAATCCCATCTTAAATAGCACAGGAAGATAGCGTTTGAGATTTGCATCAATCACTATGGGGGAACCAGGATAAAGCACACCGGCTTTGAGGTTCAAACCAAAATCTGACGTTGGACGCCAATAGAATCCAAGAAGTCCCTCTTGCCCCACAAAGAGACTTTCCCCACTGGAGGATGTCACCTGAGAAGCTGAAACAGGACCATTAGCCATGCGCAGGAATGTGGTTCCACTCAACTCAAGAGCAAAAGTCTCTGAGCTCTTCCAATTCAAACCAAGCCCAAAACTGGTCAAATTCCCAAGTTCAAATTCCACCACATATCCACGGGTTGCGACAGTTGAAACTGGCAGATACTGATTCAGGGAATCTGCAACCGTTCCACCCAATAAATATCCATCCCGATCCGACCAAACATCCCCTGTTGAAACAAGTCCCTCAAAGGTGAGCCAAAGCGAAGGAACCAAAGCCACAGCCAATTCTGTTCGTGCAGCTCCGGCAAGGATTTGAGAAGAACCATACTTTCCATATTGACCAGAAGCAGCCACCTCATAAAGCAAACGTCCACCAACATTGCCACGCACCATGGCTTGGGCATAGTAGGTTTGCAATCGTTGAACATCATCCTCTGCAAGAGAGGCTGAGGAGGAAAGATCCTGAAGACCTAGAAAATACACGGAGGGTTGGAATTCTGCTAAAGCACCAGGCATAGACCAATGAAGAAATTCCATTAAACGGGCATTGGCCAGAAGTTGCTCTTCAATATTTTTGACATCCTGTTGGGTGAGATAGTATTCCACCGATTCATTGAACGTGAGGCCAGCATATCCCACACCCATTCCGAGAAAATGACTACCAAAGGAATAGTAAGCCGAGACTCCATCCGCAGGGGTGGAAATCACCAGAGAAGCTGGATCTGAAAAAAAGAATCGACCGGCTCGATAATCCCAGCCATCTACAGTTCCATAAATATTGAGCAAATCTAATTCTGGATAAATCGTATATTCTGTTTGTTTGTACTCAAATTTAAGATCTGTATCGAGTCCCATGATGAAATCCAGTGTTCCACCAACACCACCTTCAATTTCAAGATTGGCCACATCGCCCCAAGTACCCCGATACCAAAGACTGAGATGATCCTCTGAATGAATGGAAGCTGTTGAACCCATCACTTCTGGCAATTCCAGGTTGAAGTCCAAACGTCCACCCCACATCCCATCATAAGCAAAGGCTATCAGACTGATTGTACTGAGGAGAAATAAACTGATGATGAGACGTTTCACAGAGCACCTCCAGCAACGTAACCAATTCCTGTGAGTACCTCGTAGGGTCTGATTCTTCGTGTTGCAAAAAGACCTGAGGGTTCTACATATCCCAAATAACCGGCCTCCAATGCCGCATATCGGGGATGGCGGGTGACTCTGTACATGAGCCCCCCTTTGATTTGATAGGTTTCAAACAAGACAAGGTAGAACAGTCCTAGACTGATCCCCTCCTCGGGATTTAACCGTTGAATATGCTTTCCAAAAGACTCTTCAAGGGCCCAATCATAGGCATCTTGTGCACTGGCCTTTTCATCAAGAACACCAGCGGATTGAGCAATCAAGAGTAGAGTGGTTCCAACATCGGCATTTTCTAACTCAAGAAATGAATCAATCAGCGTGTTGCTCTGCCCAAAGACCGATGACGAAATCGCAATAAAGAGAAAGGCACTCAGCACTTTTTTCATACAACTTCCTTCTTCCCATTATATTATCAAGCTTCTAAGAAAAAATCAGTCCAAGAATAATGATCATTTGTATTATTGTCCTGCATCATGTTCCCCCTTAGAAAACAAATCAATACTAATATGAAGACTCTGAAAAAAGAGGATTCACCAAAGGCTCTCAATAAGAAATTTCTTTAAGGGTATGGCGAAGAAGACAATGCTTCCGCTACTCTCGTGATATGAATAACAGTTCCACATGGCAACGTACTTTTGTAATGATAAAACCTGATGGTGTTCGCCGCGCACTTGTTGGGAGAATCCTCACCCGATTTGAAGAGGCCGGTCTTACTCTCAAGGCCATGACAATGACTCAAGCCACTCCTCAGCAAGCCTCTGCCCACTATGCCGAACACGAAGGAAAGAGCTTTCATCCTCCCCTTGTCCAACTTCTCACCTCTGGACCTGTGGTTCTTCTGGCCCTTGAAGGAGCCCATGCCATTGAAGTTGTGCGAAAAATTGTGGGAGCTACAGAACCAAGAGAAGCCGCTCCCGGAAGCATCCGAGGAGATTTTTGCCATATGGGTTATGCAAGAAGCAAAGAACGGCTTGGAGTTATCCCGAATCTCATTCATGCCTCTGATTCCGAAGAAAGTGCCAAAAGGGAACTCTCACTTTGGTTCAAAGACGTTGACAACCTCCCAGAATATCAACGCGTAGACATGGATTATTTATAATTTGTTACGAAAGTGTTCCTATAATTGAGATCAGAAGTTTTCTTATAAAGTTTTCTGCTGTGCCGACTTTACTCCGCATAGGCACAGCGCTAATATAAAAGAAGCCCTAACATAAAGCGAGGATCTCAGCATGAGACCATTCCGCGGTATGCCCCACCGTGCGACGTCGCTTGTGATGTTCATCATCACACTCGTCATGAGTCAAAATGTTTCAGCAGCGGAACTCAAGTTCCGAATCACCGGGATTGATGTCAATCGAGGTGGAACCATTCTTGCTGGACTTTACGCGTCAGAGGATACCTATCCAAAACCCGGTTACGAAGTAGCTGGTCTTGTTCTTCCGGTTCAGGGAGACCAGATTGTGGCATCATTTGAAGATTTGCCCCCGGGCAATTATGTCATTGGTTTGCTCCACGATGAAGACCAGGATTTGGCCATGGACTATGGATTTCTAGGCATTCCCTTAGAAGGATATGGATTCAGCGGAACAAAAAATGCTCCCCTCTTTCCTCCCCAATTCCGACAAGTGGCCTTTGACCTCGAGAGTAATGATGTTCAAACCACTGAAATCCAATTGAAATATCTCTAGTGCCTGGATTTGATGCTCTTTCCCCAGAAGCGGTTCTCACGGCTGTTGAGACCGCTTTCCAATGTGCCCTTCAACCCTTAGTCACCCCCTTCTCCAGCTATGTGAACCGTGTCTATGGTTTAGAAGCAGAAGATGGAACCTCATACGTGGCAAAGTTTTACCGTCCTGAACGCTGGAGTGATGTGGCCATTGAGGAAGAGCATCAATTTCTTCAAGAACTGCATGAAAATGACATTCCTGTTGTTTGCCCCCTTGCAGATTCTGACGGAGAGAGTTTGGCGGAAGTGGATATTGAAACTTCCACTGGACTCCATTCCCATTTATTCAGCCTTTTTCCCAAAAGGGGCGGCCGGCTCTTTGATTCCGAAGATGATGATTCTTGGAGACGCATAGGGGCCCTCTGCGGACGGCTTCATTCCATTGGCTCAAAGAAAAAATCCTCTCAACGCATTGTCTGGACTCCTGAATTGGCCACCTCCTCCCATGTTAAAGCCATTCTTCAGGAAGAGATTCTGCCAAGGGATTTGCAGAACCAATTTGAAGATGTGACACAGGAAGCCCTGGAAACAATAAAACCACTCTTTCAAGGGGTTCCACTGCTCCGTGTTCATGGAGACTTGCACCGGGGAAATATTCTGGACCGCGGAGAAGAGGGCCTTCTTCTCATTGACTTTGATGATATGGCCCAAGGACCAGCCATGCAGGATTTATGGCTGCTTCTTCCCGGCAGACGGGATGAAACCCAGCGGGAAACGGCTCTGATTGCCGAAGGTTATGAAGATTTTCGCCCCTTCCCATGGGAGGAGCTTTCTCTGATGGAACCCTTGCGATTTATGCGGATGGTGCATTTCATTGCCTGGTGCGCCCGGCAACGGAAGGATCAAGATTTTTCCCGCCACTTCCCCGACTGGGGAAGCCGAGGCTGGTGGATACGGGAAATTGAGGACCTATCCGATCAAAAAGCCCTCTTTGTGTGAAACGCAAAACAGATCATCCGGCCTTGAGCCTCCCCCCTTGGGAAGGGGGTCGGTTTTAAAACTCAGGCATTCCCAAGTCTTTGAGCAGTTTCACCGTTTCTTTTAACCCCGGCATTTTGGGAGCTAAATCATAGGCTTTAAAAATCTGCTGAGCGGCATCCTCATGGCGACCTGCGGCAGTGAGAAGCTCCGAGAACAGTTTGCGCAGCCGTGCCTCCTCCTTGGCAGGATAGGAGAGGCGAACCAAATCCGAGAGGAAGGCCATACGCAACCGATCATCATCATCCTCTGGAAGCTTTTGCCGTACAATGGCCGCCAAGCGTTCCAAAACTTCGGCATAAAAATGCTTGAAATACGGATGATCCTCTTCCAGTTCCGCAATGCCTCGGAGCAGGCGATAGGCTTTGACAATGGCCCCCTGTTCCATGTAGGCCTCGGAAAGAAGAAATCCAAAATCCATGAAATCTTCCCGGTCCAAGTAGGGTTTGAGGGAGAAAAAACCACCCCGCCAGCTTTCATCCAGATCCACAGCTTCCGAGTCCCGGTCATGGAGAAGGTCAAAACAAATAAGCTTGGCCAGACTTTCCGGATCATCTTTTCGGGCCTTGAGGAAAAGGCGGTAATCCCATTCTTGAGCAGGAGCTTTGCTATGACGTTGGGTGGCGCGCCAGGTTTCATCATAGGCTTCCCGGGCAGCTTTGCTGGAGAGAACTTCGTAGGCCTCTTTGATGGCCAGAAAGAGATTATGACCTTCATCACCGGAGAGGTCGGGATGGGCCTCTTTGGCCTTGGCACGGTAAGCTCGGCGAACTTCGGTGCGACTGGCTTCGATACCAATTCCTAACAGGGCGTAATAATCTTTCATGGTTCACCTTTTTCAGATTTCTGAGCTCATATAAAAATCAGTGATTCTTAAACAAGTCTTGGATGAAGAGCGCAAAAAGCCCCCTTGGTTTTGCTACTCTGAAGCTTCTATGGTTTGCCAAACACTCATCCCTCTTTTCATCATAGAGTGATAGAGGGGGCAATAGGATACGTCAGAGGAAGGGAATGAGCAACAACCAAGAATTGGGCCGATGCCCCGCAAGAATGATTTTAGCGAAAAGACGAATCATCTGACCTCTGCGGGGCCCGCGCTTTACGTTCCAAGTCCTCGGGCGGTATCGATGCTCCATCTCACGGGCTCCGTCACCTCCGCCCTTCGATGGAGCCACCGCCCTGCGGGCTTTCCACTGCAATCGCTATCGGGGGTGGAGTGAGTTTCAATCACGGCGAATCAACTGTAAAAGAATAATCTCCATCAAAAGATATCGTTGCTGTGAAATCAGTCTCATACTGAAAACCAATAAGAATTCCACCATCTTCGCCTGGGAACAGCACCATGTTTTGAATTGCTCTTTCGTTGCCATCAGGTTTGACAAGTTTCTGGAAGAACTCAACAGAAGTTGTCTCTTTCTCAATCACAGCAATGAAGCACTGATACACACCCTCCTTCGGTTCTATATCCAATAATCCAGCAACAGCAATTTCACTACGAGAATCATTGTCAAAATCACCCTCTAAAACGTACACTCCTACGTCATACCCAGTTCTAGACCGTTCTCTCATGGGATCTTCTGCGAAAAAATCGAGATACTCCTGCTTAAATATTGTCATGTGCTCGTATTCTGGAAATCGTTCTCGAATATAACCATCGTCAATAACAACAGATTGCGCGATACATCCACTTGCCACAAATAAGAGGGCAATCCATAAAAAACTGAACCTCATTAAAAACGCACCTCATTCTCTATAAAGTACTCAATTGCTTGTTTGGGATTGAAGGTAGTTCGCTGCCCGAAAGCATCAGGAAAAGAGTGAGATTCAACACCTGTTCCAATCATATCCTTCACAAGCTCCGTTTCCCCTTGATATGTGAAAAGATCATTATGGTTATGAGGACCATCCGATTTTCCTGTCGAGCCGGGAATGCCAACAATGTCACTTGCCGATACAGTATCTCCAACCTCAACAAGTATTTCATCCAAGTGTTGGTTACTTGAATAGAAGTTCTGGCCTCCAATATTGTTCTTAATAGTTACAGTATTACCAGCATTTCCAGCTGGACCTGCATGAATCACGGTCCCACCAATCAGAGCTGGAGAGTTATTTGGAATAACTCTGGTATCTACACCTGGATGCAATGAGTCCTTCTCTCCAGTAATCGGATCAACTCGATATCCGTAGTCACTGGTTACATGTCTACCACTCAGAGCATACACCTGATTATCACTACTTGAATCACTCTCCTCCAATCCCCACAAATCCACCCTATTCACCGGCTCCATCCCCACATAAGCATACCAGTCATGCCCATCCCTCACAGGATCCACCGTCGAGAACCATCCGTGCATTGATGAATAATCCCTGAACCCATAGTTGTACATCTGCGTCACCCGGTCATACACCTTCCCATTGTAGCCCAGCAGATTCTCATCATCGAACTCACCCTTCACCGGCGTGCCGAAGACGTCATAGAGGTATTTCTCCTCTACATCGTCCTCCTCAATCACCCCAATCATCGAGCCCTGGTAGTCTGTATGGGCATAGTAGGTGTCCCAGTCTTCGGTGAAAGAGACCAGGCTGCCCGCGGCGTAGAAGTAGTCCTGCAACTCTGCATCATCATCGTCGAATCGGTCCTCCAAGTAGGAACGAACCTGGAGCTGCATAGAGAGCCCAGCGTAATGGTAGCCGTCCTCTTCCGAATCATCGAGCTCGCGTTTCCGGCCCTCGAACTCATTCTCAATCCGATTGATTCGCCGTCTCAGAGCATCGTAGCCGTAAAGCACCTCAATCTCATCATCATCATCCGGCGTTGTGGCGCTGATCATGCGGTTGTCCGCCGAGTACGCGTACTCCATCTGATACTTCGGCCCAATCTCACTCAGCAGATTGCCGTTGGCATCATAGGTGAGCGAATTATTCCCACGGCTCACCATTCGGTCCCCATCGTAGCCGTAGGTGATGGTGCCCTCCGCATTGGCTTTCTCAATGCGCTGACCATCCTGGTTGTAGCGGTAGCGTTCATACCAGCACTTCTGATTGAAGTTCAAACCGCTTCGCCGTGCCCTATCCTTGCTCCCCCCATTCCCCCATATTTCTTCTATGCTTCAGAGCAAATTCAAATACTCTTCCAACCAATCGCAGCCCTGGGCCAGCCGCGGAAAAAGGAGCCGAGTCAAAGACTCCTCCATGGCCGATTCCCCAGGCCATGCTTCACGGACAGCCTCACCATCAAAATCCACACAGGCCACCCGCACACCCAGATGATCATCCGGAAAATAGAAATCCGACGCCGGAAGAACCGCAACTCCGGCCTCAAAAAGAAGCATCTGGGTGAATTTTGCCCCACGATGAATCCCGCGATTTTCCAGTTTCCCACGGAAATTCTCAAAATCCGGGAAGAGATAAAATGCCCCTTCTGGTTCAGGGCAAGAGAGTCCCATGGAAACAAAACGGTGGTGCAAATACAAAGAGGCATGAGCATAAATGGTGGTGTTGATCTCTAATTCTTGGCGAAACTCACCAAACTGCGAGTACGCCACAAAAGCGGCATGCTGAACAGGAGCACTCACAGCACTGAAGGTTTCGCTCATCAGTGCCAACAAACCCTGTTTCAGAGCACTCAAAGCCTGCGGTATGAGCATCACCCCCAGTCGATACCCCCCCGCTGCAAAAGATTTGGACAAGCCTCCGGATACAATGGTGCCCTCTGGGTAATAGGTGGCAATGCTAGAATGGTGGCCAGAGAAAAAATCAATCTTGGCGTAAATTTCATCGGAAATCACCACAATGTTTTGACGGCGACAAACCTGAGCCAATGCCTCCAGTTCCTCACTGCGATACACCGCTCCAGTCGGGTTGTTGGGATTGTTCAAAATCAAGAGTTTCTGCTGATGTTCCAATCCATGACAGGCCTGCTCCAATTCTTGGGGCTGCAACTTGTAATTCATCTCTCGCTGGGTAGGAATAGAACAAATGCGTTTCCCCCGCAAAGCAGCCTGGGGCCCATAACTCACCCAACTGGGAGCAGGAATCAGCAAAACCCCCTCTAAAAGATAAATCATTTGGAAAATCAGCTCTTTGCTTCCCGGGCCAATAAACACATCCTCGGGCTGATAAATCATGGAGAATTCGGTTTGATAATACTGCGCAACAGCTTTTCGGAGTTCCTCATAGCCCTGGGTTGGCATGTAGCTATTCTGATGGGCATTCTCTCGCAAAGCCTGCTGAATCCTCTGAGGAATAGGAAAAGCCGCCTGACCAAAACCAAAATGCACAATGTCCCTTCCCTCACCCCGCAGGCGTTTCACCTGAGAATTGATGCCCAAAGTTGCAGACTCTCGGAGCTGAGACACGGCTGGATTGATGGATATGACCACTGTGGTCCTCCTGACTCAAGCCTTAAACCAATGGCGAACAGCCTTTTTTTAATGATTCATCAGGAGACTTTCAAACAAATGAGAACTCTTGGTCTTTCATCACACAAAATCTCTACATAGAAGTATTAGATCGACCACCCCGCCCCCAAGGTCGGGGCGGTTAGAGAGATGAGAAAGAACTTTTCGATTTCCGCAAAAGAGTCCTATACTGCACCCATGGCCTT
>JAKSCK010000082.1 GCA_022360655.1 Spirochaetales bacterium | reverse complement strand
TTTGACGAGTTCCTTCCCGACAAGAACCGAGGCAATCTACTTGCAGCAATGTTTTGCTCTCGCAATCCATCCTGCCTCGCCTCGATTTGACTCTTAAATAGAGTCACGCGTGGTCTCTTTCTTCCCTTCCCTGTTCTCTTGCAAAGAACCTCTCGAATGGCCATCTCGTGGGCCGTTCGTTCGGTGCGCTTCGTCGTTGTTGCCGAAGCACGAGGGGGAATCTACACGTCTAATGAAAAAGTGTCAAGCAATCTTGTAAAAAAATCGTATAAATTGCTTCTATGCACTCCAAAAGCCCACTATGTCACAAAGAAAGCCCTCTTCCTCCCTTTGACTCGAATCCCAGTGCTTTTTAAAATCAGGGCATGGAAACAGATCATGTAGCCTACCAGGCTTGTGCAACCTGTGGCCGCTGGCATCCTCAAGATGGAGCCTATGACCAGCGCTATTGTTGTCGGGCCTGTTCACAACACTACAGACGATGTCCAACCTGTGGGGAGTATTATATCCCTGACAAGGATGCCCCCTCGCTTTATTGCTCAGCCCTCTGTGAAGCCGCTGAGGATGGGGGTGGTTCTCAACAAAAAAAAGACGCACCTGCCCAACGAGCAGATGCGAAACGACATACATATTGGAGAAACCGATGAAAATGATATTCCTAGGCCCTCCGGGAGCCGGAAAAGGAACAATGGCCTCAAAAGTCAAAGCAGCAATGGGAATCCCTCATATTTCCACAGGAGAATTGTTCCGAGACAATGTTTCTCGTCAGACAGAACTTGGCCTTCAGGTCAAAAGCATTATGGATCGGGGAGATCTTGTTCCCGACGATCTCACAGTGGCCATGGTGAAAGAACGACTCGAACGTCCTGATGCAGAAAAAGGCTACATCTTGGATGGATTTCCTCGCACCATTCCCCAGGCCGAGGCACTGGCAAAGATTGTGGAATTGGATTGTGTAGTGAATTTCTCCTGTTCCGATGAGGAGCTCATCCGCCGCCTCACAGGTCGGCGTCAATGCCCGAAATGCGGACGGATTTATCACATTGCCTTCATGCCCCCAAAAGCCGAAGGTGTTTGTGATGATGATGGAGCCACGTTGTCCATCCGGGCTGATGATACCTTAGAAGCCGTTCAGAATCGCCTTGAAGTGTATGAAGCCGCCACAAAACCTCTGATTTCCTGGTACACCAACAATGGCCTCATCAAAACGGTTGATGCCTCTGCTGCACCCGATGCAGTCTTTGATTTCGTCAAAGATGCTTTAGAAATCTAATCATTATAGGCCTGTTGCACCGCCTCCCTCAGAGATGGCGGTGCTTCCTCTAATAAAACCTGGAGAGCATTCTCATCATCAAATCCCGCTTGCCGTGCTTCTTGTATGGCCATCAGCCCCGTTTCATAATCCTGCACCACAAGCAATTCAAGCCGCGCAAGTTCCCAAAGATTCCCCACATCTTCTGGAGCAACCGTCTTCAACGCCTGTCGGTAGAGCACCGCATCGAATGGGATTTGTGCAAGACTGGAGGCCTCCGCCGCTTCCTCAAGAAAAACAGCATCCCGATAACCGGCATGATAGGCCCGTTTCATCCATTGCCTTGCTTGGCTTAAATTTTCATTTTTTTGAAACGCTGTGGCAACAAGGGCTGCATCCTCAGCCTTTTGGCTCAGGGCAAAAACCTGACGCCAAGCCTCTAAAGATTTGATGGGCATTTTTAATGCATCCAATGATAGAGCCATTCCTCGCCAGGCTTCTTCATCGCCCTTAAAAATCTCTACAACAGATTCAAAGGCTTCATAGGCTCCCTGAAAATCACCATCCCACCAAAGGGCCCAACCCAAGGCTTTGAGAACAAGAAGATTCTCCTCATCTCGTTGCCGTAATTCTGCCAGAAGAATCACCGCTTCTCGTGGACGTTCCATATGAGTAAGAAGCAAGGCCAGATTAAATTGCACCGCCGCAAGGCTGGGATTAAGCTCAAGAGCTTCTCGGTACGAGACCTCCGCCTCATCAAAACGCCCAGCCTCGCGGTGGTCGTTGCCATCAGAAAAAAGTTGGGGAGCAACATTCTCCATACTTGAACAAGAAACAAGCAGAGTAAAAATCATCCCGCTCCAGAAAAGCTCCCCAAAAAGCCTCATCCCGCAAGCACCGTCCGCTCTATTTCACGAACCTGAGCCCGGTACAAGGAAGCCAAATTGGAACCATAATCCGCCACAAGCTGAATCATGTTCCGTGGGTACTCACCATCTTCACCATTCAAACGGTCACCAGCATCCCCCAGACCAGGCAAAATGTAGGCTGCATTATTCAAAATGGGATCCATCCAGAGTGTGTACACATCAATGTCTTCAATGGAACGGACAATCTGCAAGGACCCTTGCAAGGCAGCAATCACGTTCAAGGCCTTGATGGACTTTGGCCGCACTCCTCGCGAAAGCAGATATTTGACAATGGTCACCAAGCTTCCTCCCGTGGCATTCATGGGATCAGCAAAAACAAGGTTTTTTCCATCCAAGGATTCCAAATCAAAATAGGACATATTCAAATCCAGAACATATTCCATATCATCCTTCATCTTGGCATCATCACGCTTGATTCGGAACAAAGCAAAAGGTGTTACAGCGCCAGTGGAACTGTATTCCTGAATTTCCTTGCTCAAAATCATTGAAGGCAGAAGAGCTCCGCGAAGCATCACACACATCACCGTGTCTTCAATCAACGAATCCACATCAGGAATTTTATGAACCGCATAATTTTGAACCGGAACCGTTACAGGAGTTTTCACCACCAAATGGTTTTTATGATTCTGCTTTGCTCCACCCCATGCCAGATTAAACAGAAGCTCAAAAGCCCGTTGGATGTAATACACAAATTCATCATGGCCGGTGCGCATATCCCGGAGCTTTGCAATCAGCCTGGAAACCTCTCCATGCTGAATGGATGGAGTTTCAAAACTGTACACATGAAGATGCGGCTCATTCACCGTAATCTCCTGCATGAATTTTCCCATGGATTCATACAATGTAATGATTTTATCCGTTTCGGATTTCACCAAGGATGGTTTGGATTCCCCTGCCGCAAGATTGCGAAAGCAGACCGTGGCTTCATCGTAAAACGCATGCATTCGGGCAATGTTTTCCTTATCGCCCTCGGTCAAATAACCGTCTAAATCCTCTGCCTTGAGGATGATATTGTCGCTCATGAATTATCCTTGCAATCTTGAAGTTCTGATGAGCATTAGTATAACCGGCTGCAAGGTTCAGGTCGACCAGGAGCCGCGGCGGCTCCTGGTTCTGGAACGCATTATTGAAAAGCCCATCCCCCACTTACGGTGGCCGAAAGTCCCCGCCCCTGGTCTAGCAAGTCCGTTCCAATCAAATCAATCACCATATTAAAGGGACCATCTTTGATGGGATGAATCCGTAATCCGGTATTGAAGGCCCCACGAACTTCCGCCGATACACTGGCTCCATGCATGGCATAGGAAAAATTTGAAAAATCCGTCACCCAATACAGAAAATCACGCAAAGTGTCAGGGAGCAGACTCAGTGAAAAACCCATTCCATAGATAAACTGGCTAGAAATGCGCCCATTTTCCCAATATTGCCATCCCATCACCGCACTGGTGACGGCAGGCAAACGAAAGAAATCTCCCCCATAAGTCACAGCCAAATACAGTTTCCCGCTGTCCTTTTTTGAAGGAGAAAATTCCCAATCGGTTCCTAAGGCCAACACGGTCCCGGAATCACGATACAGCTGAAATTTAGCCCCAAGAACCCCATTCTCCAAAGATCCTTGATCAATCTGAAACAGAGTAGACAATTCAACGCGTCCAAAAAGGCTCAAAGAAAGCCGCGGGAGGTGCTCAACATGAGAGCCTCCGTTCCACACAAAGCCGTACCCAGCATCCACACCCATTGAGGCATTTTCCCAGCCAATACGAGCATCTGGCACAAGAATGAGGCCCGTTGCACCATTGAGAGTCATCCCATTGGCCGAACCTGCAGCCACCGCCTCCCCATAGACGGTTCCCCAATTGAATACAGCAAGAAGAACAAAGACCATTTTCCATCGATGCATCACCAACCTCCTTTTTCAGCTTACCGGTAAAGTGTCCATTTGAGGATTAAATATTCCCATCAGCACCAGCCTCTGGTGGTGATACTGGCACATTGCATTCCGCAGAAAAAGAACAGTATCTCCAATCAGTGGAATCCGCGGAGTACTGCGCTCCATCAGTCAAGACCACACGAACCTTGGCCACATCAGCCCATTCCATGACCTTGGTTAAATGAGTGGATTCCACACGGAAGGTATTCCCAGTTCCATCATTTTTTAGCGCTCCACCAAAACTTCGAAGACGCTGGGTTGATCCCAACTTTATGTCTCGTGAATCAAAGAACTCAATCCATCCATCATGAACATTGGCGTCATTCACAGAGAAGGCCACAGACACGGCATCGGTGCTACGTTGCACACTCACAGCCGTGGCACGTGCCAGCACAGGCACCCATCCAGTTCCAGGAGAAGCCACATCAACGGAAAAGGCCCCCACAAGGGTTTGTTGCTCCGTCGCTCCTGGCGGATGCACAACCCAATTGATCGTTTTCTGAGAGCCACCTTGGAATGTTGCGGTGAGTCGCCAGTCTCCAAAATACACTGTGTGTGGTTTCAACACATTCGGAAGTCCCCAAACCCGCAGAATCCCATTTTCATCTATAGCATTTCGTTCTTGAGAAGTATCAATGGTATAGGAATTATTCTGAGGATCCATAATTTGAAGCGATTGAAGCAAAGATGAATCAAAATTCGTTCCTAGAAATTGCAGATTTGTGCAAAACTGAACTGTACTGGTCACACCTGTTCCATCCAACAGGGACGGATCATGGTTTTCTACCCACCAAGAAAGAGACCTAACCAACAAATCTGCAGGAAGCTCAGCTTGAGTGTCTATCTGGGAAGATGTAGGTAATGAACAGCCAAGAATAAAAAGAACGAAAAGCAAAGAAAGTGCATTCTTTTTCATACATGCTCCATTAAGGAAAATTAATAGAAAGAGATCATTTCAAAAAACGCAAAAAATAACCACTCTTTTTTTCATGCAAATATCAAACATTTATTTACATTTCATAAGCTTACACCGTTCTGATATCTCTCAGATCATTCCTATCTCATCAATAAAAACACACAAAATCAGGAATCATCGTATGCAAGACGATGGCCATATGAAAAAATTCAAAGATTTTGATCTGCATTGACAATGGTTCTGAACAGAAAGATCGACTATTCCATGTAAAAAAAAGACCATCTTGCAATTGCAAGATGGTCTTGAGCATCTCCAGGGGGAATCGAACCCCCGTTGCCGGGATGAAAACCCGGTGTCCTAACCACTAGACGATGGAGACAAAAAATTCCGGTAAAACCGGTTTCTGAGCCGCAAAGGATTCGAACCTTTGACCCACGCCTTAAAAGGGCGTTGCTCTACCAACTGAGCTAGCGGCCCTCACAATGAGGAAGAATCTACAGGGAAGACAACAAATTGTCAATCAACCCAAAGATTCTAATGAAACTTAATCCTTTGTATAACAGACATTTGCCTTAAGCAAAAACCATTCTGAATAAGTTTCAAAAAGTCATAAAAAAGACCATCTTGCAACAAGCATGATGGCCTAAAGCATCTCCAGGGGGAATCGAACCCCCGTTGCCGGGATGAAAACCCGGTGTCCTAACCACTAGACGATGGAGACAATAACTCCGGCAAAACCGGTTACTGAGCCGCAAAGGATTCGAACCTTTGACCCACGCCTTAAAAGGGCGTTGCTCTACCAACTGAGCTAGCGGCCCTCAGCAACGAGGGAGAATCTACAGGGATGACCGATTTATGTCAACGCTTATCGAAAAAAATCTAAAAATCTTTTTTCACCCCAAACAAAACCAAAATACAAACTTGACCAATAGGGCTCTAAGGCAATCACAAGCTACGAGAACCCTCATTCAGCCATAACAAGGGCCCACCTCACTTGAATCAAATGGCCCCCTAAAGTGTCATCAACGGGCCGTCCCTAAGCCCGTCCACCACTGTTATGCGTGTTCTATGTCCCCACTCGCTCCAGACCGGCCCGGGCATCTTCCAAAGACGGTTGAAGTTCCAAAGCTTTACGATAGGCCGTTTCTGCGCCAACACCATCATCAAGTTGCTCGCGAGCATATCCCAAACGTGACCACCAACGTGCCACCTGTGGGCTGTGATGAAGAGCCGTTGCAAAGGCCACATCGGCGTGATGATACTCTGCCAATCGTAGGAAGATTTCACCCATAAAATAGTACACAGTAGCAATACGAGCTCCCGTGGGGTTCACTCCTACATACTCTTCAAAAATGGTCAGCGCCTCTGTATTCCTCCCAAGGAAATACAGAGCTTCCCCCTGGATCTCAATAATGCGCTCATCATAACGAACTTCATTACGTGCTTTGAGGGCGGATTCCAGAGCTTGAGGATAACGTCCCAACCGAAGATAAGACCAACCCAAAACGGTGTAGGAATCCATTCTTTGCCGAACCTGATCCGCTCCCCGCTCTTCCAACTCCTGAAGGCAAATCTCCACGGATCGCGCATAGTTGCCCTGACGGTAGAGCTCCAAGGCATCTTCTTTTTCTTCTTGAGCCATCACGGCAAACGGAAGAAGACTGAACAAGGCAAGTATTATGAGAACCGGTCGATTCCACTGACTCACTTTGCATCCTCCTGATTTCCTGGGCGCATTCGACTAATCCCATCAAACCGACACCCGGTATCCATCACAATTTTTGGAGCGGTGATATCTCCCACCACTTCCGCTTCTCCTTGCAACTCCACCCGAGAAGTGGCATCAATACTTCCTTTTACTCTTCCACGCACATAAACCGAATGGGCCACAATATCCGCTTCCACATCGGCATTATCGGCCACATAAAGATCTCCAGAGGCATGGATCTTCCCTGTAAATCGCCCCTTTATCATCAATTCTTTTGTGAAAGAAACCTCTCCCTCAAAACTGATGTCCTCGGCCAGCACCGTATCCAAACGATTTTCGTTTACTCTGCGCTCATGTATCTCCGCCATGAGTCCTCCTATATTTTACCCTAGCCATCCAAGGCATCGATGGAATCAAATTTATTGAGCATCGTGGCAATGGCACGATGCACATCCTGTCGCATCTCTACTGTATAGGGATTATATTGTTGAAGGTCCACAAAAAGCTGCCAAGGGTCATTGCAGGTTTGTCGGACAATATCCAGTAAATCTCGATAACCTGTCGTGGCAATAGAACTCGGCTCCAGCTTCAACTCCCCCAGAACACGCCCAATAAAATGTGTAATGCCCTGAGTACAGGCGGCCTCTTTATCATGATCTTCTGGAGTCATTTCCACCAGATTCAAACCCAAATTCTTAAAATGGTCTTTCCATACCTTAACGTGCTCTTCTTCCATTCGTAACGGACTAAAAACAAGGGGAAGTCCTTCTACTCCGTTTTTTCCAGAATCCGGACCAAACATCGGATGAGTAGCAAGAAGTTCCACCGATTTTGGAACGTTTTCCAGCATCACTCGAGCCGGATGAACCTTCACAGAACATGTATCCATCAGCAGCGCTCCTGGCTTCAACTTTGAAGCAATTCGCTGCACCACATCCTCAAAGGCCGATATAGAGACACAGAGAATCACCACATCGGCGCTCAGCACCTCCTCTTCACTTCCCCGACGGACGCCAGGAGGGAGGGGTCGCGAAGCATCCCGAGACCATCCAAGTACAGTATGGCGGGTTGCCAGAGTTTTGGCCCAAAAACCACCAAAACGGCCAAGGCCGTAGACTCCAATTACCATGCATCCATCTTATCATTCGGAAGCGAACGGAGAAAACCCGGCATCACAGGTGCTTTCACCCCTGCCAGCCATTCGCTATGATGGGAAAAACACGTCTGTTTATGAGGACTTTTCCATGACTTTTACAGAAAAAATGACCGAGAAAGCCCGTTCTATGGGCAAAACACTCGTCCTCCCCGAGGGCAACGAGCCCCGCACCATCCAAGCTGCCCGCATCATTGTGGATGAACGCATTGCCTCTGCGGTCACTCTTTTAGGCAAGAAAGAGGCCATTCAAAACGCAGCCGCCGATTCTGGCACAAGCCTTGAAGGCATACAGATTGTTGATCCTTCCATTTCGGAAAAGATTGATGCCTATGCCCAAGAATACTATGAGTTGCGGAAGCACAAAGGGTTATCCCTAGAAGATGCAAAGGCCAAAATCATCACACCACTCCTCTGGGGAGCCATGATGGTTCGCTTGGATGATGCTGATGCTATTGTTGCTGGAGCAGAGAACGCCACGGCAAAAGTTCTCTTGGCAGGATTCACCATCATCAAACCCGCTCCCGGCGTCAAATCCGCCTCCTCCTGCTTTGTAATGGACTTCCCTGAAAAGAGCTGGGGAGAAGATGGCATGATGGTGTTCTCAGACTGCGGAACCATCATTGACCCCAACACCGAGCAGTTGGCAGAAATCACTGCAGCAGCAGCTCAATCCTGCCGCCTGTTCTTGGATGCAGAACCCAAAGTGGCCATGCTGTCCTTCTCAACAAAAGGATCGGCTTCCCATCCCATGATTGACAAAGTGACCGATGCCATGAAGCTCGTTAAAGAGGCTCATCCTGAGCTTCTGATTGATGGCGAACTTCAGATGGATGCAGCCATTGTTCCATCCGTGGCAGCCCAAAAAGCACCAGGTTCCCCAGTTGCAGGTCAGGCCAATACGCTAATTTTCCCCAACCTAGAGGCTGGAAACATTGCCTACAAAACCGCCCAGCGCTTTGGCAATGCCGGTGCTTATGGTCCCATTCTTCAAGGCTTTGCTAAGCCCATCAGTGATTTATCTCGAGGGGCATCTGTGCAAGACATTGTAAATGTTTGTGCCATCACCCTGATTCAGGCCAAGTAAAATCATGCGCATACTCTTGATGGGATATGGCCGAATGGGCCACCAAGTTGAAGAAGCCGCATTGGCCCGTGGGCATGAAATTTCCTGCCGAGTAGATGCAGGTGGTAATGGTGACGCAACAACCCTTACCGCCGCCCTTCTTGAGGATGCCGATGGAGTGATTGAGTTTGCCCTTCCCACTGGACTAAAAGAACGGGCTAAACTCTACGCCCAATGTGGTGTGCCTGCCGCTGTAGGCACCACAGGGTGGGATCATCTGATTCCTGAGATTTCAGCCCTGTTTCAAGAAGGTTCAGGAGCTTTTATGCGCGGAAGCAATTTCTCCGTGGGCGCCCACCTGTTCTTTCGTCTGACACGTGCGGCGGCACGACTTGCAAACCGCGTAGAAGAATATGATGCATCGCTCATCGAACACCACCATACAAAAAAGGCCGACTTTCCCTCAGGCACGGCACTGACAGCAGCAGAGGGCATGCTGGAAGAGTTGGATCGTAAAACACATATTTGCGCCACCCTTCCCCAGGGGCCTATTGCCCCTGAAGCCCTTCAGGTTGCCGCTGTTCGCGTGGGCTCCGTCCCAGGAGTTCACGAAATGCTCATCGATTCCCCCAATGATTACCTGAGCCTTCGTCATGAAGCTCGCAATCGAGGAGGGTTTGCCCTGGGATCTGTCCGTGCTCTAGAATGGCTCGAAGGACGACAGGGTTGGTATGAAGCCGAAGCCTTCATTGATGACCTACTGACAGGAGAGGAACAATGATTTCTGGAGTGATGACGGCGTTGGTAACCCCCTTCGCCAAGAATGGAAGCCTGGATGGCGAGGCTCTTGACCGCCTGGTAGACTTCCAGATTGAAAATGGCGTGGATGCCCTTGTTCCCGTTGGAACAACCGGCGAAAGCCCAACCGTGAGCCATGACGAGAACATGGAAGTGGTGGAACGGGTCATCCGTCGAAGCAATGGCAAAGTCCCTGTGATTGCTGGTACCGGCTCTAACAGCACCGATGAAGCCATCCGCATGACCAAAATTGCCAAGGCTCAGGGAGCTTTTGCCAGCCTCCAGGTGGCGCCATATTACAACAAACCCACCCAAGAAGGCCTTTACCGCCATTTTTCCACCATTGCTGACTCCGTGGATCTCCCCATGGTGGTGTACAACATTTTTGGCCGCACAGGAGTCAACATTGAAACCCCAACTCTCATGCGCTTGGCCTCCCACCCCAATGTGATTGCCGTCAAAGAAGCCTCGGGAAATCTGGGACAAATGATGGATGTCATTGCCCAAAAGCCTTCCGACTTTGTGGTGCTTTCTGGAGATGACAACTTAGCCCTCCCCCTCACCCTTATGGGTGGAAGTGGAGTGATTTCTGTGGCATCCAACATTGTTCCCCGCTATATGAAGGAAATGATTGATGCCGCCCGAAAAGGCCGTATTGAAGAAGCCAAAACCATGCACTATGAACTTCTGCCCCTGTTCAAAGGCATGTTCCTTGAGACCAATCCCATCCCCATCAAAGAATGCTTGGCACAGATGGGTATGATGGAACCGGTTTTCCGCCTCCCCCTCTGCGAACCTTCAGAGAACACAAAGTTGCGTTTAACCGAAATCCTGAAATCTCAGGGACTTCTCTAAATCGACCCCTTCGGGGTTTAAGGGACTGAGACACAGAAGCTAAAAGACGTCTGGACAAGCTTATAGATTTCCAGGTATAGTCCCACGTCGCATTGGCTCGGTTCCCGTCCCTTTGACCCCCGGGAACCCCCATGCTATAGTGGTTTACCACGCCCCGTGGACCATAAGGAGGAGAATTGGCCGTCAAAGAAATGCGAATCA
Source organism: Spirochaetales bacterium (assembly GCA_022360655.1). Lineage (GTDB taxonomy): Bacteria > Spirochaetota > Spirochaetia > DSM-2461 > DSM-2461 > UBA2779. Next base: position 18,249 of record JAKSCK010000082.1, on the reverse strand, counting down.
ATGAGCAGATTCGCGTCAGAGAAGTCCGGTTAATAGACCAGGACGGGGAACAAGCCGGGATTGTGCCTACAAGCGAGGCCTTTGCCAAAGCCAAAGAACTCGGGCTAGATCTCGTTGAAGTGTCTCCCCAGGCCCGTCCTCCCGTGTGTAAGATCCTCAACTACGGCAAGTATAAATACGAGCTGGAGAAGAAGACCCGGGAGCAAAAAAAGAAGGCCAGCCAGGTTCGTCTCAAAGAAGTTCGGATGCAACCGAAGATTGAGACTCACGACATGGCATTCAAAGCCAAACATGTCCAGGAGTTCCTGGATCAGGGAAACAAAGTCAAGGTCACCATTCGGTTCCGAGGGCGAGAATTAGCCCATACGGAGCTTGGAAAGGTCAAACTTGATAAAATCATGGAGCTCCTCACTGAGGACAGCTTCAAAGTGGACGCCCCCCCCCGTATGGAGGGACGGTTTATGTCCATGATGCTGAGTCCGAAGTCCAAGCGCTAATCGGACAGAAAGCAGAATCAAGAGAAAGGACGGTGTGAGCCATGCCTAAAGTAAAGACACGAAAAAGCGCCGCAAAGCGGTTCAAAAGAACCGCCACCGGCAAGTTCAAGTACAAGAGCCAGGGGACCCGGCACATCCTGACCAAAAAGTCCCCCAAGCGGAAGCGGAATTTGCGCCACAAAGTTGTGGTGAGCAAAACCGAAGTGCCCCGGCTGATGCGCATGCTTCCGTACGCGTAGAAATAGACGATAGGAGCGCAAAGATATGCCCAGAGCTGTAGACGGCACACGCCGAAAAGATCGCCGGAAGAAAGTCCTTGACCAGGCCAAAGGGTACTGGGGACGCCGCAGCAAACTGACCCGTGTGGCCAAGGACTCTGTCCGCAAAGCCGGTCAGTATGCCTACCGTGACCGGAAGGTCAAAAAGCGGGAATTCCGTCAGTTGTGGATTGCCCGTATTTCTGCCGCCACCCGTGCAGAAGGCATGACCTACTCCCGTTTCATTGAAGGACTCAACAAGTCCAACATTGAAATTAACCGAAAAGTGCTTTCCAACATGGCCATTGAAGATCCCAAAGCCTTCAAGGTTCTTGTTGAAACCGCCCAAAAAGCCCTTAGCTAACAGGAGCAGCCAGTGATTAGTCTCGAGCAAGTCCAACAACTGGACAACCGTGTCAAAATTGCGGTTGATGCCATTCAAGCCTTGAAATCCGAAAACACCAAACTTCGGGGACAGGTGGAAGAGCTCGAGGCTCGACTGGAAGAGCTTCGCCAGGAAGCCAGTGCGCGTCAGGCCAATGAGGCCAGAATTGAAGAAGGCATTCAGGGAGTCATTGACGCCCTGGCCGCTGTCGATTCCAATGACGCCACGGCTTCTGTTGCTGAGACCACTTCTGTGGAGAGCACGCTTCCCCAGGAAGATTCTTCTCCAGAACCAGAAGTTGCTGTCGAGACTGCTCCTGCCGCAGCAGAAAAACAATCCGCTGATGCAGAAGAAGCAGAATTGATGGCAATGATTGCCGAAGAAGAAGCCAACAGCCAAAGTTCTGAACCTGTCCCTGCTGAAAATGCCAGCAGTGAGGCCGTTGTCTTTGACTTCCCTGTTCCTGAGGCACAGGAAGAAGACAATCATCCTGCAGAAGCCCTTGCTGTCGCCGTTCCTACCCAGGAAGAAACAGTAAAAGAGGCTCCTGTCAAAGAATCTCAGCACACTGAACCACCGAAGGCTTCTGCCCCGTCAGAAGTCCAAGCCACCGAAGACAAAGCTCCTGCAGCCGAGTCTGAGGCCGACGATCGGTTCCAGTCCGAGTTCGATATCTTCTAATGGCCGGAGGCTGTCGCCTTCAGATCAATCTCCTCGGTTCCTCGTTTGCCATTCGCGCAGATGAGGACGAGGCTTATCTCAAGCGTATCCTTTGGTACCTAGAGAAGAAGGTAGAAGAAACTCGACAACGCAACCCAGTTGCCGATCCAATGAAAATCTCTCTGCTCACAAGTTTTTACATCATTGATGAGCTGATGCGAGAAAAATCACGTGGATCAAAAGACGGTGTATTGCCTGAAGAGGCTGAAGAGATGGAGAAGATTGCGCTCCGTCTGATGTCCGAGATTGATGCGGCCATTGCAAATCTTCCAAAACAGGAAGAAACCGGGGAATAAGGTTTTTTTACCCTTCAGCCCCCTAGTATTTGTCTGTGTTGATTGACTCTGAACCTTTCCCCCCGTAAAGTCGTTTTCATGGCCATAGTCACGAGCCAACAGATCAAAGAATACTACGAGAAGTATGGTACCATTGATGTCACCTTTACGAAGGAAATCAATGATTCCTTACGACTTGCCCGGAAGCAGATTTCTCTCAAATTCAAGGGAAGCCAGCGCCCCTGCATCATCTATTCCTCTTCCCTTGTCGCTGCCAAGGTTGTTGTGGCTCTCACACAAGACCATATACGAAGCTTGCGTGAAGATAACCTTGTTTCCCTACGATTCTGCTTTTTCAAAGAGGATCGAAGTGATATCTTCAGTTTCTTCGTTCCATGCCGCTTAAAGGGTGTTACCCAATATGACAAAGAGCGAAATTTGCACTTTGCTAACTTGGAATTTACCCAGCGTCCACCTGATGACCTGATTGAGATTTTAGGCAGTCTCCTAGAGGCCAACATCAATGCAGCCCGACGACGCGAAGAGCGCATTGTGATTGATGGAGAAAGCATTCGGCGACTTGGTCTCGCCGCAAAGAATGCCATTCTTCAGATTGATGGGATTCCAAGAAATGGAATTCTTCGAGACATCTCGTTTGGGGGAGTCAAAATCATCATCATGGGAAACCCCAAATTTCTCATCGATAAGAAAGCCGTGATACGGATGTCCCTCAGCAATGGAAAGGGATTTCTCTTGACCGGTAGCATCATACGGTTTGAACCGGTGGAGGGACGCAAGGATCTTGTGGCCCTTGCCATCCGATTCGACCCAGACAATGTAAGCTTTGAGTATAAGATCATGATTAATGACTACTTGAAGCATTATCACCGCAGCAAATTAGGACGTTAAAATGACCAACGATACATTATCACGCCTGGCATGGATTGACCTTCCAGAAGACATTGAGCGCAACATTGGCCCCTTCCAACTCAACCCCTCCATTCCCCTTCCAATTGAACCGGAAGAAGGCAAAGAACTGAGCCTTGAGGACGTGACCTGGGAACGCGTCATTGCTGCAGCTCTTCTTGTGCTGGCCAATAGCCCAGATCATGAGCACGCTGGCTACTATCGCGACTTTCTCAATGCCCTCCGCCCCAATCTTTTAGGAGAACTCTCGGAAGCAGCAGAGCGCAGTCAGGATGCCGGGGAATGGGAACACGCCCAAGACATTCTTCTTGCTGCACGCGGCCTTGCCCCTCAAGATCCAACACCTCGTTATGCCCTGGCTCGCTTCTATGGACGTCGCTGGATGAACGCAGATAAATCCGGAAACCGCGAAGAAGCCTTCTCCTACTCTCGCGCTGCCGACGCCGCGTACAACGAACTTCTTTCCGAGGATGATGCTCCTAATCAAGCATGGTTTGATGCCGGCATGTTCCGATACCAGTTTGGAGCCTATGCCCGGGCAGCAGAAACTCTAGAAACCTTTCTTCAAGGGGACAACTTAAAAGAGGAACAGCGCCAAGAGGCCCAGCGCCTTGTTCGACTTTGCCGGGATGAGGGCCAGGCCGACAGCCTTTACGAGGAGGCTTACGCGGCCCTCACAGCGGGACGAGTCCAAGAAGGGGTGGCCATGGCCCAAGATTTTCGTGACCGGCGCCCCAAAGGCTGGCCCGGCTGGTTCCTTCTTGGCTGGGGCCTTCGCCTTGCAGAAAAATGGACGGAAGCGCGTGAGGCACTTGAAGGCGCTCGCGACAGGGGATGCAATGAGGGGGATCTTTTCAATGAATTGGCCATCTGCACCCGAGCCATGGGCGACTATGGCGCCTCTGCGAGTGCGTTAGAAGAAGCCCTTAAGCGTGATCCTGAAAACATCAAGATCATTTCCAATATGGCCCTTGTCCGAATGGAGCAAGGACAGCGAGAAGATGCCATCCGCTGGCTAAAAACCGCCCTGGCCATGGAGCCAGGAGATCCCATCTGCACCCAACTGCTTGCTGAAATTGAATCTGAATAACCCTTTCCTTTGAAATCGACCCCTCTTCAAAACCAGTTATGAAGAGGGGTTTTGCTGCAAAGCGTTCTTTATCAGACTGATTAATGAACAGTTGATATCGGCGTTAACACAATGGAACTTAAGTTTTTTTGAAAAAAAGAATCAAGTTTTTCCACCCCCTCCGACGATCATGGGAATAGAAGTTTTTCTCAAGTTGTGGGGATTCCATCCGATGGGAGCCTCACATGGGAAAAAAGCCAGGGCAAGGATGCCCGGCATGACATCATCACGGAGGATCAGATGATCATTAATCACAACATGAGCGCAATTAACGCTCAGCGCAGCCTGAAAATCGCCAACGAAGCCGGTATGAAGAGTATGGAAAAACTCTCCAGCGGTCAGCGGATCAACCGCGCTGGCGATGATGCATCTGGACTGGCTGTTTCCGAGAAAATGCGCGCACAGATCCGGGGTTTGAATCAAGCCAGCCGGAACGCTTCTGACGGCATTTCTTTCATCCAGACCACCGAGGGCTACCTCCAGGAAACCACCGATATCCTCCATCGGGTCCGAGAGTTAGCTATTCAATCATCCAACGGTATTTACACTTCTGAGGATCGCATGCAGATCCAGGTTGAGGTGTCACAGCTCGTTGATGAAGTGGATCGGATTGCATCCCATGCCCAGTTCAATGGTATGAACATGTTGACTGGTCGTTTTGCCGCTGATACTGGCTTCAATGCACCAACCGCTTCGATGTGGTTGCACATCGGTGCCAACATGGATCAGCGCGAAAAGATCAACATTGGAACCATGACTGCCAATTCTCTGGGTTTGCGTCAGGTTGGAACAGGACAAATCATGTCCATCTCCACTCCTGAACAGGCCAACCGAAACATTGGTGTTCTGGATGATGCTCTCAAGATGGTGAACAAGCAGCGAGCAGACCTTGGTGCTTATCAGAACCGCCTTGAAATGGCCATCAAGGGCATCGACATTGGTGCAGAGAACTTGCAGGCCTCTGAGAGCCGAATCCGCGATATGGATATGGCAACGGGAATGGTGGAGCAAACCCGGAACCAGATTCTCTCCCAGGCCGGAACAGCCATGTTGGCTCAGGCAAAATCTCAGTCTCAGAACGTCATGCAGTTGCTCCAGTAGTTCCCTCTCGGCCGCCTAAGGCGGCCGAGCCCATAGGGCGTGGGAAATAACGGCTTGCCTGGCCCCACGCCAGGGGACTATACTTCGGATCGAGTGTCCAACCATCTTGGATGATTCTAGGATGTTGGACTTGCTTCGTTTCTGCCTTCATGGAACACTCTGTGAAGTCAGAGGCATAGCCATGATCTTTGAAAAGCACCTTCACGAAATGAGCCACGGGCGAAGAAGCATTCCCGTCTTTGGGCGGTAATGGTTCCTCGAACAAAGGGACATGGACGGACGAGAGCGACGCGCATAGGTCTCTCGAATAGGTCCTTTCCCGTGGTTTGAGGATGAGGGGCAAGGATGCCCCGACGGTCCCATTTCAAGGAGGGAACATGATCATTAATCACAACATGAGCGCCATTAATGCAAATCGGCAGCTCGGAATTGCCACACGTCAAACCCAGAACTCCATGGAGAAACTGGCCAGTGGTCAGCGCATCAACAAGGCTGGAGATGACGCTTCTGGATTGGCAGTGAGTGAAAAAATGCGCGGTCAGATTCGGGGGCTGAATCAAGCCAACCGGAACATTGCTGATGGCGTCTCTTTCATTCAAACCACAGAAGGCTACCTGCAGGAGTCTCAAGATATTCTGCATCGTGTGCGTGAGCTTTCCGTTCAGGCTGCAAACGGCATTTACTCCTCCGAAGATCGCATGCAGATCCAGGTTGAGGTGTCCCAGTTGGTCGATGAGATCAACCGAATTGCATCCCATGCTCAGTTCAACGGTATGAATGTTTTGACTGGCCGTTTTGCTGAGAATTCAGCGACTGGTGATGTCATGCAGATTCAAGTTGGTGCCAATATGGACCAAAGTGAACGCATCAATATCGGAACAATGACAGCCCAGGCCCTTGGCTTGGCGAATGAGCAGGGAGCTGGCGGTATTGTCACCATTTCAACTGTGGAAGCTGCAAACCGAACCATCGGAATTGTGGATGATGCATTGAAACGTGTGAATAAACAGCGAGCAGATCTTGGTGCTTACCAGAATCGATTCGAAATGGCTTCTAAGGGTGTGGCAATTGCTGCTGAAAACCTTCAGGCCGCTGAATCCCAAATCCGTGATGCCGATATGGCTTCCGAGATGGTGGAACAGACTAAGAATTCGATTCTTACTCAGGCTGGAACCGCGATGTTGGCTCAGGCAAACACTCGTAATCAGTCTGTGCTCCAGCTGCTTGGCTAATTTCCGTCCAATTGGTGGAAGAGAGATCTGGACGTCATCTTTTCCACTGGGACACCGGGGAGGTCGCGTCCCTCCCCGGAGGATCCCGTTTGAAATGAGATGAGAGGAGGACGACATGGATGGAGTGCGCCTCACAAATGCTGCAACACCTGGACTCAAAAATACTCGCCCCCAGCGGCAGAAGGCCCAAGTCAATAAGACAATTGCGGAAGAACGCCCAGTTCCCACCAAGAACGCTGTCAAGATCGCTCTTGACGACGCCACTCGGAACACGCGCTTTCAGTATGTCATTGTTGATGAACTTGATTACTTCGTTGTCAGAATCATTGACAGTAATACCGATAAGGTAATCAAAGAGATTCCGTCAAAAGAGCTCCAGCGGGCCCATCAGGGAATTGCTGAGGCCATTGGCATACTCTTTGACGAAGAAATCTGATTCTTGACGGGACGTAGGGATGCTGCGTCCCTGGAGCATAGGGGCGGGGGTGCCGCATGTCCGATATCAGCATTCCCGGAGTATCATCCAAGTACAACACCACCAAACTGGTTGAAGACTTGGTGGAAGCTGAAAAGATCCGTCTCACTCGAATGGAAGATGAGAAGGAAACCTTTGAAACTGAGCGTTCTACATGGCGTCAGCTAAACCGGGATTTTGGAGAACTCCAACGAACAGCAAAAGCGCTCTATGGCTTTGAAAATCCATTTTCAGAAAAGAAAACGGAATCTTCTGATGAACGAATCATCACAGCAACAGCAAGTCGCAATGCTCCTTTGGATGAGTATTCTGTAACGGTCAAACAAGTTGCTACTGCCGACCGTTTTCTCTCCCCCTCTCTAGATCGTGATTTTCGTGTTTCAGCAGGAACCTATCAATTTCGCGTTGGCGAGGAATCCCTCACCCTTCGATACCGGGGAGGCACGCTCAATGATTTCGCTCGACGCATCACAGAGAAGGGTGAAGGGCTTCTTCGTGCTTCCACGGTAAGAGACACATCCCGTACCCAGGTTCTCATGATCGAGGCCATTCCAACAGGGTCTGAGAATCGATTGATCTTTGAACAGGACGCTCGTCAACTCGCTTTGGACACCGGTTTGATGCAACCAGCTCCAAACCAGGATACACAGCTCACCCTCCCGACTCTTTCTGCAGGCAATGTGAATGCAACTCTACGTTCGAGTATTCTCACTTCGGAGGGTGTGTATGTCCCTCCCCAATCTCAAGCACGAATCTCCATTCCTGATAGCATCGAGGATTCCCTTGTCCTCGAATTTCGCTACAGAACCGCAGAATGGACCTCGGAAGATCTCAGCCCCCCTCAGGCCCCAGGAGCCCTATGGCCAAAGGGCCCTGATGGCCGTTTTGGAAACATCACAATCACTGGAGAAGCCCCTAGCCTGCAACTCCCCACGGCAACGCCGTGGTCGCCCCCAGAAAGAACCGATATTCGACAGCTCTTTTTCTTAGAAACAAATTCTGGAGAATCCATCGAACTTCCAGAGATTATTCCTGGAACAGAATGGCAGACCCTCCGAGTGGAAGCTTCAGAACTTCCCCCTGATCTCACCGGGCTTCTTATTGATAATCCCAACACATACCGTGGCATTGAAGTGGCGGAAGCTCGACTCTATGATCCAAGCCGACAAGGTGACTTGGTTCCCGCAAAACCGGTTGAATCAGCAGGAGATGCCCTATTGGATTTTCGGGGCATTGAAGTTCGGCGTTCCACCAATTCCATTGACGACTTGGTGGATGGCCTCACACTGAATCTGAAACGTCCTTCTCATGAACCCGTAGATCTGAGTGTGACTCCAGATACAGAAACGGCAAAAGAAGGAGTGATTCGCTTTGTTTTTGCTTATAACCAGCTTCTCACCAGAATACTGGTTCTCACCGATTCCTCAGATGTTCTGTCCGATAAGCAAAGTGTTCTCGATGAGCTTGATTATTTGGAAGATGATGAGCGAGAGAAGCTGGAGGAACAACAGGGGCTCCTACGTGGAGATTTCACCATCACCCAGCTCAAAAACCGCCTTCAAGGAATTGTTTCCAGCCCCTACCCCACACGTGCAGAAGAAGAACTGGCATTGTTGGCTCAGGTAGGCGTTTCCACCAATGCTTCCTCAGGCAGTACAGGGGGGTCCTTCGATCAAGCCAAACTCCGTGGCTTTTTAGAGATTGATGAGGAAGTACTGGATTCAGCCCTCAGTCAGAATATTGATGCGGTGAAGGACTTATTTGGCCGTGATACCAGTGGAGATCTCATCATCGACAATGGTGTGGGACAAAAAATTGACGAATACCTGACTCCTTACACTCAAACGGGTGGATTTGTGAGCAATCGTATATCAAGAATTGACACGCAAATTGAAGGCACACAAGATGATATTGATGATTATAAAGTTTACCTTGAAGAGTATGAAGCAGATTTAAAGCGCCAGTATGGTAGGATGGAATCCATGATGAATCAGCTGGAGCAAAGTGCCCAGGGCATCGAAAATTTCACCAATCAACAGAATAATGGGCGCTGATTGAGGAGCATATGATGGTCATCACGATCAACGGAAATACAATCGACTACACCCTTGAAGAAGAACAAACCGCTGGTGATGTGGTGAATGGTCTCACCCAATGGCTGCAACAGTCTGGGCTTTTGGTGGGTTCGCTTTCCCTCGATGACATACCCGTTGGACTCACAGAGGATCAATGGAAGAGCCGAGATTTAAAACAACTCAAACATGTGGCCATTGAAGCCGTCGATCTTCGCGAGGGACGGGTAAGACAGTTGGATACCGCGACAGGATATTTCCACCTCCTGTCTGAAGCCATCAAAAAGAACGATGAAGTGCAACTGAAGGAACTGGCAGAAGGTTATAATGATCTCATGTCCATGTTACCTCATCTTCTTGGTGATGGGCCAGAAGCTCCTCTCACCACAGAAATTCAACATCGGTTTCAATCTTGGGGTTTTCCGAATTCCTTCCCTTCACATCCCCAAGACTTGTTGATGGAATGCCAGAATCTCATTTCTGTACTTGAAACACGGCGACATGAAACAGAGGACCCAATTTCATCGGCCTCAACTTCAGCCCGGGCTCTCGCATCCATGGCACAGGAGCTCGACCAAGTCGCCGTTCAGCTCCAGACTGGCAAAGACAAAGAGGCCATGGGAATCATCATCCATCTCACGGAGCTGCTTCAATCTCTCTTACGCTCCCTTTCTTGGCTTGGCAACTCTCTACCAGAGGAATTAGGAGCAGAACTGACCTCCCATCTCATGGAATTGGAAGATGCACTTCGCGCCCAGGATACCGTTTTGATTGGGGATTTGCTGGAATATGAACTCAAACCCCGAATGGAAGAACTTCCTGAACATATCCGACTTCTCAGGGAGGGGACGACATGATCAGTCTTCTTCAGAGCAATTTCTACCAAACCCAAACGGATTGGCAAACCTTAGCGGTGATGGGTGGAATCATTGTCTCCATTGTTATTGCCTTGGCCATTTATAGTCGCAATGCCCAAGGTCCAACCCAAGGCAGAGGAGGAAAGCGCTTCAGTCGACGAGCTTTCCGCCGAGAAGCCGCATCGATTGGGCTCACAAAATACCAAACGCGCATGCTGGAAAATTTTGCCCGAACCTATCAAGTGCGGCGCCCATTCAATCTCCTTTCAAACACTCGTGAACTCAATGTGACTCTTGGTAAGGCCTTAAGGGATATTCCTCATTACAATGCCAAAGAATCCAGCATTGAGCTCAAAAAGCTTGAGATATATCGCATTAAGCAACGCATTGATCGGGTTTTTGCTGATACCAATCGCCTTTCCACAACCCGCCAACTTCGTCTTGGTCAAAACATCACGTTCCAACAAGACAATGGGAATCGCTTCACCTCCGTCATCACGGCTAATTTGAAAGAATTCTATTGTGCTCAAGTTCCCATGAATTACGGTGGAGAGCATGTCAAATGGAGAAAGGGGAGTCGCATCAAATTCTTCATCTGGGGTTTAGATGGCGAAGAATTGATGTTTGAATCCAAGGTGATTGGGTACACCAATGTAAAGGGCATCAATAGTGTGATGCTGCAGCATACGACGCGAGTGAATCGTTCAGTTCAAAGAAAGTTCCGCCGCAGACCCATCAAAGGGCAATGCAGCTTTTACCCTGTGAGAATCATTGAAAAGCCCTCTGGACGAAAAACTGTTCGAGAGGCTCGAGTCATGACCAATCAGGGGCGTTCTGGTCTTATGATTGACGTGTCCGCTGGTGGATGCGCCTTTGCCTGCCATAAACCCCTCCCTCGGGGCGAACTGATCAAGATCAATTTTGAACTTCGGCGTGGTTATCCGGTCACCGCTCTTGGAAAAATTGTGGACAGCCGTATGGTGAATCGGCATAGAACAAGTTTGCATGTGATGTTCACCCGAGCCTCCAGCAAGAATCTGAATCGAATTAATGAGTATGTTTATGATTTTGAGTAAGTTGGAATGTTCCAATAAGGAGTCTCCCGCTTGACCCGGAACCAAGGCCCTAACTATTCTTAATTCCTCATGAAAGTGCACGCTATCGAGCAATTAACAAAAAAAGACATCCCCTTATATTACCGCAACGAGTATGCGGCTCTTGGGGATATTGAATTTCCAGGGGGAAACCGTCAGCAAGTACCGGTTGAATTCTCAGTGGAAATCAAACCAACTGGAGACCGATGCATTGCCGTGTCTGTTCCTAGTCGGATTGACTATCCACTCATTCCCGTGATTCGCGCCCTCAAGGACAAAATTCGCACCATGGAGCAAGAGGGAGAATTGCGATGAATGAGAGAATCACTCAAAACGCAGAAGAAACTCGAGAGGAAGGGATTCGTCTTGGGAATAGCCTCCAGCCAGGAGATATTGTGGCTCTTTCTGGCGCATTAGGAGCTGGGAAAACGGTGTTTACCGGAGGAATTGCCCAGGCACTTGGTATTCATGAACCGGTCACAAGTCCAACTTTCACACTGATCAGTGAGTATGAAGGTCAGATGCCCCTCTACCATATGGACCTCTATCGCCTTGGCACACCAGGAGAATTTGCCTGGCTTGGTGTAGAGGAAATGCTTGATGGCCAGGGAATCAGTGTCATTGAATGGAGTGAGCGTGCAGGAGAAGAGCTTCCAGAACGCGCTATTCGAGTTGTCATAGACATTGAAGAAAATGGTCTTCGAAAAATTCAAATCCACCATCCGGAAGGAAAAGCCTCATGAATGTTCTCGCCCTTGAAACCTCCGGACGTGTCATCACTATTGCCCTCCAATATGAGACTCAATATTTTGAAACTCTGATTGATGCTGGTTTTCGTCATGCGGAAACCCTAATGCCAGGAGTCGATGCACTTCTGTCCCAGGCCAATATGAAAGCTCAGGAGCTTGACCTTGTGGTGGTATCCGCAGGACCAGGTTCCTTTACTGGAATCAGAATTGGGATGGCAACAGCAAAGGGTATTGCACGGGGAGCCCAGTGTCCCGTGAAATCCGTTCCTACCCTTCCTCTTCTTGCAGCACAGCGGGAGCATTGGCCAGGAATTGTCATGCCCATCATGGATGCTCGAAAAAAACGGGTTTATGCCGCAGCATTTCAAAAAGGAAAACGCATTGTTGATGATGTGGATGTTGATCTCAAGGAATTCTTGAAGCAACTTCCAGCCAATCAACCCATACTGGCCACTGGTCCAGACGCTCAGGTTGCCGCAGAATTCAATCATGTGGTGATTGATCCAATGCATGCCTCTGCTCGTGGGCGGGCATTGATCAGAATGGGATGCTCAGCCTTTGAAACCGAGGGTGCGGATGCTCCAGATTCACATCCAATTTACCTTCGGTTAAGTGAGGCTGAAGAGGCACTAGGAAAACAAGCATGACACGGAAGAGGGATGCTGAAATGGAAAGCCTCAGAGAACGTGAAGAACGCGTTGAACAGGCCTCCAAGGAATTAGCATCCCTCTTACCCTCTGGTTGGCTGAAGGCGCAGAATCGCCTGCCCTATCCCTTCCTTATTTCTGATCATCAACTCCGCCTCCTTTGGATCAATACCGCTTCATTCCAGTATTTTGCAGAAGCCTGTCTTGGGGGATTTCTTTACGCCCAGTTTTCCAATTTCCATGATGAATCCGAAATTCATCATCTCACTGAAGCCCTTGAAAATCCCCAGAATGGGCATGGGTGGCAAGGACGGGTGTCGGGTCGAAGGCGGGATGAACGCCTCTATCAAGCCGACTTAACCATATCCCCACTCAGTTTTGACCAAAATGATTCCCCTCGTTTTTTTGCTATTTTCCTCAATGATGTGACCGACTCACTCAAATCCATCATTCGAGCCAATTTTGATAGCATTCTCAAGGCATCCTTACTCAAAGACGAAGATACAGGAAATCATGTCGAACGCGTCAACGCTTATTCTCGCCTCCTCTCGTCCCATCTCAAAGGAAGAGAAGGCATGGATGAAGTGGATGATGATTTTATCGAAGACATTGGCATACTGGCAGCCTTCCATGATGTGGGCAAGATTGGAACTCCTGAAACCATACTGCTCAAAAATGGAAGTTTGAATGACATGGAATGGGAGGTGATGAAGGAGCATACCACCAATGGTGCCATGATTCTTGATGCCCATCCCAACCCTATGGGAAAAGAAATCGCCCGCTCCCACCATGAACGATGGGATGGAAGCGGCTATCCCTTTGGACTCGCAGAGGACGATATTCCCCTTTCTGGACGGATTGTGGCCATTGCGGATGTCTATGATGCCCTCAGAACTCGACGACCCTACAAAGATCCCTTCAGTGAGGAAAGAGCCTATACCATTATCAAAGAGGGATCAGGCTCTCATTTTGATCCGCATTTGGTGGAAGTTTTCTCGTCTATTCGAGATGAATTCTCAGCTGTTTTTGAAAAACTTGGTGATGAACCATAACGTGAATTCATAAATTCCCATCTCCGATGGGTCTAACTCATCCATTACGACAAATCATTGGGCTCTGTTTGAAACAGAGATAAATCAAGTGAAGGCAATTCCACGGGAGACTCTAATGCCGCTCGGTTTTGGTCTTGGATGGCTTGATAAACCTCATGACGAAAAACCTTCACATCACGCGGTGCCTTGATTCCCAGCTTTACCTGATCACCCTTGATATCCACAATGGACACCTCAATGCGTCCATCAATGACAACACTTTCATCTTTACGTCTGGACAAAATTAGCATGCGTTCTTCCCAGCGGCCATCTCATCAAGAATATTATGACGCACACCCCACCGTTCATCCCGGGAAATGCATTGTCGTCCTTCTCGCCGATCTTTGTTGATGAGGAGCGGTCCTTGAAGATTCACCGTCATCCCACGTCTATCTTCTGGAACCGTGACAATGGCGAGTTGAAGAATCACATCAGAACCTTCCTGTCCTTTCAGTCCAAGACTTTCGAGATCTTCAGGATCAAGCTTGGGATCATAATCAGGACGAATCAGATGAGGATCCATCACAACAAAAGCCACTTCTCTCACATCCAGGGATTGGAGCCAATAAAAAGGACGTTGCTGGGCATCCATCAAGATGTAATCGGCCAGTCCATCAAAGCCATAAAGACCAGAAGGAAAACGAATACACTGTCGCTCATCAACTTCAATGGAGCCGTAGGCTTTTGTCTCAACTTTCATCATCCACTACCTCAAAAAATCCATCAGGCTGGTTTGAAAAACACGTCCAGCAATCTGATAGGCGGCCTTCTGGGCATAGTCCAACATGTTCAATTCTGTGATGGCTTCTGTCAAATCCAAATCCGCAAGTTGTGATTTCCAACCTGTGAGAGCAAGCTTTTCATCACCAAGACGATTGGATGTGAACTCCAAGCGCTCATTTCGCGCCCCAAGATCGGCCAGGTTTCGAAGCAGAGAATCCAACCCCTTATCTAAGCCGCCAACCACAGCACCACCCACTTTTTCTTGATCTCCTTCAACAAGAGCATCTCGTAAAGCAATGGCTTGATCAAAAAGGCTTCCCCCGGACACGGTGGCATCGGGATGCCAGTTGGCAGGAGGACGGGAACCTGCATTCCCAAGTATGCCGATGTCAGAAAGCACGCTGCCCTCCGAATTTTGAATCCAAATCTGGTGGGGGATTGTGGTTTCTAAATTCAAAGATCCAGTCACCGGATCAAGGGAGGCCTTTACTGCAGCCCCAGCGGCATTGATTTTTCGAACCATGGTGGGAGCATTATCTCCAGCTTCAAGAACCACTTCTTTCCCATCAATAAAGAAGCGATTTTCTTCCTCCACTCGAAGATCTCCAGCATCTGTGGCTCCAAAAACACGCTGATGTTCAGCCCAAAAAACCGAATTCCCGGCCAGGTTCACTTCAACCGATTTTCCATCAGAGATTTCAATGCGACTCTGCCCCAAATCTCCAGAGTAATGCACGCCAGTGACGGTATCAGGTCCCATTCCAGGAACACGTGACGTTTCTGCTCGGAAGGGAGGTGTGGCCCCATCATCACCAGCAAAGAGATAACGACCATCTCCTCCCTTGGCATTCGCCACCTGCGCCAATTCAGCCACCAAGGCATCCACTTCTGTGGCCATGTAGGCCATATCATCACGAGCATAGGTGCCACTAGCACCTTGGATGGAAAGTTCTCTGAGGCGCTGAACAATGGAAACAGCCTCGCTCATATAGCCTTCCGCCTGAGCCCACCGGCCCTTCACAACTTCCGTGTTTTGCAGATAACGGCTGGTTCGCCCTTCGGCAGAATCTAACCGAGTGATGTGAGCCGCCGCCAAAGGATCATCTCGGAGATTCCCCAGGGCACGACTAGAGGCAATTCCTCGCTGCAAACGGTCTTTTTGAAAATCCCGCTCTGCCATGCGAAAACGATTATCCATGATGGGCATATTGGAACTAATACGACGCATTGCTTACACCCCCAACCGATTAATGATGGTTTCCAGCATTTCATCCATGGTGGTGACAAATCGTGCAGCGGCGTTATAGCCATGCTGGAACTTAATCATTTCGGCAAATTCTTCATCCATATTCACACCAGAAACAGACTGACGAAGATCCTCAAGATCTTTCATCACAAGATCCTGACTATCCCGGGCCGATGCCGCAACTTCCCCCTTCAGCCCCACATCCGCAGCGGCAAGAGAAAACCAATCGTCAAAGGTGGGCGTTCGCCCGGCAAGCACCGGTCGATGTCGAAGCGACGCAATATCAGAAGCCGCTCGATTATCCCCACTTCCAGGACGTTCCCCGCCTGAAGAAAGCCCAGAAGCAATCCGTGTGGGGTCTGTGACAAGCGTTTCATTCACTGCAAGATAGGCGGAAGGATTTCCTGTGGGAGTGACCGCATAGGCCGATCCACCAGGCCGAAGTGAGAGCACCGCATCCGTTGCTCCCCAATCATAGGCGGAATCAGGACCACTGCCACCAAGAAGCCCGGCATAACCTGTTAAGAACGAGCCAGAGTCCTCAACATGACGGATCACAAAATCGGGCGATGCATTTCCACTCATCCCAGCCCGCAATTCGAGTCGTCCAGATCTATCCAAACGAGCCGTTAATTCGGAGTCTGAACGATTGATCCGTTCCAAGATGGCCCCAACGGTATCTTGAGCTGTGTAGGGAATCAGAACATCACCTTCAGGACCATTGAGACGAAGTTCCCCTGCAATTCCAACAGGAGCAGTTGTGTTCAAGGCATTGATTCCCGTCAATCGATACACATAGGTGGAATCCAAGGTGCCATCACCATCATTATCAAAATTTCCAGAAAGATTATCCACGATGGGACGAGCAGTGAAGAAATCTTCTCCCCGGTCCCCGGATGCAGACCATCCCTCACGATGGATACCGTTCACCAAATCAGAGAAGGCCAGGCTCATTTCATCCAATGAAAGAATCTCACCCCGAAGATCCACATCACGGAGTTCCAAAACGGCACCCAATTTTCCTGAATCTGGCAGAAAAAGCTCTTCACTTCCCTCCCAAACCACTTCATGTAGGCCCCGCTTCTCTGGATTGGGTTGAAGATCAAATCCCGTTACCACACGGCCCTGAACAAGATGCCGGCCCCCAGTGAAGACTGTGAACTCATCTGGATCCCTCCCATCAACAGAAACAGGAACATAGTCTGATAGGGTATTCACCAAGGAATCTCGTCGGTCATACAAATCATTGGGGTTGTCCCCAAGTGCCTCGGATTTGACAATTTGCTCGTTCACTCCACCAATTTCTTGGAGAATGGAGTTGATCTCCCCCACCGAGACCATGACATCTTCATCAAGCATCGTTTGAAGCTGATCAAGTCGCTCAAAGCGCCGGTTGATACCATCCGCAAGGGTTTCTCCTCGACGGAGAACGGCTTGACGCTCTGCTTCCCCCTCGGGACGAAGAGAAAGCTCTTGCCAACCCTCCCAAAATTGATCCATTTGTGCACGAACCGAAGTATCGTAGGGTTCCTGATGAATTTGCTCGAGCTGAAGGATGTAGGAATCACGGGCTTTCCAATACCCTGCAACACTTCCTTGAGCCACAATCCGTTTCTCAAGAAGTTCATCGCGAACCCGTTCCACAGAGGCCACATCCACTCCTTGCCCAACCTGGCCAGGACGTTCCTCTCGACTCAAGGCCGGATAATACAGAGCTTCAGCTGATTGGAGTTTGACGCGCTGACGGCTATATCCTTCCGTTGATGCATTGGCAAGATTATGCCCTATTGTGGTGAGACCTTGTTGATGAGCATTCAGGCTTCGTTTTCCCAGTTCTATGCCGCCGAAAGTGCTAGGCATGGGTTCCTCCTACAGATGGCGAGACAGAATGAGCGGGTCTCGACCGCCAGCCACAGAAAAACCTTTCTGGTTATAGGTTTTCCCTCGAGTGGATGGAATGGCTGCTTCCATCAGTTCTCTTCCTACACGTGAACGAGTCTGGGCATAGGTGGTGAGTCCCTGAGTTCGTGAATGCACACAGGCAAGTTGAACTTTGAGTTTGCTCCGTGCTTCATGAAATCGTTTTTTCCGTTCAGGAGAAAGTTCAGTGAGGCGTGCGGTAAACCCTTCTTTTGTGGACAGTTTGGACATCAGGGATTCCCGTTTGGATTCCAGGTTTTCCATCCGAGCAGCAAATTGATTCAGGCGCATCATGGCCGTTTCGGTCTCTGCCCAGTCCCGGGATTCAAGAGCCTGACGAAGGGCTGTTGTTGTCTGAGAAAATCCATCAAGAACATCCACTTCCGTCTCCATCATACGGATCAGCCGTTCCCATCGATGCCCATCACTCATAACCACTCCTTCGTTGGCAAAAAAACAATGCCTCGGTTCATTCTCGACGAAAGGAGCATCTGGACTTAGTTTTTCCTTTTTTCCTTTTCCATCCAGATTGCGGATGTCTCTTTTTTTGCTCCCCATTTGGGCGTCCCCCCCGGCAGGCCGGGGGTCGGGCTATTCGGGGGTTCCGTCCTCGTTCCTCGGACCAGCTCCGCCGCCCCTATTATCCCTGACGCAGTTGAGCGGAATGGATGAGCTCGTTCATCCATTCCCGAGACAAGGATAGGGAAACCAAAGGTATCCCTGACGCAGCCTGAGGGCCATGGAGGAGCTTGCTCATCCATGGCCGAGACAAGGAAGGGACCGCTGAGCGATCCCTAGATGCAGCCCGGAGCAGAGGGGCTGTTGCAAAAGTTAAACAACAACAGCCCCCAG
>JAKSCK010000118.1 GCA_022360655.1 Spirochaetales bacterium | reverse complement strand
CGTTGTGGTTACCATGGATGGCATGATTGGTGTGTGGAGGTAAAGGGAGGAATCCCAGCCAAACTTTACGAGGATGTTCGGGAGTTCCCCTACAATGATTTGGATGCTCTGGAATCCCTCTTGAAACAGCATGGAGAGGATACAGCCGCCATCATCCTCACACCTTATGGGCATCCTCTGGCCGCACCCATGGAGGATCCTGCTCCAGGATTTTTGGAAGGAGCCAAAAAATTGGCTCATCGTTATGGAGCCCTACTCATTTTTGATGAGATTCGCACCGGATTCCGTCTTGCTCTGGGAGGGGCCCAGGAACGTTTTGGCGTTACACCGGATGTTGCTGTTTTTGGAAAGGCCATGGCCAATGGTTACGCCATAGCGGCCGTCACCGGCCGGAAAGACATCATGATGATGGGAGAAAAGGAGGTGTTTGTCTCCTCCACCTATTTCCCCAACAGTTTGGGTTATGTGGCGGCATTAAAAACCATTGAAATTCTTCAGCGGGATCAGGTGATTCCCAGTATTGAGAAAAAGGGCCAGTATTTTATGACCGGAGTACAACAGGCCATAGAGAAAAGCGGTATTTCGGCCCAACTCAGTGGGCTCCCCCAAATGAATTTCATCACCTTCCCCAAAGACCAAACGGGCCTCTATAAAAAACAGCGTAAAGCCTTTTTTACTCATTTGATTCGCCAAGGTGTCTTTCTTCAGCCTTATCATCATGGATACATTTGCCATCGGCACACCTTGCAGGAGCTGGAAAAAGCTCTGCGTGTGATTGAACAGGCTTTTATGACCATTCGGGAGTTTGAGTAGGTTGAAAGTCTTTTTTTACTTTCAGTCTCCTTACTTCTTTGATGTCTGAGTCTCTCTTCAACATAGCTTATAACTTTTTGTGATTGATAAGTTTAGAGTTACAAGCTGTTTGTTTTCTTTTTGGTCTAAGGGGATTTACACATAAAAATCTGAAGAAAAACTTGCATATGAAGTGATAAATCTCGATAAATATTACCAAAGTGCTATGTTTTATAACGGGGTAGGGCCTGAAATTTATTGACGGTCAAACCAGAGGAGAAATCATATGACGAAACGTGCAAATTTCAACCGCGCCATTCTCATGATTCTAGTTTCACTTGTTCTTGTGCTTGCTTCCTGTTCTAAAGTTGCTGAAACAAGCCGTGCATCGAATGATGCCAGCTTTACGTCCATTGTCCTGTTGGTTGGCGGATCCCAGAGTAATGGACAATTTGTGGGTGGAACCCCCGTTCCGTTCACACCAAGTTTTGATCCAGATGTGACCAGTTATGCCGCTCAGGTTCCTGCAGGTACCACTCAGCTGCATTTCACAGGAACGCTTTCCAGTGATTTGGCTCATTTTGGACTAAACTCCCTTTCTGGTGTGGCGGCTGATGGAATCACCACTTTGGGTGTCAGTCTTCTTCTTCCTTCTCAGGTTGTGCAGTTTGATCAACTTCAAACTGGTGCGAATACCTTAAGAGCACGAGTTGTGGCAGAAGACGGTGTGACAGAGAAAGTTTATACACTCACAGTCACCGTGGCTCCGTAATCCCTTAATTGGTTCTCAAAAAACACCTCTTTCCCCACCAGGGAGAGAGGTGTTTTAGCGTACACAGTTCTTTCCAGCTTTTTTTGCTTCATAGAGTTTTAAATCCGCATGTTTCACCATGGCTTGGAAGGATTCTTGTGGCTTAGTGCACAATCCAATGCTCACGGTCACACCAAAGCGTTCTTCTCCACAGCAAAATTCCATGGTTTCAATGAGTTGCCGCCATTTATCAAATTTTGAGGCGGCTTTCTTTGGATCCATGTTCTGGCAGACCATGCAAAATTCTTCTCCACCATAACGAGACAAAATATCCGATTTTCGAATGGTCATGCGCAATTTACGAGCAATTCCGGCCAGAACATGGTCGCCCATGTCATGACCGTATTGATCATTGATTCTCTTAAAATTATCTAAGTCCATCATGGCCACAACCGGATAATCTCCCGTTCGCATTCCATTTTCAAACACAATATCCCCGGCTTCATTGAGATGGCGGCGATTGCTGATGTTGGTGAGATGATCCACCATGGCGAGCTCTCGGAAGGTATCAAAATGCTCCACAATGCGAAGATTCTGATTGATTCGACAGAGGAGCATTTCGCTGATGAAGGGCTTTCCAAGAAAGTCATTGGCCCCATTCTTAATGAACTGGACGGTGGTTTGGTGATCGCCACGGGCTGAAAGACCAATGATGGATAAACGGTCCATGGCATAGTTTTTTCTCAGAGCTTTTGTGAGCTCAAATCCATCACACCGAGGCATGTAATAATCCGTGAGCACCAGCCGTATTTCTGGATTGCGATCCACCTGCTCCAAAGCTTCATATCCGTCACAAGCTTCATAGATATGGAATTGCCAAGGTTCAAGAAGATTCCGCAAGTGATTTCGGGCGGTGCGTGAATCATCCACAATCAGAACACCTGTATCAGCATTCTTGGAGATTCGATCCACAATATCAATGATGAGGGAAAAGGCCTGACTGCCATCTTTCACCACCAAATCGAGAACACGTCGTGACCAGGCAAATTCCTGGAGATTGTCGGAATAATCGGCACTTGTAAGAATGGAGGGAATACCAAAAGAATGGGCCATTTCCACCACCTCACCATCCAGGGCATCGGGGAGGCAGTAATCCAAAATGGCCACAGTCGGTCTATTTCCTTTGGCCAGATATTCCCGGGCTTCTTCCATACTTTGAACCCAAACCGATGTGAAGCCCAGTTCATTGCGCATGCACCTTTGGAGCATACGTCCAAACATCATGCTATCTTCAACAATGAGAACAGTTTTTTCCATCGGAGGGCATCCTTTATTCCATAATCAAAATACGTGGAATGTCTTGTTAAATTGGTTTTCAATGCCCCTTCAAAGATTGGCATTTTGAAGGGGGATCCGTGCGATTAACTCCTGGAAAGAGTCGCTAGGGAAGAATCCAGTGACAAAGGGCTCCCACAGCACCAGAAAGGACAAAACCGGCAATCACTTCGCCAACGGTATGACCAACTGTATCTGGTAGTTTTGCCGTTTCTTCACCAGGATCCAATCGTCTTAAAATATTCACCAAAGAGTTGATGGTACCACGAACCTTCACAGCATCATGGGCCACCAGTCCTGTCAGAACGGCTGCAAGTGCAAACAGAGAAGAGGAAAACCCTTCACGTAATGCAATGGTCACAGCCATGGATGCCGTTGCGGCAGTATGAGAGCTGGGGAAGCCTCCGGATTGGAGGAAGTTTTTCAAAACGGGAGGCGAGCCACGAAAAATGGGGCGAACCACTTTCCATGTCTGTCCAATGAGCATTGCAGAGAAGGCTGCAATCAGGGCAACTGGTAGATTAATCATTGTCGAATAAGCATAAGAGTGTGAGGGGGAAGGGTCCAGAGAGTTGGTATAATCCTTGGTTTTTTTTCATTAAAACAAAAGAAGAATCGTTCCATTGATCTATCACCAGTTGTTGGTGATGAGGCTGGTTTTAAAAATCCCAAAAAAAAGACGAATCGTGATGGACGCAATGAATACCTTCCGGTAACTTCGGCGTATTACCGAGTTTTGAGGATTGCCATGAAAAAGGTGAAAGCATTCACTTGGAGAACCGTGGTTCTGCTGATTGGGCTGTTGGCTTTGTTGGCCTATTTTGGACATGTGATGGGTTTTGCAGCCTTTTTTTCGACAGTCATGGCCACCAGTCATGATTTGCTGCTCAATACAGTGTTTTTCATCATGGGTATTGCTGTGGTGGCTGGAGCCTTAGGCGGATTCTTAGCAGAATTTGGAATTCTTGCTCTGCTCAATCGAGTCTTGGCCCCTGTTGTTCGTTTACTCTGGGGTTTGCCTGGTGCGGCAAGTGTGGGAGCCATCACCACCTTTATCTCAGATAATCCCGCCATCATCGCCCTGGGAAAAGATCAGAATTTCATCCGATACTTTGAAGAATATCAAAAACCCGCTCTCACCAATTTTGGTACCTCGTTTGGAATGGGGCTGATTGTGATTGCCTACATGATGAGCCTAGGGTATTTCTCGTCTGCCATTGTGGGATTTGCTGGAGCTTTGGTGGGGTCTGTAGTTTCCACCCGTTTGATGCTGGCTTTCACAAAGAAATCCATGAAAAATTCGGGAGAATGGAATTCTTCTTCCTCTGATGATGGGGAGAGGAAAGAAGATGGCAATGATTTAGATCCCCATTCTTGGTTGGAATACCGGGAAATCAAAGATGGTCCGGTTTTTCGCCGTTTTTTGGAAAGCCTTCTGGATGGAGGGAGCAACGGTCTCAAAATTGGCATGCAGATTGTTCCAGGTGTATTAGTGATTTGCACCATGGTGCTTTTGGTGACCATGGGGCCAGGAGAATCCGGGTATGATGGAAGTGCTTATCAGGGGATTCCCCTTCTGTCTGGCCTAGGTAGATGGATTCAAAAGCCGTTGGAATTCCTCTTTGGATTTACATCACCAGATTCCCTGGCCTTTCCCGTCACGGCTCTTGGAGCGGTGGGGGCGGCCATGGCCTTGGTGCCTCGATTCCTCTCTGAAGGTTTGGCCGGTCCAGTGGATGTGGCCGTGTTCACAGCCATGGGAATGACGTGGTCGGGATTCTTATCCACCCACATTGCCATGATGGATGTGATGGGGTTTCGTTCCCTCACAGGAAAGGCCATGCTCTCGCATACAGTGGGAGGAATCTGTGCCGGTGTGGCGGCTCATTATCTGTTCCGACTGACTTTGCTGTTTCTATGATTGATACCTTAGATTGCCTGCCCTGTGTGTTGCGTCAGGCTCGTTCTGCTGCGCAGTTTGCTCAATTGAATCGTGAGGAAGAAGTGGCCTTGTTGCAGAGCACTTTTGCCACTCTTTCCACCCAGGATTTTTCTGGAAATCCTGTGGAACTCTTTGCTCAGCTTTGTGAGTTGTTCCGGAAAAAGACCGGTGATGACGACCCCTATCGGGGGATTCGCCAGCGCTTTAATACCAGCATTTTGACGATGGAATCCCAATTCTATCACCAGGTGGAACAAGCCCAAGATTCTTTTCGGGAAGCAGTGAAATTGGCGGTGGTTGGGAACATCATTGATTTTGCCGGGGGAAAAGAAATCACAGAAGCTTTGGTTCATCAACGAATTCTGGATGTGGAGCATGAGGGATTAGCCAGAGATGATTGTGATGCCCTTGTCCAGGATTTGAATGAGGCCCACACGCTCTTGCTCCTTGGGGACAATTGTGGGGAAATTGTTTTTGATAAGGTTTTTCTGCGTTATGTGAAAAAGCGTTGGCCCCATCTTCAGGTGCACTATGGTGTGCGGGGAGGAGCCATTCTCAATGATTCTATTCGTGCTGATGCGGAGGATGTTGGAATTGGGGATTGGGCACAAATCATTGATAATGGAGACCGAGCCCCTGGAACCTTATTGCATCGTGTCTCACCGGAATTCCTTCAGGTTTTTGAAGCGGCGGATGTGGTGATGGCCAAGGGGCAGGGGAATTTTGAGTCGCTGCATGATGCACCTCGGAAAATACACTTCTTGTTTATGAGCAAATGCCCCGCTGTGTGCAAAATCACAGGAACTCAGGTGGGCGACTTACTCTGTATGACCAGATGAGATGCCAACAAGCCCCTTTCCAATTTATGTGGCTCGTTGATGTTCTCTGCATCGAGGCTTGTTGAAATAAGAAGAATGGTGAGAATAAGAACAATTTTTTTGAGCATTATCGTTATCTAAAGTCTGTGATAAGGCTTCGGTTGTATCTTATTCGCCTGAATGAAGACTCCTTCGAAATCAATCTTCTCATCCAAAGGTCTTGAGCCATTTTTCAGCTCGATGAGAAACCGACTTCCGTGGGTCTTTTTTCCAATTTTTTAGCTTGGGAATGAGCCATTCTCTCAGATTTTCATCCTCCTGAGCCCATTGAGCCAGAGTTTCTATGGTTTGATTAATCACAATCCAATCCTTGGAATTGGTGAGATTGGTTTTCATGATGCGAATGGACTGGGCGATTTGTTCCTGGCGCATTGCTGGTTTTAACATGAAAAAAAGCTGGGCAAGAGTCCATTGAGTGGAAGCCTGATTAATGGTGGAAATCTCCTCAATCAGCTGAGGAATGTAGGGGTGAAGCAGTTCAGGTCGCTCTTTGCAAAGGCGTTTTATGGCATTGGATGTGCGAAGCCTCACAATCTCATCCTCAGAGTGATAACAATCAAAGAGCGCTTCAAAGAGATGGGGCGATGCAAGAACCTCTTTCACAACTTCAAGAGTTTTTCCAAGACTGTTGGGATGTCCGCCTTTGAGTTTTTCCTCAATTGAGTTCATTGAATTGATCCTCAATACAATGAGTTTGGTATAAACCCACATCGCTTTCAAAAGGACTATGCGCTCTGAACTTCTTTTCAGAGAGCTTTCACCATGGCCTCTTGATGCTCTTCTCAACGAGAGGCCTGAGGGGCGAGTTCTTGTGTGGTTCTCACCCTTTCGAAGTCATCATCAGGGAATTGAGTTGGATGGATGTTTTCTTTTCCCACGAACAATGAAAATCACAAGGAACAGGCTCATTGATATGAAAAGGAAAACACAAAAATAGAAGAGCCATGGCGTGAATTTTTGCTGTTGGATGAGATGCATAACAGTGGCCATTTCATCATCAAAGCTGTTGAGAATGGTGTTTTTTGAGTGCGAAACAAAAACATCAGGAATGATGCTTCTCCCAAAGGGAATCTTTTTTCATTCAGCTCTGATAGATAGGTGGATTTAATGAGAGGGATATTGGCAATGATGCCGGTTTCTCCTAATCGAGTTTTTGAAAATTTTTCTGCATTCATATGGTAATAGCCACTCCGGCCTTCTTGGCCAAGAAGGATTCCCCGATTGGAATCTTGAATGAAGGCCGCCAGTCTCACGGCAGCGGAGGCCGAATCGCCTCCTATGAGCACATAAAGATGCCCAGTGAAGTTTTGTTCGCTGGGCTGGATGATTCGTTCATCCATGGCAATCCATTCTCCAGAGTTCTTGGAATAGTCAAATCCCCATAGAGAATCAGGAAACATATTTATGGAGTGAAAGAGTAGGTCATTCTCTCCCACAAAAGTGATTTGTTTCTTTTCCGTGATTTCAAAAGGTTTACGGTTGAAGTAGCTGAAGAATTGATCCGTGTATTCTGAATCTCCTCCAGGACAGCTCCGAAGATCAATGATGAGATTCTCTATATTCTTGTGAGACTCCGTAGCAACAAAATCTTCCCAAGCTTGGCAGGCTGCATTCGTTGGATCAATGGCATGAATTGTAAGTAGGGCTGTTTCTTCATTGATGAGGGTGATTCCTTCTTGGGGTTTTCTCTCAGGTGAAGATGTTTTTTCAATGATGGTAAGATTTGCATGGTTTTGTATTCCGCTGGAATCCACGTATTCCATGGCAACAACATCACCAGGATGCAATGCCATTTCAAAGGCTATGGTGGCTCCAAGGTTAGATTCCAAGCAGCGGAGAAGGTGACTTTGAGAATTACCTACTTGGGTTTGAAAGTATTTGGAGATTCTGGAAATCAGGATTTGAGCATTTACACCATTGATGCTTTGTATTGTGGCTCCCTTGTTAATGCCAAAATTTTCTGCACCTTTGCCCACAAAAAGCTCATCCTGAAAAACGTGGATGTTTAAAGGAAACTCTCCCGTTTCATTCGTATAGGTTCGCGAGTCATCCTGTGCATATTTTCGCATCACATAGAGATGGGAGTCTCGACAAAAGTTGATGATGGGGAGAATCCGCTTATAAAACGCGTCACTGGTGAGTGGCTCTTTGAGGGCATTTTTGATTTCAGAGACCAGGGCATTGAATTCAGAAATCTCTCCATAATCGCCAAAGCCGGGATAGAGTTGCTCTATGGATTGAACCAGCAATTCGAGAGATTCTGTGAGTTCAGAAACAGAGAAGAGATGTGTTCCATAATCAAGAGTTTCCTGCGTTTTTGTGAATACAGAAGGAAAACTCACACCAATGAGATAAGGGCCAATATCCGCCACTTTTCCCTTCTTGTCTGAGAGAGAAATTTGAATGTGATTCTCAGGGAATTGATTGTAGACATAGCCAATGGTGCCCAGAACCTCTCCTTTAAGGATGGAGTCACCGACAAAACGAGTCTCCTTGAGAGAGGGGTTAAACCCATTGATCCAAACCGTCTCGCCGGTTTCTAATCGAATCCCTATAAATCCACTAATGCACTTCTCATCAATGCCCTTTTGCTGAGCGATTTGTTTCATTTCGTCTTTTGTGCCTGTATAGCTGAAAACCCAATCATGAATAAAGGAGAAGGGGTAGTAGCCAATGATGGTTCCTGTGCAGGGTGACACAATGGAATCTCCTGCTTCTCCCCCTAGAATAAAATTCGTAAAGATGGAAAGCCGATTCAGTGGAATATTCTGAAAATGGTCTCCGGGTTTCATCAGAATCATCTTTGATTCGGCGAGCACTGGCCATTGAAATTCAAGGGAATAGCCATGGATTGAAAGGTTCAGGAGGCAAAGCCATAGGATGGATTTTTTCATAGGGACCTCAAAATTATGTGCAACATTTTCCACGGGATTTTGTCATTTTACTTGATTATTCGCGTTCCGCATCTCAGGTGTTGGTTTGATGGCATCGTTCATTAAAGACATCAATGCCGGTTCCCTCTTAAGAAAATGGTCCATACATGGGGGAACCATGATGCCCTACAAAGGATTTTGAGTCCTCAACATGGGATGAGCATGAATGGTATTAAGCCTTCTCAGTTCTTCTATGGTTTCATCTTCATGGTATTGTTGCGAGTGCTGTGAGAAGTATTGTTGTTCACGAATGAAGCGTTTTTTATCAATGGAAATGCATGGCCATGCTAAACTCATCCGTGAATACAGGAGTATGTAAAAAATGAATACCATAGAGACAGAAATCGGAACCATTTCTCTTGATTGCGTTCAAGATCCACCCGATGAACGAGATTATCTTTTCTCAGATGATGAACACAATGCGTTACCTATACGTCTTGATCATAGAAATGACGTGGTACGGATTATGAATCAATCTCCAGAAGCTGCCTGTGTTGGACATGCTGTGTGTGCTGCAGCGGAGTTTCTCTTTCAAAGAAAATGCCATCTTGCTTATGATTTTAGTCAGCGTTTTCTGTATCGGAAAACACGGGAAAATGATCAATGGCCAGGAGAAAACTACGAGGGAACATCCACACGAGATGGCTTAAAGACATGGAAGAAACTGGGTATTTGTGAGGAACGCTATTGGCCCTGGATTCCCTATGACGTGCGTTTTGGATCTTCCCATTTTCAACTTGTATCCCATGAAGATGCAACATTTTCAGAAGATGCAATGACTAATGCTCTTCAATTCCGAATCTCTTCGTATGAGAAATGTTTGACAACATTGGATATCAAAAAAGCCCTTGCACTTCATGGGGTTCTTGTGGCCCGGTCAGAGATTCATACGGGTTGGAAAATCTATGGAACAGATTCAATCCGTTGGGATGAATCCTGTCAGGAACTTGGAGGTCATGCTTACGTTATTGTGGGCTATGATGATGAACGCTCTTCTTTTGTTGTTCTCAATTCCTGGGGAACCAAATGGGGAAATCAGGGTTTTGCCTCTCTTCAATACAATGATTTTTGGAGTAACGGCGGAACGGCATGGGTTCCTATTCTCGATGAATAACGAGTCCATCAGTGAGTTGGATATGGATTCTACCAGGAAAGATTTGGAATCTCTTCATCATGGATTTTGATTGTTGAATCGACGTGAACTCCTTGTGGATGTGTCTCATCAAAAAGATGGATTTTCTCATTCTTTACTCTTATGGCCTGAGTGTTTGTGAATGGAAAAAGGGGAATGGCATCAGAGAATTTCTGAAGAATGGTTTCGTTGATTTCAATAAAGGGATCATTTGTATAATGAGGTAAAGGATAAAATGGAATCACATCTAAGGCATCATAGGATTGTAAATCCTCTGCAAGTGTTGAATCGTCCATGTCTTTGACATACTCAATATTGGGAGACAGAATCATAGATCCTGCGGATTCTCCAATGTAAACTTTTCCAGACTGGATTTGGTCAATAATAACTTTATCAATTTCCTTCTTTTTCAGTTC
Source organism: Spirochaetales bacterium (assembly GCA_022360655.1). Classification (GTDB taxonomy): domain Bacteria; phylum Spirochaetota; class Spirochaetia; order DSM-2461; family DSM-2461; genus UBA2779. The sequence goes on along the minus strand of JAKSCK010000118.1, from coordinate 34,798 downwards.
TTGCAATAAATAAAATGTATTGCCACCAGAAATATATATGTATTCATTTGATTTGATGGAATGAAAAATGGTTTCTTTTGATTCTTTTGAAATATCAAGGATGTCCAGATTGAGGCCCATTTCTTGGAATTGATCTATGGCAGCATCAACAAAAAAATCAATGGGTTCCACCGTGCTTGCGGTTGGTATAAATGTGACGGTTTGGCCTGGAGAAAGAGTTTGCTCGGTTGTTTGAAAATAGCCGGAAACATCCGCAAATGACGATGCAAGGAAAATATTTTTCACCATGAAGAGTCCTCCATAATCCGTTCTAGAATGATTCTATCCTGAAATGCCCCCCTTTTGATTTCTTTGTTGTGTCTTGTTTCTTCTAATTTTTCTCTTGGAATTCCCATGGCGTCACAGAGGGCATAGAGGACTTCGAGGATATCGGCCAGTTCCTCAATGTTTTCATCATCCTGAAATTCATTCACCTCTTCCATGAGTTTGGCTTTCAGACGTGCATAATACTCGTTCTTATCCGCGGTATAGGTGGTGGCTTGTTTCCCTTGGCTGGCAATCATTTCGGGAATTTTGTCTCTCACCAATTTGTTGTATTCCATACGGTCAATCCTTTCCCCATTTCCATCGCAGGGTTGTCTAGAATATCGGAACATTCTTGACGAAGGGCTGTTTTTACCATTATTATACTGACTAGTCAGTATAATAATGGTCGTTCTTAGAGCGACAGGAGTGTTTATGAACATTGTGAAGCGAAGTGCTGCCTTTGTCCGACCCTACTCTATGCGGTTCTGGACGGGGCAGGTTGCAATGATCTGTGCCACTTTGGCTGGTCTTGTTTTTCCTTTTGTCACAAAGCACCTCATTGATAATCTCCTTGTAGACAAGGATGCTGGTAAAATTCTGCATTTTGTGGGGATTCTTGCCGCAACCTTTATGGTGATGCACATGGCCAATTACATCAAAGATCTCACTCTTGGATCTTTGAGTCATAAACTTGTTCGGGACTTACGTCAGGCCCTCTTTGAAAAGTTGCAACGGCTTCCTTTTGCTTACTTGGATGAGAAGGGAAGTGGTCCCATTGTTTCGGTGATGACCAATGACATCAATCTCTTTCAGGAAGCCTTGGCATCTGGCGTGGTTTGGATTCTGACCCAGATGTTGGCCCTTGTGGGAATTTTGGTGATGCTTTTTCGTCTGGATTTTTCCCTCACAATTCTTCTGGCTGCAGTGGCTCCCTTTATGATTCTCATCAGTATTTTTATGGGACGACGAGTGCGAAAAACTCATGGAAAAGTGCAGGAGCAGTTGGGACTCATCACGGCACTCATCAATGAGAGCATTCGTGGTTTTGATGTGATTAAAACTTATGTGCTTCGGTCTCTTGCGGTTTCTGACTTTCGAGAAGAAAACCGCCGGGCGGCAGGAGAATCGGTTCGTGCCGTAAAAATCAAGGCGCTCAACGGAGTCTTGGTGGGAGTACTTGGAACCATTTTTATTCTTCTTCTCATTGGAGTGGGAGGGATGCATGTCTTTGAGGGGCAAATTTCTGCTGGAGACTTAGTGGCATACATGGTGTATGCCGAGATGATCATTGGCCCTTTGGGAATGCTTTCAGGACTATACATGGAGGTGCAAAAGGCCTTTGCTGCTGGAAATCGAATTTTTGCATTTCTGGATGCCCAGGAAGAGCACGAATGGCCCATGGCCTATCGTGGGAATAGATCGACCACATCGGGCGATGTGGTTTTAGATGAAGAACGATTTGTTGATTCCATGGATGTTCTGAATGCAGAGAATCATTCTGTGATGGAAAAGCCCACAGAGCCACAGAAAAAGGTCACAAAACGGGGCCGGAATTTGGCACCGGGCATTGAGTATCAGAATGTGCATTTTTCCTATGCCCAGGATGAACCGGTCATTCACCGTTTTGATTTGTCTGTCCCTTCTGGAAACCGTGTGGCTTTTGTGGGGCCCAGTGGAGGGGGGAAATCCACATTGTTCAAATTGTTGCTTCGTTTTTATGAACCCCAGGGGGGGAGCATCGATTTGGGTGGTGTGGATATCCGATCTCTGGGTTTAGAAGAGCTTCGAGGGAGAATTGGAGCCGTGATGCAGGAAACCCATCTCTTTGACAGAACGGTTCGTGAGAACATCTTGGTGGGAAATCCCCTGGCCAGTGACAAAGAGGTGATTCGGGCTGCAAAGGCCGCCAATGCCCATGAGTTCATCAAAGGCATGCCTCAAGGTTATGACACCATGATTGGAGAGAATGGTGCGCGGCTATCAGGGGGGCAACGTCAACGAATTTCGATTGCACGAGCCTTTCTTAAAGATCCTGAGGTGATTCTTTTGGATGAAGCCACGGCCTCATTAGATAGTCGTTCTGAAAAACTCATCCATCATTCTTTGAATCGCTTGATGAAGGAGAGAACCTCCTTGGTGATTGCCCATAGGCTTTCCACCATCAAAGATGCGGATAAGATTGTGTTGATTGATTCTGGAGAAATACGGGGAATGGGCACTCATCAGGAACTCTTTGAAGAGAATGCACAATACCGCTCCCTGTGTGAGCAGCAGATGGTGTAGAGTCGCGGTATGGCAAGAACCAATGAGAGTCGACAACGAATCCTGGATGCTGCTGAGCGTGTTTTTGCTCGAAAGGGATATTTTGCATCATCCACTGATGAGATTGCCCGAGAAGCCGATGTTGCCAAAGGCACTCTGTATTACAACTTCAAGTCCAAGGGAGAAATCTTTGAAACCCTTGTGGCAGAAGGTTTAAATCATCTGAATCGTGAGATTGAATCGGCCTTGAGCAATGAGGTTTCCGTCAAATCTCATCTTTCAGATTTGGTTCAAATTCATGTTCGATTTGCAACGGATTTTCCAGATTTTACTCGTATTCTTCTGAGTGAAATGTCCTCAGGATTGGATGATGGCGTGCAGGTTCGGGTGGAAGCCATCCGTGGACGATACATACAGCGCCTGGCCAGTCTTCTTGCTGAGGCCCAAGGCATGGGAGCGGTGATGGAAGGAGATCCTCTGTTTTTGGCAGAGGTTTTGGCGGGTTTGCTTATCTCTGTGGGAGGAGGGACCATGCCCATGACTCCCAAAAGAACACAAATACTCAGTGAATTCATTCTTGAAGGATTGGCCCGCTCTTAGGAGATTCCCCATTCCTGTGAAACCAGTGGACGACACAGAAAAAGAGCCAGGTCTCCCTTCTCTCAATTGTGAGGGACACCTGGCTCTTTCATTTCAGGAAAGATGATGCATCTTCTGATATTCTAGGAACGCTTTGCATCCTTCATTTGAGTCACAAAAATGGCTCCAGCAAGAATGAACCCCATGGCCACAAGAAGAGAGGGTGTGAACGACCCATCCTGGGTTTTGAGGGCATCCATCACATACACAAAAACCACAGCTCCCTGACCAAAGAGTTGAATCAATCCATTAGAGGTTCCTTCCGGAGTTGGAGCGGTGATTTCTGCCGCATACTGCATGGCAATGGGCAGGGCACTCACAAGAAAAAATCCCATCACAAAAGCAGAAGCAAACAAGAGGCCGGCATTGGTGGCAAAAGTGAGTCCAGCCAGTCCTGGAAGGGCTCCAAGTAAAGCCACATAAAGGTATTTTTGCCGCTCTCCTTTTCTATCAGAAAGTGCGGGAATGATGATGGCCCCAAATAGACCACCCGCAATCATCAAAGCTCCAAGGGTTCCTGCATCGGTTGGAGCAAAACCGCGTGGACGAATAATGCTCTCAATCCATGTGGTGATGCCATTAAAGATGCCCAGGCCCACAAAAGCCACGGCCAAGGTGTACCAGAACGGACGGCAGGTGAGAGCATTTTTGAGGCCATCAAGCACCAAGGCCCGCCCTTCTTCTTCTTCCGTTTCTACCGCTACTTTGGGAGAATCACGATAGAAGAGAATGAATAATAGGGCCGAAAGGGCGGCAATTGCCCCATAGAGGAGCTGCACTGTGTTGATTGCCATACCGTTCTCCACCAGGATGGGAGTAAGAACCATGCCCAGAGCTGTACCAATGAGGTTTCCTAATGTCACCAGCCCAACCGCTGTGGCGCGTTGATTTGAGGGAAACCATTTTGCCGGTACGGAGGTCCAGGAATTGAGGAGGAAGGGCTGAGAGGCGGCCAAACCAAATGTGGTGAGCAGCACCAAAGTGTAGCTCTGTCCAGCAAAACCTCGGAGCAAGCCAAAAATTCCCATCATGGCAGCCCCCAGTCCAACAGATTTGTGCACACCCCAGGTATCTATAGACCAGGAAATGGGCACGGAAAGGGGGATGAAGGCAATCATAAAGCTCATGGCCAGAAGGCCAATTTTCAAATCGGAAACTCCATAAAACTCAGCCGCCCAGAGGGAAATGGGGGCATAGCTAATCCAGAGCATTTGAATGGTGAGATTGATGAACATGAAGGTGGCCAAAACCACCCACTTGTAAGGGGAGCTCCTCATTTGCTTTTCCATAAAATTTCTTCCTTTACCTGTGTTGTGCGTTAGTGAGCAGTCACTCATCCAAAACCATCATACCCCGGTTTACACAGAGGCGGTGGTTTTTATATATTGGCGCGATTCACTCATAATTAGGAGGTGACCCCATGGGTGCATGGGTAGAATATTTTGGAACCCTGTCTTCTGTGGTGATAGTGGTGTCCTTGATGCAGAAAAACATCCGTTGGTTGCGCATCATCAATGCCATTGGAGCCGCAGCATTTGCTACGTATGGAGTTTTGATTCAGGCCTGGCCAGTGGTGGCCCTGAATGCCTTTATCACAGTCATTGACATCTACTTTTTGGTTCAGATGCGGAATGCCGATGAGCTGTTTGATTTTCTTCCAGTGGATGGACTCCAGTCGAAATACGTCCGCAAATTCATTGATTTTCACCGCGCCGATATTCGGAGCTTTCTTCCTGAGTTTGACCCGGAGGATCGGGATGGAGTGAATGGTTGTCTGATTCTTCGAGACATTCGGCCCGTGTCCATCATTCTGTACCGGGTGATTTCTGAGAGGGAAGTGCGCATCCTTTTGGATTACTCTGTGCCCAGTCATCGGGACCATCGTAATGCTCGGTACTTCTTGAAGTACGTGCTGAGGCATTTGGATTTGGGACATGTGACTCTCACGGCTCTAGGAAGTGAAAAACTTCATCGGAACTATCTGGAAGCCATTGGTTTCCAGCAAGATGGAATGGAAGGCAATGCGCCTCTGTACCGTCTTGAACCCAAGAATTAGTTTCTGGATTGAAATCGACCACCGCCTGAGGCGGTGGTTGTGATCACGGTCTCTGATAAGCAAAAATTTTATCCTGTTTTTGATCTGCCACCCAAATTGTATCCCCATTGCCCCAGATTCCTGTTGCATCACAATTTCCAGCTTGCATCAGGGTATTGATGTCCTTTTCAGGGGTTCGTTCCTTGCTTATGAGTGAGTAAGCAAAAATCTGAGATTGGTTTTTTGGAAAATTGTAGTTGACCACCCACATGGTGCTTCCATCGCTCCAAAGATCGTAGGGATATGCATTTCCTGCGGGTTTTAGGGTGTTAAAGTCCTCACTTACCTGGCGAGTTTTATTGGATTGTGAATAGGCATAAATCTTTCCATCCTCCCAATCGGCCACCCACATGGTGCTTCCGTTGCTCCAGATTCCTGTTGGCGTGGCATTGCCTGCGTCCTTTAGGGTGTTGAAGTCTTGATCTGGAATTGGAAATCGTTTCAAACGATTGTAGGCATAGAGCACATCATCATCAGAATCCAGAACGTACAGTATGGAAGACGTGGCAAACAAACCATTGATTGTTTGATTATCTGCAGCGAGGGAGGGGAATTCTTCCTCTGAACTCAGTTGACCATTTTCCATGGTGTAGGCATAGATTTTCTTATCCTCAGTATCCGAAACCCATAGCGTTTCGTTGTTGCCCCAAAGCGCTCCAGGATTGGAATTTTCTGCGGAAAGTGGAATGTCCTTGCTGACATCTCGTCCCTTGCCAATTCTTTTGTAGGCATAAAGGATCTTATCCTCGGAATCGGCCACCCACATGGTGCTACTGCTGCACCAGATACCAACGGGATTGGAATTTTCTGCAGCAAGAGAGAAGTCCTCACTGGCCTTGCGCTCTTTGGTTGAAGTATCGTAGGCGTAGAGTTTCTGATCCATAGAATCGGCCACCCAAAGAGTGAGTGCCAAACCGCATACATCAATCACATTCTCATTGCCAGCATCTGCAAGAGCTACAATATCCTTTTCTGTGGCTCGTGAACCTGTTTTGCGATCAATGGCGTAAAGCATGTTTTCCTGGGAATCGGCAATCCACAATGTGGATAGATTCCCCCACATTCCCGCACCGTTCTTGGCCTCACCTAAGTTGGTAAAATTAAGTTTAGGATTTGGCGTTTTGCTTGCATGACTGTAGGCAAAAATTTTTCCTTCTTCAAAATCAGAAATCCATGCTGTCGTCCCATCACTCCAAAATCCAATGGGCTTGTTGTTTTGCATCAGATAGAGATAGATGAAATCTTGGGAACTCTCACGCATTTTATTGGAGAGATTATAACTCAGAACAAAATCCAGATCGGAATCCACCACCCACATGGTGGTTCCATTGCCCCAAAGTCCTTGGGGTGCGGTGTTTCCAGCGTCAATGAGTGTGGAGAGTTCTTGGCTTTGTTCCAAATTTGCAGGAGGGACTGCGGGGTTGGGAAGCTGACAGGAGAGAAAAAAGAGGCCAATTCCAAAGGTGAGAAGAAGGGGGAGGGTTTTTGGGTTCAATGTTTTCTCCATAAGACTTGTAAAATAACTTCATTAATATTCAGAAATATAGAGAAAAGAGTGCGGGGTTTTGTTCACCCCGTCAAGAGAGGATAGCCCCCGTCCCAGAGGGACGGGGTCCATCTCAAACCTAGCTTTTTACAGCAAAGCGTTTGATTTTCCGTGTTGTGGTGGTTTCCATGGCTTCCTCAAGAACCGTAAAGCGATGGATCTTCTGATAGGGTTTGAGGCCACTATTCACCTCGGCAATGATTTTTTCAAAGCGTTCATGGGGAATGGATGTGTCTTCACCAGGATAGATGAGGGCTTCAATCCCTTCGGTTTTCATTTTTTCATCAAGGATAAAGCCTCGAACCAGAATTTGTTCCACTTCATCAAAGAGCTGAAATTTATCTTCAATCTCCTCAGGGAAGACGTTCTTACCACCTTCGGTGACAATCATGGATTTGGCACGGCCCGTGAGATACAGATAGTTCTCGGAATCAAGGTAACCCACATCACCAGTTTTCAAGTAACCATCTTCTGTGAAGGTTTCCTGGGTGGCTTCGGTATTGTTGTAATAGCCCTGCATCACCATGGAGCCTTTGATGGCAATTTCCCCTGCTCCACGTTCATCTGGATTGAGGATTATAGTGTTGGTGCCAGGAATCATTTTTCCCACGGATTCCTCTTTGTAGGCCTCTTTTGGATTGAGGGCCACAATGGGAGAGGTTTCCGTGAGTCCATAGCCCTGAACAAAGTCTATACCAAGTTCATTGAACATCTTAAAGGTAGAGGCTGGAAGGGGGCCGCCCCCACAAATGCAAATGCGGTTTGTATCCAAGGAAACTTTGGCTAGGATGCTTTTGAACATCTTTTTTCCTGGATTCACACCAAAGACTTTTTTAATAAAGCCGCTGATGCCCATGAGGAAGCGAATGAGTCCATACACCACAAGGCCTTTTTCACGGATTCCTTTCATCAATCCCTTGATGATTTTGTTGAAGAGCATGGGAATGCCCAAGAACATGGTGACTTGGCCTTGTTTCAAGTCTTTGAGGATTTGACCAATGGCCAGGGCCTTGGCAAAAACAATCTCGGCTCCGACAGACATGGCTTCAATAAAGACGGCTAGCATGGAATAGGAATGGTGAAGGGGAAGCAGGGCATAGAACACATCAGTGTGATAAATGTTCATGTTGGCTTGCGCTTGATAGCAGTCGCTCACAAAGTTGGAATGGGTGAGCATCACGCCCTTGGAAACACCGGTGGTTCCTGAGGTGAACAAGATGGCGGCCAAGTCGGATTCTGTGGAGGGCTCAATCTCAGCGTCTGCTGCATCGGCTAAATCCAGAATATAGTTTTCTTTCTTGGGACTGAGGCTGATGAGGGATTTGAGTCCTTTTCCTTGGAAGTCGTCATATTTCTCTTCATCGCAATAAAGAATCTTGGCTCCTGCCACATCCATGAGCCCGGAGATTTCCTTGGATTTCAGACCGTAATCCAGGGGAATGACAATGGCACCAGCAAAGAGAACACCCAAGTAGGCAAAGGCCCATTCGGGGGAGTTCTTCCCTGTGACACCCACTTTATCGCCTTTCCGCACACCGTGAGCATGAAGAATCCGAGCTTGCTTTTCCACTTCAGCCAGAACTTGGCTGTAGGTGAATTCTTGAAGGGTTGGAGCAAAGGATGTGAAGGCACGACGATTGGGATAGCGTTTGACGGTGATTCGAAGCATTTCGGGGAGGGTGGGCCACTCTCCCTGAAAGTCTTCGCCTCGGTATTCGTCGAGGAATTTCCAGGGCGTTGTATTCATGGCGGTTCTCCTTCATTGGCGGATTCTTCGATTCTGGTGATAGGAAGCGGATGATCCGTAAACAAGACAATTGTGCTTGATCCGTCCAAAAAAGGGAAGTGAAAAATAGAGTTCTTGGGTGGGAAGCTGAGTTTTTAAACATGACAAAAAAACTTATAAAAAGAGATCTTATCTTTAGCTCAACTTCTTCAAGATTGGAAGAATCTTTATGGAAATCCATGAAACTGAAAGATCAAAGGGAGATCTCCTAAATATTTCAATAAGAGTAAATTGCCGTGACTTTAAGATGAGCCTTACTTCATTCAAAGGTTCTTCATACCAGGGACTTTTTCATCATCAGGAGTCTCAGGGATCCCGTTCCTCAACAAGTTTATTGGGCTGAGCGAGATTGGCTCTCTCGATAAAAATGGGCCCATTCTTCAGCTGTGATTCTCTTGGCCATTTCTCCAATCAATGGAAGAGGTATCTTTTCAGGTTTGGAGAAGCGAAGACAGCATTTTCCTGCATCCATTTTGCCCAGATTCTCTTCCTTCCAGCGCTGTTCAAGCCATGGAGAGAAACCGGGGTAATAAGAGAGCGCCATGTGATAAATCCCAATATGCCGTTTCTGAGAGGCAAATGACATGTATGGAACCAATTCTGAAGGCTTGCAATGATAGCCTTCTGGATAGATTTCCCTGGATAACCCATAGGAGGGGTATCCATAGGACAGAGTTTCTTCAAATCCTGCTGGGAGGTTTTTTTGTATGATGGTGCGCAATTTCTGAAGGATTTCTTTCCGTTCAGGTGGAAGTTGATTCATGTATTCATCCACATTCTTTGCTTCAATTCTCATGTATTGGGTTTAGTTTTTCTTTGGTCTTGGTTCAAGTCTGATGGGAAATCAAACAGAAATCGTGGGGAAGTTTTATCTGTTAAAAATACGAAAATCGTATTTCAATTTTTATCTTATGGGTGAATGCGAAAAATTTGATGGAAGTTTTATTTAAAACGCTCATGAATTGTCAAAAAAAGATGCAAAAACTTTTCCATATAAATATACAATATTTCAAAATGTTTATTTATAAATATTCCATCTTATACAGATGAACAATTTTTAAATTGACTTCTAAGGTTGAAATGTCAGTGAAAGAATCATGTAATAAGTTTGTTCATGCAATTCAAATGTATAATTATACAAAAAAATGAGAAAAGAACTGTTTTCCCTTGAAGAAACATTTTGGACAACCTAGGATGACACATTCTCAGAATGCAATTCGAAAGAATTCGCCCATAGGTGGCCTTTATGGCTCGTTATATTTTGAAGCGAGTGGGAATGATGCTCATTTCTCTCCTTCTGATTGTCACAATGGTTTTTTTTCTCATGCATGCCATTCCAGGTGGTCCGTTTACGGCACAACGGGAACTCCCCCCTGAAGTTGAAGCAGCCCTGATGGCAAAGTACAACCTTGATGAATCCCTTCCTACCCAATTAGGACATTATCTTTTGGGCTTACTTCAAGGAGATTTAGGACCATCGTTTAAGTATCCGGGTATGAGTGTGAATGACTTCATTCGTGAGGGATTTCCTGTTTCTGCCAAGTTGGGTGGGATCACCATTCTCTTTGTGCTGTTGGCCGCTCTTCCCCTTGGAATTGTGGCGGCCCTCAAAAATGGAAAATGGCAGGATGGTATGACCATGCTTCTGGCCACCATTGGAGTGACCATCCCTTCCTTTGTGATAGCCACCATTCTTTTGTATCTCTTCAGTCATAAACTGGGGTGGTTGCCAGCCTACGGCCTGGATTCACTGGTTGGTTACATCCTGCCTGTTGTGGCTTTAGGTGGATATTCCCTGTCTTTTTTGGCGCGTTTGATGCGTTCCAGTCTTTTGGAAGTGATGGGGCAGGATTACATACGGACCGCTCGGTCTAAGGGACTTTCGCAAACCAAAGTGGTGATTCGACATGCATTACGAAATGCTCTGATACCAGTCATTACCATTCTTGGGCCTACTGTTGCCGCCTTGTTGACTGGCTCCTTTGTGATAGAAAAAATCTTTGCTCTCCCTGGAATGGGAAAGCATTTTGTCACCAGCATCACCAACCGGGATTACACCACCATCCTGGGAATAACCGTGTTCTATGCCGTTTTTTTGGTGGTGATGACCTTTGTGGTGGATCTCTTCTACGTGCTGATAGATCCCCGCATCAAATACGAGTAATGCCCATGGATGATGCAACTCTCACTCCAGATTGTTGGGCTCCCCTGAAGGATTCACAGAGACAAAGTGAAACTTTGGGGGCCGTCCATCGTACCTTTGCAAAAGATGTCTGGTTCCGGTTTAGAAAGAAGCCTGCGGCCTTGATTGGTTTGGGCATTCTGACTTTGGTGCTGCTTTTTGCTCTTGTAGGCCCGTATTTCACAGGTCATGACTTTGATGACCAAGAATTGGCGTTTGTGAACATTCCTCCCCGGATGGATGTTTTTGTGATGGGTGAGGATTATGTGTATCTCTCCAAGAGCTACAAACCCATCCTGGTGTCCCCTCAAGGCCATCTTCTTCGTTCCCTTCCACGCATTGCGGAGGACTTGAGCAAGAAGCAAACCACCTATGATTTTGATGGCCAGGTGCTGACGGTGGATTTTTCTGCTCGTCCTCCTCGCTTGATTGATCCTCAGGGAGAACGCGTACGCTATTACGTCACTCTTTGGAATCGCAGTTACATTCTTGGCACTGATAATCTGGGGCGAGATTTGTTAACCCGATTGATGATGGGGGCGCGAATCTCTCTCTTGGTGGCGTTTATTGCAGCTTTGGTGAATCTGGTCATTGGCATCCTCTATGGGGGAATCTCAGGATATCTGGGTGGCAATGCCGATCTGGTGATGATGCGGATTGTGGATGTCATCTCCACCATTCCCCTCACGCTCTATGTGATACTCATCATGGTGGTTCTACCGATAGGAAATTCGGGTATTGCCAGCATTGTGATAGCCCTTGGTTCTGTGTATTGGGTGAACATGGCTCGGGTGGTTCGGGGGCAAATCCTGAGCTTGAAAGAGCAGGATTTTGTTCATGCTGCCGTGATTATGGGAACCTCAAATTGGCGCATTCTCACCCGTCATCTCATTCCCAACGCCATGGGACCCATCATTGTGACCGTCACCATGCTCATACCCTCTGCCATTTTTATTGAAGCGTTCATGAGCTTCATTGGCTTAGGTGTTTCTCCTCCTATGGCCAGTTGGGGCACCATGTGCAATGACGCACTAGAAGCGCTTCGGACAAACCCCTATCAGCTCTTTGCTCCAGCCCTGGCCATTTGTGCCACCATGTTTGGATTTAACTTTGTTGGTGATGGGTTGAGAGATGCTCTAGACCCCAAGCTCAAGGGACGATAGTTATGGCAGATTTACTCAAGGTGGAAGGCCTCAGAACGTCCTTTGCCACCCAGGATGGACGGATTGAAGCCGTCAAAGGTGTGGATTTTTCTTTAAACCAAGGAGAAACCCTGGGAATTGTTGGGGAGTCGGGTAGTGGGAAATCGGTGACGTCCCTTTCCATTCTCAGGCTTCTTCCCTCAGCTGGACAGATTTCTGGTGGTCGGGTGCTTTTTGGAGGCCAAGACCTTGCATCTTTTGATGAAAAGGCCATGCGTCAGGTTCGTGGTGCACAAATTTCCATGATATTCCAAGATCCCATGTCCTCTTTGAATCCATTGATTCCTGTGGGAAAACAGGTGGAGGAGATGCTGCAGATTCATTGGAAAACAGAGAAAGCGGCCATGAAAAAGAGGGTGCTCCATCTGTTTGAACGTGTTCGCATTCCAGATCCGGCCGCTCGGTATCGGTGTTATCCCCATGAGTTTTCAGGAGGAATGCGGCAAAGGGTGATGATTGCGATGGCCCTGGCTTGTGAACCGTCTCTGTTGATTGCCGATGAGCCCACAACCGCTTTGGATGTGACGGTTCAAGATCAGATTTTGGTTCTCCTCCGAGAGTTGCGCCAAGAAACAGGCATGGCCGTGATGATGATTTCCCATGATTTGGGTGTGATTGCGGAGGTGTGTGACCGGGTTTTGGTGATGTATGGGGGAATGGTGATGGAAAGTGCTCCCATTGATGCTCTCTTTGAGAATCCCATGCATCCCTACACCCTGGGACTGATGGAATCCATTCCAGCCCTTGATCAGGACCGATCCAAAGAGCTCCAGCCCATCCCTGGTTCACCTCCTGATATGTCCAATCCTCCCAAGGGTTGTCCCTTTCATCCCCGTTGTCTCCATGCTCGGAGTATTTGTGCTCAACAGATCCCATCATCATTTGCCTTTGAGGAGGGGAGAACAAGTCGTTGTTGGCTTCTTCATCCGGATGCTCCTTCAACCAGTAATCCTCTGAAGAAAGGGGTTTCCCATGGAGTCTAAAATTCAACAGTCCCATCCCCTGCAACAGACCTCTCAAGAAGAGGCATTCATTCACGTTGAGAACCTGAAGAAACATTTCCCTGTTTCTGGACGAAGAGTTCTGAAGGCTGTGGATGGGGTGAGCTTTTCTTTGCGGAAAGGGGAAACCTTGGGCCTGGTTGGTGAATCTGGATGTGGAAAATCCACCACGGCCAAATGTTTGGTACGCATGCATCCTCCCACATCAGGGGAAATCTTCATGGACGGCACCAATCTTGCCCGTTTGTCCAATCGAAGCCTTAAACCTTGGCGGCAGCGAATGCAAATGGTGTTTCAAGATCCCTACACCTCCCTCAATCCTCGCATGACGGTCACCAGTCTTGTGGCTGAGCCTCTTTTGGCCCAGGGCGTGGTGAAACGCTCTCAGGATGCCCAAGAACTGGTGGTGAACATGTTGGAACGGGTGGGATTGTCCAAAGAGCATTGCGCTCGTTATCCTCATGAGTTCTCTGGCGGGCAACGCCAGCGAATCTGCTTGGCCCGGGCCTTGGTGGTGAAGCCAGAATTTGTGGTGTGTGATGAACCCATTTCTGCCCTGGATGTGTCCATTCAGGCCCAAGTCATCAACCTACTGCGTCAGTTTAAGGAAGAGCTGAACCTCACCTATCTTTTCATTGCTCATGACCTGTCCATGGTGCGCTATGTCTCAGATCGGGTGGGCGTGATGTACCTTGGCAAGCTGGTGGAACTTTGTGGCGCGCATGAGATTTATTCCCGTCCCTTGCATCCCTACACCAAGGGCCTGATGGCGTCCATTCCCATCCCCAATCCTGCTCAGGCCCGACAAAAGCAAACAGCGGCCATGGCTGGTGATATTCCCAGTCCCATCGCCCCTCCTCCAGGCTGTCCCTTCCACACCCGTTGTGCCCATTGCCTGCCCCGTTGTTCTCAGGAAATCCCCAAGCTCAAAGATGTGGGAGGAGGGCATTTTGTGGCCTGCCATCTCCATACCTAATTCCCTCACCCCCAGGAGGTTTGGGGAGTGGGGGTCGTTCTAAATCGTGAAAAACCAGCCCTCAGAAATGCGCTGGATGAGGGGATTTTGAATTGGAAATCCCCTGATATTGAAAAGGAGTTGTACATGAATAGGATTCTTCGAACCCTTCCCCTCCAGGCCGCTGTGGTGGCTCTGGTGCTTGCAGCCTTTGCCTGCAGCCCCTCGCCCAAGGTGGTTGCGGATGATGATGGCGCATCCTCCACCTCTCAAGTTTCTGCTCCTGCTGAGCAGAAACTCACCTTTGCCCTGCAGAATGAACCGGATGGCCTTGATCCAGGAATCACCAGCAATTCCTTTGCATCCCCCGTTCTGATGAACGTCTTTGAAGGCTTGGTGAAATATGATGCAGACAATAATCTGGTGAGTGGCTGCGCCAAGGATTGGAGCATCAGTGATGATGGTCTCACCTACACCTTCACCCTTCAGGATGACCTGAAATGGTCGGATGGAAGTCCCCTCAAGGCTCAGGACTTTGTGTATTCCTATTTGCGTGTTTTGGATCCTGCTTTGGGGGCCCAGTACACCGCCATGATCACCGATTACATTGCTGGTGCCGCGGCCTACTATGCCGGAGAAGCGGATGTGTCAGCTGTGGGGATTTCTGCACCAGCTGATGACACACTCATTCTCACCCTGAAAGCTCCCGCTCCGTATTTCTTGGGAATCTTGGGCATGTGGGTGTACAGCCCAGTGAACCAGGCCACCATTGATGCCGCCGGTGATCAGTGGACTCTTTCCGCTGAAACCTTTGTTTCGAATGGTCCTTTCCGCATGGAAGAGATTGCCTTTGGTGAAGGGTATACCCTTGTGAAGAACGAGCATTATTGGGATGCCGCCAATGTGCGCTTGGAAGAAGTGGCATTCCGCTTCATTCCTGATCCCTCCACCGCTCTGACGGCCCTGGAGAACGGGGATATTGATGGCCAGTACACCATTCCTTCCGCTGATCTTCCCACTCTGAAAGCCACCAGCGATGCACTTCAGATTGTTCCCACCTATGCGTCCACCTATTACGAAATCAACTGCTCAAAGGCACCGTTTGATGATGTGCGGGTACGGCAGGCTTTGGCCATGGCTCTTGACCGACAGGCCATCATTGAAAATGTGCTTCAGTCCACAGATCAGCCCGCCTTCTCTTTGGTGGCTCCTGGTTATTCTGTGAATGGCGTGGCCTATGAAGAAGGCCGCTCTGACTATGGTCTTTCCGCTACGGCGAATGTAGAGGGTGCTCAGGCCCTTTTAGCAGAGGCCGGTTATCCCAATGGGGAAGGTTTCCCAGCGGTTGAGCTGAGCTACTACACCAATGAAACCGTAAAAAGCATTGTAGAAGCCATGCAGCAGATGTGGCAGGAAAATCTGGGCATCACAGTGAATGTGGTGACAGAAGAATGGGCTGTTTACTATGAAGGCATCCAGGCCCTGGACTATGACATTGGAGCCATGGGTTGGGGGGCCGATTACATGCACCCCATGACCTTCTTCCCTCTTCGGGTCAGTGACAATGGTTTGAACAACTCTGGCTGGGCCAGTGAAGAATATGACCGTTTGGTGGCTGCCGCACAGGTGGAAACCGATCCCATGAAGGCCATGACTCTCATGCGTCAGGCAGAAGACATTCTGATGAACGATATGGCGCTCCTCCCCCTCTACTTCCGTTCTGCTCCCATGATGATGGCTCCCTATGTGAAGGGTTGGCATATCAACCCCTTGCGAAACATGTACCTCTCCGGTGCCTATATTGAAAGTTAATTGTTAAATCGACCCCGCCACTGGCGTGGCGGGGTGCGCCCGGGCTTTGCCCGGGCGTGGAAAGGAAACTGTATGCACGCCACCATCACTATGCGTTCTGGAAAAAAAATGGTTTTTGAGCTGTATCCTCAGAATGCTCCCATCACGGTGAAAAACTTCTCTCAGCTATGCCAAAAGAGATTTTATGATGGACTCTCCTTTCATCGAGTGGTTCAAGGCTATGTGATTCAAGGCGGATCAGAGGACAACACATGCATGTGTCCCACAGACTTCACCATTGAAGGGGAGTTTGCCGCCAATGGTCATGACACAGGACTTTCGCATTCTCGGGGAGCCCTTTCCATGGCTCGGGATGACGATTTCAACAGTGCAGGAACCCAGTTTTTTGTGGTGCATCAGGACGCCCATAAGCTGAATGGAAAATATGCCGCCTTTGGAATGCTTGTGGATGGTTTTGATGTTTTAGATCAAATTGCCTCCGTTCCCACAGACACCCCAGAGCAAGAAAATCGCCCTTTTGAAGAGCAAACCATTCAGTCCATTCGGGTCTCAGATGAACGCTAATGCGTCGTGGATTTGATGGATCGGATGAAGGGAGCCTCATGCGAGGTTCCTTTTGCTGGCAACAGATTCATCATGGCCTGAGCACAGTCATCATAGGTGGTTCGGAAAAAGGGGGAAAAACCAAATCCTCCCCGGCTGTATTCTTGGCTGGGTCCTGATACCAAACGCATGGGCCGTATCCCGCACCAATTCACCTCTGGATGATGAGCAAGAAGAGCCAGTTGGGCATCCTTATCTTGGAGAAGAAGAGGTGTGGTTTGGCGGCAGTATTGCCGGGCACATCGAAGCAGAAATGAGGGTTTTTCCCCCGGAAATAGGGCTGACCAACAGCTGCAAAATACAAAACGTGCCGAAGCTGGCATGGTTTTCAGAATCGTTTCAGTCATAGTGGAACATAAATGATTCTCTGAGCTTCGATTCATCCCAACGGCAAAGAGCACAGCATCCGTGTTTTCTGGAAGCGATTGGGCCACGGCCTTTTCATCGAGGCCACTGCCATAAACCGTTTTGATGCCATGATGGGCATCATCATCAGGAAAGGGCCGACGGAGAAGTGTCGTTGTTTGATGACCGGCGGAAAGGCAGTGCATCAGAAGAACCCGGCCGAGTTGACCGGTACTTCCATAAAGAGTGATGTTCATATGGTATTGGATGCCTCGATATAAGCCACACCAACAGCTCCCGTTCCGGTATGCGTTCCGAGAGCAGGAGACACTTCTTCAATGTAGGCTGCGGATTTCTCCAATTGTTGTTCCAGCCGATTTGCTGTCTCTCGGGCACGATTAGGGACTGAGGAATGCACAATGGCGTACACTTCCACACCCTTTTGTTTTTGGGCAGTGTTGGTGAGCTCAATCACCTTAGACAAAGCCTTGCGGGTGGAGAATGCGGCTCCTGAAGCGGTTCCCTTTCCCTGGGAATCCAGTGAGACAAGAGGTTTGAGATTCAGCCATTGGGCCACTTTTCCAAGAGCTGGTTTCACTCGTCCACTCTTAATCATTGCATCCAAGGAATCCACAGCCACATGAACACGGGTGCGCGCTCTTAAATCTCGGGCTTTTTCCGTGAGTTCTTCCAAGCCCATTCCATGGGCAGCATATTTGGCAATTGTGGTCACCAAAAGCCCTTGCGCCACAGTATTGAGTCGGCTGTCTTCAATAACAATGCGCTTGCCGGTGGGATCCAGCTCTTGAGCTATGCGGTTCATTTGCTGATAGGTTCCGCTCAAGCCAGAGGACACTGGAAGAACCAGAATGCCTTCATAATGATCAAGAAGAAAGCGGTAGAGTCGTTCAATCTGAGGCCGGTCTGGCACTGAGGTTGTGGGAGAATCTTGCCGTTCAGACTGGAGGCGATAGAACTCACCCGGAGTGATGGTGAGTCGATCAAGGTATTCGTCTTCTCCCCAGAGTACGGGAATGCTCACCATGTGAATGGCGTATTTGTCTTGGAGATGAATGGGAATATCAGAAATGGTGTCTGTGACCACAGCCACCTTTGTGGTTTTGTCTTTGATGGCTTGGGCCTGACGTACCATATCATCAATTTTTTGTTCGCTGATTCTTCCAAAAGGACGAATCCGGGCAAGAACCTCAGCTGGATGGTTTGTATGAACATGGATACGCCGGAGATTTTGGGCTTCTCCTACAATGAGGGAATCACCAAGGCTGTGAAGGAGTGCTCTCAGTTTTTGACTTGGAACTGTGGAATTGCTGAGAAGAAATTCACTGCAATAGCGATAGCGAATGGTTTCACGAACTTCCAAATGGTCATCCGATTGAGATTTATGTTCCGTGTCCCAGCTCTGACCTCCAGAGGTGAGGCGTTTCCGTAAGGAGAAGGGGAGAGGGCCTTCACGCATGAGCCGTTGAATCCCTTCAATAAAACTGACAAAGCCCCAGGCTCCTGCATCCAATACTTGATGCTCGGCGAGTATGGGGAGTTGTTCAGGGGTTTTCTTGAGAGCCGTACGCGCCGCGTCAAAGGCTTCACTGAGCACCTCAGTAAGCTCAGCTCCTGCCTCTGCCATGCGATGAAGAGTGTCCGCCCAGATGCGCATCACCGTCAGCATGGTGCCCTCTTTGGGTTCTTCTAAGGCGTTGTAGGCACTTTCCACGGCCTTCTTGGCCGCTCGACCCAAGGAGAGAGTTTCCATGGAGGTTCCTTTGATTTCCACGGCAAACCCAGCCAGAAATTGAGAAAGAATCATCCC
Source organism: Spirochaetales bacterium (assembly GCA_022360655.1). Lineage (GTDB taxonomy): Bacteria > Spirochaetota > Spirochaetia > DSM-2461 > DSM-2461 > UBA2779. The sequence continues at coordinate 16,236 of JAKSCK010000118.1, read as the reverse complement.
GGAATTGCCACGAGCTCCCCGAAGAGAATGGAGGGCAATATCGTTGAACACAGCATTAGGAGAGCGCTTTGCATTCATGTTGGCCACAATGCTACGGGCTGTGCTAATCATGTTGGTTCCTGTATCCCCATCAGCTACGGGGAAAACATTGATTTTATCAATGTGGTCCCGATGACGTGCGATGTTTCGGTATCCCGAAAGGAATCCGTGGTAAATTTGATATCCAGTAATTTCTTCTGCACTCATACCCCGTCCTCCAATAACGTATCATTAATGAACTATAGTCAAATAATCCCTCTTCGGGAGAAAAACTTGGAAAAGGAGTTCACGAATGGGCATGATTCTGGATTTTCCCATACTCGCGGCTTTGATTTTCAGTGTTGCTTTGAACCTGTTGTTCTTTCTGATTGCCATGGCCAGTCAGACGGATAAACTCACAGATTTTACCTACAGCCTGAGCTTTCTTCTTCTGGATGCCGTGTTCTTTTTCTTGGCCTTCCTTGGAGGTCAGGTGGGTGTCATAGAAATTATGATGGCGATTTTTGTGGCCTTTTGGGCCTTGCGCCTTGGAGCCTATCTTTTCCGACGAATTCTTTTGATGGGGTCGGATGCACGTTTTGATGGGCGCCGTGAAAACTTTTGGGCTTTTCTTCTTTTTTGGTTGATTCAGGCCGTGGCCGCTTGGGCCGTGATGACTCCGGTTCTTCTTCTTTTTATGGCAGAACCTCTGCTTGAGATTCCCCTTCTGACATGGGTGGGTTTGGGCTTGTTTGTTCTTGGTTTTGTGCTGGAAAGTCTTGCGGATGCTCAGAAGTTTGTTTACAGAAGTCGGGCGGAGAATGATGGGCATTGGGTGGATCAAGGACTTTGGCGTTATTCCAGGCATCCCAACTATTTAGGTGAGATTATTCTTTGGTGGGGTCTCTATTTTGCGGCAATTCCCGTCCTTCAGGGTTGGGATTATCTTTCTGGCCTTGGTCCCCTGTATCTCACCCTCATGCTTCTCTTTGTGACAGGGGTGCCCTTGTTGGAACAAAAGGCGCAAAAAGCCTATGGCGATCGCGAAGATTTCGCGGTATACCGGAAATCCACAGGGCTACTATTTCCCCATTTCCCCGGTCATGCCTCATGAATCTCCTCCCACTCCTTGCGGCACTGCTTCTCACGTATCTGATTGGTTCCATTCCCTTTGCCTTGCTCTTTGTTCGTTGGAAGACAGGGCTGGATGTGCGGGAAGTGGGGAGTGGTAATGCAGGCACCACCAATGTTTTTCGAGTGGCTGGATGGAAAATCGGAGTCATGGTTCTTCTTGCGGATTTTCTTAAGGGATTTCTTCCAGTTTTCCTCTTTCCTCTTTGGTTGTCATCAATAGATGCTGGGTTTGAGAGTTTTCTGGCACCATTGCTCATTGGAGCCGTGGTGCTGGGGCATGTCTTTCCTCTTTGGGCCTCCTTTCGGGGAGGAAAGGGTGTGGCCTGTGGTGCAGCGGCTCTGGTTGCCTCGTGGCCATGGGCAGCCCCCATTGGACTTCTATCCTTTTTCGTAACACTTATGGTGACGCGCTATGTTTCGGTCTCATCCCTTGTCGCGGCCTGGGTGGTGGCTCTGGTGTATTGGTTTGGGTTCACTGAGAATCAAAACCTTGTCTTTGGGATGTTCCTGTTTGTTCTGGCCATGGGAATCACGTTCTTGCATCGGCACAATTTTCAACGCTTGATTCATCGAAAAGAACCTCATTTTTTCACTTGGAAAAAGAAAAAGTCCATGGAGTGATTGTTCAAGAGTATGCCTTCACCCCTTTGCATGGCTTGCAAAGGGGTCAACCTAGAGGAACCCGATAAAGCTAGGTTGTGACTTTTTGAAGCCGTTTATTGAGAGCTTGGCGGGTGATTCCCAGCATGCGTGCGGCCTGGGCCTGATTCCCATGAGACCGCCGAAGAGCTTCTTCTACCAAAAGTTCGGCGCCTTCTTTAAGGCCCGGTAAAAGATCTACACGTTGCAACATTTCTTCATAGGCACCGGCATAGGGCTTGGCAGCACTGATGCGATTTTTGAGGGAGTTGAGATCGGATTGGGAAAACTGTCCCCCTTGGAGCCGGGCGGTTTGATCTTTCACAATGTTTTCGAGTTCCCGCACATTTCCTGGAAAACCATAGGTATTGAGCAGGGCCAGAAGGGGAGTGATGTCAGAGGGAACTTGCTTGCGCATTTGTTCAGAGAAACGTTCTACAAAGGCCTGAATCAAAAGAGGCAAATCTTCTTTGCGTTCGCGTAAGGGGGGGATGGTAACGGTATGGGCAGAGAGGCGATAAAACAAATCTCGCCGGAAGGTTCCCTCTTCTACCAACTCCTCTAAATCTCTGTTGGTGGCGGCCACAACAAAGGCATCCATTTTTCGCACTCGATCAGAACCAAGGGGATAAAACTCTTTTTCTTGCAACATGCGCAGAAGTTTGGCCTGGATGGTGTGGGAACAATCACCAATTTCATCCAAAAAAAGCGTTCCATTCTGCGCTTTAGCTACAAGACCTTCTCGATTGTCTCCAGCTCCTGTAAAGGCTCCTTTTTTATGGCCAAAGAGGGTGTCATTCAAGGTGTGTTCATCCAAACCAGCCATATTCACAGCAACAAAGGGGCCTTCTGTTTCCCGTACCTCATGAATGCTTTTGGCCACCATTTCTTTCCCTGTTCCTGTTTCTCCATTGATGAGGAGGGATTCAGAGTATTCCGCAATGGAATTGAGGTAATGAAACATCCGAATCATGCGCTTGTTTGTTGTGATGATTTCTTTGAAGGCTGGATCTGGAAGTGGTTCTTCATCATTGAGTTTGCTACTCAAATCTTCCACTTGGCGAGACAATCGCCTGATGGTGGAGAGATGACGGAACACACCTCGGAGGCGTTCGAGTTTCAAAGAGTCTTTGAGTATGTAGTCAAAAGCTCCAGATTTAATGCATTGAATGATGAGGGAAATCTCTTCTTCGGCGGTAATCACAATGAGAGGAAGTTCCGGATGCTTTGCCGCAATGAGGGGCAACAAATCCAGAGCAGAATAATGGGGCATGTGAAGATCGACAAAAGCACAAATCAGATTGGAGGCATGAGCATCCACAAAGGAAATCAGTTCTCGAGGATCCTCAATGAAAGCGGCATCGATTTCTGGAATATGCTCACAATAACTTTCATAGAGGGCCAGCATAGAGATGTCATCATCCACAAAGACGCAATTGTAATTCATTGTTCTCACTCCGGGCTCTTCATTCGGGGCAAGATCTTGGCATATTTCTTCCCGGTATAGTACGAATTATTTGCTCTTGGCCTGAATTTTGCCAACAATTTGGATATGGTATTTGTCTTCAGGAGGCAGAAATGAATAAAAAATGTTTGCTCTTCCCCGTTCTGCTGATCATGGCTACAGCTGGATTTGCCCAGGCTCCTCATTTCAGCCTGAGTGTGATTGGTGGAACAGAGATTGCTTTTTCGCCGGTTGTTGATACGCTTGACGCCCCTCCATTTAAGCCTGGGGTTAAAGGTGAAATCCAATTTGACTACTCTATCCATGGTTTTGAATCCCTGAATGTTTATGCCAATATGGGATATGGTTTGTTGCCCACAAAGCCGGATGGAACCATTGAAATTTCGAACTTGAATCGGATTGAATTCTCCGTTGGAACCTCTTACAGATTTCCCTTTGGTGGAAATTTTGCCTTGAGAGTCTTTGCTGATGTTGGGTACTACCTTGGCTTTTTTGCAGAAAAAGCAGGGGGAGATGTCATGTTCTCTACAGGGCTTTCGGCGGCATACACCATTATTCCCCAGTTGAGTTTGGGTTTGATACCGCGATACCGCTTGTATGCCCATGAAAGCACGGGAACCATTCATTCTTTGGATGTGCTGATGCAGGTATCCTGGCATATTGATGGTTGAGATGAACCCATTCAAAACAGATTTTTTGAATGGGAACTGAGTACCGAATTGTTCGGTCATCCATAGCCCCCTGTTTGTCAACCAATAATGACATTCATGGGGGCTTGTCAATTTTTTATGCAAAAAACCTTCAAAAAATCAGAAACTATTCAATGGCGTGGATGAGGTTGGCTCCAAATTCGTTTATCTCCATGCTTTTTTATTCTTTGACTGAGCAAGAAAGAATGACATGAATTTTTTGAGCAATAAAAGTTTACAATGCTGCGAGAACATCTCACACATCTTGTTTTCGTGGATCCATTTTTTTAGTTGTCCATAAAAATCTGGATATGTTTGATTCATTGAGAAAGGTGCTTTTTGTGATCGATTCTTTGGCTGATATTTATATAATTATTTATATGATAACTATTTGAGTTGCATCTTTTTTCATAATTCTTTCAACGTATGAGATAGATAGAAAGGAACAAACATTGTGGCACGGTCTTTGCCTTGTTTTTTCTATGAGGCAGCTTGAATTTCGCAACAACATGGTTTCACTCCGTTCCATTCTTCTGGTTTCTGTTATTTATGGATTCAGTCTTATGACTGGATGTCAGAATGATTTACTCACTGGTCTTGAAGATTATTACAGTGGAGATGTTCGAGCTTCCCAAGTTCGTCCTGTTGAACTCGATTCCTTTGATCGTGCTCTTGGGGATTTAACTTTAATTTCCCAAATTGGCTCCAGGGAAATCCGTTGGAATCTTGAGGAACATTCCGCGCTAGATGAGACAGGTCACCTTCAAAAACCTCCTTATCCTAACCCAGATGTTCAAGGAACCATTCAGGCGACGGTTCTCTTTCGGAATGGGAAATCTCAAACATTCATCTTTCCGGTTCGTGTTCCTGCTTCCTCTCCTTCCGATGCCTTCGCTGTCTCTGAGGCCATCACCGCACTCACCATTGCATTTGCTACTGGTGATGCTGCCAGTTCCGTCACAGGTTCTCTCGGTTTGGCTACCCAAGGACTTCATAGCACTCAGGTGAGTTGGAACACCTCAGCATTGGCTTCCATCGCCACAGATGGTGCGGTTTTACGGCCTTCATATGCAGAAGGTGATGAATCTGGAACCATCATTGCAACCGTCACAAAAGGGACAGAGTCTTCAACGAAATCGTTTCCTCTCACTGTGATGAGTTTGCCCCTCACAGATAGTGATGCGGTGACTCTCGCCTCTACTGATTTATCCCTCAGTTTTGCTGGAGAGGATACCGCAACTTCGGTGACGGCATCTTTGACGCTCCCGCTTATAGGGTTACATGGAACCACTGTGAGCTGGGATGCTTCTGGTCATAGCAGTATCGGAGATGATGGTTCTGTGAGCCTGCCAGCAGGGGATTGGTGGGATACCAACATCAATTCTGTGACTGGAGAAATTGTGGCCACAGTCACAAAGAATGCAGTGACAACAACACGACCGTTCTCTTTAACGGTTGTGCTTTTGCCTCCTGTGGCATCTGGTTTTTCAATTTATGCTCCCGGTGGTTATCGTTATCTTCAATTTTCAGCTCTACCTGGAACAGTTGGAATCGGAAACTATGAGTTTGAGTACCGACGTCCTTCCGCTGATGGCTTCACAGCTTGGGCTGCAACACCTCCTCCTGGGGCCGCAACAACAGGGGCAAATCCTGCACGGTTTGGATGGACTCAAGCTCAATTACCCCAAGGGGATATTCAGTTTCGCGTGCGTATTGTTCGTAATGGTGTGTATGGCGCTTGGGCAGAAACGCCTCAGTATTCCAATTTTTAGTATTCCCTTAGGAAATCGATGCAAATTGTTCTCTGGATGATCCGTCAAATAACAATGACAAAGCCTGTGATGAGACAAGAAAAGATGACAGTTTTTGTTTGATATGAACCCTTTTATTTGCTTGAGAAGTGATACAAGCCCACATCCAGAGGCGCATGGGGTAAACCCTCTCAGTTTCCATCTTGGTCATTTCTTTATGGTTCAACTTCTGAAAATGAGTGGTGATATAAATATTACCAAAACAGCATGATATGGCATGGAAATTGCTTAATCATCTAAGCCGATTGAGGTAGATGATGAAAATGTGTGTAGGTTTTATTCTTTTCTTCTCAATTTTTATTCTTGGTTGCAACAATGAACTTCTCAACGAGATCCATGAATATTATGAGAGAACCATCGAAGACATCGATGTCCGTCCTCCTGAGCTAACAGAACAAGGGATTGCAACGGGACCTCTGACATTGGTTGCATCTTTGAGTGGAGGAAAAACCGTTCAATGGGATGTCTCGGAGCACAATGGTATTGATTCGATTGGGGCTCTTATTCAACCGGAATTTGGTGAATCAGACATCACGGCCATGATCCAGGCCACCATTCGGTATAAGAATGGGAAGACCAGCCAACACACTTTTATGGTCACTGTTCCAGCTATGGCTGCGACGGATGCACAAGCCGTAACGACAGCAGCGGCCGTTTTGATGATTGTTTATCAACCAGGTGATTCCGCCACCCAAGTGACAGGTCCTCTTGGTTTCCCCCTTTCTGGTTTGCATGGAACTCGTGTGAGTTGGGATGCCAGTGCCCTGACCAGTGTTATGAATGATGGATCCGTCCATCGTCCAGCCTACTTATCTGGTGATGAGACGGGGGCTGTCATCGCTACCGTCAGCAGGGGAAGTGAAGTGGTTCTGGTGAATTTTCCTCTCACGGTGATGAAGCAAGCCATCACAGATTTAGAATCGGTCACGGCCGCTGCGGCTGCATTAAGTATTGGTTACCAGGGGGGGGACACTTCCTCTTCCATCACCAATGATCTCACCTTCATCACAACGGGTCTGCATGGCACCACCATTCAATGGGACGCAAGTGATCTTTCTTCTATTTCTGACAATGGAGAGGTTAGTCAACCTTCATTTACGGTTGGTGATGAAAGCGGAATCATCATTGCCACGGTGGCAAAAGGGAGTGAATCAACAACGGTTCGATTCCCTGTCACGGTCTCTCGAGCAAGCATTACAGATGCAGAATCTGTTATTGCAGCCGCTGCAGCCCTTGCCATCACCTATCAAGTCGGAGACTCAGCCAGCAGTGTGACCGCAAACCTTACCCTTCCGACAACAGGTTTACATGGAACTTCTGTGAGTTGGGTGGCAAGTGATTTGAGTTCTGTGACCGATTCAGGTGTTGTGTCACGTCCTTCTTACACCACAGGAAGTGAGTCGGGAACTCTTGTAGCTACGGTTTCCAAGGGAATTGAATCCACTGCAGTGAATTTCCCCATCACGGTGACTCGTCTTCCCATCACAGATCAGGAAGCTGTGAATCTCGTTGCCAATGACATCATGTCCTATGTGGAATATGCCGAAGGTGAGGGTGGAGCGGCAGGTGTGACCAGTGATATCACTCTTCTGACGGATGGAGCTCATGGAACCAGCATTGTTTGGAACACAAACCGGCATCCTCAAATCGATTCGGATGGATCCGTTGATACTTCTGTTTCTGATTGGTGGATTACAGTAGGAAGCGGCGTGAATGCCAGTCTGGAAGCCTCCATTTCTAAAAATGGTATTGTGGCTCGCCGCACATTTGCAATTTCTGTCACTGTAGAAACCGTTCCTTCACCTCCAGTACCATCCAGTTTCTCAAGACTTAACACTGCAAGTTTCCGATACATTCAATTCCCAAGAGCCAATGGTGTGGATACCGTTTCAAATATAGAAGTGGAATATCGTTCCTTTAGTAGTGGATCTTGGTCTTCATGGGCATCCACAAATCCTGGTGATGTTCGATTCTTGACTTCATACATCAGTTTAGGATGGTCTTCAGCAGGCTTACCCACCGGAACCTATCAATTCAGAGTCCGAATCACACGAAATTCTCGTACTGGATCTTGGGGCACAACACGGAGCTTATTGAACTTCTAATCATGGCCCTTGGCTATACCTTATTAAGAGCATTCTCTCGGAATTGAATTTTCCTAAGGTCACGATAAGTGAATCTCTTTTGCCTCAATGTCAATTCATTTTGACATTCCTGAATCCGACGTTTCGTCGCCATGCTGTTGTCTGATTTGAAAGACCGTGCCAATAACAAACTTGGCGCGGAAATTGCTTGTATCTTCTCGAGAAAGAGAAGAGGTGTCCAAAATGTTTGGTTTACGTCGTCAAAGTTTATCTGTCTTTGTTCTCCTTGTTTTGCTTCTTGCATCATGCCAAAACGAGCTTTTGACAGAAATCAATCAGTACTACCAAAAAAACGTAACGGATGAAGAACTTCGTCCACTTGAATTGAACCAATCTGGACTTGCCATTGGTGATCTTTCGTTAAGAACTGTTTTACCGGGAGGTAAGCTAATCACTTGGGATACGACAGAGCATGGTGGTATTGATTCACTTGGAGCATTGGTTCAGCCCAGTTTTGGCAATTCTGACATCACAGCGGATATCATCGCTCTCATTCAGTACAAGAATGGTAGAACCACAGAACATCGTTATACCATCACCGTTCCTGCCATGGCGGCCAATGATGTCCAAGCTGTGGCGACCGCTTCCGCGGTTCTTCGGGTGGGTTATCAACCGGGAGATTCCTTTTCCTCTGTTACCCAGAATCTGAGTTTGCTCACCACAGGCTTGCATGGAACAACCATCAATTGGGATGCCAGCAGACTTTCGACTGTGACCGATTCTGGTGTGGTGAGCCGTCCAAGTTTCACGGAGGGGTCACAAACAGGGTTTCTTCGAGCCACTGTGAGTAGAGGGGCTGAATCGGTTGTACTGGACTTTCCTCAAACGATTCTCGCCTTATCACCAACGGATCTTGAGTCAGTGACAGCCGCCGCATCGGCCCTAACCATTGGTTATCAGACCGGTGATACGGCAAGCTCTGTGACAGGGAATCTCTCTCTGCCAGTAACAGGCCTCTATGAAACCCTTGTCTCCTGGGATGCTCGTGGTCTGTCATCGGTCACCGATGCAGGGGTGGTGACTCGTCCGTCCTTCTCTTCAGGCCATGAATCTGGAACCCTCATTGCAAGTGTCTCGAAGGGATCAGAAACCGCCACGATGAATTTCACACTAACAATCATCAAGCGGGCCATTACAGATCAAGAATCGGTAGTGGCAGCTTCCGCTTCAGTGGCGATTGGCTATCAATCTGGAGATTCTGCATCTTCTGTGACTGGAAATTTGACACTTCCCACAACAGGATTGCATGGTACAACTCTTTCTTGGGATGCCAGTGCACTTTCTTCAGTGGACAACTCCGGTACAGTGACTCGACCATCCTATAGCTCCGGTAATGAAAGTGGAAATCTTGTTGTCACTGTGAGTAAAGGTTCCGAGATACAGCGTCGTAATTTCTCAATAACAGTTCTTCGAAGAGCCCTAACGGATGCTGAATCAGTGCAATTGGTGGTGAATGACATTGCCTCTTATGTGGATGTTGAGGATGGCGATAGCCTTTCTAGAATTACTCAAAATATCACTTTGAAAACAGTTGGTGATTATGGAACCACCATCAGTTGGAATACCGATGGGCATTCCAATATTGGCTCAGGTGGAACAGTGAGTCGGGAATCTCAGCTCTGGTGGCTTCCTGCTGAAACAAATATTCAAGGGATTTTGGTTGCGACGGTGACAAAGAACACTGCAACTCAGAATGTGAATGTTGGAGCCATTGTCCGTTCAGAAACGGTTATTTCTGCTCCTCAACCTACAGGATTCAGAACAACTGTGAATGGACGGGGGGGAATCACGTATCGCTACCTTCGTTTCAATTACACTGGGGATTTTGAATCATTCTCTGACTATCACATTGAGTATCGTGTTCGTACAGGAAGCTTCCATGGGGCCTGGCAAAGACTCAATTCGTACAGTCGAAGAGAGTTGAATAGAAATACTTCAAATGTGGGATTTGGTTGGACCACAGCAGCCTTAGCATCTGGTAGTTATCAATTCCGTGTCCGCTATGTTCGGAATTCTCAAACGGGACCCTGGGCCGAAACTGTTGTGTATTCCAGTTTCTAGGTTTGTGTATGATTTAATTCCAGGCATCTTGAGATGCCTGGAGTATCTTCTCATTGTTTTTAGCTTTTGTCGGATACCAAGGAAATCTTGTGGAATATTAAATATTAGTGAGTTAGTAATATAAAAGAGGTAATTAAATGAAATATTTCGGCCAACAATTTTCTTCTCTTTCTGCAACACTTCTTTTTTTTCTTCTTGTGTTTGTAGGTTGCCAAAATGAGTTGTTGACAGAAATTAATCATTTCTATGATCCCACCCTTGAAGATGATGTCCTCTTTCCACCAGAAATCACAGCATTGAATATTGCCTCGGCGGATCTAACCTTGATCTCCACCCTTTCAGGGGGGAAAACAGTCACATGGGATACGTCTAGGCATGGTGGAATTGATTCAGTTGGTGCCTTGATTCAGCCCAATTTTTCTGAACCTGATGTGACTGGTGAAATCATTGCCACCATCCGTTACAAAAGTGGGCGTACGAGTCAGCACTCCTTCACAGTCATCGTTCCCGCTATGGTAGCCACGGATGCAGAGGCCGTTGCCGCAGCGTCAGCACTTTTGATGATTGGGTATCAACCAGGAGATTCTGCCAATTCCATTACCCGTGATCTCACTCTTCCTCTTTCTGGACTGCATGGAACCACCCTTTCTTGGGATGCCAGTGCTCTGACTTCTGTGGCAGATGATGGAACCGTTACTCAGCCTAGCTTCACTGCTGGCAATAATACTGGAGCTCTTGTTGCTACGGTCTCAAAAGGCTCGGAAACCGTCAATGTGAGTTTCCCCATCACCGTTTTGAAACTGCCTGTGACGGATTTGGAATCCGTCACACTTGCCGGTGCTGCACTCTCTATTGGCTATCAAGTTGGAGATTCCTCAAGCTCAGTAACAGGAGATTTAACTCTTCTTTCAACAGGGTTGCATGGGACCATCGTCCGTTGGGATGCGAGTGCCCTGACTTCGGTAACCGATGCTGGTGTTGTCTCTCGGCCATCTTTTACAGATGGCAATGAAGCAGGAATAATCATCGCTACGGTCACAAAAGGCTCCGAAACGAATACTGTCAACTTCCCCATCACTGTTGCTCGATTGTCCATCAATGATATTGAGTCGGTGAATGCAGCCATCGCTGCTCTATCCATTGGATATCAAGGTGCGGATACATCCACAAGCATTAGCCGTAACCTGGTTTTACCTTTGACAGGCCTTCAAGGTACAACCATCACTTGGGATGCCTCAGCTCTCAGCTCCATTACCAATGATGGAACAGTGAATCGGCCTTCCTACACTGCTGGCAATGAATCTGGAACCATTGTGGCCACAGTGCGCAAAGGGGCAGAAACGGATACAGTCAACTTCCCCGTGACGGTTCTGGCTTTACCCATCACGAATGCAGAATCTGTGACTCTTGCTTCAGCAGCAATTCAGGTTATCTATTCTTCAGGGGATACATCCACAAGTGTCACAGGGGATCTGACTTTGAGTACAACCGGTTTGCATGGAACCAGTGTGGCATGGAATGCGGCGGCATTGAGTTCAGTGACAAATACAGGAACTGTGAGCCGTCCGTCCTTTGTCTCGGGAAATGAAAGTGGGACACTGGTTGCAACCGTGTCGAAAGGTTCCGAAACCAACACGTTGAGCTTCTCCATCACAGTACTTCGGTTGAATCCTACGGACTTAGAGTCCGTTACAGCTGCAGCTGCAGCTTTAGCCATCACCTATGCTTCAGGAGATTCTTCTTCCAGCATTACTGAGAATCTGACACTTCCATTGACAGGCCTTTATGGCACCACTGTTGTTTGGGATGCCAGTGGTCTCTCTTCGGTTTCGGATTCTGGTGGGGTTTCTCGTCCAACCTTCACTGCGGGTGATGAAAGTGGCAATATTCGCGCTACTGTGACCAAGGGAACGGAAACAGCCATGGCGACATTCTATGTCATAGTGACGGCTCTTCCAGTGTCTGATTCAGAATCTGTGACTCTTGCAGCCGCAGCTCTTTCTCTCACCTTTACTCCAGGAGATAGTGCTTCAGCCGTCACAGGAAATCTGAATTTGCCCACGACGGGTCTGCATGGTACCACTGTGCGATGGAATGCCAGTGCGCTGAGCACAGTGAGTGATTCCGGTGTGGTGTCTCGTCCCGCTTTTCCTGGTGCTGATCAAACTGGGAATCTTGTTGCCACCATTGAGAAGGGGGGAGAATCCGCAACGCAAACCTTCACCATCACGGTTCTTCGCGTACCACCCACTGACGCCGAAGCCGTGAATGAAGTTGTGTCAAATATTATGGATTACATCGAATTCACAGACCCAGATACAAGTTCTTCCATCACGCAAGATTTGACCTTAAAAACGATTGGTGATTACGGCACAACGCTTTCATGGACCTCTACCCATGCTCGTATCAGCAATATTGGAGTTGTGAATACAACCTCAACGGACTGGTTTATACCAGCGGGGAGTTTTACAGGTGGCCGTTTGCAAGCACAAGTCTCGCGGGGAGCTGTTCGTGTAATGGCTCAAACAGGGAATCTTGATGTGGAAATTCTTACTGCGCCAAGCATTCCAGTTCCTAGTGGCTTCTCTATTTCCATGAGTGGTGGAGAGCGATTCCTTGAATTTACTCGTCCTGCTAATGAATCTCGAACGAATTATTACAGGGTGGAATACCGTGAATTTACTGGATCTTGGGGTGATTGGACGGAAATCCCTCCAGGAACAGCCGATGCGAGCTCTTCCACTGTGCGCTTTGGTTGGACGACGGCGCAATTAGCAACAGGGGACTATCAATTCCGAGTCCGTTTAGATGCCTTAAATGCAGGTATTGTTTTCGGTAACTGGGGAACATCGAGCCAATACACATCATTCTAAATCTGCCCCCCCCTTCTCAAAAGAAGAGGGGGTCGTTCTCTGTCCGGCCATCCTGTATGGACGATGAAACCGTTTGATCCATGATATCTTCCTGAATTTCAGAGCTTTATTTGCAATTTAATCAAGAATGATTCAGAAGAGTGAAAGAGGGTGAAAAATGAACACAAGAACTATACTGGTAAGCAAGAGACTCTTTTTTCTTTTATTCGTTGGAGCCATGGTGCTCCAAAGTTGCCACAACCGGATTCTGAACGAGCTTAATCAATACTATGTGAGAAATCTTTCAGATCAGGACCTGCGTCCTCCAGAACTCAATGCTTCTGGATTAGCAACAAGCAATCTCACACTTCTTTCCGAATTAGAAGAGGGAAGTTCAATTTATTGGGAAACTTCAGAACACAGTGCCGTAAATTCTCTTGGAGAGCTTTTGCAACCAAGTTTTGGAAATCCTGATATCACAGCTCAGATACACGCAAACGTCCAATACAAGAATGGAAAAACTTCAAAGCATTCGTTTACAGTGACGGTTCCTGCCTTAGTGGCCACAGATTCGGAAGCTGTGAACGATGCTGCTTCTGTGCTGATGGTGGGGTATCCTTCAGGTGAAAGTGCATCAGGAGTGAGTGGATCTCTTTCTTTTCCTTCAACGGGTTTGCATGGCACCACGATAGTTTGGGATGCTAGTGCTCATCCTGCAATCAATGATGATGGTTCGGTTGTTCAACCGTCTTTCTCTATAGGAAATCAAACTCAAACCGTTGTGGCCACGATTACTCGAGGCGGGGAAAGTACAACGGTGAGTTATACCATCACAGTTTTAGCCCAGCCCATTACAGATGCCGAATCAGTTTCTTTGGCCACCACGGCTCTTACCATTCAATATCAAAGTGGAGATTCATCAACGAGTGTTACAGGAGATATGACCTTCACATTATCCGGTCTTCATGGAACAACCGTTGCTTGGAATGCTGGAGCATTTAGTGCCGTTGCCAATAGTGGAGTAGTGATTCAGCCCACCTTTACGGCCGGAAATCAGTCTGGAGACATCATTGCAACAGTGAGCAAGGGGAGTGAGCAATCCACAAAGAATTTCTCCATCACAGTGATTGCTCTTGCCATTACAGACGCCGAGTCTGTTTCTCTGGCATCGTCCGCATTGGCCATTACCTATTCCGCTGGGGATTCGGCCACCAATGTGACTGGAGATCTCACATTGCCCGTTTCGGGGCTTCATGGAACCACAGTGAGTTGGGATGCAAGTGCCCTCTCTGCTGTAACAGATACAGGGCAGGTGACTCAACCAAGTTTTTCTGCTGGAAACCAAAATGGAAATTTAACAGCTACCATCAGCAAAGGGAGTCAGTCTCAGAACAGAGCATTTACCATTACGGTCATAAGTCTTAATCCAAGTGATGCCCAGGCTGTGGACTTTGTCTCTGCTAATGCCTTGGATTACTATGGATTTGCCGATGGCGACAGCACCTCATCGGTGACTCAAGACTTGAACTTTTCAAGTTCTGGTCCGTATGGAACCTCTCTTTCTCTTTCCACCAACCTTCACCCGCGTATTTCACCGAATGGAGCAGTGGATACAAGTCCTGGTGGAGGATATGTGGCTGGTGATACCGTTCGTGCTTTGGTGAACCTTGTGATTCAAAAGGGTTCGGAAGCTCGCCTGGCCACATATTATCTCACCGTTGTGATTTCTGATTCGTGAAGACTGTTTATATCGACCCCTACGGGAGAGGAGTGTCAATAAAAACTGACAGAGTCAATTTTTTCAAACCATCTCGTACTTCTAAGTGACGACTTCTCAGGCTAACTCATGGCATGAGAATTGCTAGTAAAATTGTCATGAACAAGAAGTGGTGGAATACTGGGCATTATAAGTTGGCTTTAATCACGGCAATCGCAGTGCTTTTTGTTCTTGGCTGTAAGAACGAATTGTTGACAGAAATCTCCTACTACTATGATAGAATTGTTTCAGATGATGAACTGAAACCCCCAGAGCTCAATGCACTCGGACTGGCCACAGCAGATTTGACACTGCTGACCGCTCTTGATGGTGGGAAAACCATCACTTGGGAAACCACCAGTCATGGGGCCATTGATTCTGTTGGTGCCCTCATTCAACCAAGCTTTGGCAATCCCGATGTGACCGCTGAGATTAAGGCAACCATAAAGTATAAGAATGGTCGATTCACAGAGCATACATTTACCATTACGGTACCAGCCATGGTGGCCACAGATAGCGAAGCGGTGAATGCTGCAGCTGCGGTGCTCATGATTGGTTATCAGGGTTCTGATACAGCAACAAATATTGTCAGCAATTTAAGTTTGCCAGTTGCTGGTTTGCATGGCACCACCATCACGTGGGATGCAAGTGCACTTTCCACAGTCAATGATGATGGAACCGTCAGTCGGCCCAGCTTCACGGCAGGTGATCAAAGTGGAACGATTGTGGCCACCATCACACGAGGAAGTGAATCGGCCAGGGTGAACTTCCCAGTAACGGTTCAAGCACTTCCCATCACAGATTTAGAATCGGTGACCTTAGCAGCGGCGGCCTTAAACATTGCTTATCAACCTGGTGATTCTGCTACCAATGTCACGAGAAATCTCACCTTCACAGCAACGGGACTGCATGGAACAGCTGTTGCCTGGAATGCGAGTGCCTTAGCAAATGTCACGGATACAGGTGTTGTGACGCAACCCACATTCACTGAGGGTGATGAATCTGGGAATGTCATTGCTACAATCACAAAGGGAAGTGAATCGGCAACAGCCACATTCCCCATCACGGTTGCTCGCCTTTCCATCAATGATCGTGAATCGGTCAATGCGGCAGTTGCTGGCCTTGCCATTGGTTACCAGGGTGCAGATACAGCGAGCAGTGTGACTCAAAATCTTACCTTTACTCTAACAGGACTCCAAGGCACCAGTGTTTCTTGGGATGCGAGTGCTTTGACTGCTGTTGGGAATGATGGAACGGTGGCACGGCCCTCTTACACAGCAGGGAATGAATCTGGAACCATTGTTGCGACAGTGCGTAAGGGCTCAGAATCTGATACGGTGAACTTCCCCATCACAGTCACAGCCTTGCCCATCAGTGATTCAGAATCGGTGAGTCTGGCGTCAGCGGCCTTAGCCATCACCTATGTCTCTGGAGATTCGGCCACCAGTGTGACCGGGAATCTTGGATTAGCCACAACTGGACTTCATGGAACAACTGTGAGCTGGAACACAAGTGCTCTTGCTTCTGTGAGCAGTGATGGAACGGTTTCCCGCCCCTCATTCACTTCAGGTGATGAAAGCGGAACTCTGATTGCAACGGTACGTAAGGGATCAGAATCGAATACCCTGAACTTTGCTATCACTGTGATTAAACTTCCTATCAGTGAT
>JAKSCK010000136.1 GCA_022360655.1 Spirochaetales bacterium | reverse complement strand
CGCAAGGGGGCAGCAAGAGTCGCACAATGGCTACAAGGAGATGATGAAAGTGGCCTAGAAATAGAGCAAGGCGCACGTGAGGGTTATGTGTCAGACGATACTCCTGCATGGAGTGAGGTAAGCCAGCCAATTGCACGTATGGCCGATGGACGTAAACGACGCAAGGGGGAAGGATCGCGACAGCGATGAAAGGCGGGAATTGAAACCGGAATGGAAGGCACATGTTGCACAACACTGTGTGTTGCCCATTAGTTTGGTGCAAGGTGTATCGAAACGCGAAGCATATATGCAATTTGTTTTGGCATTGCGTGAGATGTTGGGACCCACAAAAAGGAAACCAAAAGAACAGTCGGGCGACGGCAAGGACGAAGCGATGACAATCGAAACAGAGGCAGCTGCGCGTAATGCATGGAAAGCCATAGGGACTCATGCGAAATGTCGATTGGCAGGACGTACCGTAAATCGCGTCATCCTCGACCCGGGTTCATCACACACATTAGTCGATAGGGCATGCGTCGACAAGCTCGGTTTGCGCATCAGGACGCAGCGATTGCCGGAAATTGAGCTAGCGAATGGTCAGATGGAGAAGGTGTACGAGCTTGAGGGAGAGGTGCAAGCAGAAGTGGAGGGGATCAGCGCTGCGATCATAGCGCGATATATGAAATCCCACGGATTGTACAACATTCTACTAGGGCGGGATTGGCTCCGCAAGACATCCAGTCGCGCAGATTTTGCATCGGACATTTACTGTTTGGGTGGAAGTGTGAGCGTCAGACAGCGAAGAAGGCAATTAGAAGTACTACCACCACAAAATTCGGATGCAGAATTAGGGGCAAATGATGATTCATCACGGGGATATGGCGAGGAGATCGCAGAGGAGCCAGATGCCATGCTTGCCCAATTTGGGCTGGAGAAAGAGGAAATTTTCTTCGAGGAGGATTGCACAGCTTCTCAAATGGTTGGAGTGTCGGAAGAACAGAAGAAGATGATTGATGATGACGCCAATGAGTGGCAAGAGGAGATCCATTTTGGGTTTGAGCTACAGCCGGATACTGTGGCAGAGGTACGTGTATTCTGCTTGGAATACAAAGATTGCTTTGCAAAGTCCTTCCTCGATT
>JAKSCK010000058.1 GCA_022360655.1 Spirochaetales bacterium | reverse complement strand
GGTATTCCTCCATAATCTACCAGGGTGGTAGCATCCAGCAGTGCTACGGTAGAATACCTGTAGTTGACCAGGTAGGATGCATTTTTACCTTTGATGAACGGCCCCTCAAAAGTGGCACCCAGCCCGGCTGCATTGATATTGGCAGAAGACTCCCTTTTCTCCATATTGCCCGACCGCAGTTTCATGTCAAGAACACCAGAAACAGCATTGCCATATTCCGGGGCAAAAGCTCCCGAATAAAAGTCTGAATTTGCCAGCATGGTGCTGTTCAGCGCATTAATAGGGCCACCCGTTGAGCCTTCATCCGAGAAATGATTGGGGTTGGGAATTTCAATACCATCGAGGCGCCAAAGAATGCCTTTTGAGGAATTGCCCCTCACAACGATTTCATTTCCGCCCGACGCATCGCCGGTGACACCTGCAAAGGCTGATACCATTCGGGCAGGATCGTTGAGTGAACCAGCATATCTTTTGGTTTCTTCCACTGAAAAAGTTCTGGCACTAACAGTGGCCATTTCGTTTAGTACCTCACCTTTGTTTCTGCTACTGCTGACAGTTACATCACTAAGGGTGGTGAAGTTTTCCTGCAGGGTGATATTCAGAACGACTTCTTTTCCGGAGGTAACAACAACATTCGGTACAGTCCTGGGCTCATAACCAAGTGAGGAGATTTCCAGTGTCACTCTTCCCACCGGTACTTTTTCTAGCCTGAACTTTCCGTTTTCATCTGTGGAAGTCCCCATAAGTGGCTGGCTGTCCTTAATAACAATGTTTGCTCCGAAAATAGGGTTGTCTGAGTCAGTATCCACAACTGTACCACGCAATGTTTGAGTCAATATACTGACATCAGAACTACCTTCCTGTGCAAAGGAAACCTTAAACATTGAAATGACAAAAATCAGTGACAGAGCCAGATAGTATCTCATAATGAATGTATTAAGGTTTATTTTTGATCCTGTGGCAGCATAACAATGCTTTTTTAAAGTATTTCACCACCTGAAGACAAAGTTCTGTAAATCCGTGAACAAAACAAAAAGTATTAGATCAACAGGGGAATTATGTCTATTAATCATATCAACAAGTATTCCGCTTAAGTAGCATATACTCATAAATCGATAAGCTTATGAATGCAACTGCTGGTATTTACAAT
>JAKSCK010000218.1 GCA_022360655.1 Spirochaetales bacterium | reverse complement strand
TATAGTCATTCTGCGTTGGGGGGAGGCGCTGCGCCGTCCCCCCAATCCTCCCTTACCGCCTTTTTTTCAAAGTTTCATCCAAGCTTGCATTCTTGTAAACATATTACTCTGCCTATGTATTTTTATTTTTGGATGTAGTATGTATGTATTTATTTATGTCTATGTAAGTTTTATTACATCCACGCAACTATAGGTATTTATATGCACATCATGTGCCGCTAAACAAAGGCGAAATAGATCGTAATCTAAGCCTTAAAAACCTTAAATAGAACCTGAACCAACCCTACAGAAACCTTTAACTAACGTTCAGTGAAACATAAAAAGGACCCAACATACACGGACAATTTGATGAAAAACATGGAACATTTGATGAAAACATGGAAAATTTCATGAACACCTTGGAGACTCAATGCAAGCTATAGAAAAGTTAAAGACAGCCATGGACAAAGCAATGAAAAGATGTGAAAAATCATTGAAAAACATGAAAGCATTAAGGAAACACATTGAAAACACAAATGAAGAACGCACATGAGTAGTCTATCAGTGGTTAGCAATAATTCTTTTTTAATTCTTCCGGGCTAACCCGAGCAGCAGCTTAACCTCCCCTAGCCTCAGGGGATCAAAAACAAATATTTCCAGATCAAAAAAAAATTAAACCCAACCCACCATTAAATTTAGATTGAGCAGGCAATAATTTTTTTTTGATCCAGGTGTTTTAATTTTTTTTGATCTGGAAAAATTTTATTTTAAGCCTCCACTCTCTTCGTAGGCCCTCGCGGTGTCCCCTACGCTGTGACACACGATGGCCGCACCATCCGCTATCCCGATCCGGATGTCAAGGTGTGAGTCTGCACGAGTGAGGGGGGACGGCGGTAACTCAGCCTCTGGTAAACGTTTAAACCATGGGAAAACCATAGGAAAATCATAGGAAAACCATAGAAATCACCATAGGAAAATGGGAAAATCATAGGAAAACCCATAGAAAATTGGGGAAAATTAAAGGAAAATCAATAGGAAATTTGGAAAATCATAGGAAAACCCATAGGAAATTGGGAAAACCCATAGGAAAACCCATAGGAAAACCCATAATCCCAACTTCTGGTGCAAATTACCATAGGAAAACCCATGGTTTTTTGTCACCGACTTTTTCTGCACCCCCTCTGCGGTTTGCAAAGGACGTAAACGCTCTGCTTACGTGGCAGGTG
>JAKSCK010000219.1 GCA_022360655.1 Spirochaetales bacterium | reverse complement strand
CTGTTCTATATACCTGCTTGTGTTTCTCCAACCTCATTGCCTGGGGCTCCACATGTCCCTCATTATGGCAACTGGCCTATTTACCACTCATGAAAGAAGAGGTGATCAGGACCCAAGGTTTGCATCAAGGCGATTTGACAAGATATGTGCATCTTGGCTGTCGTCAAGGATTTGCAATTTGCCCCAATTCTTCAACGATGGCATATGCTTGAAAGCTAACTTGCAGTTGTGGATGGGATTTTAGAATATTTGCAAATCACCCTTGTGCACTCTTTGTAGCAATGTTGTTCATCATGAACGATACTGTTGAGGCTGAAGGAAGGCGTGTCTGTCCTTTGGGGTATTGTGGGAAATTGCAAGGAATTTGAGTGGACATGGGCACAGAATGATGTGATTGAGGGAAATGTGATTCGAATCCTGTGCCATCAACAGATGGATATGTACATGATCTTGTATCATGCTCACTAGCTCGATACTTGATGCTCGGAAACGCAGAAGCTCCTGGATGTCTTGCTTGTGCCTTTGACTTGTAGGGTTCATGTCGTCCTGTAAGGAATCGCAAATGACTAGCAACGGGCATAATTTTGTGGTCGTATCCTTGTGGGATGATGTACGTAAAATTGTTGTGTTTGCTGAGCACTTTATCAGGAGGCCAGTGGGGCTGAATGATATTTCTGGAAGGCTTCTGTCTTATGTTGAACACAGGAAAGCTGGGATTGGAAATACAGGGTGCCATCGTTTAGTTTGTTGTTTCAACACAATAGTGCAGTACTGTGATAACCCAGTGTGATTTTTGGAAGCAGTGCTTCTGGCAATTTTTGTCCTCAAATCAGTGATGTGAGCAATGCTGTGCACTTCAAGGTCAGGTGAGTATCTAGGTGCTGCATTCAAATGGATTGACAGAGTGTTTCTTATATCTTCAGGATGGATCCACGCCCCTCACACTTGCAGCAGAGGCAAGGCATTATGAGGTGATCGAAGTGCTGATTACACACGGAGCTGAGTTGAATGTTGCAGACAAGGTACGGTTGTGG
>JAKSCK010000268.1 GCA_022360655.1 Spirochaetales bacterium | reverse complement strand
GTGTTGGTGGAATAGCGTTGGTGGAAGACGGCCAAGGCCGACTCAAAATCGGGGTCATCAAGGTCTTTATAGAAGCCCGACAACTGGGTCGCGACAAGCAGGCCCTTGTACACGACCGTCCGTGACGAAAAGGACGGGATGTAGAACTCGTCATCACCCCGTCCGGTCATCTCTGCCTCGACGGCTCGCCGCACCAGATACAGGGCTCGCTCAAAGGCATCCTTGTCCATGCCAGCCGGACAAGCGATGATTGCCTGCCGGATGTCCGGCAGCGTCGCCAGCGCCTGCTCGCCGAGCACGGACGAATCGTTCGGCACGTCGCGCCAAGCGAGGAAGCGGAGACCACGGCGGTCCGTTTCCTTCTCGATGGTCTTTGCGGCGTGTTTCGCGCCTTCAGGATCGGCGGGCGTGAAGAAGATCATACCGACGGCGAGGTCGTCGCCGGAGACATCGGTGATTCCCTGCGCTGCCAACTCGCGGAGGAGCAGCTTGCGTGGGAGCTGTGTCAGAATGCCCGCGCCATCGCCCGTGCGGGCATCAGCGGACACCGCGCCGCGATGCGTGAGATTGGTGACGGCAGTGATTGCCTGCCTGACGATATCATGCGACGGGACGCCGGAGACCTGTGCGATAAAACCGGTTCCGCAAGCATCCTTTTCATGGATGGGGTCGTATAGGGGCGGCGCGTCAGGACGCCGCCACCGACGTGCTTCTATATTGGCCATAGCCAATTGTACACAAAACCCCCTTGAAACTCACGGGACGGGCAACGACGGCGCTTACAGGGTTTGCAGGTAGCGGTCAATCTCGAAGTCTGTCACGTGCGCGCGGAAGGCATTCCACTCGATCCGCTTGTTGCGGATGAAGCTGTCGAAAATGTGGTCACCAAGAGCGCCCCGCACAAGATCGCTTTGCTCGGTCAGCAGGATCGCCTCATGGAGGCTCCGCGGCAGCTCACCGATACCCAACTCGGCACGTTGCGCCTCGGACATGCCAAAGGCGTTTTCGTTCAAAGGCTCCGGCGGCTGC
>JAKSCK010000142.1 GCA_022360655.1 Spirochaetales bacterium | reverse complement strand
TTTGCTGTTGCAACCTTGAAGCATTCATGTTTTAGGAATTTCATTTGTACATGGTACCACTGCATCATTCAAGATCAAAGTGCTTAATACTTGTGTGAAAGTCGCCATGGCAAATATCTCACCAGAGATTTGCAAAAGAGTTGATGATGTTCTCAAGTCCACCATGGGTGTGATGAGCCAATGGAATGAGATCCAGCAGATTTTGCTGGACTCAGGGCTGGCTTACCAGCAGAAGTGCACCCCTGATTTGTTCCTTTGTCATCCTTTGAATAGGGGTGGCACTGGAATCAACCCCTTCAGCATGCATCAGAAGGGATGCACCATCATTGCTGCAGGTGCAGATATGCAGCAGTTAGGTGGCTCTGTTGCTATTGAAATCAGCAGTGAGGAAGCAACCAAAAAGACCCAGGTTGACTTCAACATGAAAATGGCAATGGACTCAGGCAATTTGCTGGCCATGCCTTCAGGCAAAGAGAGGTACCTCACATGTGCCAAAGGGCACACCACCCAGTTTTGCAAAGCCATTGTGGCCTGCTGCAAAACCTCACAGCCCAGCATTGCTGGGCCAAGTGGCCATTTGGGAAGTCACTTGCTGAGAGACAAAGAGTTGTCTAAGATGATTCATGAAGGCTGGCAATGGACCATTGTCAAGCATGTGGTTGTTGAGCAATGGCCCAGCATCCCCTCAATCATTGAAAGTGCTGGAAACAGCTCCAATTCAACATATGAAGTTCAGAATGAGGTGCAGCTTATGTCCAGTATTGTGTTGGCCCAAAAGAGCAAGCCACTTGAAGAGCTCCAATATACCAAGACTGCTGTTGAACTTTGTCATGGAGGTTCACTTCAGGCATATGCAAAGCATGTTGGCAAATTTGTGCAGTTTTATGGAGGCAAGGTTTCTTGAAACAATAGGTAAAATCCTACATGTTTTGAAGTTGTTTCCAAAACAATATCAACCCTGATGTTTTTGGAATTCATCATCCTGCTAGAATCCACTGCTTGGCCATGCATCCCATTTGCCAAGCACCTCCTTCCCAATCCATGCAGGTGGAAAAGATGGTTGCATGATCAAGTTCTTGGCCTACATGTCAAAACAGTTTGGTGGGAATCCCACTTTGGGAGAAGAGTTCATGACCACAATTGTTGACACCCAGTTTTCCAAGACCACATTGCATCCCATGGTTAAAGTTGCATTGGTGGTGGCAAATTGCACCACTGACAAAGTGATTGACTCAGTGGCTAAGCTCATCACCAAGACAGATGTGACTGGTTTGAAAGGGAAGAAGCATGAAACCAAGCTTGATGTTGCTGAAACTTCTTTGGCCAATTACTGGGACAAACTCAACAAGAGCAAGCTTGACTCGCATGTGATTTACAAGTTGTTTGGAAGGGCTTGCTGC
>JAKSCK010000168.1 GCA_022360655.1 Spirochaetales bacterium | reverse complement strand
TCGGGATTTCCGAACATGACACCTATTTTCATTCTGATCTGGTTGATAAACACCAGGCAGGTATTGGATTTGGATATTATTGATGTCAGCTTCCGCAAAGCCTGACTCATGAGTCTGGCCTGAAGGCCGACGTGGGAATCGCCCATCTCACCTTCAATTTCCGCCCGGGGCGTCAATGCGGCGACAGAGTCCACAATGATGATATCCACGGAACCGGATCTCACAAGCGATTCGGCTATTTCAAGCGCCTGTTCCCCTGTATCGGGCTGGGAAACCCACAAATCTTCTATATTGACACCCACTCCCTTGGCGTAAACGGGATCCAATGCATGTTCCGCATCAATAAAGGCCGCTATTCCGCCGGCTTTCTGGGCTTCCGCTATAGCGTGAAGAGCGAGGGTGGTCTTACCCGATGATTCAGGGCCGTATATCTCTATGATCCTGCCTCTGGGATATCCTCCCACCCCCAAAGCCTCATCGAGGAGAATGGAGCCCGAAGGGATGGTATCGATCTCCATATCGAGCTTGTCTCCCATCTTCATAAGAGAGCCTTTTCCGAATTCCTTATCGATTTGCAGTCTTACCGCCTCTATCGCTTTGTTCTTTCCCTCTGTATCGGAAATTTTAGTAATCTGTTCTGTTGTTTTTTTTGCCATATTGCCTCCCAGTGTATGTACATCTTCAATATGAACCTGGCTTCATTTATGATAATAAACGGATCAACTTCTATGAGCAAGAGATATTTAAACGAAACGCATGTTTAGTTGTTTTTTATTTGAGAATAGGTCTGAGCGATACGGCGGTCAGTATGATCTTTCCGTTTCTGTATCGGATCTGGGCGAGAATTTCCAGGGGTGTCGATCCGTTTATTACTGTCTGGAAGGGAACCTCCGCAAAGACAATTCCCTCCAGTACGGTTTCATTCTCATAGCCCACGAGAAAATCAAAGGTAATTTTCTCTTCGCCGTACTCTATATTTGTCGCCCTTCCCGACCATAAAACATAACAGTTTTCGAAAACGAGGGGATCCTTCACAATCTCTCTGTACTCGAAATTACTTTTCAGCGTTCCATAAGTGGGCTGCCCTATCATCCCCTCCAGCAATTTCATTTTACCCTTCAACTCTTCCGATGCATTGG
>JAKSCK010000106.1 GCA_022360655.1 Spirochaetales bacterium | reverse complement strand
TGTTGATACCTGAACTCGAATTGTTTTTGGTGATTCGCATTATGTCTCCCAGGCAATAGCGCTCTCCATTTTCATCACTTTCAAATACAACTCTGTAGAAGTTCCTGCTCAATATAAAGTTGGAGCTGGCATAAACCACTCGGGTGGTGGTAAACAACCCAACACCCCCTCCATTCGGATTGAGCTGAATCAATTCTCCTGCCGAAGTCCTTTCAGGATCGTCAAACCGGCTGAACTCACAGGTTGCAGTCATAAAGAGTGGCATCTGATTGTAATTGCTCCACGAGTTGATCTGGTTAATATCAATAACCGATTCATGAGCAAGACCCAGTTCTCCACCATGGCCTGTGTAGTTGAAAATCAGTGCTCCACGGTTTACACGGTCATCAATGGCACTATTCACATCAGGATAACGCTGACCGGCCGGAGTCGATACCTGCTGGTAAGCATCCAGGTAAATCTTTTCAACATTAAATACAGAGTACGCTGTGTCTACATACGTTGCAAGGTAATCTGCATCGCTCATGTGCTGATTGCCGTCTTCATCATCACCGGTAAAACAAATAATGTTTCTCCAGTCACCATAGCAATCCGAGCTTGTTGCATAGTGCAGAATCTTGTCTGTTACTGCTTTGGCTTCATCGGTTGACTTCACGGCCATCCTTCCTACTCCCAGGTCCAGGCTTCCGTTGGTGATGGTCTCACTGTCGTCAAGAATAGCAAAGTAATCGTCGGTAACAAACGAACTGGTTGGCTTAATGGAGTTGGACGACTGATAGGTAAGAATGTAGTTGGTGTTATCAGCCGAAACCGTTTTGTTGTCGTACGATCCGTCACCAACCAGCAACAGGTACTTTGGTATTTCAGAATCTGTGGTGGCACGGTCATAAAACATTTTCATGAAATTACGAATGGCCGATACATCTGGTGCTCCGGAAGAAAATTCATTATAGATAAGTTCGGGAGTGGTGACAAAAACATCCATACCATCTACATTTCTGTGATGATCAGCTATTTGGTTAGCATAGCTTGTAAAATTGGGATGCGTGATGACGATCATTTCAGGAGCCGACATTCCATGAAGATTCTGATTGTCAACAGAACCTACCACTTCAGGTGACAGATAGCCAGTATTGTTGAATGCAATGAACTCCCTGAGTGAGTCAGTGGCAAGAGTAAACGAAAGGTTGGAACCGTCAGGTACGGTTTCCACCAACCGTGGATTTCTTGGGTCAGTAATATCCCATACCTTGGTGGATGAACTGATATCCTTCAACCGGAAGGTGGAAACGTTATTGGAGTCGACCGACTGCATATCTCTGAATTTCTGAATCTTGCTTTAATATATCATATTTATATATA
>JAKSCK010000072.1 GCA_022360655.1 Spirochaetales bacterium | reverse complement strand
GGGGGGCACGTCCAGGTCATGAAGGTTCACCAGTATTTGATGAAATAAGCGATTTATTATATGAAAATGGTTTTAAATTCGTTCAATACTGAGCCGGTTTAGGAATGCTCAGAGAGTTGGCCTGTAATTAACGTATTTTTATACACCTGACACTCTGTTACTATATCTGATAGGTGGATTTTTTGTGACTTTCTTTGATTCTCATAACCTATACATATCAGGGGGAAACGGAGCTTCTGAAGGATATGATTGGAACAGGTGTTGAAGAGAGAGTCAAATTTCTTTCGCAAATTCATTTAGCCTCATCTGACGAAATCCGTGGATTGCGATATTTTCTCCTCCTTTGAATAATCTATGAGTAGATCCATATTCAGGTACTTTCGTTCACTCCATGTGAATCCCGCTATGTGACGCAGTCGAGCAGCTACAAGCATCAGCGCAGATTCCCCATCTAGGAAAGGGTCAATGACTCGAGTTCTCCTTCGGATTTTTTTCATGATTCTCTCAAGTCCATTGTTGGTTCGGATTCGCTTCCAATGCTCAACTGGAAAATCATCCTAGGAGAATGTCTCCAAAGAACCAGTACGAACAATTTCAGCGGCCTTTCCAAGTTTCATGTTCTTCAGCTTCTCTGCGATTTGGTCCTTTTTTTGTGGCCTCTTCAAGATTTTCCTGAACGTGAAAGGCCTTCAACATCGTAGCAACTTCTTCATTTTTTTAGTTTTTCATTTATTAAAGTCGATTACTCATAATTTCCTGTTCTTAATATCGCCTGCTTTGCTTAGAAGCCGTCAGCTGGCGCACTTTTGTGTTACGCAAAAATCGCGGCAGTAGGCTTTGCTAAGTTCTAGCGTTTGTTTTTTGCACTATTCCCGATCATTAATGCGTTTAAATTTTTATATGTAAATTATAATACCACTCTCTTTTTCTGATAAAATATTTTTGATTCATTATCATTCCTATACAATCATGTTTTTATCTGGAATTCACAACTTAAATATTTAATCCCCATTTGGTGAATGTCTTGAATTATTCAACATAAAGATAAGGTCTTACTTTAACAGAAAACTTGATTTTCTCAATTGCTTAATATACCTACTTACTTCATATGATATCTTCTTCTGAAAGAAGTTTAATACACCATCAGATGATATATCAATAATCCCATATTCAGCAGAAGGATCTCCATCCAATGAATAGCCTATGGATCCGGCATTAATCATTTTAGTTGAACTTATCATGAAATGTGTGCAGGTATGTGTGTGACCAAAGAATATATGTCCAACTTTTTCACATTTAATTTTCTCTGAATGATCATCTATATTTTCGATATTTGTTATATCTTTATTCGAATAAGGACTTCCATGACAAAAGATGTATTTTTATCATATTGCTCAAATAGAGTTGAAGTATTTCATATCAATATTTGACTCTTAGCCTGATGACACAAATTACTCTCCATATAGTTGCATAACATTAGTACTTTTTCTTCATACACATTCACTGGTTTAAATGACTTAGTTGATCCTGCCTCGGAAATACGGACATCCGGTTAAGCGACTTGTTCCTGTTCGTAATATTTCCGCTCTTTCTCATCTGGAGTCAACCAGCTGTTAGCTGAATGCTTCCTGATCCTGTTGTAGTAAATCTCAATATACCAATAGAGGTCTTTGTTAAGTTCTTCGGTCGTCCTATACTTCTTGTGATATATCAGGCGTGTTTTCAAAGTATGAAAGAATGATTCAGCCACCGCATTATCCCAGCAGTTTCCTTTTCGGCTCATACTCTGGATTGCTCTCGTGTCTGTGAGCAATGCTCGAAATTGTTCTGTTGCATACTGGGCTCCACGATCGCTGTGGACCAAGACTCCATGAGGTTTGTTGTATCGGTACAGAAATTTGCCGAATGCCTGACATGTCGAATCTGCTGTCAGCCTCCGGCTCAGATCCCACCCAACAACTTTTCTGGAATAAAGATCGATGAATACCGACAGATATTCCCAATGGGAACCGACGCGCAGATAGGTGATATCGCCAACAACATATGCCGTGGGACGTTTGGGGTTGAACTCGCGATTCAGAAGATTTTCAGCTATCGGTTTCTTATGATCCGAATCGGTTGTTACTACGAACTTCTTCTGGATCCTGCATCGTAGACCCATTTCCTTCATCAGAGCCGCAACACGGCTTCTATGAACCCTTTGATATTCGGGACTGTCATGCAGGTCCTGAGTGATCAAAGGACTCCCGGCCATTTGCTTATGTCGAAGATAAAAGAGCTCACTGATTCGGTTCATCAGAGATTCTCGGGCAATTCTATTGGTGGCTTTCTTCCAAACACACCACTGATAATAACCACTCTTAGAAACATTGAGGTTCTGGTACATTCTCACCACCGGAAACTTTGAGCGGTTTTCCTTGATGAAGCGATATCTCATTTCGGTGCTTCGCTGAAAATGGCCAATGCTTTTTTTAGGATCTCTCGATCCATCTCAGCATCCCGGAGTTTCTTTTCCAGCTCCCAGATTCTCTTCTGATCAGGCGTCAATGCTTCGATTCCGTTGCCAGGAAAGGCCAGGGGGCCATCTTTAGAAAGTTGCAATCGCCACTTTCCAATCATCCCATTGGGGATACCCAATGACT
>JAKSCK010000049.1 GCA_022360655.1 Spirochaetales bacterium | reverse complement strand
TTGATGCACTGCTGATAGAGGGTTTGAAGAATCATGTGGCCGGTTCGATCGGCTGAATAACAGGAACGACGAACTGGAGCCACACCAAAATCTCGGGTGTGTCCTCCAAAACGTCTTTGATCAATTTTGCCTTCTGGAGTGCGGCTGAAAGGAAGGCCTCGGTTCTCTAAATCGTAAACGGCCTTGACGGCTTCTTCTGCCAAAATGACAGCGGCATTTTGGTCAACAAGATAATCGCCTCCTTTGACGGTATCAAAGGCATGCCAGTCCGGTTGGTCTTCTTCGACGTTCCCCAGAGCCGCACCAATGCCCCCTTGCGCAGCCCCTGTATGACTGCGTTGGGGGTACACCTTGGTGAGGACCGCTGTTTTCCCAGCGCCCGAGGCCTCGAGGGCGGCGTAGAGCCCAGCACCGCCAGCCCCTACAATCACGACGTCGTAGTCGAAACGCATCGCTCCTCCTTCGCGGCCGCCCGGCGGCAGGCCACGATTTAGTTATTCAGTTTCCTCAACACAAAGTTGAGGATTCCTCCACTCCGCCAGTAATCCATCTCTACCGAGGTATCGATGCGGCATAGTGCTTTGAGGGAGAATTCTTTTCCATCCTGAGAACGCACCTGCACAGAGACTTCTGCTCCAGGTTTCAAATGGGCAAGATTTGTGATGGAGAATTCCTCACTTCCATCCAAACCTTGGGACGCAACAGACTCTCCCTTCTTAAATTGTAAGGGCAAGATTCCCATTCCGATGAGATTTGATCGGTGAATTCGTTCATAACTTTCTGCAATGACCGCTCGAACCCCCTGAAGCATGGGGCCTTTTCCTGCCCAATCCCGAGAAGATCCTGTGCCATATTCCTTGCCAGCCAAAACAATGAGAGGAACGTTTTTCTGTCCCCAGGCCATGGCAGCATCATAAATGCTGTCTTGTTTTCCCTCTGGGTTGAGGGTATAGCCGCCCTCTGTTCCGGGAACCATGGCATTTTTAATGCGAATGTTGGCAAAGGTTCCCCGCATCATCACCTCATGATTTCCTCGGCGACTCCCAAAGGAGTTGAAATCTCTGGGTTCTATGCCTTTGGAGGTGAGGTATTTCCCAGCAGGACCATTCTCAGGAATGGCACCGGCAGGGGAAATATGGTCTGTGGTGGTGGAGTCTGGGAGGATGGCAAGGGGTTTCGCCTTGAATATGTCCTCACTTCCATTGGACGTTTCGGCAAAGCCATCGAAGAAGGGAGGGCGACGGATGTAGGTGCTTTCCGCCTCCCAATCATAGCGGCTCCCTGTGGGGGCATTGAGATTCCGCCAAGGTTCAGGACCCTGGAAGACATCGGCGTAGGTTTCTTTATAGAGAGCAGGAGTCAGATGAGCTCCCAATGCGTCTGAAATCTCTGCCGGAGTGGGCCAAATGTCGGAGAGATAGACCGGGGCTCCATCAGTTCCCATTCCAAGGGCTTCTGTATGGAGATTTTTACGGATGTTCCCGGCCAGAGCATAGGCCACAACCAAGGGAGGAGAGGCAAGATAACTGGCCTTTGAATCAGGGCTCACCCGTCCTTCAAAGTTTCGGTTCCCAGAGAGAACATTGGCCGTGACCAGGTTCTTTTCATCAATGGCTTTTTTCACGGCAGGAGGCAGGGGGCCAGAGTTTCCAATGCAGGTGGCACATCCATAACCAATGAGCTGGAACCCCTGGGCATCCAAATCTTCTGTCAGTCCAGCCTTTTCTAAGTAAGCCGTAACGGCCTGGCTTCCAGGAGCAAAGGACGTTTTCACCCAGGGCTTGGAAAACAGTCCTTTTTCACGGGCTTTCCGCGCCACAAGGCCAGCAGCCACGAGGACGGCCGGATTGGAAGTATTGGTGCAGCTGGTGATGGAGGCAATGGCCACATCACCATGGCAGAGTTCGTGGTCCATTCCTTCAATGGGAGAGGTGGTGCTCTGTTCACTGGGTTGAACACCGTAGACGCTGGAGAGAGCCTCTTCAAAGTTCTGTGGGATCTCGGTGAGCGGGATGAGATCCTGGGGACGACGAGGACCAGCCATTGCAGGAACCACATCGGCCATGTCCAAAACCAATTCAACCGAGAATTCAGGGGTGTTACGAGAATCGCGCCAGAGGCCTTGGGCTTTGGCATAAGCTTCCACAAGGGCAATCTGTTCTTCCTCGCGCCCGGTTAGACGGAGATAGGAGAGAAGCTCTTCATCCACAGGGAAGAGACCACAGGTTGCACCATATTCTGGAGCCATGTTGCTGATGGTGGCTCGATCGGCCAGGGTGAGGTTGTCTAATCCTTCCCCATGGAATTCCACCAATTTACCAACAACACCTTCTTCTCGTAGCATTTTCACTACACGAAGAACAAGATCGGTGGCTGTGCATCCCGCCGGAAGAGCCCCATCCAGACGGAAGCCCACCACTTCCGGAATCAGCATTGTGACCGGTTGCCCCAGCATGGCGGCTTCGGCTTCTATTCCACCAACTCCCCAACCCAGCACGCCCAGGCCATTAATCATGGTGGTGTGGCTGTCTGTTCCCACAACGGTATCAGGATAGGCGACTTCAACCCCATCCTCTTGGGAGGTCCAAACCACCTTGGCAAGGTATTCCAGATTGACTTGGTGAATGATTCCGGTTCCGGGAGGGACCACACGGAAGTTGTCAAAGGCCCCCTGGCCCCATTTGAGGAAGCGGTATCGCTCACGGTTTCGACGGAACTCCAGCATCACATTCAAGTCAAACGCATCATCTTTGCCGTAATGGTCCACCATCACAGAATGATCAATCACCAAATCCACAGGAACCTGGGGATTAATTTTGGAGACATCACCACCAGCTTCAGCCAAGGCATCCCGCATGGCCGCTAAGTCCACCACGGCGGGAACTCCTGTGAAATCTTGCATCACCACACGGGCTGGGTGGTACGCAATATCCCGCTTGGGAACGGCATTTCCCCGCCAGGATGCTAGTGCTTTGATGTCTTCGGCATTCACGGCTTGGGACTGTGCATGGCGACAGAGATTTTCTAGAAGAATTTTCAAAGAAACTGGGAGATGTGAAACGTCAATTCCCTGGGACTCTGCATAGGCCTGAATGCTGTAGTATTCGTAGGTTCGATTCCCTACCTGGAGATTCTCTCGCTTCATATCTTCCTCTCGGCGTCTTTAAATCTTTGATCAATGATAAGGCGAGTCGGGAAGGCTTATCAAGAAATGGGAGTTTGGAGAGAAGGGGGGAAATGCGACTTTTGGAGAATGTTGAAGGCGATGGAGCCTTCTCTGACAACTTTTCCAGGAATTCATGCAAAGGCAGAACACATAGAGGTCAGTTGGGAGCAGAAAAAAGTTTTTCACCACGCCACTTGCGAGGCGAGTGGCGTGGTCGATCTTATCTCAATTTCTCTTCCCTGCCATATTGCACTTGATCAAAGTGTTCCCGAACTAAACGGGAAAGTTCCATCTCTGTTTTCTCTCGAAGATGTTCCATTCCTTGATGGTAAGAAAATCGTTCTTTCTCATCTGAGGATAGAAGCAAGAGGGACGGTGTTTTTCCAAGAGCCGTGGCCAGGGCTGTCAAAATACGGGCACTGGGCCAGCGCATGCTGCGTTCGATATCACTGATGTACCCCGTGCTTGTTCCCACAGCTTCTGCAAGCTCGGCTTGAGTGAGTTTTCTTTTCATGCGGAGAGTGCGGATATTGGTTGCCAAAACATCTTGGAGCTGTGAGCCCGTCATATTTGTTATGATGATTCGCGGCTCTTTTGATGACCATGGACGGAGGGCAGTACGAATATACGCTTAGAGCGTAATTGTTAGCCTCTCTTTTGAGAGGGTGAGGAACAGATCATGCAGGGTGGGGAGGTGGACATAAAAAAAGGCCACTCCCGAAGGAGGGCCTTGCTACGTCTGCAAAAGACTTTTAGCTCACAATGGCCAAAATGTCAGAGCACTTGACGATGAGGTGATCGTCGCCGTCAATCTTGACGGTGGTTCCGGCGTACTTGTCGTACATCACCTTGTCACCAACTTTCACGGTGATGAGGTCATCATCATCACCAACAGCCACGACGCTACCAGTCTGGGTTTTCTCTTGGGCGGTGTCGGGAATGTAGAGGCCGGAGGCGGTCTTGGTCTCGGCTTCTTCCACCTTGATCAGAACGCGGTCCTGAAGAGGTTTGACGGTCATCTTGAACCCTCTCGAAATTGTTGTTTTTTCGCGTGCGTCGCCAAACCCGAAGGCTGGAAACCATCGCTTGGAAAGAATATACGGAATGGCCCGTCGGGGGGTCAAGAGAAAAGAAAGAAGACCATGAAATGGAGTAAACGCACTTCCCCTGAATTTCATAGGGAATGGACGAAGGAAAAGGGGGTGAGGAGCTTTATTGAAGGACACTTGTGGGGATGAGACGGAGATTTGGTGAGGATTTGCCTTTTTTGTCCTGCCTTTGCTATCTTTGGGCTCATGAAGGGAGATGGAGCGATGAACTACGCTGAAGAAGCCAAACGATTCTATGCCATCCAACTGGCCCGTTATTTGAGTTCTCGTCCTTCTGGCCGTTTCTCTGGGGCTCCAGAACACGATGCTGTGATGGCCATGATTCGGGATTCCTGGGTGGAACTTCGATCTCAAGAAGTTCTTCATGAAATGAATGATTCGGCTCGAGAAGTTTTATACACCACCACATTGATTGCTTTTCCCACTTTTATTGCGGACAGTGGGCTTCGATGCATTCCTGTGGATTTTATATCTGGTCGACGCTTGGGGAATTCCATCATTGCCATTCCGGTCCATAAGGATGTTTCTCATTGAATGGGTTAAACTGACTCACCTTCAGAGGCAACTCAGGTGAGTGTGTCACAATGACTCTTAAATCGACCGCCATTTGGCGGTCTTTTTTTGTTTTGGGACATTTGAGCGCATTTGGAGACTTCCAGTGGGATTTTTAACCAAAGAATAGAGAGACCGGATCTTTTCTCAGAATTGAGTAGTTTTTTAAAGTCTTATTTTAGAATGAATTAGATTTTTTATTTTCTTTTACGCCTGTGTTGGCATGTCCCTTGCTTGGATGCTGGCAGGAGGCTTTCGAATGAAGCATGATGATGAAAATACCCTGTCCCTCTATCTCAAGGAAATTAACCGAATCCCCCTCCTGACACGAGACGAAGAAGACGAAATTTCCCGGAAGGCTGTTGCTGGAGATCAGCAGGCCATCGCTCGCCTTGTGGAAGCCAATCTTCGGTTTGTTGTGAATACTGCCAAGAAGTTCCAAAATCAGGGACTTCCTTTAGAAGACCTCATCAGTGAGGGCAATATTGGATTGATGAATGCCATTGATCGTTATGATCCGGATAAGGGATACCATTTCATCTCTTATGCTGTCTGGTGGATTCGTCAGGCCATTCTCAAAGCCATCTATGAAAAATCTCGGATGATTCGTCTGCCTTTGAATCGGGCCAATGAGTTGGTTCAGATTGAAAAAACCAAGAAGGCCCTTCTCACGGAACTGGGGGAAGATCCCAG
The DNA here is from genome assembly GCA_022360655.1 of Spirochaetales bacterium. Taxonomy (GTDB): domain Bacteria; phylum Spirochaetota; class Spirochaetia; order DSM-2461; family DSM-2461; genus UBA2779. Next base: position 31,458 of record JAKSCK010000049.1, on the reverse strand, counting down.
TCATGAGGAGATTTCTCGAATCACAGGAATCAAGGAACAGGATGTGTCGGATTTGCTGGCCATCAGTCGGGATTTGGTTTCTTTGGAGTCCCCAGTTTATGAAGAACGGGATTCCTCTACGTTGGGAGATTTTGTGGAAGATGTGGAGGCCCAAGGTCCCATGGAACAAACCTTGAGCTTGAGTTTATCGGAAGATATTGAATCCGTGCTGTCTTCTTTGACAGAAAAAGAAGCCGATATTCTGCGACATCGTTTTGGTTTGGGGAATCGGAAACCACTTTCTCTCAAGGAAATTGGCGATTCCTATGGTTTAACCAAGGAGCGAATCCGACAGATTGAAAAGAAGGCTTTGGATCGGTTACGCCATCCCTCACGGAGCCAGTACCTCAAGGATTATCTGGCAGCATAAGCCCATAATTCATTCCCTCTAGTATCGTTAGATCCCACCTTGTTGAAGTAAGGTGGGATTTTTTTGTCAGACTCTGTGGTTTTAGTCTCATCCTTGAGAGGCATATCACGTTTCAGGTCTGTCTATTCCGTTCTTCTTTTTTGCAGATGACTGTGTTTCCCCTTACCGGTTTTTATTGGGGGACGACTCCTATGATTTTAGTGTTTTGGCTGAGAGACATGATGAGAAATTGAGATAGCAATAAAGCCTCTCATGTTTATTTATGTAGGAACGTTGCTTTTTGTTTAATCATTATCAAGTGTTCTCTGTTTCTGTGATTTTGTTTTCGTTGACACCTTGCCACTCGTATCTTATTTTTTAGCCGAGACTAACCAGAAAAGTGAGTTATTTGATGAGTGATCAATTCGTCTACTATTTCGGGGGCGGCAAAGCAGAAGGCCGCTCTGAGATGAAAGAGCTGTTGGGAGGCAAGGGTGCCAACTTGGCCGAGATGACCAATTTGGGAATTCCTGTTCCTCCAGGCTTTACCATTTCCACCGAGGCTTGTGACCAGTACTACAAAAATGGCAAGAGCCATTCTGAGACTGTGAAAGCTCAAGTGGCAGAAAACCTGGCTAAGTTAGAGAAGGAAATGGGCAAATCTCTTGGAGATGCCGAGGATCCTCTTTTGGTGTCTGTCCGTTCCGGTGCGGCTGTGTCCATGCCCGGAATGATGGATACCGTTCTCAACCTTGGGCTCAATGCCAAAGCCGTTGAGGGCATAGCAAAAAACACAGGAAATGTGCGTTTTGCCTGGGATGCCTACCGTCGCTTTATTCAGATGTATGGCGATGTGGTGATGGGTGTTCCTCACCATGATTTTGAAGAAGCCTTGGATGCTGTGAAAAAAGCCAAGGGCGTGGAGATGGACACCGATCTTGACGCCGATGACCTGAAGAAGGTTGTGGACGGCTACATGGCTGTCTATGAAAAGAGTGTGGGGAAAGGTTTCCCACAAGATCCCAAAGAACAGTTATGGGGCGCCATCGATGCGGTGTTCAGCTCCTGGAATAATGACAGAGCCATCAAATACCGCAACATCAATAAGATTGGAGATTTGCTGGGTACAGCTGTGAATGTTCAGTCCATGGTGTTTGGAAACTGGTCTGAAGAATCGGGTACGGGCGTGTGCTTCAGTCGAGATCCTTCCACTGGTGAGAACTACTTCTATGGTGAGTATCTGATGAATGCTCAAGGAGAAGATGTGGTGGCAGGTATTCGTACTCCTGAACCCCTCTCCTCTTTGGAAGATACCAATGCAGAGGTGTATGGCCAGCTTGTTGCTGTGAAGGAACGGTTGGAGAAGCATTACGCTGACATGCAGGATATGGAATTCACCATCCAGGATGGCCGGCTCTTTCTGCTTCAAACCCGGAATGGTAAGAGAACCGGTAAAGCGGCTGTGAAGGTGGCTGTGGATCTGGTGAATGAGGGTTTGATTTCCAAGGAAACCGCTGTGACTCGGGTGACTTCTGATCAGTTGGATCAATTGCTTCACCCCATGATTTCACCTGCCGTGAAAAAAACATTGAAGGCTGTGGCGAAAGGTCTCGAGGCATCTCCTGGTGCGGCTGTGGGAAAAATTGTTTTTAATGCCGATGAAGCAGAAGCCTGGGCTGCTCGAGGTGAGAAGATTATCCTTGTACGGAAAGAAACTTCTCCTGAAGACATTGGCGGTATGCATGTGGCGGAAGGCATTCTGACCTCGACTGGTGGAATGACCAGCCATGCGGCAGTGGTGGCCCGGGGGATGGGAACTCCCTGTGTGGCCGGCTGTAAAGCCGTAGTGATTGATGAGAAGGCCAAGAACTGTGTCATTGCTGGGAAAACCTACACTGAGGGTGATTTCCTTTCTCTTGATGGAAGCGATGGTGAGGTTTATGAAGGAGCCGTTGAGCTGGAACAGCCTGAATTGGGCGGTGAGCTGAATGAGCTTCTTTCTTGGGCTGATGAGATTCGTCATGCCGCCAAACGCCCAGGTGTGGCCGATGGTTTTATGGTGCGAACCAATGCGGATCTTCCAGAAGATGCTCGCCGAGCCGTTGAATTTGGTGCTGAAGGAATTGGCCTGTGCCGAACCGAGCATATGTTCTTTGAAGAAGGCAAGCTTGGTCCATTCCGCCGTATGATTGTTTCCGACAGCGTGGAAGAACGGAAAGAGGCACTGAAACCCATTCTTGATTTACAGATTTCTGACTTCAAGGGCATCTTTGAGGCCATGGATGGCAAACCTGTGACGGTTCGTCTCTTGGATCCCCCTCTCCATGAGTTTGTTCCTCACACGGAAGCGGAAACCCGAGAATTGGCAAAGGATCTTGGGAAAGACCCCGATGCTCTGGTGAAGAGGGTTGAGGGACTGAAGGAATTGAATCCCATGCTGGGACATCGGGGGTGTCGCTTAGGTGTGACCTATCCTGAAGTGTATGACATGCAGGTAGAGGCCATCATGCGAGCGGCAGCTACTGTGGCTCAGGCCGGTGTAGATGTACGCCCAGAGATTATGATTCCTCTTGTAGGAACATTTGCTGAGCTTGAAATGCTTCGCAACAATGCGCAGTCCGTGATTGATGCGGTTCTGGCTGAGACGGGTGCTCAGGTGAATTATCTCATTGGTACCATGATTGAGATTCCCCGTGCCGCACTCACGTCGGATCAGATTGCTCCCCATGCAGATTTCTATTCCTTTGGTACCAATGATCTCACACAGATGACCTTTGGCTATAGCCGGGATGATGTGGGAAGCTTTGTTCCTGAGTATGTGGAAAAGAAGATTCTCAAAGATGATCCCTTCCAGTCTTTGGACACCACGGGTGTGGGCCAGTTGGTGAAGATGGGTGTGGAAAAAGGCCGCAGTATTAAGAGTGAACTGAAGACGGGTATCTGTGGTGAGCATGGTGGAGATCCAGCATCCATTGCTTTCTGCTATGGGGCAGGACTCAACTATGTTTCTTGTTCACCGTATCGGGTTCCCATTGCCCGTTTGGCAGCCGCTCAAGCTGTTGTTGCCAGTCGATAAGGTTTAACTTGATCAAGATTCTTAGAGTCTTGATCATTGTTTTATTCTGAGGAATGCGGTGTTTACACCGTTACAATAAAAAAGCCGCCCTTGGGGCGGCTTTTTTATTGTTCGTTATGTTGGATTTTAAGAAATTTGACTCTTAGTTCTTCTTTATATTTTTATCCAGGACATAGCCGCCATCGGCCAGAGTATACCAGTAGTCAATATTCCCATCAGGCATGTTTTCATTGGTCATACCAACAATGGCAACAATGGAATTTTCTGTGAGATAGCCAATGACAGGGCTATCGGCAAAGGGTTCTTCATGCACTTCGGCCTGATCAATGATGACCACACCAGTGGTTTTTGTGGGATCTTCTGCAGGTCTATCCTCGGTTGTGATTCCCAGAGCCTCTGTGATCATCATGCCAAAGACTGGGCTATTGAGTTCCGCCGCAGAGGCCAAAAATTCAGCACGCATTCCTTCCTCTTCTTGGGCCATGGCAAGGGCGTAGAGATGGGCTGCATCCACATCCCGGCTATCTGTGGAAACCAGATCCTCTTTGATGTAATCATCAATTCGAGCATAGCCATTCTCATCGGCGTAGCTCACCTTGATGAATCCACTGCTGCTTCCTGTGGTGCTCACGGCAATGATCTTTGCAATGGGAAGTGCTGTGTTCTTGGTGAGCTTTGTGGCCTTGGGTTCGGAGTAGATTTTGGCTTCAGCCACCATCACGGCAGGAATGGTATTGGGGATGGCATACCAGGCGCTGAAAAATCCTTCGGTTCCATCAGAAAGCCGGATGGGAAGCATGTCCTTGTTGCGATTCTCTGGTTCAGGTTGTTCCACTTCACCAATCACCGTGACAACCTCTCCAAGGTCGAGTTGACGTGTGCCATTCCCTTCAAGTGATTCACGGAACCATATGCCATCTCGGGTGATGGTGGCATCCACTTCTTGAAAACTTGGTTGTTGTGGAGGGGCAGGTGTGCTCGGTTGAGGAGTGTTTGCTCTTTCTACCGTTGAGTTTGTGGCCTGAGGAGTACAGGCCAGAATAAGGCCTAAGAGCAAAAATAGGGAAAGGGTCATTTTTGTCAATGTATTCATGGAATCTCCTGTTTCTAAAAAGTGATCTTATCATAGGAGATTTATGGGACTTGAATAAACGGGAATAATTGATTTTCTTTGAGTAAATCCTGTTTTTGGTAGAGAATCCCTGAAACCAAGACTGTGGATGCTCATGGGAGTTTTGAGCTTAGAAGAAGTGAGCGGTTCCGATGATGGTTTCAGAACGATTTCTTTTAAAATCCCAACCAAAGTCCACATTGAGGGCCAAGCTTGGGAGGATATCAATAAAAATAATCGCACTGGCTCCAACACAATACTCCCAAGACTCCGGTCCATGACTCCATTCTGGCGAGGACACATAACCGACATCCACAAAGGGACGAAGCTGCAACTCTCCCCACCGATCAATATCAAGAACCCGGAAGGCTGTTTGGAAAGTGGTGTAAACGCCGAGAGTTCCATAGGTCATGTAGTCAACAACGCCTCGAAGTCGATCCCCTGCATCGGTGCGTAAGCCCGAAGGGGCATAGAAGCTGGCAATGCGCCCCGAAAGTTCTAACCACGGTGTGACGGGAAGAAAACCAAGAACTTCAAAATCAAGAACAATGTCTTGTCCTCCAGACTGAATGTAAAAATCATTCTCATTATTTAATTCCAGATGCCAGCCATTGCGCTGATTCCCCTGCCAGTGAAGGCGGTCCCATTCAAAGCCTCCAATGATTCCAAAGGAGAATCCTGGATGAGCGACTTGCTGGCGGTTCAATCCTGACTCATTTTCATAGTTTCGGTAGTTGTATCGCCAGTTGACTTGAGGTTCGAGGTAAAATTCCCAAGGACTTCCAGGAGCTAAGGGAATAGAGGATCGCAGAGAAACATGAGTGAGTGTGCTCCGGTATTGGACTGGGATTTCTCCTGTAGGATCTCCATAGCGTGTGAGAAAATCAAACTGATCCACAATCAAGTTCAAACGAAAGGGGCCAGCCACCACATTACTTAATCGCGTACCTACTCGGTATTCGCTGGGGCTCCAATACCCCCAAAGAGCCTGATCCATGAGTGATCCATAGGCATTGAGATAAACCAAATTGGCTCCAAGAGTGAGACCAAGATTGGAGGAATAGGAGATGATGGGACGGGGAAGAAAGGTGAAGGAATCAAGAATCTCAATAGAAATCTGAGCTTTGGTGGGAGAGGACCAGGTCACAGTCCAATTGAATTCTCGAAACAGACGTCGTTTATCTAAGTCAATGGCCCGGGCATTGAAAAAATGCTCCAATTTTTGTTGGCTTTCAAATTCCTTTCCTTCATGAATTTGGAGTTCATTGAGTAGCCATGCTCGTCGGGTATTTCCATCAATGGATGTGGTGATTTGCTCAATGGTGATTTGGGCAGAAGCTGCAGTCATTCCCAAGATTGAAAGGTAAATGCAGAGAATCCAACGCCTCTTCTTGTCCATATCCTCTCCCCTGCAATAGGATAGCTCAGTATGTCCTAAGTATTGGACATGATGGGACTCCTTGCTGGGGGAATATGCATGAATAAAGAGAAAGTGGCCTGGTTAACCCGGGAATTACTCATAGAACTTGGGGAAGATCCAGAGCGAGAAGGCCTTTTGGCTACACCTGAACGGGTGGCGCGTTCCTGGGCCTTTCTCACATCCGGATACAAGAGCAATTTAAATGACGTGATTAATGGGGCTGTGTTTGAGTCCGAGTCCAATAATATGGTGCTCTGCCGGGACATTGAACTCTACAGTTTGTGTGAGCATCATATGCTGCCCTTTTTTGGGTCTTGCACCATCGGATACATTCCACGGAACAAGGTGATTGGTGTGAGCAAATTGGCCCGAATCGTGGATCATTTTGCCCGTCGTTTACAAATTCAAGAACGACTAACCTCACAAATTGCGCATGCGGTGGAAGAAGCCATTGATGCCCGGGGAGTGGGAGTGATTGTGAAAGCGCGTCACATGTGTATGACCATGCGAGGTGTGGAAAAACAGCATTCCTCCATGACCACGAGTTCTGTGTTGGGATGCTTCCATTCAGATCCCCCAACACGGCAAGAGTTCTTGTCTCTTGCTGGCATGAATTGAGAGACGCAAACCTCCGGCCCCCGAAGGGGTCGGCTTGCCCGAGAGAATGAAGATTTAATTGTCTGGACGAGAGAATAGGGAGATTCCTCCGTTGGAGGACTCTTCTTCAGGACATTCTTCAATCAGGCTCACAGACTGTATCGGAATCATAAGGTGGTGAGCCTCTCCAAATTTTTTGCGCACCTCATCTTCATTGGGATCAATGATGAGACTGGTGGATTTAGCAAAGATTAAGTCTTTGATGGATACAAAATAGGGGTGGGTGAGATCAAGGTTTTTTGCCTTGAGAACGATGGTTTTTTCTTCCCAGGTGAAATGAACACGATAAATGGACACTCTTGGACTCTACCGTCTCTTGAAGACTTAAGGGAAGAGGGGGGAGGAATTTTCCAAGAGGAGGGTCTTGGTTTCTTCTCTCAGACAATCTTTGGAAATAGTGAAAAACTCGGGTTTAGAGGATTGATGAAAAGATCACAATTTTGGAAATTCTCATTTTATGATGAAATGACCATATATGGAGATTGCGCCACTTTGACATGATGATGTGGAAGGGGCAAAGTGAGTGATTATGTTAGGAAGCCTGGGACAATCTGTGATGCGAAAGGCGTCCTCTCTGATGTATGCCCTGGAGTTTTCTCTTTTTCTCATGAAAGAGACCCTCTTCTTCCATCGTCGGAAACGCATTGGAATTCGGGTTCTGGTGATGCAAATCCTTTTTACTGGAGTAGAAGCCCTGGCCATTGTGTCTCTGCTGTCTCTGGGAATTGGAGCGGTGATCATCATTCAGGGCGCTCAGCTTCCCCAATTTCTCTCTGGAGATTTGTTGTATCGCATTCTCATCATTGTCATCACCCGGGAATTGGGACCTTTGCTCACAGCGTTTGTGGTGATTGCCCGTTCTGGCAGTGCTATTTCAACAGAGCTTGGTAATATGGTGGTATCCCATGAGATGGAGGCCTATCTTTCGGTGGGTATTCATCCGGTGGCCCAACTGGGGGTACCCCGTCTCTTAGGGGTGACTCTTTCCATGGTTTTGTTAACGGTGTATTCCAATGTGATGGGATTGCTGGGATCTGTGGGTGTGTCTTCTCTGATCACCCATGTACGGGCCGCCGATCATTTTGCAGCTTTATTTGCCAATATGCACTTTGCCGATGTGGCGGTGAGTCTCACCAAAGCCTTTGTTTTTGGGGTGATTATTGCGATCACTTCTGTTTTTCATGGCTTTCAGGTTCAAAGGGCTGTGACGGAGGTTCCCGTTCAAACCATTCGTTCCATAGGGAGAAGCATTGTGTTTTGCATCATTGCTGATGGACTGATTATTCTTCTGACAGCCTTGGGAGTGGCCTCATGACGAGGAAATCACAAGCATGGGAATCTCAGAATGAAACGGATTCTTCCCTGGTAGCAAACAGTTTAGAGACCCTTGTAGAAGGGGATGTTTCATTGTCTGGTGAGATTCCAAGAGAACAAACTCCGGCTCTAGTTTTGGATCATATTTCCTTTGAATTTCAATCCCAACATGTTCTCTCTCATCTTCATCTTTTGCTTCCAGAAGGTGGGGTGACAGGTGTTGTAGGAGTTTCTGGAAGCGGGAAATCTTTGGTGTTGAAGATGGCCGCTGGTTTAATCTCGCCTAGCAAAGGGCGGGTTTTCTACCGGGGGAACGATGTGGCCATGATGAGTGAGGCGGCTTATCAGAGGATGCAATCTCAAACGGGATTTCATTTTCAGGATGCGGCCCTTTGGGCCAACATGTCTTTGTGGGACAACTTGGCTCTGCCCCTGATGGCGGCTCATCCTTCCATGGATGAAGCCACGGTGGCTCATTTGGTGCAACAGGCCTTGGATGATGCAAAGCTTCGAATCAATCCTCATCTTCGCCCTGCAGAGGTGTCTTTAGGACACAGAAAAATGGTGGGGTATTTGAGAGCCACCATGAATCAGCCTGCTCTCCTTTTTTTGGATGAGCCCTCTTCTTTTTTGGAGCGGGGGAGTCAGCGGGTGTTACTGAACATGCTTTCTGCTCAGAAGGCCAAGGGTGTGACCATGCTTCTTGCCACCCATAATTTTGAATACATTGAAGCACTGGCTGATTCCATTGCGGTTTTAGATGAGGGGCAATGTGTTGCCTATGGCCCAAAATCAGATGTTTTCGATCGTGATGATGCACGTTTAAAGCGCGTGTTGCGGGAATTGATGTAAAGCAAGGATGATTCCATGAAATTCAAGTTCAGACATGCGGACAAAATTGTTGGATTGTTCACCCTGGTGGCCATGTTGCTGGTGTTGATGATCATCATATTTGCTGGAGTCAATAAGCGCTGGTTTACCAAGCGTGTGTCTTTTCGAAGTTTATTCACCTCTGCTGAAGGGCTTGAGGTGGGAATGCCCGTGAACCTTCGGGGATTTGAGATTGGGCGTGTTCGTTCCTTGGAACTCAACCAAGAGAATCAAGTGGATCTCACCTTTTCCATCTATGAGGAATACCATAATCGCATCATGCCGGATTCGGTACTGGTACTCCCCTCTGGACTTCTGGGGGCCGGTGGAGCTTTGGATTTGTACCCAGGGAAGAAAGAAGGGGAACCTTTGGTTGCGGAAAGCTATGTTCCCTCCACCCAGACTGTGGAAGGGAAAATGCTGGTGAAAACCCGTCGGGTGGATCGGCCTGATAATGCAGATCCAGTAACAGCGGTGCTCACAGAACTTCCAGGAACTTTAGAAAATGTGAATCGGACTCTTGAAGGGCTTTCGGTTTTGATGGAAACGGCTCGTCGAGGAATACGAGGGCAAGGGAATGAACCTCTTGCTCAGGTGATGCGTCATGTTGAGCAAACCACGGAAGAGTTAGCGGCTGGAGCCGCCCATGCGCGTGAACTCAGCCATTCCCTGGCTCAGTTGGCCGCAGAGCTGGAATCCCCTCAGGGGCTTGTACCCACCTTACTTGATCCACAAGGCTCCCTGGCCACACTCTTGAATGATGATGGCGAACTGTGGACCTCCATCATGTCCATTTTGGAACAGCTGGAAGGAAGTGCTCAGGATGTGCATTCGCTTTCGGCCTCCCTTTCCGGTATGAGTCCACGGATTGGTTTGGCCTTGGATGGCACCATTGGCGCTCTGAGTGAGGCCCTCAAAGTGATGGAAGGATTAAAAAATAATCCACTTCTTCGAGGGGGCATCAGTGAGGATGGGCCCGTGGAACAAGGAAAATTGGATTTGAGAGAGGAGGAATTCTGATGAAAAAAACACCGTTCTTTTCCGTGGTTTTTTGGATGCTTTTTCTCATAGGATGCTCATCTCGGCCCATGGGAGAGCAGCCTGTTGGTCAAAGAACGAGTCAGGCTGATGCATTGATGGAAAGCGGCTACAATGCCTCCGGTAATTTTGAATCCACCTTGGCTTTGGCCTCTTTTGAAGATGCTCTGGGACTTTATGCTTTGGATGATCACCGTGAAGGCATGGTGGTGGCTCTCTTGGCGATGGAGCGGGAAGCGCGAATTCTTGGTGATGTGAAATCGGCAGGAATTTATCTTCACCATGCCCAGGCTCTGGCTTTAGCAACATCATCACCACGTTTACGCCGCATAGCACTCAATGCCGTGGCTGCTGAGGCTTTGCGAATTGAGGATTTTGACAAGGCTCGAGAGGCCTTAGGGATGGGCGAAGAGGGGCAGAATGCCTTAGTGAGCCAAGGGCGGGAACGTGCTGTTCAACTGCGATTGTTGGGGCGACTCGCTGATGTCGAGGGCCGAAAGACCGAAGCTCAAGTTTTTCTGCAGGAAGCTGTGGAGGTGGCCAGAGAGGCTATGGCTCATGGGGAAGCGGCTCAGGCCTGCTATAAACTGGCTTCCATGGCCTCTTTGGTAGGGGATTATGATGAGGCAAAAACCTGGGCTCTAGAGGCTCTTAAAGAAGATGGCTTGGCTGGAAATGGGGCCGGTGTGGCCGCCGATCTTCGGGCCTTAGGAATCATTTCTGAAAAATCTGGAGATGGGGAAAACGCCGCGGATTACTATCGTCGTTCTTGGCTGGCTTGGCGAGCTTTGGGGCGATTTGGGGAGGCTGCAGCGGCTCAAGAGGCATTGGAGTCTCTACTGGGGGAATCGGTGGGTTTCCCAGGAAACCTCTCACCTTAAAACCGGTTTGTGCCCCCCTTATCAGGGGGGCGACCCCGCCGAATGGCGGGGGCATTGAATAAGAAGGACTAGTTGATGGCTTCGCCACCAGAGGTCACATTCTCGGTGTCAAATCGTCGGGATCCCAAAACAATGCGCTTCTCAATGCTTTCTCCATTAAGGAGCTTGAGAGCTTGCTGAACGGCGACATCACCACCGGTGGGGTACTGGAAGGTTGCATCCAAAATACCATCTTGGACGTAGGCCACACCTTCATGAGGAAGGGCATCAATTCCAATGAACATGATGTCATCCTGACGGTCCATGGCTTTTGCTGCCAAATATGCACCGTGTGAAGCGGGGTCATTGTGTCCATACACCAGGGAAATATTGTCATAGCGTGCCAGAGCAGATTCCATTTCAGCTCGAGCATTGGGTTCCAACCATTCCACATCCGCGCGGAAAATCACTTCCACATCAGATCCTTCCAGGCCTTCCATAAATCCGTTGTGACGATCCTGACCAGGTGTTGATGTCTGGAGTCCCATGAGTTCCACAATTTTGGCATTCTGGCCGTTCAGCTTCTCAGCAACCCACTGGCCGGCAGCTGTACCAATTTTCACATTGTTGGCTCCAATGAACTGTGTGTAAACATCATCTACAAGGTCTCGGTCCAGAACAATGACAGGAATCCCGGCATCCATACAGGCTTTGACAGGAGCGGTGAGGGGCTGAGCTTCCTTGGGGCTGATGATCATCAGATCCACACCCATGGCCACAAACTCTTCCACGTGGGAGCGCTGTTTCAGGGTATCATTCTGTGCATCTTTGAACACCACTTTGAGTTCGGGATGCTTGTCGGCCTCCCGTTTCACATCGGCATTCATCTGAACACGCCAGGGTTCACCAAGATTGCACTGGCTCATTCCAATGACAAACTGAGAACCTTCTTCACTTGTGGAAGCGGCTTCTGCGCCTCCGTTGGCAAAGAGTCCGACGGCCAAGGACGCCAGAATGAGTGTGATGAGCGTTTTCTTCATGTATTCCTCCTTGAAGATTGCTGGTGCCGCACTTTCATGGCGTACGGCAGCCCTTTTTTTGTTGATTCGTTGTAGAGAGGGAATTAATCGGCCTTTCTTTGCATGAGCACAGCCAGAATAATGATGAATCCAGTGATCATCAGTCGTCCTGATTCAGGAACGGCATTGATGCTCAAGATTTTTTCCAAGTATCCAATGATGAGTATGCCCAGGAAGGTGAGTCCCATTCCTCCTCTACCTCCGGCCAGGCTCGTACCTCCAATCACCACCATCGCAATGGCTGTCAGTTCATAGCTTGCCCCAGCTTCAGGATCTCCTTGCGTCTCCTGAGCGGCTTGGCAGATTCCTGCAATGGCACACATGGCACCACTAAAGGCATAGGCGGCAAACTTGGAGAGCACCACAGGGATACCTGAGAGACGGGCCGATTCCTCATTTCCTCCAATGGCAATGAGCTCCCGCCCCCATTTGTGCCGAGCCAAAAGCACCCAGGCTATGAGGAAGCAAAAAAGGAAAATGACACTCACAATGGTGAGGTTTCCTCCAAAAATCCTTGAGTCAATGAACTGGAAAATCTGGGGAAGTTCTTTGATGATGACATTTCCATCGGCATCTGTGAGATAGGTGGAAATTTTTTGCCCACCAGTGATGTATTTCGCAAATCCCCGGGCAAAGGTCATCATGGCCAGGGTGGCAATGAAGGGTTGCAGTTTGAGACCAGCCACAAGGGTTCCTGACACCGATCCCAGAGCCGTACCGATGAGGATGCAGAGAATGATGGCGAGTGCTGGGGCCATGTCATAGTGAATAGAGAAAAGGGAAAAGCAAACGGAGGAAACGGCCAGAATGCTTCCCACGGAAAGGTCAATTCCTCCGGTCACAATCACCAAGGTCATACCACAGGCCAGAATGCCATAGACAGAGAGTTGACGAAGCGCATCACGGTGGGTGCCAAGTTTGAAGAAGGCCCCATCGGCATTGAAGATGATTCCTAAGAGAATCACAACGAGTAGTGATATGAGGGCCTTACCGGTGTATCCGGTCATCATTTTGGCAAATCGGTTATTGGTCACATCCGCTCCTTTGCTGAAGGCTGCTTGCTTTGAGAATGATTCTCCATGTTGGTCAGAGATTCTGAGTTGCTTTGGCCCATGGCTGCGGCCAATATGGACTCTGGGTTGTATTGGGAGGGACGGAATTCCTGCACCATCTCTCCTCGATGCATCACGGCAATCCGATCACTCAGGGCCATGAGTTCGGAGAGTTCTGATGTGATGAGGATGATTCCTACACCCTGGGCCACTAAGGCATCAAGAAGAGCATAAATTTCCCATTTTGCTCCAATATCCACCCCTCGAGTGGGCTCATCCATGAGGATGACTTTGGGGGCAATACGCATCCATTTGGCCAAAACCACTTTCTGCTGATTGCCTCCAGAAAGTCCTTGAACAGGCATGTCTAAGCTTGCGGCTCGGATGGAGAGTTCCTGTTGACTGCTCATGGCTGCTTCATCTTCTTTGACTTGAATTGGGAATCCCCATTTTGAGTAATTTTTCAGTGAGGCCAAGGTGATGTTGTGGGTGATGGACATGGGAAGAACAAGGCCATCCGCTTTTCGGTCATTGGTAACAAACCCCAGACCTTTCTGAGTGCTGCGTTTGGGATTAAGGTGGCGATACTCTTCTCCATGAAGAAGAACTTGTCCCTGTGGTCGCTCCCCATAAGCACCAAAGGTTGCGGCCAACAGAGCGCTGGCCCCAGAACCTTGGAGCCCTCCTATACCCAATATTTCTCCAGCACGAAGGGAAAGATTGATCTGGGAAAACAGCCGTGTCCCATCTCGCTTTGACAGGGAAAAATCCTTGAGTTTCAGAACTTCATCGCCAAGTTGAGTGGCCGAGCGTTCGTAATGGTCTCCAAGTTCTCGGCCCACCATGTGCTTCACGAGCCGGCGGGCATCATAGTCTGATGCTGGTCCGCTGGAAACAAGGTTTCCATCTCTCAAAACTGTGATGCGGTCAGCTAAACGTTGGATCTCTTCCATACGATGTGTGATGTACACGATGCCACAACCTGATTTTTTGAGTTTTTCAATCAGAGAAAAGAGAATCTCAGCATCCCGTTCGCTCAAGGCACTGCTGGGTTCGTCCATCACAATGACTCGGCTATTGATGGACGTGGCTTTTCCAATCTCAATCAATTGCTGTTGAGATAAGGCGATGTCTTGGACATCATCATATGGTGAAACATCAATGGAAAGGGATTGGAGGACACGAATGGCCTCGTCTTCCATGCTCTTGGGCGAGAGAAAACCCCAGCGTGTGTTGTAGCGTCCTAATCCTAAGTTTTCCATGACGGTCATCTGTGGAATCAGGGAAAGTTCTTGGTGAATCACGGAAATCCCGAGAGCATTGGCCTCAAGAGGAGATGTGGGTGCAATCACTGTTCCATCTAAGGTGATTTCGCCAGCCGTGGGTTTGTAAATTCCTCCCAATATTTTGATGAGAGTACTTTTCCCTGCACCATTCTCGCCTGCCAGAAGATGAACCTCTCCTGGGTAGATGGTGAAATCCACATCTTGGAGAACGGTGACCGCCCCAAAACGCATATCAATGCCGCGCATGGAAACAAGAGGTGGTGGGTTTTGTGGGTTGGGCTTGTTCATACGCTTTCAACAGAGCAAAGAACGTGCCAATAGTGTTTTGGGGAAAGATGAGGCTGTGTGAATGGGTTTATCTTGGCAAGAATAAAACCGTTGCTTTTCTTGTAAAGTTTTTTAATACAAGTAAATAGATGTAATCCTTTGAGAAGGGGAAATCTTGGAAGAATCTCAGAGAGGTTCGGGTGCAAGGTTTTTCCTTTGATTGTGTGAATCCACGGAAGAGGAAATGGGAAAAAATGGGAATGCCCAATGGGAAATTATGAGAAAACTGCATTGTCACGAAATTCCTCTTGGGGAGATTGGACGTCATGATGATTTTGAGCAGGAAGGGGGAGGCGAAGAGTCATCTGAGTTCCTTGACCTGGAGATTCACACAGAATAATTCCTCCATGGGATTCAATGATGTGTTGAGAAACGGAAAGTCCTAAACCTGAGTTTTCCCGCCCAGCTTTTGTTGTGTAGAACGGTTCAAACACTTTGGATTGATCTTCCGGGGGAATCCCCATCCCATCATCGGTGACAGAAATCCAGCAAAAGGACTCTTCTGTTCCCAGTTGGATTTGAACCTGACCTCCGGCAAGGATGGCCTCAAAGGCATTCTTACAGAGATTCAAAAGAACCTGTTTGAGGCGGTTTGCAGAACCAAAAACATGCACAGATTCCTTTGGGGGACTCCAAAGAACTTGTGCCCCTTTTTTCTTGGCAAGATGGTTTGTGAGAATGAGGCAATCACAGACAAGTTCTCCTAAATCCACAAGTTCTCTTGCCGGTTCTGGACGGGAAAAGGAGAGCATTCCTTGGGTGATCTCCGCAATGCGCAAGATTTCTGATTCCACCTGCTTGAGCATTTGTTGGCCATCTGATCCATTCATTTCATCTTCGAGAAGATGGACATAGTTCAGGATGATGCCTAGGGGATTATTGATTTCATGAGCCACTCCTGCTGCCAGCTCGGCCACAGAAGCCATCTTCTCACTGCGGATGAGATAATCATTCACAATGGTTTCTTGCGTGATGTCCCGAATGATCAGAATGGTGCCAATGAATCGAAAATCATCATCACGAAAAGGGAGACAGGTGAGGGTGTGAAGTGTTCCATCTTTGCCTTTGAGTTGATCCCATTGGCCAGCATTCCGTGAGAGCACACATTGGCGAATTTCAGAGGCTTCTTCCCAACCCTGCTGATTCATCCAGGAGAGCGGATTTTTTTCCTCTCCATCTAAGCGGATGGCTGCACGTGCATTTTTGTTTGAAAGAAGAGAGATTCCTTCTTCATCCAAGAGAAGGAAGCCAATGGGAAGAAGATCCATAACGGCGTTGTTGAATTTTTTGAGTATGGAAAGACGAAGATTCTCATCTTCAAGATTCTGCCGGGAACGAACAAAGGTGTAGGTGAGTTTGATGAGTTTAATACGATCCAAATCCGCAATTTCTTCTGTACCGCACCGCCGTCCGCTTCGAAGTATGGTGACCCGATCTGCCAAACGAAAAATTTCATCAAGGTTGTGGGTGATGTAGATGACACTTTTCCCCTCTTCCTTGAGGCGGTGAATGTTCTCATACACTTTTTCCATTTCATCAGGAGTCAGCTTTGTTGAAATCTCATCAAAAATGACAATATCTGGGCTGTTCACCAGTGACATGGCCAGTTCCACCATATGCTTTTCTTTTTCTGTGAGGAAGGCCAGGGGACAACGTATGTCAATGTTGATTCCAAGATGTGTCATGAGGGCCGAGGCCTGTTCTTCCATGGTTTTTTTCTTGATGAATCCCAAGGGGCCACAGAGGGAAAAACCGGAGAAGATATTCTCCACGGCATTGAGTGAGGGTATGATGCTCAGTTGTTGGTGATTGAGTGCAATGCCCAGAGATTTTGCCAAGGAGGGAGTGATGCGTTCATAGCTTTCCCCTTTGATGGAAATGCTCCCCTGACTGGGTTGAATAGCGCCACAGAGCAGTTTGACTAAAGAGGATTTTCCTGCCCGATGTTCACCCACCAACCCATGAATTTCTCCTGGAGCCAATTGAAAATCCACACCCTGAAGTGCATGGATTTTTCCGTAGTGAACATGCACCCCTCTCATGTTCACCAGAGGTGCCTGGTGATGAGATGATGGAGTGGTTTTTTTGGTGACTTCTTTTTGCAAATTCAGATCTTTGAGAATCCGTTTCATGATATTCCAAGCCGTTTCATGCGGTTGTACAACGTTCGCCGATCAATCTCTAGCAGAGCTGCGGCTTTGGCCTTGGCTCCGCCTGTTTTCTTCAGGGCATCAAGAATACGGTGGCGGTTTATGGTTTCTAGGGAAGAGGTTTGGTTCACTGGAAAGACTGTGTTTTGATAGGACGTTGGAAGATGGGCCGGTTGAATCTCTGGACCGTGGCAGAATAGAACAGCCCGCTCAATGCAGTTTTTTAACTCCCGAATATTTCCAGGCCAATCATGGGTGCTGAGTTGATTCAAGGCCTCTTCATGAATGCCGTGGATGGTTTTGCCATGAGAATGAGAAAATTCTGAGAGGAAATGCTGGGCCAGAAGGGGAATATCTCCTTGACGAGAACGCAACGGAGGCAAATGAAAGGTCAGAACCGAGAGACGGTAATATAAATCCTCACGAAAACTTCCTTCTTGAATCATTTTTACCAAATCTTGGTTTGTGGCGGCAATGACACGGATGTCCACAGCAATGGATTCATGACCTCCCACCCGCATGATTTCCCGGCATTGAAGGGCACGAAGAATCTTAGCCTGAGTGGTGAGACTCATATCCCCAATTTCATCAAGAAAAAGGGTTCCTCCATGGGCGGCCTCAAATTTCCCAAGACGACGTTGGTGCGAATCAGTATAAGCTCCTTTTTCAGCCCCAAAGAGTTCGCTGTCCAACAGACCCTCTGGAAGGGCGGCACAGTTGACGCGAATGCAGGGGCCCTTGGCCCGAGAGCTTCCAAAATGCAGTCGTTCTGCAATGAGTTCTTTTCCTGTACCGCTTTCACCAGTGATGAGAACAGGTGCATCGGTAGTGGCAATGGAATCAATCTGAGAAAGGAGCTGCTTCATCGCGCGATGCCCTGTGATGAGCGTCTTTGGCTGATTATTGGAAGGGGGCATTGTGGTTTTTTTTTGCTCTGCAACCACGGATTCCAATTCTGCCAAGAGTTGCTTTGGTTGGATGGGTTTGGATAAAAATGTAATGGCTCCTAACTTCATGGCACGTACGGCATTCTCCACAGTGGGATAGCCACTCATCATCACAATGGATAGATGAGGATGAATGGACCGGAGTTGACGTAAGAGTTCCATCCCTCCCAATTGAGGCATACGTACATCGCAAATGGCGGCATCAAAGGAATGGGTTTCAAGGATGTCTTGAGCTTGTTGTGGATTATGAATTCCAAGGGCCTCATGTCCTGCTTTTTGGAGCACTGCACTTAAGGTGGAGGCATACTCCACCTCATCATCAATTACCAATATTTTCATCAATTTGTCTCTTGTTCCACACTCTAACCCTGGCTCTTCCAGGAGGCAAGAAAAACACAGGAACGGGAATTTCTGCGTTTAATCCCTTGGGTATACCCCCGCCGAGAGGCGGGGTCGATCTGATTTTTTCATAAAAAAAGGGAATGGGGGCAATGGTTCTCATGGTGTGGACTTTTTTACTGATAGTGGACAAAAAGGAAAATAATTTGAAATACCAAACCTCGACATGGGATTCACAACAGGGATACCATTTGTTAAATCCATGACAAAACCGGTCTCCTCTCGCCATAGAAAGGGAAAGTAGGCTGGATTGGGATAGAGGTTCTATGATCAGTATTGTTCTTGTGGCAGTTCTTGCTGCCCTGGCCTTCGCGGCCTTCAACTTCTCCCAGGTGAAACGCAAAGACCCTGGGACCGAGCTCATGCAGGATATTGCGGGATCCATCCGCGAGGGAGCCGATGCCTTCCTTTCTCATGAGTATCAGGTGATTGCCAAGATTTCCGCGCTCATCACGGTGATTTTGGCTGTGGTGGTGTCCTGGCAGTCTGCGGTGTCTTTCCTTATTGGTGCTTCCATGAGTGCTACCGCGGGTTGGGTGGGTATGCGCATTGCCACACTCTCCAATGTGCGAGTGTCCAATGAGGCCCGTACCACTCGGAGTTTGGGCGCCACGTTGAAAGTGGCCTTCCAAGGCGGCTCAGTGATGGGTCTTTCTGTTGGTGGTTTTGCCCTGTTGGGTCTTCTTATTGTTTATGTGGTGTTTGGTAAGTTGATGGGGCAGGTGGAGCCTGATCACTTGGTGATTCACAGCAACTGGCTGGGCATCAAAGACATTCCCTTCACCATGACGGTTTCTGGTTACGCTTTAGGCTGTTCCATCATTGCCATGTTCAATCGTGTGGGTGGTGGAATCTACACCAAAGCGGCCGACATGGGGGCAGATCTTGTGGGGAAAACCGAAGCTGGTATTCCCGAAGATGATCCCCGAAACCCTGCCACCATTGCGGATAATGTGGGTGACAATGTGGGTGATGTGGCTGGTTTGGGTTCGGACTTGCTGGAGAGCTTTGTGGGTTCTCTCATCTCCGCCATTGTTCTGGCTTCCTACATGGCCTTCACTTCAGCTCGTGGCGGTGCGGCCATTGATCCAGAATTGATTGGTGCGTTGATTCGCTTCCCCCTCTTTTTTGCTGCCATTGGTTTGCTTTCCTGTGTGGTGGGCATTCTGGTTCTGGTGCTAAAAAAAGTTTCTGATAAACCCCATAAAGAGCTGAATGTCACCACTTGGGTGTCCGCTCTTCTCACCTTAGTTTTTGGTGCTCTGGCAGCCTGGAAACTCTTTGAAGGCATGGACACAGCTGCTGCTGGTTTCCGTCTGGGGGCCTTCTCACCTTGGTTGGCTGCCGTTTTGGGTATTGTTAGTGGAATTTTGATTGGTCAGCTGGCGGAGTACTACACCAGTTATGACTTTGGTCCTACCCGAAAAATTGCCTCGGCATCCAAGGAGGGAACCGCCCTCACCATCACTCAGGGACTCTCCGCTGGCATGACCAGTGTGTTCTTCCCTGTTCTGGTGTTGGCCATTGCCACCATTGGGGCTCATGCTCTGGCAGGGCTCTATGGTGTGGCGATGGCCGCCATTGGTATGCTTTCCTTTGTGGCCTCCACCGTTTCTGTGGACACCTATGGTCCCATTGCTGACAACGCTGGCGGCATCAGTGAAATGGCCAAACTGGATGGCGAGGTGCGGGAAATCACCGATGAGCTGGACTCTGTTGGAAACACCACCGCCGCTATTGGTAAAGGTTTTGCCATTGGTTCTGCGGCCTTTGCGGCTCTCTCTCTCTTTGCCAGCTATCTCTATGCCCAGGGGGGCGATGCTATTGGTGCAGACTTCCGTCTGGTGTTGAACATGATTAGCCCCCTCACCCTGGCTGGTGCTCTGGTGGGTGGAGCTCTCCCTTGGCTCTTCAGTGGTATTCTTATTGAAGCTGTGGCCAAAGCCGCCCGAAACATGGTGCAGGAAGTGCGCCGCCAGTTCAAAGAAATCCCTGGGATTCTCACTGGTGAGGAAAAACCGGATTACCGCACATGCATCTCCATCTCATCGGCTGGTGCACTTAAGGAAATGAAGTTTCCGGCCCTCATCTCCGTGTTGATGCCGTTGGTTTCTGGTTTCCTCTTTGGGCCTCAGTTTGTGGGTGGTTTGCTGATTGGAACCACTCTGTCGGCCATCATGCTGGCTCTGTTCACGGCCAACTCCGGTGGAGCCTGGGACAATGCAAAGAAGTACATTGAAACGGGAAATCATGGTGGTAAGGGCTCTGAGTCCCATAAAGCCGCCGTTGTGGGTGACACCGTTGGTGATCCGTTGAAAGATACCGTCGGACCTTCCTTGGACATTCTCATCAAGATTATGGCCACGGTTTCACTCATTGCTGTGAGCATCTTCAGCAAGTTTAACCTGATGTCCTTCCTGGGCTAATTCTCATAGATCGACCCCGTCGGGAGGAACCCGCCGGGGTGGGTGAGAGAAGGGACGTTCCATCTAAGGGGCGTCCTTTTTTTATGCTCTCTTCTGTGAAATTGTTACAGTGAGGCCGTATTGATCAGGAAGACTCATTGCAAGGCTCCGTTCCTTTGTTGAGGAACCCTTTGACATTTTTTTGAATGACATGCTGTTCCTGGGGAATGAAATGGACCCCAATGAGGTAAAAAATCTCTTCTCTCAGCAATACATCCGAGGTCTACGGATGACTTCTGGGCGTGTCCTCATTCTCTGAACCAGATGGATTCTGTGTCTTTCCCAGGAAACGGTGATAAGCATCGCGGAAGAGGGCCACAATAAAGATGGCTCCCACAAGGAACATCAGCAGGTCAACAAAATCAAAAATCATGGAAAAATGAGACAAACTGAGCAGTCCTGAGAGGGTGATGAGGCCCAGGTACAGGACAATTTTCTGGTGGGATTGGAGGCGGAGGGTGGTGTTCACAAAGTGATAGGAGCCTAGGACTGTGCAGTAACCAGAGAGAAGGAAATAAATCAGGATGACTGCCAATCCAAAGGGACCGGTGACACGGTAGAGGGTGGTGATGTACCCCTGGACACGTTGAACACCATTGGCTGTGAGCATCACATCAGGAAAGTGTTCTCTTCCATAGATGTACACATAGGATGTGATGACCATGGCAATGAATAGGGTGATGAGGGTGGCCATCACCTGAATGCGGGCTTCCCCTCTCGGGCCGTTACGTCGGTCCGAAGCGGCCATCGCACTGGTTCCCAGCACGGTTTCACTGGTTTGAATGATGCGCTGAAAGGCCAGAACCAAACCAATGGGAATTCCTGTGGCCGCTGTGCGGAAACGGCAGAAATCGGTCCAAATGGCTTGAACATAATCATTGGCAAAGTCCAAGGTTTTGGCCACAAAAAGAATGAACACAAGTGTGTAGAGCACCACCACGATTCCAATAAGACTACCAAGAACATTGGTGAAAAGCCCATGGTTACGAGTGATGATGATGAGAGCCGTGATGATCACCATGGGGATGATGACAAAGAAGAGCATTTGTTGTGCGGTGAATTGAATCTCAAACCAATGCTGGCTAATCACTCCCAGTGCGGTTTGGATGCCTGTGAATTGAAAGCCCACAAAGCCAAAGGAATAGAGAAGCACAAGGGCTCCTGCATAGATGGTGGCAATTCGAGCGTTGATATTTTTTGTGACAAAACGCCGGGGCATGGTTCCGGCCATTTGAGTGGCCTTCACTTCACAATAGGTGAGGGGAACCAGAAAGGCCATGGCAATGAGAGCCCAAAGCACCACAGCTTCGCCTCCCACACCAGAATCGGAGCCGCGCCACATGGCTGCGAGCACCCCAATGACAGAACCCGTTCCTACCTTCGAGGCAACAGAAATGGCCAGGGGGGCTTTGATATTTCGAAAACCACCGCCTTGAGTGGTTCTTCGAGATTCTCGACGTTCGGCAAGTATGGTGAAGATTAAAACTCCAGCACCCAGGAGTAAAAGCAAGGGGAGGAAGAGAGCCCAGAGGACAGAACTGAAGCGAGTAATCAACAGGGCAAGAGTTGTCATGGGCACCTCAATACCCCGGGCTGGAAAGCCCGGGGTCGATCTATTTCAGAAATTAGCAGCAGGTTTTAGTGAAGCGCTTGGCAACCATGTTGCCCAAAACACCACCAAGGACAAGGAAGGCCAGGAACACCCAACCGGAGAGGGAGAAGTTGGCAATGGGGGTGTAGAGGGAGCCCACGTTACAACCATTGGCAAAACGAGTTCCCAGACCCATGAGAATACCACCCATGGCAAACAGCACAGCTTCCAGAGGGCGAATCTTTAGACCAGCTTTGACGGTTTTGACAAAATCACCGGCCAAGAGAAGGGCCAAGATGGTTCCCAAAATGATTCCTATGTTCTGCACATTGATGGGGTGCTGGAAGAAGGGCATGGTGTAAACAGTCTCAGGCTTGGTAGAGAAGCTGGCGAGAGCTTCGGGAGAAACACCAAAGATCATGAGGAATTTCCCAAACCAGAAACCATAAGGAGTGGAGGCGCCCCAACCCATTTTTGTGATGCCCATCATCAGGGTAAAGATTCCGGAAATCACAATGGCCCCTGTGGTGAGAGACCAGGGTTTCACAAAGAAGCGTTCATAGGTTCGAGCACTGAGGGGTGAATAGTTGCTCAGATCATCATTGCCCTTAGCATCTTCTTGGAGCTGTTCGGAGGGAACCGCTGTGAGAATTCCTGCATTGCTGCGCTTTTTCTCATAAAGTTTGGAAAGAGCCACAACAACAGCCGCCAGGGCCAAAGTCAGAAGCATGGCGCCAAGGTAGCCACCAAAACCATCCCAAGCAAAGAGATCGGGGAGATACACACCACCGTAAAGCTGCTCACCAACGGGAGAAGTGAACCAGGAATCTGTAACCCAGCTGGCTGTGGACTGAATGGGGAAGCCCAAGAACACACCCATTCCAAAGAAGAGAAGGGTGATGGCAGCACGGGGAAGACCTGTGACAATGTCTGTGAGAACACCGGAGGCACAGCAGGAGGAGAAGGTCATACCAAATCCAAAGAGCACACCACCGAGGATGAGCCCAAAGTTGATGGGATTCACCCACAGGTCATAGCTGGCCGCATCTTTGCCGTAGAGAACGGCAATGGAAAGAGCTGCTGTGACACAGAACATGAGCATGAGTGCGCGCATCAAACGGGTGGAGCCGGTCTGGTAGGAGCGGTTGACGCTTCCTGCAAAACCCATGTAGCCCCGGGTGAGGGCATAGCCCAAACCAACGCCAAAAACCAGGCGGAGGGCAAGGGATGCACTTCCCAGGAGAAGTCCGCCAAGGGCAAGCACCAGGACCACGCCGATCAAACCGATGGTGTTTTCCAATCTGTTGTTCATCGAATCGTTCCTTTTTTTCTTTCAGCCCCTTGAGCTATGGTATTTCAAGGGGCATTTTGTTTTTCATGACGATGAATCTTTGCTTTCGAAAGAATTCATATCCCTAAAGTTTGACCATGATCTTCCAATGGAAGAAATCATGGTTGTTCTTTAATCAAAGTTGTAGTTGGTCACCACAGGGGCGCGGTTTTCGGTGACATCACGGAAGTACTCGTAATAGGAGAGCCCCAAGAAACCACCGGAAACGTTGTAAACCTTGGTGTAACCAAGATTTTGAAGAGCCATAACAGCGTTGTAACTCCGCTGTGCACTGCGGCAGTGCAGGTAAACATCTTTGTCCTGAGGAATCTCAGAAATTCGGTCTCTCAGCTGACTCAAAGGAATATTCACAGCACCTTTGATGTGGGAGAGGGCGTATTCATCCTCTTCGCGGACATCAATGATGTGAGCTCCCTGCTCCACCAAGGGACGAATCTGATCCACGGTGATTTGTTTGAAGCTTCCATTCCGAAGGTTGGTGGCCACATAGCCAGCAAAGTTCACTACATCTTTTGCGGTTCCAAAGGGAGGAGCATAACAAAGTTCCAAATCCTTCAGATCTTCAACGGTGGCACCAAACTTCATGGCTGTGGCAACAACATCAATGCGTTTATCCGCATTTCCCTTCCCTATGGCCTGGGCACCTAAGATGCGGCCAGTGGGGAGTTCATAC
Organism: Spirochaetales bacterium; assembly: GCA_022360655.1. GTDB lineage: Bacteria > Spirochaetota > Spirochaetia > DSM-2461 > DSM-2461 > UBA2779. The sequence continues at coordinate 7,404 of JAKSCK010000049.1, read as the reverse complement.
ACCAATTTGAAGTGAAGAGGTTCACAACCAGGCATCAAACCCACTTTGTCGCCTGGAATCACCATCACTTCGCCAAAACGAACCTCAGGATGGCATGCGCGGAGGAAGCCAGCGGTGACACCTGTGGCAGAGCCATGGAAGCCAAAGACTTTGATGCACGAAGAACCGATGTAACCCCGGTTATCCACTGGGAGGCCGTGAATATCATCGGCGGCCTGACGAGCCTGTTTCTGAGCTGGGCCAGCAAGGGGGAGGGTACAGAAATCACCGGTAACAGCATGGTACACCTCAACAGCATCTCCCACAGCGTAAACATCAGGAGCACTGGTGCGATGGTTTTGATCCACTTTAATTGCACCATTAGGAGCCAGGTCCATACCGGCCTCTTTGGCCAGGCTGGATTCAGGACGCACACCAATGGCCAGTACCACAAGATCGGATTCCACATTCTTGCCAGAAGCAAGAGAAATGTTTCCACCCTCAAAGGCTGTGACTTTGTCATTAAGGATGAGTTGAACACCATGGTCATGAAGTTCTTTGTGAAGAATTTGAACCATTTCCTCATCAAAGATGCGCATGATCTGGGGCATGGCTTCAATCAGAGTCACCTCATGACCAGCTTCTCGGAGATTCTCTGCAGCCTCGACGCCAATGAAACCTCCACCCACAACGGAAATTCGCTTACGTTCTCCCTTTGCGGCATTCTGAAGTTTCACAATATCGGGGACATTGCGAATGGTGAAAATGGGGGCATTTTCAATTCCAGGGATGGGAGGAATGACTGGGGAACCACCAGGGGAAAGGACCAGTTTGTCATAGGACTGATCAAATGTTTCGCCAGTTTCCACCTTGCGGACGGTCACAGTATGAGCGGTTGCATCAATGCGAACCACTTCATGACCGGTTCGCATATCAAGATTGTACTGTGCTTTGAATTTTTCTGGGGACATGAGAACAAGGTCATCGGAATTCTCAACTGTTCCACTCAGATGGTAAGGAAGACAGCAGTTGGAAAAAGAAACATGGGGACCGCGTTCAAAAACGATGATTTGATCTTCTTCGCTCAGACGGCGAAGACGTGCAGCAGTGGAGGCTCCACCAGCCACACCACCGATAATTACTATTGTTTGTGCCATTCAAGAAACCCTTTAGATAAAAAAATATCAAATAAGTCATGTAAACAATACCGCAGGGTCAGTGTATATGTCTAGTGAAATATATCGAAAGAAACATATGTTCATTTTGATTTATTGGGATTGATTCGGAATTACGGAAAGATGAAGGAGTTAATATCTGTTAAAAATGTCATAACATGATGAAGTTCCTATGAATATTGGGCGAGTTTGATGCAAAAATCGTCATTTTTTTGGAGGGCTTTTTTAAATACAATAGAGGGAAAAGAATGATGTTTTGTTTGTACTGCCAATTCCCCAGCAGATTTGTTGTTCGCTTAGCACAATAAATCAAGAAATCTGGAAGGAAATGCGAGAATTCTCAACCATCACTCGACATCACAGTTGTCAACGAGGTAGGCTTCCCGGTGATGAACGTAATCATCCTAGGTGCAGGACGCGTTGGCTGGCAATTAGCTCGCCAGCTTGTCAGCGAAGGCAAAGAAGTCACATTAATCGAGAAAGATCCCGAGGCAGCTCGCCGTGCCGCAGACCGATTGGACTGCCAGGTGGTTGTTGGAGAGGGGAACAGCGTGCCCCTCCTCCGCAAAGCCGGGATTGAGAATGCGGATTATTTCATCAGTGTTACCGAATCCGATGAAATCAACATGATTGCGTGCAGTCTGGTTGCAGCTGAATACACTGAACCGGTCACCGTTGCACGTGTGCGAAATGTGGATTATTCCACCAGCCGTATGGTTCGACAGCGTCTTTATGGGATTGATCATGTGATTAATCCTGAGATTGAAGCGGCTCGAGCTGTCATTCGTTCCCTCGAACGGGGCGCTGTTGGAACTGTGAACCCATTCACAGACTCCGGACTTTCCATGACATCCATTACGGTGGATTCTGGCTGTCCTCTTGCCGGACGAAATGTTCGGGATGTTCGGAACTTTGTGAAGGCCGATTTTCTTTTACCACTTCTGATTCGTGATGGAGTCTCTGTGGTTCCTACCGGAGAAACTCCCATTCGAAGTGGAGATATGCTCTATGTTGTGGCCGAACCAAAAGACACAGAAGCACTCATTAACGCAGCCAATCTTCGACGTCGGGAATTGCGACGAATTGCCATTGCAGGTGGTGGCCGAATTGGGCGTTATGTTGCGGACTATCTTCTGGGTAAAGGTGAAGGGGATTCCGATGCGGAATTGGGAGCTTGGAGTCGGCTGATTGGGCGACTTCGGAAACGTCCCTCAAGCCGCAGTGTTCACTTCATTGAACGAGATTATGAGGTTGGGCGCCAGTTGGCTGCCGATTATCCCGCAGCTCTAGTGACCAATGCAGATATTTCTGATGAGGAAATCTCTGAAGCTGGTCTACTGGAAGGCTATGATTTGCTTGTGAGTGCTACAGGGAATCAAGAGTTGAATCTGGTGAGTGCTATTCATGCTAAAAATCATGGCGTGGAACGCTCCATTGCCCTTGTGCGCAAAGCCTCCTATGTGGGCATGGCACGGGAAATGGGTGTCGATGTGACCGTGAGTGTCACAAGTACCATGGTAGATGGCATCCTTCGAATTCTTCGTAAGGGAAATATCAGCAGCATTCATTCCATTGGGGGAAGTGATTTTGAAATCATTGATTTCACGCTGGATTCCTCCTCTCCACTTACAGGTAAAGCTCTCAAGGATTGGAAACTTCCCAAAGATTGTTTGGTGCTTATGGTGTATCGTGGTGATGAGCATCTTCTGCCTGGAGGCGATTTGAGTTTTGCTGCAGGGGATCGGTTGATGATGATCACCCCTCGTGAAGCGGTTAAAAAGCTTGAAGAATCGGTAGTTGGATCATGATTCGCATCACACCAGTTATTCATGTGGTGTCCTTGCTCTTGGGCATCATTGCACTATTCATGGTGGCCCCTTTGGGTATTGCCCTTTGGAACAAGGACGTGGCTTCTACTGAGGCCTTTGCCATAACAATGGTGGCCACCCTGGTTCTTTGTTTTTTTGTGTGGCGCATCACACGATCAAAACAGGGGGGCCACCATCTGCGAACTCGTGAGGGTTTTCTATTGGTCACCTCCAGTTGGATTGTGGCCTCTGCTGTTGGAGCTCTTCCCTTTGTTCTCTCAGGAGCCATTCCTTCGTATACTGATGCCTTTTTTGAAACCATGAGCGGTTTCACAACCACGGGAGCCTCCATTCTCACGGCCATTGAACCCTTACCACGTGCGGTGCTGTTCTGGCGCTCTCTCACCCATTGGTTGGGGGGAATGGGCATTGTTGTCTTAACCGTTGCCGTTCTTCCTTTTCTTGGAGTGGGAGGAGTGCAGTTAGTGCGGGCCGAATCTCCTGGTCCCACTCTGGATAAGATTGCTCCCAAAATCACTCAAACAGCAAAAATCCTTTGGTTCATCTATCTTGGGCTGACGGTTGTTGAAACCGTGTTGCTGATGTTTGGTGGTATGGATTTGTTTGATGCTCTCACCCATACCTTTGGAACCTTGGCAACCGGTGGTTTCTCGCCTCGAAATGCCAGTGTAGGAGCCTATGATTCGTCTTACATTGATTGGGTGATCACCATTTTCATGGTGATGGCTGGATTGAACTTTGGATTGTATCACAAGGTTCTCAATGGGAACTGGAAAGATATTATCAAGAACACAGAGTTTAAAGCTTATCTTGGAATCTTCCTTCTCAGCACCCTTGCCATCTCGGTGGTGCTTTTGCGGGTGTATGATGGATTTGCAGAAGCCCTGCGTTATGCCGGTTTTCAGGTTGCTTCCATCATCACCACCACTGGATATGCCACGGCAGATTTTGATTTATGGCCAATGGCAGCGAAAGGGGTCCTTTTCTTTCTCATGTTGGTGGGAGGTTGCTCCGGCTCCACCGGAGGAGGTCCTAAGGTGATTCGCCTTGTGGCCCTCTTTAAATTGGCTCTCAATGAAATGAAATACATGGCTCGTCCCCGGGGAATCTTCCGTGTGCGTCTTAATGGTGAGCCGGTGAAAAAGGACTATCTCTACTCGGTGAGCGGATTCTTATTGCTCTATGCCCTGTGTCTTGTCATTGTCACAGTGATTGTGAGTGCCTTTGGGACAGATTTCACCACAGGCTTCACCACGGCATTGGTGACAGTGGGGAACATTGGCCCAGGTTTTGGTTTGGTGGGACCCGCCATGAACTATCAGTTCTACCATCCCTTTGTGAAATGGGTTCTGAGTTTTGCCATGCTTGCAGGACGTCTTGAGGTGTACACAGTTTTGATTCTGCTCACCCCTGCATTTTGGTCACGACGCTAATGGTTGAATAGGATTCTTTTCATCATGGGATGAAAAGAATCTCATGGTTAAAAACTCGCTCCAGGATGCTGTTCTGGTTTTTCTGGAGCCCCTTTCGAGATTCTTCATATTCCGCTTATTCCCAATCGATTTTTTGAAGTGTTTTTTCTGTTCATCTGCATAAAAAAAAGATCCGCGGGTCTGGACGTCGGTGCCCCGCGGATCTCGTGATGGCTCTAAGCCGTTACACACTCATTATCGACGCCCTCACTTCCGGCTTTAGGGAATTTGCCTCATTTGGTAAAGATTCTTTCTGTTCTCTTTTCCAGTGTTCTTTTGCATGAGGAGTAGTGGGAGACTTTCTTGGCTTTGGGAAATCTCTTTTCTGGATTTGTTATCAGACTTAGAGAACTCTGGAGAGCTTCTGCACATGATAGCTGGTGGATTGGGCAATGTGCTGATAGAGCCTTTTTGAATCTTCCAGGGGATTTCTCCCTTCACCAGTTCCCAACTCGTGGATGATGGGTTGAATGAGAAATGAAGCCAAATCCCGGGCACCTCCTTGAAGAATGGTGGCATCAATTTCTGAAAGTTGCTCCAAAGGTTTTTCTGGGGGCAAGCCAGTGTCCAGAGCTTCTTGCGCCTCTTTCACAAAACCTATGGCTTTATGGGCATTCCTTTGAAGTTGTTTGAGTTCAAGGATCAGGCGATGCAGTTCCGCTTGAATTGCTTCTTGATGGTCCGAGGGGATGGGGCGTTCACGAACCTGTTCCAGTTTCCGTTCAATCTCAGGGCGACAGATGGGGCGGGATAGAAGCGTTTCAAGGGAGATGACCGTCATCCCCTGAATTTGGCGCCCCTTCCCCCCTAGGGTTGCAGGAGTTAAATCTTGAAGGCTGGTGGCACTTTCCTCAAACCAAGTGGCATAAATATCCATTCGATGGTCAGTGAGAACTTCTCCTCCCTCTTGAGAGGCCATGGAGTAGGAAAAGGCCGTATGAAGGGCACGATAATGGGCCAATTCCGCGGGATTGGTGCGGGAAGACGACTGCATTGCCATACGGTGAGACAAACTCCCATTGTAATGGCTCTTATACCCTGGAAATGCCAGATCAAGTCCAACAGCCACCAAGGAGTTGCATCCCAAATGGCGACCCATATCCCAGGCTGCTGTGGCTACAGATCCTCCAGCTTTCAACTCTCCTTGGAGTTTCACCACGTTTTCAAGACGTGTTCCAAGGGGAAATCTTCCTCGCATAATCCAGGGACGTCCGGGAAGGCTATGGAACACACGGGGATGTGAGGCCGATTCTGCAAGGATTAAGGACTTTTGGCAGGACTCTCCACAGTGGTCTAAATGGCGCGAATTCCAGTATTGCGGATCCACCGATGCAATGATGTCAGGGGTAACCCCTGCACGAAGGGCCCCTCGAACAGCCGTATCCACAGCGATGATGAGATGGCGTTGAGCCAATTCTGGTAGATGGGGAAGAGCTTCTTCTAAACTTGGTCCTCCCGCCAGTATCAAAGCCGGAATCCCGGCCATGAGATTTTGATCGGGTAGAAGGGGGAGGGCCCGGGGAAGCATGGTTGTGTTTAAGGCTAAATTGCGCACCCAAAGGGGGCCAAAGCGCTCTAAGGTTCGAGCATTGACCGCTCGTCGGGTGATGGCTTGTTCGACTGTGGATTGAATCTCAGAATACCATTGAGGGGCCGTTTGAACAGAGGGAGGCCAGGAAAGGAGATGAATGGGAGAACCTGTTGGACCAGTATTCAAGGCATTCATCACGGCTTTGGCCTCACCACCAAGTATCCAAGTAATACCAGGGTCCTGGAGTAGAGAACTTAGATTTCGATGGTTGGAGGCCAGGGTTAGTAGTTCCGGGTGAGCTTCTGCGATGACCAATGGATAGTGAGGATGTTGTTGACGTAGGGCTTCAGCAACATAACCTAAACCAAAACCAGAGAGCACAATGATTCCCGTTCCTTCTGGAACAGTTTGAGCTGTCCGTTGAGCCTCTCGTTGGGGATTAAATCGTGAATGGATGGCTTTACCCTGAATGGTTAGGGTGGGAAGGCCATTGCGAGCCTGGATGACCTGCCAATCGGACATCATCGAAGCTCCAGAAATACTGGCATTCCTTCTTGGATGGGAGTTCCAGGAGGAGGAACCTGAAAAACAACCCAACCAGAACCATAGAGCGTCCACATAATATCGTCACGTTCAAGATAGGGGAGGAGGCGGCGTTTCGAATACCCCGAGAAGTCGGGAAGAGTATCACCAATTTCCACATTTTTCAGAGGAGCCACACGAACTTGTCCAGAATGATTCATCACACTGTTTCCAGCAATGGGTATCCCATAGAGTGGAGCTAAGGCTGTGGCAATTTTCTGGACTACTGGAGCCGCTGTACGTGCCCCATAGATGCTGCTTCCCCGAGGATTTTCCAAGACCACATACACAATGAGCTTGGGATTCTCTGTGGGGAAAAGAGCCAACACAGAGCTGAGAAATCGATCCTCACTGTAGGCTCCTGTTTCCGGGTCTGCAATCTGAGCCGTACCAGATTTCGCAGAAATCGAAAGGCCCGGTACTGCGGCAAGTTTTGACGTTCCGACAGGAGAATCAACAGTTTGTTTCATCATTTCCAGCATGGTTTGCGCTGTTTTAGGAGAAATCACCTCGCGAATGGGTGTTCTTGGATAATCCATGATCACACTTCCATCTGGGGCCGTGACTTGAGAAACAATTCGAGGTTTGAGTAGGATTCCTCCATTGGCCAAAACGGTTGCCGCTGAAGCCATCTGAAGGGCGGAAACAGCCACTTCTTGCCCAATGGCTATGGTGGGTTTACTTCGTGGTGACCATCGAGATGGAGCATAAAGAATCCCATTGGATTCCCCAGTCAGTGGAATACCTGTAGGAACTCCAAAGCCAAAGTTTTTTAAATCACTGTAGAAGGCATTCTTGTCCCGACGCTCCGTTGCCATGGCCACGGCCACATTACT
>JAKSCK010000068.1 GCA_022360655.1 Spirochaetales bacterium | reverse complement strand
CTGAGTAGGGGTAAGGAGATACTGCTCCATGATAAAAGCAAGCACAGACCACAATAGGCCAAGGCGTTTCTTTGGCCTTACCTTGGAGAAAGTCTTCAGTGGCCGCTGCCTGGTACTTGATGAAGCGCAAGGGCATGAGCCAGCTTTCTTGGCTTTGATGTTCTACTAGTAGTAGCAGCAAGGCTTCTTGCCTATCAATGGTACAAGAACAGACCAGGTCACTATGGATCTCTCTGAGTTCAGGGGGCACGTAGGATTGCTTGGTAGGCTGTATAGAATTCGGATCAATGCGCTGGTAGATATGCCCAGGGAGGTGATACCGTACGAAGTCTTTGAGGGCAAGATCGCTACCCATGGTATGCTTAAAAAGCAGGTCGAATGGCTTTGTCATAGAAGACATGGCAGTCAAGTTAAAGCTATTTCCTATTCTTCCTCTTTTTTCTAACTGGTCAACTAACGCTATTTGATTCTTGTCTACTTAAGTATTGGAAGCTACCCCGTGATAACTGAAGGCTCAGGCCTAACCTGACTTGCCTAAAACTTCCAAACTGAGCCTTTCTAGCTCCTAGGCCATACCTGATAGTGCACACAACCAGCTGCTTCACAGCTCCAAAGAGCTCCTAGAGGCCAAGGACTGTTCCTATAGGGTGAAGCCCCTTCAAGAGGAAGCCATGGGCCTCAGTAAACTAGCCCATGGGCTGGACCTGCTTGCTAGTGGCCATACTACTGGAGAAGAGCCCGAGGATGAAGAGGATCAGGACGTGAAAAAGAGAAGAAGAAGGGGTAGGGCAATGAGCATGTAGGCAGAAAGATTTGCCAAGAGTAGCCTTAATCTAACCCTGCTTGGATCCGCTTGAGGGATTCTATAGAAAGGCCTGTGGCTTTCTGAACTACATCCATGTCTAGATGAAGATTTGAAAGCATGTTCTTAGCAGCTTTTTCTAAGCCTTGTTGCATACCTTGTTGCATGCCCTGTTGCAGTCCTTGTTGCAATCCTTGTTGCAGTCCTTGTTGCAATCCTTCCTGTTTTATGGCTTGTGTAACGTTCATAATCTCCTCCTTATAGGACCAAAGGGACTGGGGCCCTTAAACTATTAGCTAGGCTTCTTTGCTTTGTCTTCCTTCTTAGGCTTAAGAACTAGGTTTTTCGCGCAACAACTGCTCTATCTCAGGCCAGCTCAAGCCTGTGAACTGATGCACTTTCTCCTTCGGTTCGTTCGAACGGAGCATAGTTCGGGCAATGTCCAACGTCCTGGTTTGCATGCCCTGTTGCAGTCCTTGTTGCAATCCTTGTTGCAGTCCTTGTTGCAATCCTTCCTGTTTTATGGCTTGTGTAACGTTCATAATCTCCT
>JAKSCK010000210.1 GCA_022360655.1 Spirochaetales bacterium | reverse complement strand
GAAAATACTACTATAGGAAGCCATATTACTACAAGCAACAGTTCTCCTCCAAGGGAAAGTTTGGAGTCCAACGTGGTTAAAAGGCGTCTTGCTACCCGAGCAATGGTTGTATTGTCGTGAAGGTGAGCACAAGCGCATTTCGGCGATATCACGAAAACATAGAAGCCCCCCTGACTTCGTCGTCATCAACGCTGTTTTGTTATTTACCATCATCGATCCTACGTGCCAGATTAAATTGATGACTCAGCGTAGTCTGTCGTTGTCGTTACTCGTGCCTTGTTCCTGACACAGTGCCTGTAATGATTTTGTGTTCAGTGGCCGCCCAAAGAGACCCTGCGCTGTTCTCCGACGGTTGTGGTAGCTATGATGATGGGATATACCTCCAACGTGATGCACTCCTGGCCTCTAGATTGCCGTGCTTCGGGGAATCTCTGGAATGCATGGTGCATTTGTCGGTGCAGCTAATTCTTTTTTTTAGCTTAGGGTATTGTGGTAGAAAAGTTTCTGCTTCAGGCAGAAAATTTTCAGAGAGTCGTGATCGGTTATGAGCATTGTCGTGAGTGTATGCATGGATACGAAGTACATGGCGGTCTGATACTATCAATGTAGCTGTAACTTTGAGTTCCTGTCTGGCATATGGCTTTCTCAAACCCGGAATCGCTTCGGTGATGGTGCCAATCAACATTTTCTGCGGAACTAATCAACCGAGGGTTTTCCAGATTTGGAAACTCTCCAGCGATTTCCAACCTAAGGTACTTGGACGAAACTTTCCCAGCTTCTTCTAGTCTCTCTATATATTTTGGTACTCATCTATGATTGCGTGGCACTATCTTCTACCCAAGCCATACCTTCATTCTCCGTTTTCTGCATGAGACTCAATAGCAAGTCGCTACACTCGTAGACCACATCATTGCTACCGTGCAAAGTGGTCCGTGTGACAAATAACCAGCAGTTGTCAGGACCGTTTGTGAATGCCTTGCAAACGTTTCTCTGTCGTCGTTGCCAACTGATGAAGTTGGTTCACCCGAATGATGCACTCGAGACTTGGGCGCCCAAGCCGATCGAATGTTTTCACTGATACACATTTTGGCGGTCTGTATGGGGATAAATTTCAATCATCCGCACAGGGGACAAATTATAG
>JAKSCK010000126.1 GCA_022360655.1 Spirochaetales bacterium | reverse complement strand
CATTGGGAAGGAAATCGCTCAGCATGCGGATTATTCTGATGATACGGCCCAACGGATTGATGGTGAAATCCAGGGTTTGCTGAATGAGGGACTCTCCACAGCACGTGAAATATTGACGAAAGAACGGGAAAAATTGGATTCCCTGACTGAGGCGTTGATGGAGAAGGAAACGCTTGATGATGAAGAGATTCGTCATCTTTGGGGCATGGATTCCTGGACGGATGCACGGAGTGAGAATGCAGATTCTCTTTCAGAAGAAGAGCTGGGGGAGGAATGAAATTCTCCTTGCGGTGGGTTCTTTCGCTTCTTCTGATGAGTTCTTTTTCTTGGAATCTTTTGGCTCAGGAGCAGCGTTTCCCAAATCTTATGGCCAAGCTTTGGGTGGAACGGGCGATTCATGTTGCTGAACTGGCCCAAATGCCACAGGATTGGGAATTGGCACAAGAAGCTTTGGACATTGCGGAGGAATATGCCCTTCCTGGACCGGATGTCCATTATCTTCGCGCCCATATGGGGATTTATGGCTCTCCATCGGTGTCATTGGGAATCCGAGAGGCCTATGAGCTGGCCCAATCTTCATTGAAAGGTGCCGCGCGTTACATCAGTTTTGCGGATCGAGCCGCTCTTTTTGCAACCCTTGCCCTTCAATTAAAAGAGTACAAATCCCTGTTTGACGCATTTGAAGCTTGGCCTCTTGGAGAGCGACAGCAACCTTCCCTTTTATATGCAGCGGCTCGAGCTTCCCTTTACCTGGGGGATTTAGAAAAGGCCGGTGAATGGGCCATGTTGGGAGAGTCACTTGAGGATGGCCAGTCAGATTTGAGCCCTTTTGGAGCCGTGAGTGCTCCCCTTCCAGCATTTCGCGCCCTGGCCATTGCCTCTCAATATGCCGGGGCAATGGACACACTGGCAGATGCACACCGACGTTGGGGACAGTCCCTCTCTCAAGCCATCGAGCCATGGATTCTTGCAGGTTATATTCTTCCCAAACCTGGAGATGATGTAGCCCAGATCGTGGGATCTGGTCTCACACAGCTTTCGGCCTATTTGGAGTATGCACGTCAGGGTGGCGAATTGGAAAATCTTGATCTTTCTCATTTACCAACTCGCTTGGCTTCAGATGGGGCCATTCTTTCCTTGTTAAACCAAGATTCTTTGATGGAGGGACAAAGCGGCGTTGTTGGTACCGATGCAAACTATGATGGGCATGATGAGCAATGGCTTCGCTTGGTGAATGGACGACCTGACTACCGGCATATTGATGAAGATCAAGACGGCCACTCGGAATGGGAAATCCGGTATTTTGAAGGATCCATTGTACAGATTCGTCGAAATGATGGACAACTCTCTGTGAATTATGAACCTCAGGCTTACCCCCAGGTTCTTTCTGTGACCGGACGATATGAGGGAGGCACAGCCCGTTTTTCCTTCCATCCTGGAGCCCTGAGTTGGGCCCCCTTCTCTGAAACACATCTTCTGGCTCAGGTGCACCCCCTCTCCGAATCTTGGAATACCAATGCTTTTGATGCGGCGGTTCGAACCTCTGAACTGACACTTCCTCTTGAAGATGGAGCTCGCCGTGTGGAAACCGTTTTTTTTCAGGGGAAGCGCCTCGAAAGTCGAGAAAGTCGATTTGCCAGTGGCGAAGACTCCCAACCCTTGTGGGTGAGGGAACGGCTGTACTCTCAAGGAGAACTGATTGCGGGTCGTTTGGCCTATGGATTGGTTGGAGAAGAGAATGGAGCACGAGTATGGCCTGTTTATGAACGTTATGAAAAAGGACGTCGAGTGGGATTGGTTTGGGCTCCAGAGATGGAAGGTCCTCCCCTTTACATTGAAGACAAAGGTTTAGGAGCCATTCTGCAAATTCAAGCGTGGGATGCCCAAGGAGACGGCTGGATTGATTATCATCGTTACCTTCCTCCCCCAGAGGGTGAGGCAGGGCAATTGCTGATTGGGGAGGCTCAGGCCCAGGATCTCATTCCATGGACCGCTTCTTACCGAGACCCGTGGGAATAAATATGAATAATATCAGGTGGACTCTTTCTCTCATTCTTTTTGCTGCTCTATTGAGCTCATGCGTGAGTGAACCGGAATTTGAAAGTGAAGTGGATCCTCTTGGGAATCCCTCATTAGAACGAATTGATCAACTCTTAGAGCAAGGGGAAAATTTGAGGGCTCTTCCTCTGATTGTTGCTCGCTCGGGCTTGGAAGAGGATTTATCAGAAAGACGTGAACAGGCGTTGGCTGGTTTGCAGGCGGAGTGGGAAGCCTCCAGAGCGGATGGGGATTGGCAACGTTCTTTGACTTATTACCGGTCCTTCCTGGCTCTTGGTATGGAGAGTCCATCCATTACCGAACGGGAACTTTATCTTGAAGGAGTTCTCTCTCATCTTCAGGCTCAAGAGAGTGGTGCGGCTGCACTGCTCCTTCAAGATCAGGTGGGACTATCCACCCTGAGCCAAGAGGAACAGGAATTCTGGGCACAAAAATTTCTTGATGCTGGCTATGATTCCTTTGCCTCCCGTATCCGAGGTGGGGAGGGGCAGGATGTTCAGATTGACGATCTGGTGGATGGCACCGTCACGGTCTGGGTGAATCGGGGGATTCGCTTGGTGGGAAACGTGGGAGTGCCGGACCGGGGCATCGGTTCCGCTTTCTTTGTTGGGCCTGAAGGCTATCTTCTCACCAATTACCATGTGATCGAAAGTGAAGTGGACCCGGAGTACCAGGGCTATTCCCGTTTGTACATCAAGGCCGATGAAGATTCTGGAGAGCGTTTTCCCGCCAAGGTGGTGGGTTGGGATGAAAATTTTGACTTGGCTCTGTTGAAAACAGAGATGGACGTCCCCTGGGTGTTTGATTTTGCCAACCAGAATGTGCCTGCTCTTGGAGAGCGCATTCGCGCCATTGGTTCTCCTGGTGGACTTTCTCGGTCTCTCACCTCGGGCACCGTATCGGCTTATGCCCGATCCATTCAGCCCATGGCGGGATCTCTTCAAATTGATGTTCCCATCAATCCTGGTAACAGTGGAGGCCCCCTTCTGAATCAGGATGGAGAGGTGATTGGTGTGGTTTTTGCCGGGGTGAGTGGCTATGAAGGGGTGAATTTTGCCATTCCCGGTTCCTATGTGAAGCAGCTTCTTCCCCGGCTCTATGAGGGCGGGGCCCTAACTCTCCCTTGGCTCGGAACCTCGGCTTGGGACACCAGCGGGGCTGTGCGTCTCACCTATGTGGTGCCCTCTTCTCCAGCGGCCGATGCTGGATTGCGGCCTGGTGATGCCCTCTTATCCATTGATGGCCAGTCTTTTGCCACCATCCGTGCGGTTCAGGAGTATTTGATTACACGGAGTCCGGGAACCCTGGTTTCTCTCCAATGGCAGAGAGGGGAGGAAAAAATGGAAGGATTGGCCGCTCTTGGAGTGCGTCCGGATGTTCCCCTTTCCACAGCGCTGTCCCGGGATGCTCGGGAGCATCTTTTGTATCCTCTGTTTGGCATGGATGTGGAGCGAATCAGCGGTTCAGGGTTTCACCAGAATTACCGAATCCGATCCGTGCTTCCTGGTTCTATTGCTGATGAAGCGGGATTTTCCAAAGGGGACTTTTTGTCTCTACGGCGTTGGATTCATGATGAGAAAAATGATGTGGTGGCCATTCAGATGATTCTGAAAGGACGAAAAGCTGGATTTTTGGAATCCGCTATTCAAATTGCCGCCCGATTGAATCTGAACACAGTATTCTAGGCCAAGAAGCCCCAAACCCCGGCGGGTGCCTCCCGACGGGGTCGATCTGAAAAACCTGCAGAAAAGGGGAGTGGTTGCTTTGTCGACACTCCCGCCTCCTCTCGCTATAATCGGTCCTTATGGCAAGCGATCAGTCTCTGACACGGAATTTCTGTATCATCGCCCACATCGACCATGGGAAATCCACCCTGGCCGACCGTTTCTTACAGCATGCGAAGCTGGTGAGTGATCGGGAATTTCACGATCAGATGCTCGACTCCATGGATATCGAGCAGGAACGGGGCATCACAATCAAGAGCCAGGCGGTCACCATTGACTTTGAAGCCGCCGATGGCAAGACCTACCGTCTGAACCTGGTAGATACTCCGGGGCATGTGGACTTCTCCTATGAAGTGAGTCGGGCCATTTCCTCCTGTGAGGGGGCTCTGCTTCTCATTGATGCCACCCAAGGGGTGGAAGCCCAGACTCTGTCCAACATGTACATGGCCCTGGAACATGATTTGGAAATCCTTCCTGTGGTGAACAAAATGGATTTACCCAGTGCGGATTTGGACAATGTCCGTCATCAGATTGACCATGATCTGGGTTTGATTGGGGAAATGGCAGCCCCTGTTTCGGCCAAAACCGGGGAAGGAGTGGGCGATTTGCTGAACTCCTTGGTGGAGTACATTCCGGCTCCAGCCGGTGACCGGGAAGCCCCGCTCAAGGCCCTGATTTTTGACTCCCATTATGATGCCTATCGGGGGGTGATCATCCATGTGCGGGTGATGGAAGGAACTCTGAAAGAAGGCCAGGTGATTCGCCTAATGGCCGGTGGTGCGGATTATAAAGTGGAGGAAGTGGGAGAATTCCGTCTTTCTCTCAAACGCACGGGAATCTTGGCTGCCGGCGATGTGGGCTGGTTCATTGCGGGCATCAAAAACATTGGTGATATTCGGGTGGGTGACACGGTCACTACCGCTTCCAAGCCAGCCCAAGAGGCCCTGCCTGGTTTCCGAGAAGTGAAACCTGTGGTGTTCTCCTCCATCTATCCGGTGGACACCAATCAATATGAAGAACTCTTGGCCGCCCTGGATAAGCTCAAACTCAACGATGCTTCCCTGGTTTGGGAAAAGGATGCCTCGGCCGCTTTGGGCTTTGGTTTCCGCTGTGGTTTCCTGGGATTGCTCCATTTGGAAGTGGTTCAGGAACGTTTGGAGCGGGAATTTGGCTTGAACATTGTGCTCACCAGCCCCTCTGTGCGCTATCGCATCACTCCCAAGAAAGGGGAAACCTATTTCTTGGACAACCCGGCCAACTTCCCTGATGTGGGCACCATTGAAATGTCCGAAGAGCCCTACATCAAGGCCACCATCATCACCCCTTCGGAGTTCCTAGGACCGCTGATGACCCTGTGCATGAACAAACGGGGTGTGCAGAAGGACATGACCTACCTGGATGAAAAACGGGTGGAGCTCATCTATGACATGCCCCTGGGGGAAGTGCTCTTTGATTTCTATGACAAGCTCAAATCGGTGAGCCGGGGCTATGCCTCTTTTGACTATGAAGTCACGGATTTCCAGCCCACGGATTTGGCCAAGATGGATATTTTGGTGAACGGGGAACCAGTGGATGCCCTGAGTCAGCTGGTGTTCCGCGATAATGCCCAACGCCGGGGACGACAGGTGTGCAAGAAGCTCCGAGGAGAAATTCCCCGTCAGCAGTTCAAAATTCCCATTCAGGCGGCCATTGGGGGATCCATTGTGGCCCGGGAAACCATCAGTGCCCTGCGTAAGGATGTGACGGCAAAATGTTATGGTGGTGATATTTCCCGGAAGCGGAAGCTCTTAGAAAAGCAGAAAGAGGGAAAGAAGCGCATGAAAATGGTGGGAAATGTGGAGCTTCCCCAGAGCGCATTCTTGTCTGTGCTCCGCAGTGATGACGACGAAAACTAAAGGTTTTCTTTGTTGTCCAAAATCAGCCCGGTCTTTTGGCCGGGCTTTTTTTATGTTCAGGACGACCCCGCCTCCCGGCGGGGTGTTTCAAGAAGAGTCAAAAGACGGCGGGTTCTTTGGACGGCCCGAACCAGAAAAGCATTGTCCTCCCGGGGAAGAGGAGAGGAATCTGGGAAATCACAGAAGATTTCATCCAAACCTTCTAGGGCTTGGCAGACCGTCTGCGCATTGGACGTGTTGGCCGCATACGACTCCCAGGCGCGGATGACGGCCTGAAGGCGTTGGCGTTCCTCTTGGAGAAAAGCGGATGCAGCCTGGGGATTCCATTCTGATGGGGCTTTTGGGGGAAGGGGCTGGTGGGCATGAATGAGTTTTTTGGCCTGATTGGCCTTGAGGAGGGGAAGTCCTAAATCCGTTCCCCCTGGATGGAGCACGGCCAATCGTGGATGGGACTGGTAATGGCGTCGAAAGAGGGTGGCATACCCCTCCAGAACCCCATCGGCATAAATTTTCTGGTTCAATCCATTGCAAAAGGCCCGGCGCTTGGATTGAAGAGATGAATCGGGAGCAGGTGAGGGATTGAGTCGATGGGACACTCCCAAGGCCCAGCGATGCATTAAACTTCCGCGGCTGTGGCTTTTTCCTGCAGGTGCAGAAAAATCCAATCCGCAAAGCAGGATGGGGCCTTGGCTTGTGGCCAAGGCCAGTTCCACCGCCGCTAAACCCACAGAACCCAGGGCCGGAATAGGAAGAGGTTGAAGCTGAGCCTCTGCCAAGCGACGGAGGTAATTCAGCGAGGCAAATTGGGAGGAAAAGAGGTACAGCTCTCCTTGGGTGGCTTCCAATGTGGCTGGATAGGCGGTGAGATCGGCAGCAATGGGAATGGATGTTTTCTGACTTCCATGAAAGTCCAATAGATTCCAGGCCTGTGTTTCCAGTGCCACCACAAGCTGAGGTTCCAGTTCTGCCGCAAGAAGGGATGGCAGGGCGGTATCCACGGCAATCAGGCAAAGTTGGCTTCTGTGTGTCCTGAGGAAGGGGAGAGCCGTATCAAGGGAGGGGCCGGCCCCCACAACCACTGGGAGGCCTTGAGGGCGAAAATCAGCCGCTGAATGTACCCTCTGGGGATGGGTGGAGAGGTATTGAAGATTGGAGAGGCTGTGACGAATCCAATGCCGACCAAGACGTTCCAACACATGACGGTTGCGCCAGTGGGCGGCAAGGTCCTGAGCCAATTGCTGTTCCAACGCATCATAGGTGGAGCCCAGGCTATGACTGCCAAAATTGATACGACGATAGCGGCGATACTGATTGAGTTCCAAAGAGGTGAGGAACTGACTCATGGCCATGGGGTGATGGAAGCGGGCCCAATGAATGCGGGGATGATGAATGAGAGCGGGTGGAATGTGAGGAGAACAGAGGCCAAAAAGCTCCTGGGAGGCTTCGATGGCCAAGATGGCAGAATCTTCAGGAAGTCGCTGTAAAAGTTCCTCTATCCCTTGGCCCATGAGGGGGGAGGGAAGAAAGTAGAGGCATTGATGCTCCGGCTTCACCCCCGCCGCGATGCGGCGGGGTCGGCCTAAAGGATTCCGAAGAGAGAGCAGAGGCCTCTCATCACAGTAGGGAATGATTCCCCCAGGATGATGTTCCAGCCGATAAACACATGGCTTTGAATCCTGGGGGAGGGGCACGAAGGGTTAGCCTTCTGTCCGAGGAAGAGTTTTAGCGTAGGTGTCCGTGAAGTTGTTTTTGAACAAAGGATTCTCTTCATCAATCACCAGAGCTGTGAAATCGGCCTGGCGGGATCGGGCCAATTCATAGGTAAGCATTTCTTCCCAATAATCTGGAGTTTCTAGGGTGTTTTCACTGCTCAGGGCAAAAAGGGCCACCGCACTGTTGAGCACGAGGGGCCGAGAAACATCACCGATGGACGTCAAGGGAATAATGGCGTTCCAGAATTCATCAGAACTGTTCGTTCCTGCCAATTCTGTGGCTCCACCTGTTTCAGGTCCAGGTCCAAGCAGAGAATCGCCACCATAGTTGATTGGGAATGGAGCGGTTTCTTTGACTTCATAACCGGCCAGTTCCATGGTGGTGCGGAAATCAGATGTTCCTTGAGAGGCCAGGAGCTGGTCAGCCTGGGCAATCAGTGTGTCTTCAATGAGGCCCACCTCATTGCTGTTCATGTAAGAACGCACATCGGCAAGGCGGTCTTCCATGACAAATGCTTCAGCTTGAGCATCGGTGCGGAACACCATCCAGCCATAGTCGGTTTCAAAGGGACCGGCGACATTGCCCACGGGAAGGGCAGCCACAGCATCGGCATCCTCATTGCTGAGAATGTCCGTCAGGCGGAAATACTCCACCCGACCCATGGAACCACCCTGGTCTTTGTAACCATCATTGGAGCGTTCGGTGGCCAGAGTGGAGAAGGCTTCAATGTCCTGTCGTTTGGCTTCATAGTCTGTGATGAAGGCAAGGGCATCCTCTTCATTTTCTAAAGTGGCGCGGCTCACTTGATGACGGACAAAGAGTTTGCTGTTTTCTTCACCATAGGCCTTTACTTGTTCTTCAGGGAAAGAGGAGAAGGGGATGGTAATGTATTCAAAACTGCGTTGAGCATTCCGAGCGTCGGCCAGGAAGTTTTGCGAAGCGGTGGAATGGTACTGAGTTTGGAGCACATCATTCTGCCAGATGCTTCGTCCGAGCTGAGTCCCATAGTTCTCTCGAAGAGAGGCTTTTTGCGTGGCACTGGCGGCTCGGTATTTGCGTTCATCAAATTGGCCATCGGTTTGGTAGGGGCCAAACTCAATGATGGCACGGTCAATGGCACGAGAGGATGTGAGGTAACCACTGGCTTCCAAATTGTAGTCAATGGCAGCATTCACGGTTGATGTATTGAAGGCTTGGCGCCAGGCCATCATGCGAATGAACTCGTTCATCTGGGGAGCCGAGTTGCCATTCTGATTGAAGTTGGCATTGTACTGAGCCATTCCCGTTTCCACAGCACGTCCAAACTCATTGTCATATTGGTAAACAATTTTTTTGGAGCCGTACTGACCAAAAATCAATTGATTCCCCCCTGCACCACCACCGGAGTAGAAGGAAGAGAAAATCAGGCCGACAAGGGCAAGGGCGACAATGGCCAAGCCAATGACTTTGAGCACGGTGTTGCCGGAATGGCCTTGGCTCTTTGGTGTGAATTTGCTGACGTTATTCGTGGATGACATGGAACCTTCCGTTGCTGAATGTTGCCTCAATTATGAACGCGCGAGACTCCTACGGAAAATATCATGTGCTTACCCCTCCCGTCAACGAGAGGAAGAGATTCCTGTTGACGCCTTTTGGTGTTTCCGGTAATGTTGCTCTCGGTTCGGAGGTGTAGCGAAGCTGGTTATCGCGCCGGCCTGTCAAGCCGGAGATCGCGGGTTCGAACCCCGTCACTTCCGTATAAGCTCCCGGGCTGTAGCGCAGGGGGAGCGCGCCTCGTTCGGGACGAGGAGGCCGTGGGTTCAAATCCCACCAGCCCGACAATTCCCCATCAGCCCAGAGAAAAGACTGCCAGTGGCAGTCTTTTTTTGTTTACGAGCTAAATGGAGGAGAAGTCCCCTGGTGGGATTTGAACCGGAGCGAGCTTTGAGAGCGGCACAGGATGTGGTGCAGGCGAGCGGAGGCGGCCTGGAGCATGGAGGCAGGATGCCGAGATGCGTAAGGAAATCCCACCAGCCCGACAATTCCCCATCAGCCCAGAAAAAAGACTGCCAGCGGCAGTCTTTTTTTGT
>JAKSCK010000017.1 GCA_022360655.1 Spirochaetales bacterium | reverse complement strand
TTTGTTATACATGACCACATGGATGCGGAAATGCGGGAAAGTCTCGGACTCATGAGTATGGTGATGATACTCAAAGCAGCATTTCCTCAAAATTTCCATTTTCTCAAAGGGAATCATGAGAACATTCAGAATCGCGATTCCGGTGGAGATAAACCCTTTGGAAAGTATGCTTGTGAGGGTTTGATGGTTCGAGAGTGGTTCCTTCGATTCTATGGTGAAGAACTTCTTCATGACTGGGGTGAATTTGAACAGTCATTACCTCTACTTGGAGTAGGAGAACGTTTTCTTGTTTCTCAGGCGGAACCACGAAATTTTCATTCCCGTGATGAAGTGATTGAATACAGAGATGATGCCAATTTGGTGTACGATTTTACATGGACGGGGAATGGGGAAGCGGAGGATGGCAGTGTTGAGGCCATGCTTCATCATTATCTGGGAACAGATAGTGCAAAAGGTCTCTATTTTGGTGGCCATCGACCCATTGCTGGGCGTTTTGGTTTGCGTGCAGAAGGGCGTTATGTGCAAATACATAATCCAGATCAAAGGATCATTGCAGTTCTTGCTCCAGGAGCAGACCCAGATCCTCAAAATGACGTTCTTGATTTAGATGAATGGTGATATGAGCGAAAAAACGGAAACGGGTAACCCGAAAACCTTAGGAAAAAAAATCGGAAAATATAGAAATGCTCAGCTCTTGGCTGAAGGGGGAATGGGGGCCATTTACCGCGCTGAGCACCCAACCTTGGATCAAACTGTTGTGCTGAAAAAACTGACTCAAACTGGAAGTGAGCAATTTCAGCAGCGTTTTCAACGGGAAGCCACCATTATGATGGGATTTCAACATGAAAACATTGTGAACTACTATGATCACTTCAAAGTTGGGCAGGCGTCCTATATGGCCATGGAGTATGTGGATGGCCCTTCCCTAGCTCAACTGATTTCTGATGAACGATATTTGGATGATGAGTTGGCTCTCCTCATTGTTCGGGATGTTTTGCGAGCCTTAGATTATGCCCATAACAAGGGTGTTGTGCATCGAGACATCAAACCAGCCAATATTCTTCTTGCTTCCGATGGACGAGTGAAACTGACCGACTTTGGAATTGCGCTGGCAGATGAAACACTCACAAATGGCCTGACACGGGAGGGCATGGCCTTAGGAACACCATTCTATATGGCTCCAGAGCAATTTCGGGATGCCACCATGGTGGATTCCCGAGCCGATCTTTATTCCGTGGGTGTTTTGCTCTATGAAGCGCTGACTGGACGAAAACCCTTTTCTGGAGCTTCCTTACCTGAGATTTTAGAGAATGTTCAGCGTGGCCGGTATGAAAAACTTAAGCAGGCTCGTCCTGATTCTCTGCGAATCTGCCAGAAGACTGTTCAAAAATCGATTCGCTCTGCACCCAAAAGACGTGTTTCTTCCTCTCAATCTTTGCTCAGGCCTATAGAGCGCTATTTGCGAAAAAGGAATGAAGGGGACCTACGTTCTCGACTTGCACGAATCATCCGAAAGGAATCAGAGACAGAAAATCCTATTCCTCACACCAAGTCATCTCTTCATCGAATAAAAACCGTGCTTGGTTGGGCTTTTGGCGGTCTGCTTCTTCTTGGAGTGTGTTTGTTTGGATGGCTAAGATTGTCTTTAGAGGCGTACTTGCCTGCTTGGATTCAACCACGATTTCTTGGAGCTCTTGTTTTGGAAGTTCCTTTTCCTCCTGGTGAGGGACGATTACCGGATGTTGTTCTTGATGTGTATCAAACTGGTTTGGAGGGGCCTGTTCCTATTCGGACCCATATCGTGGCTCGTTCTTCCCAGAAAGAGATTTATGATGAACGCGAGGATGCCGGTGTATTAAGTATTCGTCCTGTTCTTCTTCCTCCCGGAGAGTATCTCTGTCGAATCCGCGTCGGAGATGAGGTGATCAGCCAAGCTCTTTCCATCATGTCTTTGCAGGAGCAGAACCACCGAACCGATGGTGAAAACTCCATGGTAAAAATTCGTATTCCATGGTCTCCAAAAACCGCTCCGGTTACAGTGCAATGGACCCTGCGAAGAGGTGAGAGTGGTATGGAATATGCTCTTCCACCACAACCTCGAGTCATTGATTCCAGTGGAATGGTTTACGCCGTGGAAGGGGAAGAGGTCCTTCTGAATTCTGGAGATTGGTATGACTTTTTCTTTGAGGTTCCCGGTTATCATCCCATTTCTCTCCGTGCCTGGTTAGAACCAGGTCTGGAAAACTATGAATTGATTGTGGATCTTCAGCCTCAATTGGCTCAGTTAATGCTTTCCACTAATCAGTTTGTTCTCTGGCCAAAACTCAATGGGAAACGCATTTTCCCAGGAACAGGTTCTCAAAGGGGTGGAGTTCTCCCTCTCGTGAGCAAAGAAGAAACCCTTGTCGAACTTCCTCCTGGTGAATACCTTCTTTCGGCTGGGGCATCGGAGGATGCGCAGCACCATTTCACCCTTGATACCGGGATGGAACGTCATTTCCGATGGATGAAAAATGATGATGGAACCCATTCTTGGGTGGAGCTCAATCAATGAAGAGAATTCCAAGAATCGTCCCAACAATATTAACCGGATTTGCTGGCGGAATGCTGGCATGGTGTGGGGTAGAGATTTTTTCCTCCTTAGCCCCCTCTTTTCCGAATTTGCAAAGCTTCTCACTGGTTCTTGGTGCCCTCGTTGGTGGAGCACTTGGCATTTGTATTCCCGTTTCGGAAGGTTTGGGGCAGCATCAAGCCCAAAAGATTAAACGGAGTCTTCTCATTGGGTTACTTTTAGGTGTTTTTTTTGGCGCTTTGGGAATGATTTTGGGGCAGTGGGTCTTGGGGCTTCTCATGAATTCCCCTCAAAGACGATTTCTCCTTCTTTCCACAAAAAATTGGGCACGTCTTCCTGGATGGATGATTGTGGGGATTGGGATTGGTCTTTCATCAGGGGTGCGGAGTCGCTCCTGGCGGCGTTCTATTGCAGGAATCCGTGGTGGGTTACTGGGGGGACTGATTGGTGGTTTTACCGCGGAATGGATGGGTTTGGTTTTTAGCAGTTTCTACGGTCGTGCCATTGGGTTTAGCCTTCTTGGCATTGTTCTCTCTTTGGCTCTTTATCAAAGTGAGCAGCAGGGGAGTCATGGCCGATTGCGTGTGTTGATTGGACCTCTCAAAGGGCAACTTTTTTCAATGAATCAGGAACGATTTCGAATTGGTTCACATCGTTTGAGTGATCTAACACTCCCTCAGATGACATCGAGAATGGGTGAAATCCGTCGGAATAAGCATAATCTTGTATTCACGCCAGAACCCCATTCCTTGACGCAAATTAATGGGAAAGATGTAACGCAACAAGTTCCCTTACGTTATGGGGATGTGATTAAAATTGATCAGACAACGCTTCTCTATGAAGCAAAGCGATGAGGGTTCTCCCATGAAGTCGTGGTTGGATGTGCAAAATCAGTGGAGAGTATTGGCTCTATTTCTCATCTGTGGAAATGCTTGGGCAACAGATTTGGCCATCAGTGGAGCTGATGCCCGGAATCAGGTGGTGAATGGAGAAGTCTCACTTTTTCTCATCGCATTGGATGATGATGGGCAACCTGTTGAGACACTCAAAGAAGATGAGATTCAAGTCTACCAAGAGAATCCTGAAACACAACAGCGAACAGCACTGGAAATCCAAAACCTTACTTCCTTTGGTCACCACAGTGCTGGCGTTGATTTTTTACTTCTCATTGATGATTCAGGAAGTATGTATGATGGACCAACCGGAGATCTATCCCCTCCTTTCGAAGGGACACGAGCCGCGTTCGCACGCCGGGAGGCCAAACGATTCATCAATGATCTCGGAATCTCTCAAGATCGGGTAGGCTTGGCCTTTTTTGCTACAAAGTACCATCTGGCCGCTTCACCACGAATAGAGCGAGGCACCTTGGTGGAACGGCTTGGAGTTTCCTCTTCACCGTCATCGGAGAATGCGTACACAGAGCTGTACGCAGGAATTGAAAAAGCCTCAGAAACACTGGCATCAACGGCCGGAAGACGGATTGTGATTCTGTTTTCTGATGGAGAGAATTACCCTTATTACCAAGAGAGTGGTAATCCCCATCCGGAGTATGGGACCATCACTCACACCTCCGATCAGGCTCTCAAGGCTCTGCGGGATGAGGCCGTGACTCTTTATGCAGTTCGGTTTGGAGATCATAAAGATGCACAGTTAGCCCAGATTGCCTTGGCCAGTGGAGGATTGGTTTTTGATGTGGACTCTGAAGACCAACTTGCAGGTTTGTACAGTCAAATCCGCCATCGTGTGAGTCAAGAGTATCGCATTGATGTTGAGCCTCAACCTCAAATCACAGAAGAAAACAGGTTCATCACCATTTGGGATGGACATGAGGTTTCCTTTTCACTGCCTTCGTCCTATGTCTTTGGACCACCAGTGGCTCTACGCCAGGCCCTCTTTTCATTGTTCTTTCTTCCTTTTTTTGTCATATTCACAGGGCTTCTTTGGAAACTTGGAGAACGAAAATCTCAAGGAATGGCCCAACTTTCTCGTTTAGAGCCTCGGCATGGAGAGGCTGGTTCTGTGACTTTAGCTGCAGGAAAAACGGTGATTGCTCCTCATCCTCAAGGACAGGGTACTTTGATTGTTCCAGCAGAAACTCATCATCCTTTAGAAAAACTTGGAACCACAATCATTCAAGAGAAGGATGGACGGTGGCAACTTACAGGGAACGAAAACGTGAAAGTCAATAATTGTAGTGGTAAACAATTTCTTTTGTCCCCTGGAGATGTTATCCAGGTGGGGGACGATTTAATCGTGTTTGATGATGCCTGAAAAAGTGGTTTCTCCTTATCTCACCCAAGGGGTGATTGCCTACATCGGTAATAAACGTCGCTTATTAGAACTCATTGGAGAAGCTTTGCGCAAATCGGTTGGAGCGCAACTTTCAGGAGTACAATTTCTTGATTTATTTGCAGGAAGTGGCGTTGTTTCGCGCTATGCGCGATATCAGGGAATGCGGGTGATTGCCAATGATTGGGAACCTTATTCTCAGGCTCTGTGTTCCGCATGGCTTGAACCCACAAAAGATGATGTTTGCCGGATTTTTGGTTCTATGGAGGATTTTCGAGCCACAATCCAGATGCTCAATTCTGCGGAGGTTCAAGAGGAATATCTGGCTCGTTATTACGCTCCGGCCTCTCACAATATTCAAGATGCTGATTATCGAAAGGAGCGATTATTCTACACCCGTTCCAATGCTCTCATATTGGATGGTGCGCGTGAAAAACTGGAATGCTTAAACCAAGAATTGGTAGAAAAAGGCGCCAGTACTCAAGATCGCAAACTTCATAAAAATCTTCTCCTTGCACCCATTCTTTATGCCGCAGCAACTCATGTGAATACATCGGGTGTCTTTAAGGCCTTTCATAAGGGGTTTGGTGGTTATGGCAAGGATGCTCTCCAGCGGATCACAGCTCCCATTCAATTGATGGCTCCCCAGGTACTCTCTGGGAATCCTGGAACTGTTCTTGGGTTAGATGCCAACACCTTTGTGTCTTCCTATGGGGCCAAGGGGGCTGATGTGGTGTATCTTGATCCGCCCTACAACCAGCATCAGTATGGTAGCAACTACCACTTGCTCAATTCCCTTGCTCTTTGGGATCGAATTCCTGAACCGCTTGAATTGGGGGACGATGGACGGCTGGTTCGAAAAGCCGGTATACGGAGTGATTGGGTTAAAACGCGTTCTGATTACTGTTCTCGTGCCCGTGCTCCCAAGGTTTTCGCACAACTTTTGGATGGTCTGGATGCCTCATTTATTCTCATCAGTTACAGCACGGATGGCATCATTCCCTTTGAAGAACTTCGGACCATCTGTGAAAGCTTTGGCCGGGTCCGATTGGTGGCCAATCCCTATGTGACTTACCGCGGTGGTCGGCAAAGTGCCCGGAGACGGGATAAGAATGTGGAGTTTATTCTCATTTTAGAAAAAGGGGGGCGGTCTACACCAAGAGATCGGCGGGGTGTGGATCGAGCCATACTGGCTCGACGTTTGCAATTATTGAAGGGCGATTTTTATCATCCGAAAGCACTCTCCGAGCATGGCGATTTTCAAGGAACTCATTGGTTTCCACGAATCCATGGTAAATCAATCGCCATAGAAACTCAGTCTCAAACCAAACTGATCACCCTGCCCACACCTGAAGAGATTGGTCTTGTATCATCACGAAAACTCATCAAAATCCTAGAGAAGTGCCGCTGTCAGAGTCGTGGTGATGAATTGCATGTATTGGAGAACATTTGGAGGAATCATCCAGGTTGCAATTGGGAATTGTTGAAAGAGGTTCCCCGAATCCTCCGGAAAATGGCCCACCGAAAGTACCGGGAAGAGTTTGAAATGCATTTGGAATTGCTACGAGGTTTTTCAACCATTGATCCTCCCTTATACCATCGTATGGTCATTCAGCTTGATGCAATTGAAGAACAAGCTCGTCAACGATTTTCCGGATAGATTCCCTTCTCCAATCAAGAGGCTTGATTGGGGATCGATCTTTCTGCCAGAGTGAAATAGGATGGAAATGTCCCTTCTTGGCTGGACTTGTCTGGATGAGAAGGAGCAGGTATGATGCACGCCACATCACCCAACTTGGGGACATAAGGGGGCCGAAATGGGCCAAAGGGGCGAGCTATTTAGCACGCGGGTATTCGCCGAAGAGGGGCGAAAAACCTTTTTCTTCAATGTTAAAGAAAACCGATATCGTGATTTATACCTCAACATTGTTGAAAGTCGAAAAACGGATGCTGGTTTTCGCCGATCATCCGTTGTGGTGTTTTCTGAAGATCTCCGAAAGTTCCAAACAACGCTCAATTCTTGTTTGCGAGAAGCTCGATCTGGGGAACTGAAACCCTGTTCCTTTGATGTTGGTGGAGGACGTCGAACTTATGAATTCCGAATGCCTCCACGGGGACGTCGAGCTCTTCAGGTGAGTGAAAGCCGTGAAGATTCGGCGGGAACTCGACGTGAATCCATCATGATTCCATTATCAGAAATGCCCATCATTCTGGAAGGGATGAACAAGGCGGTAGATGCTCTTCGAGATGCCATTCAGCGCTAAATAAGCAGGGCCTCTTTTCATTATGAAAAGAGGCCTTGAGCATGGCTGAAATGTTCTTCATCCAGTTCTTATCTTCCATTGGAATCCTCTATCATTCTCAGATTCGCAGATGATGCTAATGGACAGATTTTAAATTTTGCCATTCGTATTCTTTTGGAAATGCGAACCTTCTTTTTGGTAGAGCGGTTATACTAAGTCTTATGGAATCTTTGGGAATTGCCATCGATGGAGGCCGTTATGTGCGGTTTCTGCAGGGAGAGAGGGGACGAATTCATCGGGTTCGTTTATGTCCTCTTCGTCCATATCAACAGCAGGCACAGCTCCAAATTGTTGATTTTCAAAAAGAAAGAATCCAATCACGAAAAACACTACTGATTCCCTTAAATTCTCAAGAGAGGAACTCGGACATTCATCTTCAAATCCAGAAAAATTGGAGTGGTTGGCATGGTGAGGTGCATGTCACGAATGGTTCCACCCTTCCCATTCATCTCTATTCATCTTCATTCTGGTTCACTCTTTTTCTACTGGGTGTGCTTTTTCTTCTCATTGGAGCAGGGACATGGGGACTCTCGCAATGGGCGGCCAGATCTCCCTCCATCCTTGTCACCACCTCGGAGCAATCTGCTGAGAATGCGTTGTCCTCCAGTCTCTCTGATGTTGTGGATTTTCCTGAAACGGATGGCTCCATTTCCTCTGCAGAAAAAACAGGAAATCCTTCTGCGCTGGCCCAAGCCTTGATGCAAGGAACCCAGAAGGAGGATCTCCCGGAGCCATCATCTCCGATGGTTTCTGAAGATTTGTTCAATCATGTGGTGTACTTTGATGCAGAACGTTTTGATTTAATCCATTCAGAAAAAGAGTTGCTGAGATCCTGGGCCTCTTCTTTGCCTCAGGACAGCTTGGTTGAGATTGAAGGGCACTGCGCCAATTATGGGACGGAGCGGGGGCGCACAGAATTATCTCAACAGCGAGCTGATATGGTTGAATCCTGGCTGATGCAGTATTTTCCTCAAATCCAGATCCACCAAGTGGAGGCCTTTGGCTCCTCCCGCCCATCCTCAATTGGAGATGGATCTCCAGATTGGGACCGTCGGGTGGAACTCTTGCTCAGCCATGGGGAACAAGCTCTTATAGATTGAAGGCTCTGGCAAAGGGCAATGCCCATCCCAGTGAGCCTTATGGACCGATGGCAAGGAGATTCTTCCTCTCTCCATGCTTATGGTGTTCTGTGCGAGTTGTCCCCCCTCTCAAGCCCTGGCTATAATGCAAGATACGGGGGGACACGTGTTCTTAAAACGCATGGAAATTCTGGGCTTCAAGTCCTTCGCCGATCGAACTGTCATTGATTTCTCAGATGGAATCACCGCCCTTCTTGGGCCCAATGGTTGTGGGAAGAGCAACATTGTTGATTCCATCAAATGGGTTCTTGGAGAGCAGTCTGTTCGTAATATGCGGGCAGAGCGAATGGAAGATGTCATTTTTAGTGGCACGGAGAACCGTAAGGCTCTGAGTGTTGCTGAAGTCACTCTCACCATTGCTAATGAAAAAGGCCTGCTGGAAATAGAACGTCCTGAAATTGCTATTAAACGCCGAATCTATCGTGATGGTGATAGTGAGTATTTTCTCAATGGAACACCGGCTCGACTCAAGGAAATTCGAGAGCTCTTCTTTGATACAGGGGTGGGGAAATCTGCCTATTCGGTGATGGAGCAGGGACGCATTGGGCAGGTTCTTTCTCATCGTCCAGAAGAACGGCGCTATCTTTTTGAGGAAGCCGCAGGAATCACAAAATTCAAGATGCGGGGAAGTGAAGCGGAACGCAAACTGGCCAAAACAGAGGAAAACATGGCCCAGGTGGAGAACATCCTCCATGAAGTGAAACGCAGCTATGAATCCCTCAAAAAGCAAACGGATAAAACCCTACAGTACAGAAAACTCAAAGAGCAAATCTTTGAACTGGATAGAGATCTTCGTCTTCTTCAGTGGCGCAATCTAGAAGAGAGCCGTCGAAAAAAAAGCAAAGCTTTAGAGAAATGCTCCACCAAACATCAAGAAACCAGTGCCGCCATTGATGAGATGAAAAAGGCGTTGGCCAGTGATCTTGATGCCGTGAATGCCATGGAAAGCAAGTTGATTGAAAATCAAAAAAAACTCTATGGCATGGATTTGGAAAAGGACAATCTTGAGGAGCAAATCAAGTCGCTTCGAGAACGACGAAATGAAACGGAAGAAGCGGGGGAAGCCACACGAACCCGAGAAAAAAATGCATTGGAAGCCCTTGAAGCCCTCAATGGATTAAAAGCCTCGCGAGAATCGGATCTCAATGGGTTCAAAGAGCGGCTCAAAGAGATTGAAGGGCAAATTGGCACCTTGCAAAAATCCATCACAGCCGCTGAAGACCGCATTGGAGCCAATCGAGACGAAACAGCTCATGCAGAAGAAGAGCTCAGTCAAGAAGATGTGCAGAGAGAAAAACTTCAGGACAGTCTCCGCGCTCTTACGGACGATATTGTGGCCCAATTGGACCGGGGGCTTTCCGATTCTGGGTATGACCGAGTGGCTCGACGTAAATTGCAGGAATCGGTTACTGAAAGTCTGGCAGAGCTCAAAATTCGCGTGGAAGGGAGGGCTTCCCTTCTTCAGGATCGCCTGAAACTGGCCAATGAGGGTGAGGCCCAAAGCCTTTTGCAGGATGCTGCGAGTGAGTATTCCAACCTTCGTGATGGTTTAGAAGAATTGGAAAAACTTTTGCAGTCCTACATGGATTCCGGTGATGACTTTCTTGAGGAGTTTTTGGCTCCAGAAGGAATCATCACACGCAAAAGGGATTTTGATGAGCAAATCACTCAATCTGCAGAGCGGGGTAGGAAGATCAAGGAAAAACTGGGGCAACTTGCAGAAGAAAAAGCCAAGCTTGCCACCCAGTTAGAAGAATCCAAAGAACGCTTGGAAGAGTTGCGAGTGGCCCAGGCACGAATCACCACTCAAGTGGCTGGAGCCCAGGATTCGTTGGCTTCTCTGGCTCGAGAAGTGGAATCGGAGGAAACGCGGCTTTCCGAGATTCGAACACAATTGGCCGCTGATGAAGCCCGAATCAAGAGCATTGATGAACAGATTGCCTCCCTTTTGACTAAGCGGGGAGAATTGGATGAAGAACAGGCCAAGTTGCGTAAGGACATGAGTGGTCTGGAATCTGGAATCAGTTCTGAAAATGAAAAAATGGCCGGGCGTGAAGATCAGCTCAAGGAACTCACGGAAAAACGCGCCAAACTGGAGTTAGATAAGGAACGGATCCGTCTGGAAATTGGTCATGTGGATACTGAAATCCAACAACTCATGGTCGATTTTCGGGACAGAAGTTCCCAAAATCTGATGGATTTTGAGGAGTTGAAAGAATCCATAGAGGATTCTCCCAAAGAGATTCGTGCTCGTCTAACAGAATCCAAGGCCTCTCTCAAATCACTCGGGCAAGTCAATTTGATGGCACCGGAAGAATTTGCGGAAGTTTCAGAACGTCATGATTTTCTTGCAGGGCAGTTGGACGATTTGCGAAAAGCCCGGGAGGATTTGGGGCAGGTCACGGAAGAAATCCGAAAAGAATCAGCCAAACTCTTTCTGGAAACATACAAGAAAATTCGAGAGAATTTTCATGAGATGTTCCGCCGACTCTTTGGTGGGGGACGGGCAGAAATTCGTCTGTTAGACCATGAAGATCCACTCAATTCTGGTCTGGAAATTTATGCTCAACCGCCAGGGAAAAAGCTGGAGAACATCTCTCTGCTTTCGGGGGGGGAAAAATCCCTCTGTGGGGTGGCCCTTCTCTTTGCCACCTTCCAGGTGAAACCGTCCCCCTTCTGCATCTTGGATGAGATTGATGCGGCCTTGGATGAGGCCAATATTCAGCGATTTGTGAATGTTTTGGTGGAATTTGGTGAACAGAGTCAATTTGTTGTGATCACTCATAATAAGAAGACAGTCTCTGGCGCCAAATCTCTCTTGGGGGTTACCATGCAAGAGTCGGGGGTTTCGCGCCTCATCACCCTCAGATTAGATGGAGGAGAACAGGAATCCAAGAATGAAGAGACTGTCAAAGCTCGTTGATAAAAAAACCTTGGTCCTGATGTTGGGAATCTTTGTTCTTCTCACCATGGCCTCAGTGCTCATCATTGTTTTCACCATGTCATACCGTCAGAATGAAGCGGTCCGGGAACGAGCAGCCATTCTTGCTCGTGATAGACAGGCCCTTGCCAGTAGCACAAGTTTTGGAATTGAAGACTTTTATCGCGATACTTCAGAGGGGGATGTGGGTGCCATCTATCCTCTTCGAGAACCTCATTCTTCTTGGAGCAAAGAGGAGGTTGAGCGGTATTGGGTTCCACCGCAAATCACAGGAGTGGATGATATTGCGGTGCAGAATGACATAAAAATTTACCAATCCCTTGGGGTTGATCCACCAGGAGTTGAGCCGTGAAATCAGCCTATTGGGCTGCCATTCTCATGATTCTCCTTGCCGGTTGTGCGGGGTATTCACGTCCCACGAATCAAATTGTGGTAGGGGGCATTCCCCGGCCTCCGGATTCAGGGCAAGCCGACCCCTCCGGGGGGGGGGCTCCCGATCAAAATCTTCCCCAGGAGCCACAAGATGCTCCTGAATCCCTTGAACCTCCAGAAGACGAAAATATTTCTGACACTCCTCAAGATCTCCCTGAGTCAGAATCTGAGGAAACAAGAGACATCACTCCTCCCCATTCAGAGAATGCGGTTGCAGAGACGGTTATCGAGGAGTCGCTTCCCATCCTTCCTGCCATCCCAGAATACAGCGAGCCTTCCCTTGATGGTGCTTCTGAAGAATCCCTCCTTCCCCCGGAGGTCCTTGATGCCGATGCACCTTCTCCAGATGCGCTTCAAGGAGAGGAGGAGGCTTTCCGTTCTGGGGCACAGCTTGTGGACGGCGTTCCTGCGGACATCAAAGGGGAAGATGAAGAAGAGCTTCCACTTCTTGAAGAACAACCCACTACTCCAGAGGTTCTTGCGGAATCGGGCAAGAGAGAGGAATTATCGGAGGATTCCAAATCAGAGGAAGCGGTTGAAATAGAAAACCCGCTTCTTTTGGAGCGTGATCCCATTCCTTCCATCCCTGAGGTGATTCCTGAGCCTTCTCCCCCAGTAGAGGATGAGGTTTTTGAAGAAGATCAGGATTTTCCCGCTCCAGCCATTCCTCCTTATTCTCCTCCCGCCATTGAATGGGATCCCCCTTCTGTTCCTCAAGACAGTTCCCGGGAAATCCTCACCGAATCATTGCCTCCAGGAGATGATTCGGTCACTCTGCGCCTGCCGGGACGGGGATGGGTCTTTCGTTCCGATCGTACCACTTCTGGGGGGTGGCGATTCCTTGGACGGAGCACAGAAGATGGGGATACTCTGTTTGAATTTCGCCTTGAAGGAGATGGTCCCTGGGGCTTGGTCTTTGAACGTCAAGATTTGAGTTCTGGGAGTGCCATTCGTGTGACACGTAACATCACACGAAGAGAGGATGGGGGAATTGATGTCGAAACCCCGATGGATTCCTCTTCCTCAAGTGATTTGAGCATGATGCCTTCTCAAGAGAATCTTGAGAACAATGGGATGTCTCATGATTCCATGATGTTGGATTCAGCCCCATCCCTTCTTACGATGGCTTCAGGTTCTGATGCAGAGGCGAAAATTGCCCGTGAAAAACTGGTTCAAGAAGCAGCGGCAACTGGTGATATGGAGACTCTGGATACATGGGTTCCCTATTACATTCAAGATGGGGCTAAACCGGAAATCTTGGATGCAGCAATACAAGCTTATGAAAGCAAAGGGGGGCAGGATGAGAAAATCCTGCCATTACTGGTTCAACAAGCTTCTCTTAATCCAGGTCCGGAAAGCCTCTTCCGCTTAGCCCAGGCTTTGATGAAAGTGGGGCCACAGCGGGATTTAGACCAGGCTGCTCGACTGTTTCGACGCATCATTGATGAGTGGCCACTTTCTTCCTGGAGTGACAACGCGGCAGATCAATTGGATTGGTTGGATCGGCATTATTTCCGCATACGCTAGGCGGTTGTTCAATGATGATGGAACTGAAAGTGGCATCCATCATAAGAAAAGTATTCCAAAGCTTTGTATCTGGAGAATTTGATGGATTTCTACCAGCCTCTTCAGGTTGACCCATTCCCCCTCAGAGCGGTATAAAATGGGAACGCCCGAAAGAGGGGGCGGTAAGCATGCTTGAAAAACTGACGGAAACATTCTCTGGAATCGCCCGACGGATGTCGGGTAATGCCCGGATCACAGAAAAGAACATCACTGAAGCCGTTGAAGAAATCAAGACGGCCCTCCTCGAAGCCGATGTGAACCTCCGTGTGGTTCGCCGTTTGGTGAATCGTACCATTGAGGA
Organism: Spirochaetales bacterium; assembly: GCA_022360655.1. Lineage (GTDB taxonomy): Bacteria > Spirochaetota > Spirochaetia > DSM-2461 > DSM-2461 > UBA2779. The sequence goes on along the minus strand of JAKSCK010000017.1, from coordinate 5,812 downwards.
AGCCACAGGCGAAGCCGTCCTCAAGTCCGTGAACCCTGGGCAACAGTTTGTCAAAATTGTTCATGACAAAATTGTGGCCCTGCTGGGAGATGGCACAGCAGAACTGAACCTCAAAGGCCCTGATACGGTCTCTGTTATCATGATGGCCGGTCTTCAGGGATCTGGTAAAACCACCACATCGGCAAAGCTTGCCGCTCGGCTCAAAAAAGATGGACGACGGGTGATGCTGGCAGCAGCCGATTTAACCCGACCAGCGGCCGCTGATCAGCTTTCCGTTTTGGCCAATCAGGTGGGTGTGGCCATTTACCGTGAAGATGGTTCAAAACCTGAAAAGGTTGCAAAAGCGGCTTTCAAAAAAGCCAAGAAAGAACAGTTTGATGTTCTGATTGTGGATACCGCAGGCCGTATGCAGGTTGATGCGGAACTCATGAAAGAAATCACTCGGGTGAAAGATGCTGTTCGTCCCGATGAAATTCTTCTTGTTGCTGATGCCATGACAGGCCAAAACGCCGTTGAGATTGCGAAGAGTTTTGATGAAGCTCTGGATCTCACAGGTGTTGTGTTGAGTAAGTTTGACTCTGATGCCCGTGGTGGTGCGGCTCTCTCCTTCAAGAGCGTCATTGGAAAACCAGTGAAGTTCGTGGGTATGGGGGAGAAGATTGAGAATCTTGAACCCTTTCACCCCGATCGAATTGCATCTCGCATTTTGGGTATGGGGGATGTGGTCTCCTTGGTGGAAAAAGCCCAGGAAACCATTGATATTGAGGATGCGGAAAAACTTCAGAAAAAGATGGCAAAAGCCACCTTTACCCTGGAAGATTACCTCGAGCAGTTTGCGCGAATGCGTAAAATGGGCAGCATGAAGTCCATCATGGACATGGTTCCGGGGATGGCAGGACAAATCGATGAATCCAAGTTGGATGAATCGGTCTGGAAAAGAGAAGAGGCCATTATTCTGTCCATGACTCTTGAAGAACGGCGAAATCATCGTATGATTGGACCACCTCGGCGAAAACGAATTGCCCAGGGTAGTGGAACAAGTGTTGCAGCAGTGAACCGGCTCTTGAAGAATTTTGACAAAAGCCGGAACATGATGAAGAAAATGGCAAAAAACAAAAAACTGCAGCAGCAGCTCATGGGCGGCATGGCCGGCCCAAAACTATAGACGTAGAAATTCGGAGTAACTGATTGTTACTCGCAAGGAGTTGGATTCGTGAGCGTAAAGATCAGACTGAAAAGGATGGGCAGCAAGAAGCGCCCTTATTACCGCGTCGTTGTGATGGATTCTCGGAAGCCTCGTGATGGCCGAACCATCGACGAAGTTGGTATCTATCATCCCATCGAAGCAGAAGGCAAACAGATTTCTCTGAAAGAGGAGAAAGTGAAGGAATGGTTGGAGAAGGGTGCTCGTCCTACCCTGACTGTCAAACGCCTCCTGAATAAAAGCCAGATCACCCTCAAGTAGGCCGGCTCATGGAAAAAGAGCTGGTTGAATACATCGCCCGTTCCCTGGTAGATGAACCGAGCCAGGTCGAGGTGGCGATGATTGAAGGCGAGAAATCCACAATCTTGGAGCTCAAGGTTGCTGAGGATGACATTGGTAAGGTCATTGGAAAACATGGCCGTATTGCCAAGGCCGTGCGGACGATTCTTTCTGCTGCTTCCACAAAGGGTGGCAAAAGATTCGTTTTGGAAATTCTCGACTGAGCAGAACGATCGGTAGGAAATCGATGAGCGGAACGCAGAATATCTGCATTGGAGCGGTCCGGACTGCCTGGGGCGTGCGCGGCTGGGTGAAGCTCATCAGTTTCTCCGGCGAGTGGCAGCATTTCTCTGATTTAGAGACTGTTTCTCTGCGCCCCCGAAAAGGGGGCGTTGCCCGTGAATATCAGGTTGAAGGATTTCGCTTGCATCATGGTGGTGGGCTTCTAAAGTTTGCAGGGATTGAATCACCAGAAGCGGCTAAAACCCTTTCTGGATGTGAAATCCTTGTATCCAAAGAGCAAGGAGCCCCCCTTCAAGATGATGAATGGTATCTCTCTGACCTTGTGGGGTTGCAGATGATTGCATCAGATGGACAGATCTTTGGAACTGTTGTTGGTGTTGTTGAATCTGCTGATGACCTTCTTGAGGTGGAGCGATCGTCTGGTTCTCGTTTTCTTGTTCCTTTCCGAAAGGAATTTGTTGGAGAGCCAGATTTGGAGAATGGAACTGTTGAGTTAACAGCTCCCCAGTTGGCGGAGGAAGCGTGAAGTTCACGGTTTTAAGCCTTTTCCCTGGTATTCTTCGGGGATTCTTCAATGATTCCATCATGGCTAAGGCTGTCCAGCGTGGCCTGGTGGATTACGAACTTGTCAATATACGTGATTATGCGTATGATAAGCACCGCGTTTGCGATGATGCCCCTTATGGGGGTGGAGCTGGCATGGTTCTCAAACCCGAACCCTTGGCACGTTGTCTCGATTCTGTGGCAGCTTCCGGGAAACGGGTGGTATTCCCAACCCCCTCAGGTCGGCCTTTTACTCAGGCTGTCGCTGCGGATTTGGCTCGGGAAGAGGAGCTGGTGTTCATCTGCGGGCGTTATGAGGGCATCGATCAACGGATCATTGATCTGTATGTTGATGACGAGGTATCCATTGGTGACTATGTCATCTCCTCAGGGGAGATTTCGACTCTCGTCATGGTGGATGCAATTTACCGTCTTCTGGATGGGGTGATCACAAGGGAATCACTCGAAGAAGAGAGCTTTACGCAGCCTCTTTTAGAGTATCCTCATTACACTCGTCCTGAGGATTTTAGGGGTCTGCGGGTTCCTCAGATCCTACTCGGAGGCCATCATGCTCATATTGAGGATTGGCGTCTGAAGAAGAGGGTGGAGAAGACCCTAACAATGCGACCCGACTTGCTGGAAGGCGAGGGGATCGACGAAGAAATACGACGCATGCGCGACGCGATGCGAGGAACGTCGGAAGGATAGGAATATGGATCTGATTAAAGCCATCGAGGCCGAGCAAGTTAAGGACGGCGCCGAGAATTTCCGGATTGGTGACACTGTGAAAGTGCATTACCGCATCGTTGAGGGAAAGACTGAGCGTGTCCAGGTCTACGAAGGTTTGGTGATTGCCAAGAATAACAGTGGCATTCGCCGGACTGTGACTGTGCGAAAGATTTCCTATGGCGTGGGTGTTGAACGGGTTTTCCCTGTGAATTCCCCCCGTGTGGAGAAATTTGAAGTTGTGCGCGAGGGTAAAGTTCGCCGAGCAAAACTTTACTATATGCGTGGACGGATTGGTAAGAAGGCCACCAAGGTCAAACAGCTTATCCGCAAGAAGGCCGCGGTCTAATCATTGGGCCGGATTCTTTCATGAGTCCGGCCAAGAGTCCGCTATCTCTTCGACGCAAAGCCGATCTCTTGGGGTCGGCTTTGAGCGTTGTTTTATTTTCCCTCAAAAGAGAACAGGTGTATAATTAAGTACTTTTGATATCCGTCTTTCTTGTGGCTTTGCTGATACCCTTGCGCAATGCTACACTTTAGGAGAATGGTGCAATGACGTATTCCGGGCGAATTGGCGAGGACCATCAATGAAGTACATTCCAGTGAGTGACCTCAAAGCCGGGCAGATTTTCACCCATCCTGTCTACATTGAGGATGACACAATTTTTATCCCAGCAGGGGTGCCGGTTCGAGAAAAGGATCTTGAGCGCCTGGGTTCTTGGGGTGTGACGCAAGTGGAAACGGAAGGGGCGGCACGAATCTCTGGTGACACTTCAGCAGAAAGCCTCTGGGGTTTGCCAGCAGATGATGAGCTTTTTGCATTTTATTCCTCTTTGATTGATGACATGGATTTAGTGCTGGAAAGAATCAGAAACCTTGAACGAGTGACTGAATCTGAGATTGAATCCATTGCCACACGGCTCATTGAAACGGTTGAGGAAAAACGGGTTGATGCGGTTCGCTTGGTTTTGACCAATGCCTCAGGAACAAAGCCACAGGCAAAAAGCTCTGTGAATAGTGCATTGCTCGCCGTCACAGTGGGTCTCTCTACAAATCGCCCCCGACATAAGCTCTTTGCCCTTTGCACAGGGGCTCTTCTTCACGATGTGGGGATGCAGCGAGTTCCTGCGGAATTGCTTTCATTGGAACGGGAATTGGATGAACGAGAAATGAAAATTCTTCGAACTCATCCAGTGTATTCCTATCGCATCATTACAAAGGAATTGCAACTTTCTGAAGAGATTGCACAGATTGCACTTCAGCATCATGAACGATGGGATGGGGGAGGGTATCCCCAGGGTGTTCGGGGAGCTGATATTGCCCTAGATGCCCGGATTGTTTCAGTTGCAGATGCCTTTGAGGCCATGGTTTCGGAGCGTCCCTGGCGAAATTCCATGATTGGATATGAAGCCATGAGGGCTATTCTGAGTGATAATCAAAGGCGTTTTGACCCCGAGATTGTCAAAATGTTCATCAAGGCCATGGGGCTTTATCCCTTAGGGAGTATCGTCTTACTCTCTGATGGAAGCATTGGGCGAGTGATTAGTGCAAGTGAAGAAGCTCCCTTACGTCCCCGAGTGATCATCTTGATTAATGGTTCCGGACGGGAATATAAAGGGGATACGGGTCCTGTTGTGGATTTGTTAGGCAATAAAAATCTTTTTATTTCGCGAGCCTTAGATATTCGAAGTCTTGTTGGAAAGGCTGAGGAATAGTGCCGTGGCGTCCACCTATCTTCGGGGTGTTGCAGGTGAAGATCGGGCGGTACAAAAATTAGAAGGACTTGGCTGGCAAATCTTAGCAAGACGATTCAGATCTGCAGGTGGAGAGGTCGATATAATAGCTATGGAGGCGGACACCATCGTCTTCGTAGAAGTGAAGGCCTGGGATGTCTATGGCCCTGAGGACTTGGAGAGGTCTGTGGGGCATGCAAAGCGGGCTCGACTGCGCCGTTGCGCCGCCGCCTATTTGAAAAGTCATCCGGAATACGGAGACTGCCGCGTCCGATTCGATCTTATGTTCCTGTCATGGAGGATGGGAAGGTGGGATCATTGGAAAGATGCGTTTTAGGGAGAAGGAGCTCCAATGGTACGCATTGCCAAACAGACGGATCCCGTCAAACTCAATGAACTGAAGGAAAAAATCCATGATATGGGTTACCTCAGGGTTGCGATTAATCGAATCGCCATGAAATTGACCGACGAGATTGTCAGTCGTAGTGAGAGCAAGAATGAGTACAAGATCTAAGAACTCCAATCGCCGTAATCGACGCCGTGGAGGACCACGGCGTCCTGATTCCTATCAGAGGCCAGAACGTCCGATGCCTCCCTGTGCTGTCTGTGGAGAAATCATTCGGGATATAACATCGGCCTTAGGGCAATCCGCTGATGGTCAGCCAGTGCATTTTGACTGTGCATTAAAGGCCGCTCAGAAGGAGTTGGAGCCTCAGGGGGATGAGAAGGTCATTTACCTCGGAAAAGGGCGATTTGCGGCTGTAGATGCAGGAATGTATCAAAAGCGTCGACTCAAGATACTTCGTCAAACGGATTGGGAGGTTCCGCAAGAACCTCTTGAATGGCGAACCAATTTGCGTTTGAACATGAAATAGCCTTTCGAAAAGCATACAAGTGATAAAAAAAACCCGGCTAATCTGCCGGGTTTTTTGCAAATAGGTGATTGCTAGAGATCCTGTAAATCTCGAAGAAGCTGAAATGCACGTTCACGAACCACTCGGTTGTAACCATTGCGTGCATCGGCAATCTTTGCAATTTCTTCAAAGATCATGGGATTAGTGATGGTGCCCTCACGACGAGCCAC
>JAKSCK010000088.1 GCA_022360655.1 Spirochaetales bacterium | reverse complement strand
TTTTTGTCTGTATATTTCCAATTGTTTTTTCACAAAATGCCATTTTCTTGGAATTGCATCGCCACAACAGATCCAAATAAAATGCCTGTTTTTCTTCTCGCAATACTTCCCAATCGTATCAGTAACACTGGAAGACATCCGTTGGATTACAAAGTCTGGTTTTATTTTTTCTAAGGATCTATAATATTTTTTCCTATCCATCCATTCAAACCGACCAGCGGTCTTCAACCAAAAAATTGTAACGCCATTCATTTTTTCCACTTGATTTACTTTTTGAGGAATTACAGATTGGCATATATAATAAATATCAAAACCACGAGCAGAAAGCGCTTGAGCCAGATACCAAGCTTGAACCTCGGCCCCCCCACCTCTATTTTGAGCAATATGATACGGCATTACAAAACAAAATTTCATCTCAGTTCTCACATAATTTAAAGGTACGGATTATTTTTTAGGAGACGGTTCAATGGAAAACCTCGCTACCCGATATTCTGTGCTCGACTGAAAGGCAATTTTCCCAGACGCATCGGCGACTTTAATTCCTAATAAAAGCATTTTCCCTTTCTTTTTTCCGCAATAAATGGCATATGGCGCACCTGGTTTAAAATCGCCGATGGTATAATCTACCCGCCCAGGTTCGACTTTTTCTTGGACCCACATTTTTTTATAATTTCCGTCTGTATTCCAAGAAAGCACTTTAATATCCGCCCAGTGAGCGTAATTGTGAGGATCAAATCCTGATATAGGAGAGACAAGCATGTCACAGGTTATTCCGTTTGGCTTTTTTGTATTCCTGAATTTCCCATCTGCATAAATTCTGATATCGGCTTGGGTGTTTATAGGGTCATCCCCCATGATGTAAGGTGGTTGATATTCAAAGGGCCCGATATCCGGGGTCCCATAAATGGGGAGGCCGTCAAAGTCCGTTGTAAACATAATATCCTGCCTTCCTGCGTCTATCGCTGGAGAGTTCCATTTTAAATGAAAATTATGATTGAGTGCATCCACCCATTCAACAACGTCTTCTTTGGAATGTGGATCAAAGGTTGCGTGCTTGTTTTTCCCTTGGGCGGCTTGCCATGCTTTGAAATCTACTCCCTTCAAATTATGCCAAGTAAAATGATAGCGACTGCCATTTGCTGGATCAAACAAATTAT
>JAKSCK010000034.1 GCA_022360655.1 Spirochaetales bacterium | reverse complement strand
GATGTTTTAACGTGGAGAACTCGCTGCTGGGCGAGATTGAAGCCAACAAAGGCAGCACAGGCAAGAGAAACGAGTCGTCAAGGTTGTAAATGCAAGCGACGAGGAATTCTGTTCAATTCTTCATGTACTTTATTGTTTATTACTCATGTACATTATTTATTGGTTGAAGGTGAACAAATGAGGGGAACTGGCTTGTGAATCACTTCTTATAGTGAGGATAGTTCTATTGAGAGTGACATTGAAACCTGTGAGATCCAATGCAGAGAGGGATTGCAGGGAGTAAAAAAAAACAAATCGGTAGAACCTGAAAACATGGTGAAAGCATTTTGCTGGGGAACCATTGAGGGTTGGGCTGTCTCATTGCAGGGGAATGATTCACTGTATAGTAAAAATATATACTGAGGGGATACATAAGCTACAATGATAACGTAGCGCATTGTGTATAGTGAGTGTGTTTGCAGAATTTGTGCACAACCAAAATGCTGAGATGGCTGCTCTTCCCTACTGTAGAGTACTATGCAGTAGTGGAGAGGGTGAGCCTGTAGTGGGTGTCAGCCGAGAGTGGCGGTTGGGTCACTAGTGTGCAAATAAATGTACTCAACTCCTGAGGTACTGCAAAGAGAACCAGTTCCGGGTTCATGAAAGTGAAGAGAAAATGTACGAGGAGAAGATTATTGCAGGATTCCATAGGGGGACACCTGTGGTTAGGGGGACAAAGCATGCAGACGTGCAGGGGCAGCCATGTATTGGGAATGAATTTAGTGGCGAACACACTGCGAGTCAAGCGTTCGCAAAGGATTGTACTGCGGTTTATGGGGACTGCAGAGGAATCGCGAGTGCATGACAGTACTGGACGCAGGTGTGGTACATGGGCTGTAGTTTAGGGGTTGGTGAGAGGGAGGGAGCGAGTGAACGAGACACTGGGTAGAGACAAACTGTCAGGTCACAGTGGGGTGGTCCTGATTGTTGTAGATAGAATCCGGGAGTGCATTGAGTGGTAGGAT
>JAKSCK010000240.1 GCA_022360655.1 Spirochaetales bacterium | reverse complement strand
TGAGGATGGCGATCTTGTTTTCCCCCAGATGCCCTGCCCCTACTTTGGTGCCGATGGTCTCTGCATTGTGTATGACAAGCGCCCCAGGGCCTGCCGGGAATACCCCCACCTAGACCAGAAAAGACAGAAAGGACTCCTTGGCCAGCACTTGTCCGATCTCAGCATCTGTCCCGCGGTGGCCCTTGCAGCGGAGTACATTGAAAAACTATTGAAGGAATAATCTTCCTAACCCCTAGGGAAACCGCGTTGACCTAGGGGTCGATCTAAAAAATATTAGCCGGAAACAAGTGGTTCTTTCAGGATGTAGGGATTCACACGGTCAAATCGTCCAAAACGATTGTAGCCCTCTCCCTCCGAACGATACACCCGAACCTCATAGTGAAGATGAGGCCCTGTCGATCGCCCAGTCTGACCAATGTTTCCCAACTTCCCCCCCGCTTCTACAAAGGATCCAGCCTCAAAACTTGGACGTTCAGCCATATGGGCATAAAACGTTGTGAGCTGCTGAATGCCTTTGAAGCGCTCCCGCCATTCCATAGACAGGGGATGCTGAACCTCTGCATTCCATCCATAAATTTCATCATAGGCCACACGAAGAATCTTACCCTCTGCCGCCGATACGACAGATCCAGAAACTCCAGGGAAACGTACAATGGTGTTTTCGGGAGTCACCGTCAAAATGTTTCGAATATTGATGATGTCAACAGCCTGATGAGGAAGGAATCCTCCAGTCCCTAAAGAAGAGGCCCGTGGATCTCCAAAACCACTGGAAATCATAAAGTCTGATCCATCCCAGGCTTGTCCATCAAATCGAACCGGATACCCTAATCCAAGAACGGTGGATTTGTAGGAAGAGAGAGGAACCACATTCGGACGATCAATGGCAAGCAAAGTTTCTGCTTGCGCATTGTTTTCTGGTATGCGAGAAAGCTGATAAAGAACCTCACCATAGGTGGCGGCTTTTTCAATTTGACTTGCAAGATAATTGATGGCTTTGGCCTGAGAAAAATCGCGATAGGACAGAGACTGAGCCTGATCCCTCAAGGTCATGGCGGTTTGCCTCCGACTAAACAAGAAGGCATCTTTTTCCATGGAAACATCCGCACGAAGTCCTTCCAACTCCGCACTCAGGCTCTCCACTCGCTCACCCAAACGACGGGCCACTCTATTCTGCATCGCAGAAGATTGCGCAATGGACCGATCCAAATCCCCCACCAAACGGAGCATGCGTTGATACTGGATTCCACCAAACCCCAAGGCCACCAGGAGTACACAACCGGCCAGTCCCACTAAAAAGGCTCTTCGCCGTTGACGCTCCCAATTTCCAGCCACAGAAACCACTGGGGCCAGAGGGGAACGTGCGGCAGCCACTTCTAAAGAAAGACGAGCCGATTGAGCTCCAGAAAGGCGTAAGGTGGCCTCAACAAGCTCCTCATCCAACCATTGCCCAGGAACTTCCTCATGATTTTTTTCAGCAGAATCCAAACACCATTGCCCTGGACCTTGAGGGGAAAGAATCCAGGTGCGCACAATGCGCTCTTCAACACCTGCTTGGGCAATGGTTTCGAGGAACATCAACCTGTCGGCCACGCGCTGGACAACGGCAAAATACTCCATGGGCCTTCCATCAGAGCCCAAGGCCTCAGAGCTCCTGGCCGACCACGAGGGCTGATCATCCAAGAGCGTATTGAGCATGGCTGCTAAGCGAACGCTCAGTGTTTCCCGGCGAGTCATGTACTACTCCGAGGCGCTAGCCTTGAAGGCGCTGCGCTGTGCGATGTATGAGGTCTTCTGTTTCGTCCCAGCCAATACAAGCATCGGTGATAGAAACACCATATTTCAAGTGAGAAAGACAAGATGAGGCCTCTTGGCGACCAGGCAAAAGATTACTTTCCAGCATCACGCCACGAACCGAATCATGCGCCCCTCGTACCCGCAAATCCAAGGCAGCCCGAAGTACACGTTCTTGCCTTTGATGATCTTTACCAGAGTTTGCATGGGAACAATCAATCAAAATCGACGGTTTGGCCCCAATCCCTGCCAACAAGGATTCTGCGGTTTCAATATCTTCTTCATAGTAATTTGGACCTTTTGAACCACCACGCATAATGATGTGCCCAGTTCGGTTCCCACGGGTTCGAAACACACAGGTTCGACCGCTCTGATCAATCCCAATGAAGCTATGCCCCTCTCGTGCTGATTTAACGGCATTGACCGCTTTTCCCAAATCTCCATCAGTTCCGTTCTTGAACCCGACAGGCATAGACAAACCACTGGAGATTTCCCGGTGGGTTTGGGATTCAGTGGTTCTCGCACCAATGGCGGACCAAGCCATCAGGTCGGCAATGTATTGAGGAATAATCGGATCCAGCACTTCACTTCCCAAGGCCAATCCAAGTTTTCCAATTTGGATCATGAGCCGACGGGCTTCCCTTAAGCCTTCAGAGATTTGATAGCTCCCGTCCATCCGAGGGTCCACCACCAATCCACGCCAACCAAGACTGGTCCGCGGTTTCTCAAAATACACACGCATCACCACTTTGATGTGCTCTTTATGCGTTTCTGCAAGCAACGCCAATTTCCTTGCATAGTCCATGGCCGCATCGGTGTCGTGAATCGAACAGGGCCCCACAATCATCAGAAGTCGGTCATCTTCATGATTCAGGATTGCAGCCACTTGACGGCGATTTTCAACAACGGATGCCGCCAGTTCATCATCCACAGGCAATGCGCTTTTGAGTTCCATCGGACTCACCAGAGGAAACTGGCTCTCTATATTGACGTTGTGTATTTTACGAGGCATATCCACTCCATTTCCTAATATACACAAAGGCCCTATGGGGTGTTAAGCCATTCACAGTCGTCCATTCCTCCTAAACGCTCTATATTTATTCATTTAACATACATTGCACTTGATTTGTCGATTATTAACCCTATTACAAACGAAATTTATTCAATTTTTGTGCAAAAACATGATGTCTTACCTCAATTTAAACGTTATTTATTCTAAAATTGAGCTATATTCTTGACCAAGCCACAAAGAAACCCTAACATTCCGCAAAACGGAGGACTTATGGCCGACAGCATGAAAACCACAGCGGAAGTGATGCTCGATGTTCTCTATGAGAGCGGCATCCGTCACGTCTTTGGCATTCCTGGCGGGAATTCAATTCCCATCTATGATGCCCTCACCCACCACCCCCTCGAACTGGTTCTCACACGCCATGAACAAGGGGCCACCCACATGGCCGATGGCTATGCCCGTTCTACGGGTCAACCTGGTGTTGTCTGCGTCACCTCCGGACCTGGTGCAACCAACACCTTGACGGGAATCCTCACAGCCATGATGGACTCGGTTCCCTTGGTGGTCATCACTGGTCAGTCTGTAACGCCAAACATTGGTTTGGATGCGTTCCAGGAGGCCGATGTGCTGGGAATGTCCTTCCCTGCCGTGAAACACTCCTATATGGTGACCAACCCCAATGACATCTCCCGTATCATTCGAGAAGCATTGCATATTGCCACTTCTGGACGTCCTGGTCCTGTGCTCATTGACATCCCCAAAGATGTCTCAGCCACCATGATTGAACCTCCCGAGGCCTCTGAATATGACCTTCCCGGCTACAAGGCTCCCCCTGTAGCGAAGGAGGAGGACTTAAAGAATGCCGCCTCATTGATGAAACGCTCACTCCGCCCTGTCATCATGGCCGGACACGGTGTCATCCTCTCTGGCGCGGAAGAGGAGTTGCGCAGCATTGCGGAAACCATGGATATTCCTGTGGTCACCACCCTCCTTGGCAAGGGAGGCTTCCCGGACACCCATGAGTTGTCTCTGGGCATGCCAGGAATGCATGGAACCGCCTATGCCAACAAAGCGTTATCGAATGCGGATTTGATTGTGGCCATTGGCGCCCGTTGGGATGACCGCATCACCGGAGTTCCCGAACGTTTCTGTCCTAATGCCCGTAAAGTGCACTTTGATATTGATCCAGTGGAAATCAATAAGATTATTCCGGTGGACTGTGCCGTCAGCGGTGATGCCAAGGCGTCCCTGGCCGCCTTAATTCCCCATTTAGAAAAGGGTGAAACCACACGGTGGATCAAACAGGTGAATCGCTGGCGCCGGGACTACCCCTTGAAATACCGCAAAGAAGGAAAACTCCGCGCCCAGCACATCATCGAAGAATTGGCTGACATGGCTGGCCCCAAGGCTGTGGCCTGCACAGACGTTGGGCAGCACCAGATGTGGTCAGCTCAATTCATCAAGAGTGAGAATGGAAAGAACTGGCTCACCTCTGGTGGCGCCGGTACCATGGGATTTGGACTTCCTGCAGCCATTGGCGCTCAGCTGGCCCGACCCAAAGATGTGGTGTACACCGTGGTGGGAGATGGATCCTTCCAGATGACCCTCTGCGAACTGGCCACCGCGGCCGTACAAAAACTCCCCATTAAAATTCTTGTGGTGAACAACCGCTACTTAGGTATGGTGCGTCAATGGCAGCATCTGTTTTATGAGGATCGTCTCACCGGTGTGGATTTGGATGGCAATCCCGACTTTATGAAATTGGCCACCGCGTATGGAATCAAAGGTTTCCGGGTGAAGCGAAGCTCCGATGTCCGGAAAACCCTGAAAGCAGCCTTGGACTGGAATGAAGGTCCTTGCATCATTGAGGCTGTGGTGGAACAGCATGACAATGTGTTCCCCATGGTTCCTGCCGGAGCCACTCTGGACGAAATGATCATTGAAGCTCCCCGCAGCAAGCGCGGGATGGGAGAGTAGAATGAGCGAATCCATCAAGCACACCATTAGTCTCCTGGTGAGCAACAAACCAGGCGTCCTCACCCGCGTGGCCTTGGTTTTTGCCCGCCGTGGCTTCAACATTGACAGTCTGGTGGTTTCCCAGGGGCAAACAGAAGAATTTTCTCGTATGAACATTGAGGCCACCGGTGATACCCGAACCCTCCACCTCATGCTGGCACAGCTGAATCGTTTAGTGGATGTCATCCATGCTGTTGAACATGATAGTTCCAATGTGATTCAGCGGGAATTGGCCCTGTTCAAGGTCACCTGTCCTCCAGAAAAACGCACCGAAGTGCTCCAGATTGCAGAAACCTTCCGCAGTCAAACCGTGGATATTTCGGATGATTCCATCACCCTTCAGGTGACTGGAAAATCCTCCAAGGTGAATGCTTTTCGGCAGATGATGAGCCCCTTTGGTATCTTGGAACTTGTGCGCACGGGTAAAGTGCTCATGAGCCGGGGTGCAACCATCACGGCTTAGTTGAGATTGACCCCGGGCCTTCACCCGGGGTTTTCTTTTCTCCTTGCATCAATCCCTCAGAATCCCTATTCTCCACGCCGAGAATGATGGCGAGGAGTACTCATGAAACGCACCCTTTTCACTGCAATGAATCTGATGGTTATATCCATCTCCATCATAAGTGCCCAGTCCTCCATCCTTGCTGGACGTATCGAGATTTTTGGCAAGGCGCAAACCCCTCCTGTTCATCTTGAAAGTGAGAATGGCTGGACTCCCATCACCACTCTCGATTGGAGCGCACTCGCACTTTCTTCTGGTAATGCCACCCGACGTTGGCGCCTCTCCACATCCTATGAGCATGCCGCCTCCACCGGACCAGCAACCATTCAAATCCGATTTCGGGATGGAAGCACCTCTCCGGTGTTCACCCACCCTTGGTCGGAAGGACGTCACCCCTTGGATGCCACCGAAAGCAATTGGTACCAAGGAGCCATGGACGCCCTCTCCAGTGGAGGACGTAGCCTTGTGGAGGCACGGCTTGTGGCGCCACCCCGCACCCCTTTGAGCGGAACACTGTATTCGGTCACCTTAGAAGCCTGGGAAGAAGAGATTGTGGTTCGTCCCAAAGAGAATCTTCGCCTGGCTGCGGCTCGCCCCATTGGCACAGATCAGATGCTCCCATCCTCAAAACCCTCCGAGAAAAGCCTGGATGCGGCCACACATTTTGCCCTTCAATTCCTAAAATCCTGCCTAGAAGGGGATTTACCCACGTATTACAGAAATCAATCTGATACTGTGCACTCCTTGGCAGATGGACGAGTGCTATCCAAATATCGAACCCGTCCCCCAGCCCCCATTCCTGGCGTAGAGAATCTGGCCGATTTCACCCAAGAATTCTCCTATGGGATTCACCCTGTGGATGATGTTCGAGCTCTGTTTCCTGATTGGTTTTCTTCAGAACGGGATTGGGTTCCCACATCGGATACCTATTTGTTCTTGGGCCAGGAATTTGGTGCATCACTGACCATTCCTCAAGAGGTGGACTACTTGGCCTTTTTAGTGGGCAAAGATGAAGAGGGCGAATGGAAAGTCTTGGGACGCCCCAAATTTTAAAAAGGCGCCGCGAATGCGGCGCCCTTCTCCTCCCCCGAAGGGGTCGATCTAATCCCATCCCCGGCCATCAGGCCATTCCAAACTCACGGCCCCATAACGACCATCTCGCAAATCTTTAATCACCATCTGACAGGCCCGAGGCCAGTCCACACGACCGCCACTCATGAGAGCTCCGCGAGCACGGCCCACCGCTTCCACAAGATCATGGGCACTTTCTGGAAGTTCCTCCAATTTGTACCGATCCTTAAGACGCTGAGGATAACAACGAGAGAGGTAAGTGAGGATTTCTCCTGCCACCTCTTCATCTGGAAGGATGGTTTCTTTTACCGCTCCTAATCCAGCCAAAATGAGACCGGTTCGGGGATCGTCAAACTTGTGCCAAAGCATTCCAGGAGTATCAAAAAGTTCAAAGTTGGATGTGATGGGAATACGACGCAAATCTCGGGTGAGCCCAGGAGTGGCTCCGGCCTCTGCTTTACGCTTCTTGGACATGGCATTCACCAAGGTTGACTTTCCCGCATTAGGGATCCCAGCAATCAAAGCACGAACAGGACGCCGCTGGAGCCAGGAGGCTCCACTGCAGAGTTTACGGCATTCTTTGGGGATGGCATCCACCCCTTTGCGTGTGGAGGCGGAAACACGAACGGGGAGAGTTTTCCCCTGCCCCCGGAACTCCTCTGCCCAACGAATGGTGGCATCAGGATCTGCTAGGTCATCTTTGTTGAGCACGGCCAAACGAGGTTTTCCCGCCGTGAGTTGCCGGAGCAGAGGATTGGCGCTGGCCAGAGGAGCACGTGCATCCAAAATCTCTATCACCACATCCACCCGTTTGAGGTTTTCTTTGATGAGCCGCTTTGTTTTGGCCATGTGGCCCGGGAACCATTGGACCACTGCCATGGATGCCCCCCTACTTGGTGATTTTACACTCCTGCGCCAGGCGCCGGAATTCTTCTGCGGTTTGCTGCGCCTGGGGACTGTGACCCAGATTGGCTTCCAAACGATCTAAGGCGTCATAATACGCATCCCAGCCCGCTCTTTCCACCCTTCGTGCGGATTGCATGTCTTCAGGACGGCAACCGGATGCTCCAAAAATCCAGGGGGGGAGCCGTTTCCCTGCAAGTTCCAATAAATCCTGAGCTGCCTTTTGGTTCTCTTCCTCCAACAGATGCAGGGCCAAACGCAAAAGGGCCATGGTGGCAGGCATGGGTGTAATGAAGGCACCGGTGAAAGGATCGACGGAACTTTTGGTTTGCTTCTGGCCGCCCGGAAGCTGCTGACCATAGGCACTGAAAACAAACATCCGTACCAAATCCCCCACATAGGAACCGGCTTTTCCGGCATGAACAGCACCGGCCGCAAAGGCCTCTTTATCATGGCGCATCAGAAGGCCTGGAGCATGAAGATAGGCCAATTGACGGTGCTGATGGTTGTGATCCATGGATGACAAAATGTAGCCCTGATCTTCAGCACGTCCCACAAAAGCTGGAGTGAATGGACGATGTTTGCGCAGAGCTTGAAAGAGGATGCCGTTGGTTCCTCCTGTCACATGAATGCGATGAAGAGCTGAATTCACTCCATCAGGACGTCCTTGTTCTCCATAACGGGTCATGATTTCAGCACGGGTGGAAACCGCCATGGGACGCTGTTTAAAAAAGAGGGAATCTTCTAAGCTCAATTCTCCGGAGGGCCATGGGATATCTGGAGTGAATAATCCGGCTCTGATGTCCTTTTCATTCACCAATCCCCCGGCAATCATCCCTAAATCCAAGGCCTCCCCATCCCCATTGCGGGCCTTGGCTCCCCAAAGAGCGGTGGTGAAATGCTCAAAGGCACTTTTCCCCGTTTCCGCTGTGAGCTCATCCTGGGGAAACACCTGATCCAAATCGATTTTGAAGGTGCCAAGGGCCTCTGAGTTTTCAAGAACAGCCCAGAGGGCAGGGAGAGCCTTGAGAAAGGAATAATGTCGTCCATATTCCCCATCCACACCAAAGGCAGGACCAAGAGCGGAAACGCCCCCAGGCAGCCAAGAATCCAAGAGATTTCGAAGGGCATCGGCATCATCTTCTGTAAACGCATAAACATCCAAATCTTGGAATCGTTGGGCATCACATCGGGCCAATTGGGCAGAGAGCCATGGCTTGGCAAGGGAACGCAGTCCGGGATGGGTGACAGAAACAGAAAGAAGAACCGTGAGACGGGATTGAGGAGAACAGGTTCCTCGCCGTTTTTCATAGGCCAGGGTTTGTGCCAGTCCTTCTAAACCATGAACCACCTCATCGGCTTCTGTGGAAATCCCAATGGGGATGGGATGGTCATACCAATAGGCCTGTTCCTCTTTCAACAGGGCCGCTTCTCGTGTGATTCTTCCAGCCTCATCATCTCCAGAGGCCTCTACAAATTCCGGCCAAGGCGGTTCTAAGAGAACATTCGATGTGAAGATCAATTGCGAAGGAACATCGGTGAGGGGCTGCTCCACCGGTCCTTCAATGCCAACTGTTCGTTGTTGCCGGAGCTTGGAGATTTGCGTCTCTGGATCTGGGTGCAAATACAAGGCTTCTGGGAAGAAATAGGCCCATAGCAGGGATTCTTGAAGAGGGGCGTCATCATCTTCTAATGAATGAAAAAGCTCTTGAGCCGCCTTTTGACGCTCACCAGAGGAGCATGAACGCCACTCTTGATGAAGTACATCGACGGTGTTTTGAAAAGGGGCCGGAAGCACCACATCAGACCCCTCTCCTGCAAGAGCTTGAAGGAAGCCAAGAGCAGCTTCCGCCTCAGGTCCCTGAGCTCTATGAGAACTCAGCCATCGTTGCACAAGTCTCTGATAAAACCGGGGGGCATCCATGGGGCCTCCTGCGCGTGGTTATTTCAATGACAACGCCAGTTTTTTCCATGCATCAGGCTGAGCTCCAACAATCACCTCTTTTCCTTCCCGCACAACGGGAGTTCGTAAAAGAGAATTGTCTTCCATCAACTCTTCCTGAGGGTTGTACTCTTTCCACGCCAATTGCTTTTTTTGCCATGCCTTTCCCTGATCGTCGATGAGTGCATCCCAGCCCCCGCCTCCGCGAGCCAGAGCCTCCAGCTCTCCAGGACTCAAATCCCGTTTTTTCAAATCCACGAAATGATAGGAAATTCCTCGTTGGTCAAACCAGAGCCGGCATTTCTTTGTTTCCCGGCATTTGGCCGTTCCGATGATTTGCATATGTTGCCTCAAATTTCCGGCGCAAGGGCCAGCATGGTCTCTTAATCCTCAGCCAGTGAAGTTGGAGAGGTCAAGAAGGGACACATTCTCTTCACAGAGAACCCGCATTCCCTTCTTGGAGCATAATTTTGCCCCATTTTCCCCTCATTGCGAAGCAATATGCGGTTTTTGCATCCAAATTTCTCTTGGAAAACACCACCTTCCTCCAAGCTGCTTATGCTAGGATGGTTCGGGAGGAATACATCATGCGCATGAGCCACCGTGACCGTTGGACGTTGATCCTACTGGTTTTGATGTCCATCTTTTTATTTGCCGATCAAAGAATCATGTCGGCGATTCTGCCGGAACTGAAAGCCGAATATGGCTTGGATGCAACAACCCTGGGAATCATTGGTTCTGCCTTCACCCTTGTGGGGGCATTTATGAGCATGGGATTTGGTTGGTTTACGGACCGTATCTCTCGGAAATGGCTGCTTGTGGTGGTGGTTGCGGTGGGAGAAATCCCGTGTTTTCTCACAGGATTTGAAGCCTTTACGGCCACACCTGCTGCGTTTGTCCTTCTTCGAGTTCTCACAGGAATTGGCGTGGGTGGAATCTTTCCCCTCACCTTCAGCTTGATTGGCGATTACTTCTCAGAAGAGCATCGAGCCACGGCCTCTGCCATGATGGGTTTGGCCTGGGCGGTTGGAATGCTTGGGGGCCCTGCCATTGCAGGTTTTCTCACCCCCACTCTGGGCTGGCGCATTCCTTTCATACTAGCCGCAGCTCCCAACTTCCCACTCGTGATTCTCTTTGCCCTTGTGGCACGGGATCCCCGGCGTGGACAGGCAGAAGCCGAACTGGCCGCTTTAGAAGACTATAATCCCAAAATCAGCTGGTCCGATGTGAAAAGCATCTTTACCAACAAAACAAATCTTCTCACCTTTGCCCAGGGAATTCCCGGAACCATTCCCTGGGGGATTTTGGGTTATTGGCTCATTTTCTTTTTGGAAACAGAACGTGGACTTCCCAAAGAAACGGCCACCATGATTTTCACCCTCATGGGTGCTGGTGCAACCGTAGGCTCTGTTCTTTTTGCCTTTTGGGGAGAACACCTTTATTCCAAGAAACCCGCATACATGCCCATCATGGTGGGAATTGGTGTGCTAGCCGGGGTGGTTCCAGCATTGGTTGTGATCAACATGTCCATCACATCCATTGGCACCTATTACACCGCCAGTTTCCTTGCTGGTTTGCTTGTGTCTACAGCGGGAGGAAATGTGAAGGCCATTCTCATGAATGTGAATGCCCCGGAACGACGTGGAACTGTGTTTGCCGTGTTCAACATCACGGACAATCTGGGCCAAGGATTTGGACCAGCCCTTGGCGGAATACTCTTGATGAGCCTCTCTCCCCTCTTCACATTGAATTTTGCTGCTCTATGGTGGATTCCCTGTGGACTCATCTTCCTTTTTATCGCAAAAACATTGGGAGCGGATCGTCAGGCACTGAAACAGCAGATGGAAGACCGAGCAAAGGCCTTGGCATCAACTGTTCATGAATCTCAAAACCAAGGCGGGGCTTCCACACAAGTAACTTCAACAGGAATTCTCAAGTCGTGATTCTGATTGCACCCAGCTTCACCAGAGCTGGGTGTGCATTCCCTACGAATCAAAGAATCAAGAATGGCCTAGGCATTCCCCCTGCGCCGGACAAGAATGAGAGGAGGCACAACAACCTCCAGCACCACACGAGGGAGCAGAGCTCCCCACTCTCGAGCTAAACAGACTCAATTTTCGTTTCAAATCGTCACTCTGGCATTCCTGACAATGGGGATTCTCATCGAGAGTCTTTAACAGGATTTCCTGGTTTTTCCCGCATTTCTGGCATATGTACTCATAGATGGGCATGTCCGTTCTTCTCCTCAATGTTCATGACGTTCAAACCACGCCATGGTCTTCTCAATGGCCATTTCTTTTGTCCCAGGATTGGGATCATAGGGCATACAGTGTCGGCAGCGATCAATGATGTGAGAGTCATACGGACCTTTGAGAGCATGCTTCAGCAAAGCATCCCCAGCGATGCCAGTCACAGCATCATCTCCACCAAAAAGGCCCAGAACAGGCGCATGAATGTTTCCCAGAGAACCCAGCACCTTCTTCTCCAAACCAAACAAGTCGTTCAGCTGACGATACCAGGTCCAGCTCCAATATTCTCTTCCAAGATACAGATCATCATCGTCATCACGTTCATCATAGAAACGGTATCGTGGATTGGGCTCCCAACCTGTGCTCTTTCGTTCAACAAAACGACTCACCAAAGGAAGCCAAAATTTTCCCGGATACTTCACTCCCAAGGCCGGGGCCATCACAACCAACGCATCTGTCTTTTGCCAGGTTGCAAGATCCAAAACCAAGAGTCCCCCCATCGAATGACCAAGCAAGCCCACCCATTCATACCGCTCCTTCAGCTCAAGATAGGCATCAAAAACCTGCCGCCTCCACTGACTTATGGAACTTTGACGAAAGTCATCACCAGAGGTTCCGTGGCCTGACAATCGCGGGGCATGCACATCCCAGCCAGCCTCAAACAACCTTTGAGCTGGATACGCCATTTCGCCAGGGTAGCCTGTAAAACCATGAACACAAAGAACAGCTCGGCGATGTCCACCAAGGAGAGACAAGGGCCAGGCACATCGGCGTAGCACTGTTTTTGTGGGAATTTTGCTCATCTCATTTTGCTCCTACTTCTCAAACTCCCTCTGAAGACCTCAGATGAAGAACGACCTCTTCCATCGCTCGGGCTCCTGAAGAGGTTTTCTCCCCATTACCTGATGCAAGAGAAGAACTCATCATGGCGTCACTCCATGAGGAAGGTTACAATGGATAGTAGGCAAAGCATCCCAATGAGGGAAGAGGAGGCCGTGATGAGTGTGATCACCCTTTCCCGTGAAACCGGAAGCCTTGGTGATGATGTCGCCAGGCTCTTAGCAGAACGCCTGAACTACCGATTGCTCAATCGAGAGGCCCTTGATCAAACCATTGAAAACATCGGATTTCCAGACATCCCCCTGGAACGGTTTGATGAACACAGTCCATCATTCTGGGAAAACTTTACAACGGGAAAAGATGTGTATCTGGACCGACTCCGCACCGCTTTTCTGGATGCCGCCCTTGAAGGAGAATGTGTGGTGCTTGGCCGAGGAGGGCACTATGTCCTTGAGGGCATTCCTGGAGTTTTCCGAGTCCGGCTGATTGCCGGTCGTGACACACGCACTCGCCGTTTGGCTTCCATTCTTGAATGTGATCCCAAAACTGCAGAACGCTACTGCCGGCGTTCTGACCATGACCGGAATGGTTTCAGTCGATTCTTTTTTGGAGGTCATTGGTCTGATCCTGCAGATTATGACATGACACTCTGCACAGATCGTATGGATGCCCATCATGCCGCAGAAGTGATACGCGCGGCCTACAGCTCTGCACCAACGCAGGATTCTCAGAACCGAGAATTGCTCCATAGTCGACGTAAGGCCCAAGCCATACGAAACCAGATTCTCTATGTCCAACGCATTCCTGTGGATTTACTTGAAGTCGAGGTGGATCATACCCAAGCCACCATTCGGGGGACCGTAACAGTGAGAGAAAACACGGAAAGATGCGAACGAGCAGCCCGAGAAGTCAACGGCATTGAAACAGTGAAAACCGAGGTGTACTACGTGAATCCTGTGATGACTTATTAAAGGGATGAAGAAGACGGACCAAGCATGCGACGTCCGTCTGCATCCACAAAGCTTTTGAGTTCCACACCATAAAGGTTTTCGAGATGATGGGGATTCAAAACATCTTGGGGATGTCCAACTTCAAGGAGGAGCCCCTTCCCCATCAACCAGACTTCATCAGCCCAAAGCATGGCATCATTCACATCATGCAGCACAGCCATAACACAACGCCCTTTTTGCGCTTCGTCTCTCAGGCGAGTCAAAATGGCCACACGACTGGAAAGATCAAGATGGTTCCCTGGTTCATCCAAAGCCAAAACCTGCGGTTCTTGAACAAGAGCTCGAGCCAGACGAACCCGTTGAAACTCTCCCCCACTGAGATTGGTCACGGGCCGATTTGCTAATGCCTCAATCCCCCAGGAATTCAATTCTTTCTCAATGAGGGCTTGATCTTGTAAACCTGGACGTCTGAAAGCACCAAGATGAGCAAATCGTCCCATCGCCACATAGCGCGATACAGTGAAGCCAAAAGGGCGCTCAGGATCTTGGGTGAGAATAGACATCATCCGTCCACGTTCTCGAGGATGATAATCCTGTGGTGAACCACCAAAAAGCTGAACCACACCATGCTTTGGCCGAAGCAATCCGGCCGCCAGGGAAAGAAGGGTGCTTTTCCCGGCTCCATTTGGCCCCACAAGAGCAATAAAACGGCCTTGATGAGCCTGAACATCAATGGGCCCCAGGGAAAAGTTCCCTGGCGAAGGGCTCCACTGAAGCTGACGAAACTCCAGTGCGACACTAGCCATCCAGTCGTCCTGATTGCTGTTTGCCCCGTGCCATAACCAAGAGAAAGGGAGCACCCATCAAAGCGGTCACCACTCCCACTGGGATTTCCCCTGGAGCAGTAACGGTACGAGCAATGGCATCCGCAAGGAGCAAAAGAATCCCTCCTCCCAGCCAGGAGGAAAGGAGAAGTCTCTGATGAGCAGGCCCAATCACCCAACGGAGAAAATGGGGAACCATCAGTCCAATGAAACCAATGGTTCCTGCCACAGAAACAGCAGCAGCCGTTCCTAAAGCGGTCAATGTGAGAAGAATCAAGGCCATTCGACTTGGATCCAGTCCAAGACCATGGGCCCCATCATGACCAGTAGACATCACATCAAGGACACGTCCTAAGGCCATCTGAGCCAGAACCACTGGTGCTGTGATCAGTGCAAGCCACATCACTCCACTCCATCCCACAGAAGAAAGACTTCCGAGCGTCCAAAATGTGATTCGTTCCACCTGATCCCGGTTGAGTGCCATGATCAACCAAACACCAGATTGGCAGAGAAATGCCACTGCAATACCTGCCAAGAGGAGGGTTGCAGGCAGTCGGAAAGCCCCACGACCAGCGGCCGAAAAGACTGTGACCGTGACAACGAGTGATCCCAGAAATGCAGCCAAACCAATGACACTCAAACCTGCGAAAGCACCAAAAGGAAGGAACACAATAGCAAGTGCAGCACCAAGCGAGGCTCCAGAACTGATTCCGAGCAAATAGGGTTCAGCAAGAGGATTTCGAAACAATCCTTGGCATGTTCCTCCTCCCACAGCCAGAACTCCTCCCACCATCATGGCCGCCAGAGCCCGAGGTAACCGAAGTTTCCAGAGAATCTGAACCCAAGAATGAGGCCATTCACCTGCACCGGGATGAAGAAGTATAGAGGTGACAGCTTTGAGCGGTATGGGATGGGACCCAACCGCAACAGCCATCAGAAAGGCGGCAACAAGGAGGAGGAAAAGTACCATGGGAAAAAAACGTTTCATGGCATTGCCATCTGTGGTTCTCATGAATCAGCAGATCTACTGCATTTGAGCAACAATGGAAACCAATGAGGCCAATCCTTCTCCAATTCGTGGTCCTTGGCGAACAATGGTGTTCTCATCCACAACAAACACATTCCCGGATTGCACCGCGCGTAAATCGGAATAGACCGGAGAGTTTTGGAACACACCATCAGCCCAAGAAGGGATAAAAATCACATCCGGATCACGAGCTACAAGAGCTTCCAGACTGAAGGACCATCCCTCTGTGTCCTGTGCGATGTTTTCTCCACCAGCAAGTTCAATCATTTCACCAATGAATGTATCGCCTCCAGCAGTCCAATCCCCACCATCACCAAATCCCACAACATAGTAGACGCGTGGTTGAAATTGGAACGACTTGACCTTTTCTAATTCGGCGTCAATCTGCTGGTTGAGTTGAAGAATCAAATCCTTGGCTTTATCTTCAGCTCCAAGAAGTGTGGCTAAGGGACGAATCACAGCTTCTTGACCACCACGGAGGGAATCGGGCGCCATAAGCACGGCAACAGTGATACCAAGGGCTTCCAATTGCCTCAGATGTTCTTCTGAAAAATGCGCCGAGGCCACCACAAGATCGGGTTCAAGAGCGGCAATAGCCTCTATATCGGGTTCCCGTAAGGAGCCTATGGTTGTGATACCCTGAGCTTCAGGTGGATAGTCACAATACTCTGTTTTTCCAACCAAGGAGTTTCCCTGCTCCAATGCAAAAACCGTCTCCGTGATGACTGGAGACAGAGCCACCACACGTTGGGCGGGCTCGTCCAGTTGAATCTCCCGTCCATGAAAATCACGAACTACAAGAGATTTAGATGATTTCTTATGGGAAGATGAGGAGGATACAGCATCAGCCTGGCCACTGGCAGCTAAGGAGCCAGTCCATCCAAGAACAAGGGCAAAAACAAGAAAAAGGAATCGAAATCGACGCATAATGACCTCCTGGTGCATGCTCGTGCACCGACTGAGAAAAACCTGATTCTGGGTTGGTTTCCTGACTTGCCGAAATCATAAGTTTTCAGCACACAGTGGCGGCACCGTGGAGGCCTCTCACCTCTCTTCCCCCGCCCAGAACAGAATCAATGTGTCATAAACCTTGCAATACGGTCAAGTTTCCGCGGCAAGCTCTACAAGGGTCCAGCCCAAGGCTGGAACATCGCGAACCATCTGCCCAGGAAGAACCGCCGTTACACCATCTTCTAACGCTTCCCACTCCGAATATGGCCCTGTATAGAGGAAGGGAAGAATGGGCGAAAGATTCATCCAGTTTCCAGTTTGACGGAGAACCGAAGGATTTCCCACAGGGGAGAATCGTCCTTTCATCACAATGTGCAACTCGTCAATTCCCGATACCATGGCCTCTCCAGCCCGCCATTGACGAATACTCAATCGAATGGCCAGATCATCCAATCGAGGAAGATTCACCGCCTGGCCTGGAAAATTTCCCTCAGTTAAGATGCGTCGGGCCTCAAGAATCCTCCGCCGTTCTGGCGGTCCCCCTGCTCCCAGGGCCTTCACATAGTCACGTGCCGGCATTTCCAAAAGTGTGGCTGCAGTATGAGTCCGAAAGGCCTCCAGTGGACCTCCCTCTTCCAAAATCCCCCGCTCACCTAACAAACTTCCCGGAGCATAGTATTGGATGGGACGATTCCCTTGTGCTGGAGATTCAACAACACCTCGAACCACCATATAAATCCTTCTGAGTCCACGTTTTGGTGTTCGAATCCGTGTTCCTGCAGGCAAATCGGAGAGTTTTCCACCTGCTAAGCGCACGCGATCTTCCTGAGATAATCCTGGCACCCAACGCTCCAGGAGACTTTCACAACGCCGTTGCATGGCTTGATCCATGGGAGGAATCAGAACATCCGTGCAGCCAAAATCCACTCCAACGCCAAATTCCTCATCATCCTCACGCACCATGCCTTCGGTGTGACTGAGGATCAATCGATCAGACAAATCCTCTGAAAAGTCTTTCGCCAAGCCATGAATGAGCCCTCCGCCCGCATCAATTTTTTTGACATCAGCGGGTCGGTAATATTCCCGAAAAACTCGTTCACGAAATTCAGGAGAAACACCATTCTCCCCTACAAATCGATCCAAAACTGGGCTAGAAATGATATCAGCCAAATGCGCATAGGTTCGCCAATTTCCGCTTTTCGAATCCTGAGAACGAAAGAACATGATGGTGGTTTCCAAGGGATGAGGAGACATGGTGGGACGTACAGAGAGTCCATCCACATCATTCCAAACATCTTCTTCCAGAAGTTGCACATCCACCAAATGATCAAGAAAATCAAAGGGCTGCCCAAGCAAAGCCGCACATTTAAACCGCACAGTGGCCATCACAGGAGCGGTGGCAAAAATCTTGAGTTTCCGCACACCGCGAATCAAACTGGTGAGTCCTGAGAAATGATCATCATGCACATGAGTCACAAAAAGACCATCAATCTCAGAAAGATCCAGCCCCAAGGCTTCCAATGCTTGGTGCACCCCCCCCCCGGCATCCACCAAATAGGTTTGTCCATGATGAGTGACAATGCTCCCCATACAGGGACGGTCCGGGTCCCAACCATTACCTTCCCCAGTATGAATGACCGTAAATGCTCCATCGAGGGGGCGCACTTGAGGCAGGGTATAAGAGGCCTTCCAAGGCGTTCCAGGGGAAAAGTTCATATCCACCGTGGTACTTTCATTCCCGTAACGGATGCAATAGACGTTGGTTTCAAGCCGCTCGATGCGAACTCCTGGAAGGATTTCTCGAGGATCCTGATGAACATAAACCGTATCAATCAGTTCCTGAGGGGATTTAATTCCCCCGCCTGCAAAGCGGATCTTGAGCTTCCATAAATCCTCAAGATCGGCTTCAGGAACGCCAAACTGACGCATTTCCTCCCGACTCGCCAACCCATAGTTTCCCCGGTAAATGTAATCAAGAACCGATTCCACTCGCTCTTTCATTCCAACAAGCAGGGGACGAGCCCCTGTATTTCCTGGATGATTGGGAAGAACCATGCCCTGGCGATAGAGCATGTGCAAAACAGGGAATTCCGCAAGATTCCAGAATCGCCCACCTTGTATTGTTAAGTCAGAGACAAGAATGGCATTCGGGCCAGTCTCATAGGGGATTCCATCCTTCTCAACGGGACGTATATGCCCTTGCTGCATGAGGTGTTTCACGCAATCCATAGGAGACCCGCAGAGGATGCGTAAATCAACTTCTGGTATCTCCACCCACCACACACCAGGGAGCACGGGTTTCTTCGTCATACCATCATTATAGGCTCCTCATCCTCATCCATCCAATTTCCAGCACAAATCCTGATAAGGAAGACAAAAAACTATCATCGACAACCTGTGGTTCGAGGAGGATAATGAACAGCATGAACCGCTATGTCCTGGCCCTTGATCAAGGTACCACAAGCTCTCGAGCCATCGTTTTTGATGCCAACGGCCGTCCCGTCTCCAGTGCTCAACGGGAATTCACCCAATACACTCCACGAGAATCGTGGGTGGAACATGATGCACAAGAGATATGGGCCACCCAACTGGCTGTGGCCCGGCAAGCTTTGGCAGAAGCTCCGGGGGGCATCGAAAAAATTGCGGCCATTGGAATCACCAATCAACGGGAAACGACGGTACTGTGGGAAAAAGCCACGGGCAAGCCCGTCTCCAGGGCCATTGTTTGGCAATGCCGACGCAGTGCAGAAATCTGTTCACGCCTCAAACAGGCCGGACATGAGAAAGATGTGCGTCAACGAACTGGACTCATGCTGGATCCCTATTTTTCTGGAACCAAAATCAAATGGATGCTTGAGAATGATCCTGAGCTCCAAAAACGAGCAGAACAGGGTGAAATTGCCTTTGGAACCATTGATTCATGGCTTCTCTGGAATCTCACTGGTGGCCGGATCCATGCCACAGATGTGAGCAATGCCTCCCGCACCCTCTTGATGAATCTCAAAGACGGTCAGTGGGATGATCACATGCTGAGTATCCTTGAGATTCCACCAGCCATTCTTCCAGAGATTCGTCCCTCTATTGGCCATTTTGGAGACACTGAATCCACATTATTTGGGCGCTCTCTTCCTGTTACAGGCATTGCTGGTGATCAGCATGCAGCCTTATTTGGTCACAAAGCTTTTGAACCAGGAGATGTGAAAAACACCTATGGTACAGGCTGCTTCATGTTGATGAATGTGGGTGATCAGCCTGTGCAATCTCCTGGTGGATTGCTTTCTACCGTGGCCTGGGGAATGGGTGGACAACTCACCTATGCCCTTGAAGGCAGTGTGTTTATGGCAGGGGCATCACTGCAGTGGTTACGGGATGATTTAGGCCTTGTCAACAATGTCCAAGAGATTGATACCCTGGCGGAATCCGTTGCGGATTCTGGTGGAGTGCATATGGTTCCGGCCTTCCAAGGCCTGGGAACTCCATGGTGGTCCTCCCATGCCCGGGGAGCCCTAACAGGTCTCACCAGAGCCAGCAAGAAAGCCCATATCTGTCGGGCCTTTATTGAAGCCATTGCTTTCCGCAGTAAAGACGTGATTAACGTGATGATGGAAGATTCTGGTCGTCAATTGAACCGTATGAAAGTGGATGGGGGGGCCTCTCAGAGCGCCATCCTGATGCGTGTTCAAGCCGATTTTTTGGGGATTCCTGTTGAACGTCCAGCCTCAGTAGAAACAACGGCATTAGGCGCAGCACTCATGGCAGGTTTGGGAGTGGGATTATGGAATGATCCGGCCACCCTACCTGCACCAGGAACACCCACTGTTTTCACACCAACCATGGAAGAAAGCCTCCGGATTCAAAAATATTCAGAATGGGTCAAGGCCGTCAAACAGGCGGTAGGCCCCTGATGAAAACAAAAGCGGTGGACGCTTGGCAGATTGCTCAAAAAATGAAAAAAGGCCGTGTTTCTCCGGCTCTCAAACGCCTTTCTCGCCGCATTTCCCCCCATCCATTGGCCACAGGAATATGCCTGGGCCTTGGGCCTAAGCCCTCAAAAAAACTGGCTCAAGAGGCTAGCCAAGTCTATTTTCGAGGCAAGACCTCTTATGAATGGGAGACCATGGCCCGTGACTCTGATTTCTGTTTTCGTCGCTTGGGCCGGCTTTATCTGATGCTTCATTCTCACAAAACCCAACAACTCCCCCTCCTCTTCCAGGGTTTGGAGGATTCTGATCCCATCCTTCGTCTGGATACGCTTCGCTTCCTCTCCTCTCAAGAAGAACGCGAACGTCTGTACACCAAGCTTTCTCGGATTCTTCGGCATGATCCCAATCCTCAGGTCCGACGGGCTGCAGGAAAACGCATCAAAGGGGATTTTGCCGATATGTATGCCCTCCATCCTGCCTCCCTCCCCCCCTTGGATTGTTTGCTGGTGATGGAAGGTTTAGACCCCACTCACCCGGATCAACGAGGGCTCATGGAAGAATGGATGACATGGGACCAGAGTTTTGAAGAGAAGGAAGTGGCATTCCGAAGTGCACGACGACTTGGGGTCAAGGGCACCCACATTGTTGATGGGGAAAACGAACACTCAACGGAGAATGG
Source organism: Spirochaetales bacterium (assembly GCA_022360655.1). Classification (GTDB taxonomy): domain Bacteria; phylum Spirochaetota; class Spirochaetia; order DSM-2461; family DSM-2461; genus UBA2779. Next base: position 349,984 of record JAKSCK010000240.1, on the reverse strand, counting down.
AGAAGAACATCCATCTCCCTCCCCCGACCAATCCGCTCTTGCTCAACTGGCTGCCGATTTGGTGCCCCCAGAAGAGATGCTTTCATTCTTAACAGAAGATTCCGCCCAAGAGGCCCTTCGACTATTTCCTTTGCCAGAATCTGCTGAGATGTCCCCAAAGCTTTTTTTTCTTGCGGCACAATATCACTGGGAGGGCTGGCAAGAACGACTTCAATTGGCGCTCCAAGCATCGGATTTGGAGATTCGACAGGCCGCACTCCAGGCCCTTAAGCTCTGGGGAATGGATGATTTAACCCCAATCATACCTCTACTTTGGGATGATGATTTGATGCAACAAGCCCTGCCCATCCTTGCCTCTACGGCGAACCATAGCGGTGATGAGCCCATTCTCTACGCCATCACCCAAGCCCTGGAATGGGGAGAACAGGTACGATTACGTCCGTGGGCCAAGGCCATGGGAAAGCATCGAAACCGCTTCCTTTTTTCCGCAGTCCAAAATTCCCCGGAAGCCCTTCCCCATCTTTTGCCATTGGCACAGGAAAAAGAGGCGGTTCTTGCCCTGCTTGATGAATTGCTGAAGAAAGAAGAGAAACTAGGAGAGAAAATCACTCTGTTGGGAGGGCCCTCATGGTGGGGGACTTTGCTCCTCTACTGTCCCAAAAATACCCGCCTTCGGCAAAGGGTTTTGGCTTGGGTGAAAACCGCGATGAATGCCAACCAGCAAAAAGAACCCCCGGCGCGAGCCGGGGGTCGGTCTATTCGTCTTTCCAAAAAAGAAAAACGCTTTCTAGCAATGGAAGAGCTTAGCGAAAGTTGATGATGCTCGCATCGTAATCTTCTGGCGCCTCAAATCCTAAGAGGTTCATGCATGTGGCGGCCACAGAACTGATGCCCAAGCCTTCTTGGAATTCGGTGGAGTATTCCCCGTCAAAAGAAGGGTCAAACACCAGGAAGGGAACGGGATTGAGGGAGTGAGAGGTTTTGGATTTGGGTTTTCCATCCTCTTTGCGCACCAATTCCCCTTTCTTGCTGTGCTCATACATGTCATCCGAATTGCCATGGTCGGCCGTGAGAATCAGCACACCACCGGCGGCTTCTACGGCCTTTTTGATGCGGCCAATCTGAAGATCCATGGATTCCAAGGAGGCCAATACAGCCTGGAATACACCGGTGTGTCCCACCATGTCCCCATTGGGGAAGTTGAGTTTGATCAAGTCAAATTCACCCTTTTCCACCTCTTGGATCACACGGTCGGCAATTTCGGCGCACTTCATAGCTGGACGCTGTTCAAAGGGAACAATGTCAGAGGGCACTTCCACATAGGTTTCCACCGCATCGTTGAAATATCCTGTGCGGTTTCCATTCCAGAAGTAGGTGACATGACCAAATTTCTGGGTTTCGGAGATGGAAAATTGCTTCACACCACTGGCCACCAGGTATTCGGCCATGGTGCGGTCAATGGCGGGGGGTGTCACCAGGTAACGGGAGGGAATGTGAGCATCCCCGTCATATTCCATCATGCCGGCATACACCACATTGGGAACGCGAACTCTGTCAAATTTGTCAAAGTCATCGCCATCTTCAAAGGCTTTGGATAGCTCAATGGCCCGGTCTCCCCGGAAGTTAAAGAGCACAACCGAATCGCCATCCACGATGGGACCAGCAGGCTTGCCATCCTCACCAGCCACCACAAAGGCGGGGAGGTCCTGGTCAATGGCTCCGCTGCGCTCCCGGAGGGTGGTGATGGCCTCAGTGGCGCTGGCAAACACATCACCTTCTGCCAAAACATGGGTCTTCCAACCCCGCTCCACCATGCTCCAATCCGCATCATAGCGGTCCATGGTGATGTTCATCCGGCCGCCACCAGAGGCAAAGCGGGCGTCAAAATTTTCATCAGAAAGTTTGGCTAAAAAGGCTTCAAAAGGAGTGAAGTAATCCAATGCGCTGGTTTCCCCCACATCCCGTCCATCCAACAAAGCATGGATGCGCACCTTGGCCACACCATCCTTCTTGGCCCCTTCCACCAGGGCTTTGAGCTGATCAATGTGGGAATGCACACCACCATCGGAGAGCAAACCAATGAAATGGAGAGTGGAAGCATTGGACTTGGCATTGGCGGTGAGCTGGGTCCAAGCATCCCCCTGGAAGAGGGAACCGGTTTCAATGGACTGGTTCACAAGCTTCGCACCCTGAGCAAAAACACGACCACATCCCATGGCATTGTGTCCCACTTCTGAGTTGCCCATATCATCATCAGAGGGCAGTCCCACCGCTTTTCCATGAGCCTTGAGTTTGGCCTGGGGCCATGTGGCCATGGCCTCATTCAAATATTCTGTATGGGCAGCCTTGACGGCATCGCCATCTTCAAAGGCACCGTAACCAACACCGTCCATAATGCAGAGAACCACAGGGCCCTTCCGCTTACCGTTAAATGCGTTCTTTTTTAGCGCTTCAAGCATGGTTTATTCCTCTTAAAGATCCGAGAACCACGTAAAAAGTTCTCAGAAGCTCAAATATGGGGTCAAATTAAATATTGCCTTCAAGCAGCAATTCTTTAATTCTCCAGAGCGGCACCTTTCCATCATCAGGAAATTGTGAAAAGGCCTCAATGGCTCATCAAAAAGGCTGAACAATGCTCCAAAACGTCTTGGGCATTCTTAGGTCAACCTACTTCTTCCCTAGTATAGAGGTGGGCTTAGAAGGGTCAAGATGGAGCGAAGAGGAGAGAGGAATCCCAGGGAGAAAAGCTCCCCAGAAATCGCTCTCATCGCCTATACTTCCCACCATGGCCCTCTCCCTTTCCACACGTCTTCCCTTGCCCCATCAGGACATTGAGGAGCTTTATCAATTTTGTCAGCCCCAAGCCCATCGCTTTGACCAGCTCTGCGCCTCCCTTCACCGACGCGACATTCCTTTTGAAGTGCTCACCATCCAAGACTTTCGCCACATCCTCTTGCCTCCTCCCCAGTCCGGCCCCGATGATGGTGCCAAACGCGTGCTCTTTGTGGCCCATTACGACCGCGTCCATGGCACACCAGGCGCCAATGACAATGCCGCCGCCGTGTTTCAGCTCATGGCCCATTGGGAGCAAATGCGTTACCAGGGTTGGAAGAACACCCCTGGCATTCTTTTTACCGATGGGGAAGAACTCACACCAGAACAGGGTCCCCAAAACCAAGGATCCTGGGCCTTTGCCCAAAATCTCCAGAAAATCAGAGCCAAGAATCTCCTCTTTTTTGTTTTTGATATGTGTGGGATTGGCAACACCCCCCTCTGGGGAATGGGACCAGGCTTTTCTCATCCAAACCCTCAAACGCAACGCCAACTGGAAGACATGGAACAGGTTCTTCTGGACTGGAACCATGGCCAGAACAACCGAATCAATCCCCTCTTCTCCGATGATCTCGGCCTTTTGTTAGCCGGTTATCCCGCCCTACGCCTTTCCCTTCTGCCCAAAAACGAAGCCCAAGCTCTACAGATTCGTGCCAATCAAGCCTCCAAGAATCAAAGTCCTCAGGAACTCCGAGCCGAGGTTCGCTCCTATCTCCCCCCCTCTTGGAAGGTGAATCATGGGCCAGGAGATGGACCTGGAACGCTCCAGGCGGTCTCGTTTCGCACCATGGAACGGCTCCTGCGGGATTTGGCACGTCACCGATTTTCCTAATTCTTTCGATCGACCCCGTCGCTCCGCGCCGGGGTTCTGAGATGCCATTCTCCTGCTCCATCCTCTTGACCTCTCTCTGCTCAGGCGGCATTCTGGCTGGAATGAACGATTGGATATGGACCGCAATTCTCACACTACTTCCCATTGCCGAACTTCGCGGCGGATTGCCCTATGCCCTCTTAGCCGGAATTCCCTGGTGGGCGGCCTACCTCTACTGTGTGGTTCTCAACGCCCTGGTGGCTCCCATAGTCTATGTGTTTCTCGATACAGTGCATCGCCTGCTCTACCGCTGGAGTCTCTATCGACGTCTTTTTGATGCCATGGTGATTCGGGCCCGAACAAAACTCTCGGATAAGGTGGAGCGCTTTGGTTTTTGGGGTGTGGCCATCTTTGTGGGCATTCCCCTTCCCATCACCGGGGCTTGGACTGGAACCTTAGGAGCCTGGGTGCTTAATTTGGGTCGGAAAAAAACCATGCTGGCCGTCCTTGTTGGGGTGAGCATCAGCGCCCTCATTGTTTCCGCCATTGTTCTTGCCGGGGTGGAGGCCCTGGATTTCTTCATCAAACATGTCTAAGAAAACACAAAAACCGCCAGAAGACTTGCAAGCCGTTAAAGCCCGGCTCAATCCTCAGCAGCGTGACGCTGTGGACACCATCGATGGCCCCTTATTGATTGTGGCAGGAGCCGGTAGTGGAAAAACCGGTGTGGTGACCACCCGTATTGCTCAGATGCTAGAGCAAGGCATTCCACAGTCTGCGATTTTGGCCCTCACCTTCACCAATAAAGCCGCCCGAGAAATGGAAGGCCGGGTGAAATCCCTTACTGGAAGAAAGCTTTCTAATCTCACCGTGTCCACCTTTCACGCCTTTGGTGTGCGCATCCTGCGCGACCGCTCCGCGGTGTTGGGCTATCGCCCCAACTTCACCATCTATGATTCCTCAGACAAGCTCTCCTGTTTGCGGGAGGCCTCCCGTGAACTCAAGCTCACCCATGAGCCGGCAGAACTCAATGCTTTGGCCGCCCTTTTCAGCGACATCAAAACTCAGCGTCAACCTTGGGACAGCGCCATTGATGTGCATCGGCCCCTCTACGAGGAATACCATGAGCTCATGAAGCTCCATAATGCCGTGGATTTTGATGATCTCATCATTCGTCCCCTGCAGATCTTTGAAGAGCATCCAGACATTCTGGCAGAATACCGTGCCCGCTACCGCTACATCATGGTGGACGAATTCCAAGACACCAGCCGCATTCAGTACCGCTTTGTGAAGCACATGGCCTTCACCCACCGCAACCTCTGCTGCGTGGGTGATGATGATCAGAGCATCTATTCCTGGCGCGGAGCGGATTACACCAACATCCTCAACTTTGAAAAAGATTTCAGCGAGCTCAAGGAAATCAAACTGGAGCGAAATTACCGCTCCACGGGAACCATTCTCAAAGCCGCCAATGCGGTGATTGCCAACAACACAGACCGGAAAGATAAGGAACTTTGGACTGACGATGGCCATGAAGAAATGACCCTGCGCTTGGCCTCACCAGAAAATGAAACCGAGGAAGGCACATTCATTGCCGAAACCATTGGAGCGCTTCGAGCTACCGAAGGTCTGGCCTATGATCAGGTGGGAATTCTTGTGCGCACCAATGCCCTCACCAAGGGCATTGAAGATGCTCTTCTGGCCCATAATCTGCCCTACACCATGAGTGGAGGCACCAGTTTCTTCCAACGTCCGGAAATCAAGGACATGATTGGCTACCTTCGGGTGATTGATAATCCCGACGATGATGTGAATCTCCTGCGCATTGTGAATACACCCAGGCGGGGTGTGGGAAAAACCACCTTAGAAACAATTGTGAACCTCTCCCGCCAAAAAGGCTGTTCCCTCTATTCTGCCATCTGCCAGATTGTTTTTGATGGAGCTGGAGTCTCAGAAAAAATCCGGGGTGGTTTGGCCGAGTTTGTGGATTTGATTGAAAAGTATCGGGATTTGTTTGAAACCGAAGAAGGGGCAAAAAGTGCCTTGGCCGGAACCTTCAATGAGCTCTTGGAAGAGGTGAATTACTGGGGCCACCTTGTTCAAGAATTCCGGAACAATGAGAAAATTGCCAAATGGCGTTATGAAAACATTCAGCATTTTTCGGAATTTTTGGCCCGATGGGAAAGCAATCCAGATAACTTAGAACCCACCCTCACCCGATGGCTGAATCGCATCACCCTCAATGCCCGGGATGAACTGGATGATGCGGAAGCTGGAAAAGTCAATCTCATGACCATCCATGCCTCTAAGGGGCTGGAATTTGATGTTGTGTTCTTAGCAGGAGTGGAAGATGGAATTGTTCCCCATGCCAAAAGTGTGGAAGAAGATCCCAAATCCATGGAAGAAGAACGACGATTATTCTATGTGGCCATCACCCGGGCTCGAAAAAAACTCTACATTTCCTCCTGTCAAACCCGACGCATTCGCCTTGAGACTATAGCTTGTATCCCCTCCCCCTTCCTTGAGGAGATTCCCCAGGATTTGATGGAGAATGCTGAGGATGATGATCCGGTTTCCCATGGCGATGATGTGAGTTCGTTTTTCTCCAACATGCCCTGGAAATAACGGGTTAACGGGGTTAAATTCACTGAACCAAGGGATGAATCCCATAGGAGAAAGGTCATGAATGAAGTTCCATCCATTTCCCCAGGTACGGATGTCCCAATCGAACCTCCACAGCTCCCACCAGAATCCATCAAACCCCAAGAAGCCTCCCCCAATCCACCAGAAAAAGCCCCTGTGGAGGAAGGAGTGGGCTCCCAACTTGATGTCACCGCGTAAGAAAACTTTCAATCTTTTTCTTGCAGGAATACCAAGGCGCAGAGAGAAGAAGACCATCTTTAAAACTCAGATGGGTGCACAATGATTTTGGAATAAATCACATACAAAAATCTCAATGCCAAACAACAGGAAAGTTACAATTTTCAGAAAGTGGCTGCTGTCCTAGCCGATTTTGGCTTCAACTGCCTATGGCTCAATGATGATTGGCAGGGGGCAGACTTTATTGCTGTTCATAATGATGGATCAACCTTTCTGAAGGTCCAACTCACAGGGACGTCTCACTCTCTCCAAAAAATACATGGGAAAAGACTTGTATATCACCTTTCAGACTCAAGGAAATGGTACATCTATCCCCATGATGAGCTCTTAGAACAACTCGTTTCCTTAGGATATGTCGCAAACACCGATTCCTGGGAACAAAAAGGGGAGTATTCTTGGCCAAAGATTCCCCAAAAAATCTTGGCGAAGCTTCAGCCTTACCTTCTCAATTAATCTCTTGAGGTAAGCAAAATTGGAGCGTTGAGTTTGTTCTCTTACTCTCCGTTCAAAATCTCTTCTGCTGCTTTGAGAACTTCTTTTCCACTCTCCCAGGTGATGCGCTCCATGGCCTGGGAAAAGGAGCACCACTGGCAATTCAAGATTTCCCCTTCTGGCCCGCCAGTGACACCTTCACCCGTGGCTTCTCCAAGGTAATAGGTCACCGTTTTGGGTTGCCCACTCGGAAGAGTCCAAGAGGCTTCTAAACGCATTCCTGAACGGAGAGAAACCAGGACTCCGCTCTCTTCTTCCACCTCTCGTTTCGCCGTTTCCCAGGGAGATTCCCCCCTTTCAGGATGCCCTTTAGGGTGATCCCAATGCTGGCCACTGGCATGGTGAACCAAGAGATACTCTCGTTTCCCATTATGTTGACGAAAAACAACAGCCCCAAAGGACAAATCCCTTTTCATTGCATGCGCTCCAAATCATAAGGAGTAGCCTGATACACAGAGTAGTTGAGCCAATTGGCAAAAAGGAGATGGGCGTGACTGCGCCAAAGAATGCGAGGTGGTTGTGAAGGATCATCATCCGGGAAATAATTTCGCGGAATCTCAGGATTCAATCCTCGTCGCATATCCCGTTCATACTCCTCTTTTAGGGTAAGAGGATCATATTCGGAGTGTCCCGTGACATAGACATGACGTCCGTCTTTGGTGGCCACAAGGTAAATCCCGGCCTCAGGGGACTCTGAGAGAATCATCAAATCATCATGATCTTCAATGTCTGTTCGTCGTACTTCGGTATGACGGGAATGAGGGGCATAGAACATGTCATCAAAGCCCCGAACCAATGGGACTCGCCGATTGCTCACATCATGAGAAAACACACCAGAAACTTTGGTTTCCACCGGATGCTTGGGAATCTGATACCGATGGTAAAGCCCGGCCTGAGCCGCCCAGCAGATGTACATGGTGCTAAAGACATGTTCATCCGCCCAATCCATGATGCGGCTCACCTCATCCCAATAATCCACATCCTCAAACTCCAGCGTTTCCACGGGAGCCCCTGTGATGATGAGTCCATCAAATTTCTTTTCTTTCACATCCACAAAGGTTTTATAGAACACATCCAGATGCTCTCGAGGTGTATTTTTGGACTCATGAGTGGAGGGAACAATCAGTTCAACTTCAATCTGCAAAGGGGAATTGGAAAGCATGCGCATCAATTGTGTTTCTGTGACAATTTTGAGAGGCATGAGATTGAGAATCAGAATACGGAGGGGACGAATATCTTGATGGGCAGCCCGGGACTCGGTCATGACGAAGATATTTTCTTCGGCTAGCGCCTGTACCGCGGGAAGACCATCCTGAATTTTGATGGGCATGGGCAGCTCTCCTTCCCTCTTTTCTCCAGAGGGCAGAGTCGATTATCCCGGCTGAGGAATGATTATTCAACCAAGAAGAGGGAGAAGATTTCTGTGGAATCAAGAAGTCAAAGGACCAGAATCAAAGAGAATGAATGCTCCGAATCCCCCTAACCTTGCACATAGGGATTGCAGCGCTTCTCTTCCCCCACCGTTGTAGAAGGGCCATGACCTGGATAAATGGGCGTACTGTCAGGCAGCGAATACACCACATTCTGGATGGATTCTGCTAACACATCAAAATCCCCACCTGGCAGATCAGTTCGTCCCACCGATCCCCGAAAAAGCAAATCTCCCACAAAACATGGTCCGTCACTGGAGAGAAGAGCAATGGAACCCGGACTATGGCCAGGAACTTCCCGCACAGCGATGGTCACATTGGCAAGAGTGAATTGTTCTTGATCCTTCAAGAGTCGATGGGGGTGAACAGAAGGAAAACCCTCCCGCGGTTCAGGAACCAAACCCATAGCTTGTGGTGAAGACAAGCCCTCTTGTGCCAATTCATGACAAAAGAGAGGAATTCCATCTTGAACAAAAAGATGAGCATCCAAAAGATGATCAAAATGGGGATGAGTGATCACCACAGCACGCAAATGGCGCTGGCTTTGGTGAAGAGCTTGCAGCACCTCGTTGTAGCACCCAGGAGGGGCATCAATCAAAAGGGCTTCATCACAATCCTGACCACCAATTAGGTAAGCATTGGTGGCAAATGGTCCACTGGTGAGTTGCTGCATCCACATGGAAACTAGTGTACCGTGTGCTTCCTAGAGGGACAACTCCACCAGAAGGCTCCAGCTTCCACTAGTCCAAATCAAATTCAGATTTTAAAGCCTGAATCTCCAAGGTAAGAAGCCGCTCATCATCTCCTTCCAATTGATGGCCGGGGGGAAATTTCAAACTGGCAGGATTCACAGGGCGACCATAGTAGCGTACCTCATAGTGGCAATGAGGCCCGGTGGACATCCCTGTGGAACCCACATATCCCACAATCTGTCCTTGCGTAACAGGAACACCAGGACGGATTCCAGGAGCAATTCGAGTGAAATGGGCATAAAGCGTTTCATAGTGATTAGCATGACGGAGCTTCACACGCCAGCCATACTGATCATGCCACCCCGCCTGCACCACTGTGCCCACTCCCGCCGCCTTCACCGGCGTGCCCGTGGGAACCGCAAAATCAATTCCCCGGTGCAGGGCCGTGTATCCCAAAATCGGATGGCGACGCATTCCAAAACCAGATGAGATCCGTGCTCCATCCACGGGTGTTTTCAGCAAGGCCTTCCGCACCGAATCACCCGAATCCTCATAATAGTCCACCAAACCATCCAGGCTTTCATGGCGCCAAGCTTCCACCCGCTGTTGATTCACTTCAAGCCGAGCATACAGCAAATCCCCCGCCGCAAGAAACTCACCTGAAGCGTCCAGGATGCGTTCATAGAGCAAAACAATGCGATTCCCCGGCTGAATATCCCGCTGGAAATCCACCTCAAAGCTGAACAGGTCAATGGCCTGCATCATCACAGACAGGGGAATTCCGCTGTCTACAGCCGCCTGATAAAGAGAACTCACCACCTCAGCCCGAACCACAATGGGAACAGGATACACATCAATGTTTTCCTCTTCCGCTTGCCACCCCTCTTGAGTGAGACGCAGCACAGCATTGGAGTCATAACGCACGGAAATGTGCACCATCACGGGTTTCCCCGCTTCATCCTGAGTGATGAGAAATTCCCGGCCAGCAGGCACTCGACGCATGTCCATGATGCCACCTAAGGCCACCACAGCTTCCGCGGCTTCACCAGGGGAAAAGCCTCCCCCCTCCAATAAACCGGCCACACTTTGTCCAAAGCGTAGCACCCTCCGAATCACCCGTCCTTCTCCATCCTCTTCGTTGGACACAGGAACTTGGCTCACTAAAGGAGTTCGGGGCATGCGGGGTGTGATGGGAATACGGAGATTGGAGTCTCCACCCAATGAACTGGGAATCAAACTTGTGGCTCCCAAAGCCAAGGGAATGAGAAAAGTCAAAACAAGGGCGTTGAAGCGCTTCATAATCATAAGATCGGTATCCAATGCATCGTTCTCTGAGAAAAATGGGAAAAGGACTCTTTTCTCTTAAGAACGACCCCTTTTTCCTCTCTGATGAAAAAGGGGTTAAACAGCCATATCACGGCACAATAAACGATGCCAACCGACCCTGTTCTTCTGGACTGAGTCGGACTGTCATTATAAGCCCATCTTCATCATAATCTTCTTGAATCACGGTGGATTCTTGATGAAGACGGGAACGAATATCCCATCGGTCTGGAGGCAAACGAAGCACAGTCAAGCTCCGTGCCGCATCCAATGCTGCTCCTAGAGCATCCACTAAGGCCTCTCCACCCTCTCCAGAATGGGCCGAGAGCAAAATCGCATCGGGGAAGGCTCCTTGAAGAGCTTCTCGTTGATGCACATCGAGAGTATCGACTTTATTGAGCACCAGAATACGAGATTTCTCCCCCGCTCCCAGTTCGTGAAGAACAGTATCCGTGACCGTGATGTGTTCACCCAGTTCTTCATTCCCCGCATCCGCCACCTGAACAATCACGTCAGCCAGCACAGCCTCTTCCAACGTAGAACGGAAGGCATCCACCAAATCATGGGGGAGTTTACGGATAAAACCCACCGTATCGGTCATCAAGAATTCCCGTCCCCCAGTCATTTTTACCCGACGCGTGGTGGGATCAAGAGTGGCAAAAAGCTTGTCTTCCACCAGCACTTCTGCCCCACTGAGGGCATTGAGTAGTGAGGATTTTCCAGCATTGGTGTAACCCACCAAAGAAACAGAGGGAACAGGACGCTCCAGCCGTTTTTTCCGGCGCACATCCCGCTGTTCCCGCACCCGAGTCAGCTCTTTTTTCAAACCCGCAATCTTGGATAAAACCAAGCGGCGGTCAGTTTCTAGCTGAGTTTCTCCCTTTCCTCGGGTTCCTCGCGCTCCCCCCCGCTGCCGAGAAAGATGCGTCCAGGCCCGAGTGAGCCGGGGCAAGCTGTATTGCATGCGGGCCAAGGCCACCTGAAGAACCGCCTCTCGGGTGGAGGCCCGGTCAGCAAAGATATCAAGAATCACTTCTCGGCGATCAATGACCGCCAGATTCCATTCTCGCTCTAAATTGCGCTGCTGAGCTGGGGAAAGATCGCAGTCAAAAACCACAAGATCGGCCTGATGCTCATCAATGGCCGCTGCCACCTCTTCCACCTTTCCCTTTCCAAGAAGCCATCGAGGATGGATTTCCCGGGGGTTGGTGAGAAGACGGCTGACTACCGGAATCCCCAGAGACAGAACCAGTCCCTCCAGTTCTTCCAGATGGGCCTGACTGCTTTCTCGGCTTTCACCAGCTTCTCGAACTCCAATCAACAGAGCCCGCTCGCACATTCGCGACATGATGTCGCGCTTTTCCAGTTCAATGATGATGTTATCCACTCGATTGCGGATTATAGTGCCCGAAGAGGGGGAAGACAATGGAAGAGTGTTTGCTGGCTTCTGGAAAAGCTCCCCCACCGGGAGGTCGCTCTAACGCATTTTTTGAGAATCTGAGATTCGAGAACTGGGCTCCGAGACCACTTCTGGAAGATATCGATTCACCGGATTAGCCAAGGCTCGGAACATGAGATCCTTGGCGCGTGGCCTTCCTGCACACAGCTCTTCTAATGCTCGTCGAGCCGTTTTGCGGGGAGAACGAGTGTCCCATTCACAGGTGCAAGTGAAACTTTCCAATCCCAACTGCCGAACATAGTCCCGAATTTCCTCTTCATGGGTCCAGGCCAGGGGACGAATGATGGTTTGAGGATATTTGTCATAGGCCATTCGGGGAAGCATGGTGGAGAGTTCTCCTTTCCCACTGGCATTCATCAGAAAAGTTTCCAAAATGTCATCCAGATGATGGCCCAGGGCAATCTTATTGGCCCCCACTTCCGCAGCATAGCGGGCCATTTCCAAGCGACGCTGAGAGGAACACCACCAGCAGTTGAGACTGTGACCTTCCCGGAGTCGCTGCTTCACGGGAACTTCCAGCACCGTCACCTTGATGCCCCAGGATTTCACAATTTCAAGAAAGTCATCCCCGGCAGGATACTCCGCAAAATCCGTTCGCACATGCACGGCTTCCACATCAAAAGGAATGGGATAGCGCTCAGAGGCGCCTTTATCCCCCAGAATTTTGGTGAGAGCCAAGGAATCTTTCCCTCCAGAGAGACCTATCACCACTTTGTCATGGGGTTCTAAGAGGCCAAATTGCAAAATGGCCTTGTCAATTTTTCGCGCAATACGTTTGCCAAGTTGAGACATGGGCGGATATTAGCGTTCCACCAGGGATTTGAGCAAGAGAACACTCTGCGCATTTGCTCTTTCCTCAAAGAGATTTGTATGAGAAAACATCGTTGATTTCTCATCATGATGAGTGGAGAGTCTCACCATCCCTGGGAACAGGAGACTCCATAGAGATAATGGATTATTGTTCTTGAAAAACTTCTGGTATGGTTTTGATGAAGGCCTCTATCTGATCCCGAACCCTTCGATACACCTCCATTTTTTCAGGACCATCATTCATCTGAGCCGTGAGGGCAGGAGGATCTGGGAAGCTGCGATGCACCAACTTTGTGCGTGCAGGAAACCAGGGGCAGCGTTCTTTTGCGTTATCACAAACCGTCACCACAAAATCAAAAGGCTCTTCTGGAAGTTCATCAACGGTCTTGCTTTTATGGGCGGCAAGGTCAATTCCCACCTCTTTCATCACCGCCACGGCATAAGGATTCATTCCATGCTTTTCAACTCCGGCCGAATACACATCAAAATCTTCCCCTTTATAAAATCGTGCAAATCCTTCCGCCATCTGACTGCGGCAGGAATTTCCCGTGCATAAAAAGAGAATCTTAGGCTTCTTCATCGATGCTCACTCCTCGAACGGCCCCCAGAAGGGGGGCCACAATCATACGGCCAAGGCCGGTATTCTTAGTATGATACTCTTATTCAAAGAGTTCGAGGTATTCTCCATAACCTTCTGCTTCCATTTGATCTTTGGGAATAAATCGAAGCGAAGCGGAATTGATGCAGTACCGCAATCCTCCATCTTCCACCGGTCCATCATTAAAAACATGTCCCAGGTGAGAATCGGCATAACGACTCCGAACCTCTGTTCGCCTCATAAACAATTTGGTATCTGTCTTGCTAATCAGGAATCGAGCATCCAAGGGGCGAGTGAAAGATGGCCAACCTGTTCCTGAATCATATTTATCCGTGGAGGAAAAGAGAGGCTCACCAGATACCACATCCACATAGATGCCTTCTGCCTTTGAATCCCAGAACTCACCGGTAAACGCCCGCTCGGTTCCGTCTTGCTGGGTCACATGGTATTGCAGGCTGCTGAGATTTTTCTTCAACTCTCGCTGTGAGGGTTTTCGATACACAGACCACTCCTTGTCTTCCCACACTCGCTCCAAAAATCCTTTCCGTCCTGAACCCCGTGCATAGTTGGCATACCGTTCTGGATTTTTCAGGTAATAGTCTTGGTGGTATGCTTCTGCTCGGTAAAACTGCGCTCGTGGCAGAATTTCTGTCACCACGGGATTGCTGAATTTTCCACTCACATCCAAGGCATTTCGTGATTTTTCCGCTGTAACCCGCTCATTGGGAGTGGCATAGAACACTGCCGTTTTATACTGGCTCCCCCGATCAGCAAACTGGCCATAACGATCCGTGGGATCAATGTTCCGCCAAAACACCTCAAGAAGATCAGCAAAGGAAATGATGCTGTCATCGTAGGTGATTCTTACCGCTTCATAATGACCTGTCCCTCCCCGCGTCACCTGCTGATAACTGGGATCCTCTACGGTTCCACCGGTGTAACCACTTTCCACCGATTTTACTCCCCGAAGGACTTCAAAAGGAGGCTCAAGGCACCAGAAACAACCTCCGGCAAATATGGCCGTTCGTTCCGCCGCTCCCAAGGAACCCAACATTCCAAAGAGCAGAACCACAACAAAAATGGGACTTGCTTTTGTTAATCGTCTCATGTGGTACCTCCCGGCGCCCTTGGCGCACCGTGCATTCATTATGTACCTAATAATATATATTCAGCCTAAGAGTTTTCCATTACACTTCAGCCACACTTTGCTCTGAGGTCTGTGATGGACAAACCCACATTAAAAGCAAAAGATGCCATAGAACTCTCTGCAGAAAACTTTTCTCACTCCCTCCAAGCGTTGGCCCAGAAAGGCCAATGGGAAAGCAACCCTCTCCATTGGCCAAAGATTCTTAGCACAAAAGCGTTTGGCGATTGCCCTGATGCCCAGCATCAAAATGCCATGCAGCAGGCCATCAAGGGGTATTCTCAAAAAGTTCTTCATCATATGGATGAGGCCATTCCCTCAGACTGGAAGGGCTCGGTGTACCTCACTGGCGGATTATCATCGGGGTATTTTGGCTATGGGATTCGGGAAGGATTAGAGCAACGTCAACGGTCTTGGAAGGTGGTGCTCACCCCTCGACGAGGTCTGGCAACACTTTTTGGCGGGGCTTCCATTCTGTCTCAAGAGGGAAAGGTTTTGGTGATTGATGAAGGATCTCTTCACACAAAGCAGGCCCTTGCAGAAAAGGACCAGACAGGCCAAATCCAAATCCATCCCCTTCGATCCATGGGAAAACCCCTTGGAACTCACCTGAATCCTCAAGAACTCTCAAAAGAGTATGATGGCATCATACGTATTCAAAGCACTCCCACCCCAGTCCCAAAGATCACCCATGGATGGATTGTTCATCTGAGTTCCATTGAGGCTTTGGGATTCTGGTTGCATGAAAGGGATAACATGGCACTGGGCCTAGATTTAGGAAACTTCCCCCGATGGTACACACCAGCATCACCTGATTCCATACGAAGACGGAAGCACTTTAAAAGTATGGAGAGTGAAAAATAAAAAAAGATTCCGCTCAAGGAATCTTTTTATCACATGGATTGCCGGCGGCCGGACTTGAACCGGCACGACCACGTGGGTCAGCAGATTTTAAGTCTGCTGTGTCTACCGATTCCACCACGCCGGCGCTCGATCATCCTAATCAGAGAGAGGAATTCGGTCAACGGAGTTTTGAAAATTCTCTTCAAGGAATGCCAAATATTTCTCTCCCTCATGAGTTTATTACCAATCAAATGGACATTCCTTTGCCAGGCAGTGCATAAGCCATGACTGCATAACATGAGGTGGACTACACCAAAGGAGAATCTACTGTTCTAAAGTTCACAAGGCCTCAAAACATCCTACCATTGAGAAGTATTACAAAGATTCTCCATGACGAATTTTTGTGGGGAAACGTTGATGAATGGGTTTCTCATGCTGAGAAAAGAGACACTCCACAGCAGCCTTAGCGACTTTTTCTACGGGATAGTACACGGATGTGATATCAGTTTCTAAATACCGAAGGGTGTCAATGTTATCAAACCCCATCAACCCAAAATCCTGTGGGATTTTCAGGCCCCATTCACGACTGGCCTTGAGTATATCCAAGGCATAGATGTCATTCGAACAGAGTATCGCGGATTTTTGGGAGCTTTCCCTGAGCCATTCCCGGCTTCGTTCCAGATAGCCTTCATCTGTTCGCACCTCAAGAGAAGAACCTGGAAAGAGATGTTCTGAGGCCTTCATCACTCCTTCAAGACGCCGCTCGATGGTGTCGAGATTTTTATTGCCTCTCCAATGCAAAGGAGGTGAAAGATACAGAAGACGTTCATACCCCTTCTGATGAATCCAGCCCACAGCCGTTTCCATGGCCTCCTTCTCTCCTACTCCCAAAAAGTCAATTTCATTGTCCAGCTCGTTGAGAAGAGAAATCACTTTTGTTGGCAGTTTCTTAATCCAGGAAGCAAATTCGGCGGATTTATGAAGTGGAATAAAGAGAATTCCATCCACATTTAAACTGGCAAGATGGTTAATGGCCTCTTTTTCGTCTTCAAGTGAGTTATCAATGATGCACGTTTGCAAGCGATATCCACGCTTTCGAAGTAAGCGATTAATAACGGCTGTTAATTCCCCGAAAAATGGATTCATTACATCAAAAACAATGAGGCCAATAATGTGAGTTTTCCCACTCACAAGACTTCGAGCCATGAATTGCGGAATGTACCCTAATTCATCTATTTTTTTAAGAACTTTTTCACGTGTTTTTTGACTCACATCTGGCTTATCTGAAATTGCACGATTAACGGTTGCAATGGACACACCACAAGCCTTTGCCACATCTTTAATGGTTACCATGAAAAACTCCCAATTACAGATTTTATCATACGTCAACGTTTCCGGAAACCTTTACGTAAAAAGTTTTTGTGTTTTTTGATTTTTACCATCACAACAAGCCTAAATCATAATTGGACACTGTTTTTTCTCAATAATTTGGCTTTTTTTCCCTTGACAGCTCGGTTTTCCAACTTTAGGTTAAGGCCTGCAAATGCAATATTATTCCTAACCAACTGAATCTCTGCATATGCATTATAAGATAAGGAAACATAGGCTCTTTTGAGCCCTTCGATGAGGAGTCGCCATCTATGCAACCATGGCCAACATTAACTGAATATACAGGGAAACAACTGCGTAAAGTGGCCTTACCTCTTGGAGGTATTGGCACAGGAACAGTCTCCCTTGGAGGACGAGGAGATCTTCGTGATTGGGAAATCATGAATTCTCCTGGAAAGGGATTTGATATTTTCCCCCTCCATGAAATGATTTTTTCTGCCCCGTTCTTTGCTCTTTACACGGATTCTGAAGGGAAAAAAGAAACACGAGCCCTTGAGGGATGCATTGATTCAGCAGATATGGAAGGGCCCATTGGTTGCATGCTTCCTAACCATGGCCTTCCTCGGTTTGAGAATTGTCGGTTTCGTGCCGCGTACCCTTTGGGACAAGTAGAACTCCGGGATTCGGAAATCCCTGCTTCCGTCACTCTCAAAGCCTTTAATCCACTCATCCCAGGAGATGCAGAAGCCAGTGGAATTCCTGCTGCCATTCTCACCTACAGTGTAACCAATGAAACCTCATCCCCACTCACCGCTTCTGTCTGTGGAACAATGGTGAATCATATTGGTGTTGATGGAAGGGATTTTGAGAGAACCTGGCTGGACACTCGAAACTACATTGGTCATAAAAAAAATAGAAACCAATTCCAGTCCTCTCAAGGGATCCAAGGGATTTCTATGAGTTCTCAGGGTGTGGCTAAGAAGAATGTGGCCTGGGGAACCATGGCTCTCACCACACCAAGCGCGGGCACCATTACCCATCGCACGGCATGGGATTCTGCAGATTGGGGCTGTTCCACCTTAGAATATTGGGATGATTTTTCTGAGAATGGTGAGATCCAAACACCTCATGTCTCCCGCCCTCGTTCCCCCTATGATCTCTTTGCTTCCTTAGCAGTAAAACAAACACTTCTTCCTGGTGAAACCAAGGATTTCACGTTTTACATCACTTGGCATTTCCCCAACCGCAAGCAATGGGCTCACAAGGGCAAAGCGGGTATGTTCCGCAAATGGGATCGGCGTATTGGCTTTGATATTGGAAATCACTACACGCAGAAATTTTCAAATGCCTGGGATGTAGCCGCGAAACTGAACAACACCGTCGATGATTTGGAGACACGTACTCTCAATTTTGTGGAAGCTTTTCTTTCTTCGGATCTTCCCCAGGCCATGAAAGAATCTGCTCTATACAACATCAGCACTTTGCGCACCCAAACGGTTTTTCGGGACAAGACCGGTAACGTTTACGGCTGGGAAGGAATTCATGATCGTGAGGGATCTTGCTTTGGATCATGCACCCATGTGTGGAATTATGAGCAAACCACACCATTCCTGTTCCCCGAATTGGCCCAAAATATGCGGGAAACCGAATTCCTTCATTCCACTCGCAAAGATGGCAGCATGAGCTTCCGGGTGTTCCTCCCCTTGTGGATGAACAAGTTCCGATTCTTCACTGCTGCCGCAGATGGCCAGATGGGATGCATCATGAAGATGTACCGGGAGTATCGTCTCAGTGGAAATCAGGACTTTCTAAAAAAAATCTGGCCAAAAGTTAAAGAGTCTCTTTCCTTTGCCTGGCTACCTGGCGGTTGGGATGCAGATTGCGATGGTGTGATGGAAGGCTGTCAGCACAACACCATGGATGTGGAATACTATGGCCCCAATCCCCAAATGCAAGGCTGGTACCTTGGCGCTCTTCGTGCTGCTGAGGAAATGGCTAAAGCCATGAATGACATGGACTTTGCCTCAAAATGTCGTTCTCTCTTTGAACAGGGATCGGCCTTCATGGATGAAGAACTCTTTAATGGAGAGTTCTATGAACATCACATCAAAATCCCTGCAAAGATTCGAAAGGGCCTCACGGCAGAAATGGGAACCAAGGACTTGAAGGAACCTGAGTTCCAACTAGGAAAAGGGTGCCTCATAGACCAACTCGTTGGGCAATACATGGCTCATGTTTGTGGCCTTGGATATCTTGTCAAAAAAGAGAATGCTCAAAAAACGTTGGCAAGTATTGTTCGTTACAACTTCCGCTCCAATTTCCGCTCCCATTTCAACCACATGCGGTCCTATGCCATGAATGATGAGGAAGGTGTTGTGCTCGCCACGTACCCTCGAGGAGAACGCCCTAAACGCCCCTTCCCCTACTGCAATGAAGTCTTTACTGGATACGAAAATATGCTTGCAGGACATCTTCTCTATGAACAGATGCCTGAAGACGCATTGAAAGTGGTGGAGGCCACGAGAAATCGGTTTGATGGGGAGAAACGAAGCCCCTTCAATGAGGCCGAATGCGGTCACCACTATGCCCGGGCTATGGCAGCCTGGAGTGAGGTTTTAGGTCAGTCTGGCTTTGACTACAACGCCACTGAAGCATCTCTACGCTTCTCTCCTCGTCCTGGTCGTCACTTTTGGTGCCTTGGCCAGAGTTGGGGAATCTGCAACATCGAACAGAAATCAGGGGTATGGCGCATCGCACTTGAAGCCCGTCATGGATCACTCCCAATTCACCAATTCATTCTTGATGGTATTGGTCAGAAAACTGGATTGGGTGCAACTTTGGACACTTCCAACGGTTTGTTGGAACTAATTTTATAAGCCCCGAGCTTGATTGAACCAATAGGTTTACTTGTTGGGAAAAAAGTTCGAGACAAAGGAGAAAAGTTTATGAAGAGATTGTTCATCGCTACGGCCTTTGCCGCAGCAGCCGTATTTGGCTTTGCCAACGGTCAGGATGAAGCCAGCACAGACAGTGGTGTCTTTGGTGGGGATGATGTGACTCTCCGATTCGTTATGGACGGAACGGTGGAACAGCAGGCCTGGATGGACGAATTGCTGGCTGATTTCAATGCTGAATACCCCAACATTGGAGTTGAGGTTATTTGGACCCCTGTCGGAGCTGAAGGCTGGGGAGGCTACTTCACAAAGATCAAAACCATGATTGCCAGTGGTCAGTCCCCAGACTTGGCCATGGTGGCTTCTGAAGGATTCCAGCTCCTTCATGAGGGCAAACTGGCTGTTCCCCTGAACGACTATGTTGAAGCCCATCCAGAACTTGTTGATGAATATGAAGATATTCATACAAAACTTCAGAATGCCTGCATTATTGATGGCAATCTCTATGGCTTTGCATGGAACTGGAACAATGTGGTGACCCACATCAACTTAGACATGTTGGAAGCAGCAAACCTTCCCTTCCCCTCAGCAAACTGGAATAAGGAAGAGTTCCTTCGTTATGCTCAAGCCATGACCATTGAGAAGGATGGTAAAAAGCAGTACGGCACCTTCATTCCAAACTACAACTTCATGATCACGGGTTGGTTGTACAACTTTGGAGCCTCCGTCCTCAATGACGAAATGTCCGCTGCTGCACTGGAAACTCCTGAAATGCAGGAATGCATGCAGTTCATGCATGACCTGATTTACAAGTACGGTGTATCTCCTGCCCCCATCCCTGGTGATAACTTCATCAGCATGATGACCAACCGTCAGGTGGCGATGACCTTCGGTGGTCGCTGGCCCGTTCCTGCCTTTGTGAATGCCGACTTGAACTTTGACATCCAGTATGTGCCTAGCTTCAATACCAATCAGGTTGTTTATGGAACCAGCATGTTCCCAGTCATGACCGCTTCGAAACACCCTGAAGAGGCCTTCATTTTCTCCGCTTGGTTGAGTGGACGACGTTCCCAGGAAGTGTACTTGAGCTCCTTCTCCATCCCCACTCGCTTGAGTGTTATGGACAAGGTTCTCCCTGCCAATCCTCCTGAGAATGCCCAGCTCTTCAAAACTTCAGCCGACAGTGCCCGAGTGGTTCAAGCTCCTGCTCAGTTCCCTGAAGTCGAAGCCGCATTTATGCGGGCCTTCAACACCATCATGAGTGATCCGAATGCTGATATTTCTGGCATTCTGAGCGCTTCGAACAGTGACATCAACGAGATTCTTTCTCGCTAAATTGTTGGAGCCCCTTCGGGGGCTCCATTCTGGAGACGTTTCATGAAGAGACATAATGGGAGAGACGCTGCCCTCTTCCTTGCCCCCACGGCCGTAACTTATGCGGTTTTTTTGTACATTCCCATCGTGAGCTGTTTCGTCATCGCCATGTCCGATTACGACATCCTCTCCCCCTTGAATTTCATTGGCTTTTCAAATTTCAAACGTTTATTCACCTATGACAGAACGCTCTCAACCTACCTTACCACGTTCAAATTGGCTGGTATGGTGGTGATTCTGCATACGATTATTGGTCTGATGATGGCCCTGATTGTGCGGCACTTTCACCGGCGCTTCCAATCTGTACTCCGATCCATCTACTACCTGCCTAGCATTCTCACTACAGCCTCCGTGGCCATTGCTTGGCGCTATATATTCCATTCCGATCTTGGAATCCTCAATTACTTCCTGCGCCAACTTGGACTTTCGAACATTCCATGGTTGCTGGATCCCCAATGGGTTTATGGATCCATCGCTGTGTTCAGTGTTTGGAAATTTGTGGGAGGAGCCTTTCTCTACTACCTCATTGGATTAGAAACCATTCCTGAAAGTCTCTATGAGGCAGCAAAAATTGATGGTGCAGGCTCCGTATCCACCTTTCGACACATCACACTACCTATGCTCACACCCACAATCTTCTTTGTGGTCCTCAACCTCTGTATAGGGGCAACTCAAATGTTTGATGAACCCTTCTTCCTCACAGGAGGTGGTCCTGGTGATGCTTCTCGAACTGTGAACCTTTTTCTCTATGAGGTGGCTTACAAAGAATTCAACTTTGGTTATGCCTCTGCCATTGCCATCAGTCTCTTTTTCGTCTTGGCCATCTTCACCATTGTCCAGGTGAAAGCCTCTAACAAGTGGGTGACCTATGACCGTGCTTAATTTTTCGAAAATTCGTAAGGGAGCATTATCCCTTCTGGCCCTAGCGATTGCACTCCTGACTCTGCTTCCCATCCTTTGGATTGCTGCAACCTCTTTGCGAGAACCCAGCATATCAATGAAGCTTCCTCCGTCATTCCTTCCCAAGCCACCCTTCATTTGGGAAAACTATGCCCAGGTCTTCAAAAGCCTTCCCTTCTTTTTGTACTTTCGCAACAGTTTTGTGGTGGCGGTTGTGGCAACATCCGTTCAGCTGATTTTTTCAGCTATGGCGGCTTTTGCATTGACGAGAATCCCTTGGAAAGGAAAAACCCCCGTTTTTTTGGTGATCTTGGCGGCCATGATGGTACCAGCTCAGGTCACCATCATTCCCCTTTTCATTGTCATGAGCAAACTCCATCTCATCAACACGCTTTATTCTCTGATACTGCCAGCAACCGTATACCCCCTGGCGGTGTTTTTGCTCAAACAATTTATGGCAACCATTCCTGCAAGTTACGATGAAGCGGCACACATTGATGGGGCCGGTCGGGGAACCGTATTCTGGAAGATCATTCTCCCAATGGTAAAACCTTCACTCACTGTGGCTGGAATGATGCACTTCCTCTTTGTTTGGAACGACTTTTTCCGACCCCTGATTTTCATCAATAGTCAAACAAAAATGACCATGCCTTTAGGGCTTCATGTTCTTCAAGGATTCATGGGAGCCGGAAGCATTTCCATTGTTCTGGCAGGTGTTCTTCTTTCCATCATCCCACCCTTCCTCATTTTTATGGTGGGACAAAAATACCTGATGGAAGGAATGGCCTCAGGCGGAATCAAGGGATAGCATCATCGAATTCTTTCACTCCCACCCAGGTGGGAGTACTTCCCTTGACGAGAGCCCATGAGAACAGTACTTCTTGGTGAAGAAGGAGCAGACGTGACCACAGAACATCTCTTCACCTACCAAGGGGAGAACACCAACGAGATTTCCTTTCCTCTCGGAGGAATCGGAAGCGGTTCCATTGGTTTAGCAGGAAATGGAGCCCTTGTGGATTGGGAAATCTTCAACCATCCCTGCAAAGGAAGTCTGAACGCCTTCTCGCATTTTGCTCTCCGCGCAGAATCTGATGGTGAGGTTCTGGATGCCCGCATCCTTCAATCCGACCTTGCCCCTCCCTATTCTGGCACCTATCGCAAAACTTGGTTCTATGAGGGATTTGGCTGGGGCCCCCGCCGTGAAACCATGGCGGGATTTCCCCATTTTTCCCAATCGACCTTTCATGGAGCTTTTCCTTTTGCACAGATTGATTTTGCAAAATCGCCCTTCCCTGGAACCGCTCAGATTGAAGCATTCAGTCCCTTCATACCGTTGAATGAACGGGATTCATCATTTCCAGCAGCTTTTTTTACCATCACCCTCACAAATACCACCAAGAGACCACTGGACTATTCCGTGATTTCCGTCATGTCCAATCCTCACCGTGGCCCCAGGCTCAATCAGTACCAAAAGATGGATGGACATCATGCACTCCAGCTCCAGGGTGGACCAGGAGCCTCGAAACAGAAAGAGCTGGTATTGATGACGGATGCTCCCCAAGTCAGTTATCAAGAATACCTGTATCGAGGCCCCTGGTTTGATAATTTGGAAACCTACTGGCAAGACATGCTCACTCCCGGCCCCTTTCCTCCAAGACAGTACAAGGATGAGGCCGATCTTTTTGATGAAAACAGTGATTTTTGCCAATATGATTCAGCCCTTTTGGCCTCTCACTTCCGTTTGGCCTCTGGTGAATCCCGCAAAGTACGATTTCTTTTGACCTGGTATGTGCCCCAAAGGGAAAATGACTGGGGTCGATTAAGTGCTGGGAATCCCTATTTTGATACACCGGAAGTCAAGGCATCCAGAAATCGTACTTGGAAAAACCACTATGCCACCCTGTGGGATTCTGCCAAGGATGTGGCCCAGGAAGCCATGAGGCGTTGGGATGAATTGGAGAACAAAACACGCCTTTTCCAGAAGGCTCTCACCAACACCTCACTGCCACCAAGCGCCCTTGATGCCCTTGTTTCCAATCTTTCCATACTTCGAAGCCCCACGGTTCTTCGTCTGGAAGATGGCACGTTCTATGGGTGGGAAGGCGTGGGACTTGATCGGGGATCCTGTGAGGGGTCCTGCTCCCATGTTTGGAATTATGCTCAGGCTCTCCCTTTTTTGTTTCCCTCCTTAGAGCAATCCATGCGTCATGCAGAGTTCACCTACAATCTGCGAGAAGATGGTGGGCTCACGTTCCGACTCATGCTTCCGCTGGGCTCCCCTCGCTGGGATTTCCGCCCCTGTGTGGATGGTCAATTTGGAACCATCATGAAGTGCTACCGAGAATGGAAGATGAGCGGTAATACCCCGTGGCTCGCACAACTTTGGCCAAAGATTAAAGCAGCCTTAGCCTTTGCTTGGTCTTCAGAGAACAAAGACCAATGGGACCCCCAACAAAGTGGTGTACTCACTGGTCGGCAACACCACACCCTGGACATGGAACTTTTTGGCCCCAATTCCTGGCTCACAGGGATGTATCTTGGAGCTCTAGAGGCAGGAAGACAAATGGCTCAAGCCCTTGGTGATTTAGAAGCGGCTACGTTGTATCAAGAAATTTTTGAACGTGGAAAAGAGTTCCTCAACACCAAACTCTACAATGGGCATTACTATGTGCAGAAAATCAATCTTGCCAACCATGCACTATTAACCAATCTGCCCGATGCTCCAGGGGGTGTTGTTGGGCGCTCCACCCATGCAGCGTACTGGAGCAAGGAGCATAAACAACTGAAATATCAAGCTGGTGAAGGCCTTCTGATTGACCAAGGCCTTGGACAATGGCATGCCAGCCTTTACGGACTTGGAGAAATCTTTGAACCAAACCAGCTTCGTTGTTCCCTCAAGCAACTCCATCATCACAATTTTGCAAAGGAAATGCGGGAGCATTACAATCCCTGCCGTCTCTTTTGCCTCAATGATGAATCAGGACTCGTCATATGCTCCTGGCCAGAGGATGCAGAAAAACCTGCGATACCCATACCCTACGCCCAGGAAACCATGAATGGTTTGGAGTACGCTGCTGCAGTGCAAATGCTTCAGAACGGCTTAGAAACCGAGGCCTACGAAATCATCGAGGCCGTCCGGGCCCGTTATGATGGAAAACGACGGAATCCCTGGAATGAATTTGAATCTGGGAGCAATTACGCCCGTTCCCTCGCCTCCTATTCCATCCTTCTTGCTGCATCTGGTTTTCAGTTTGATGCCACCCAGGACATGATGGGTTTCTCCCCGCTCCACCATGGCCAGTATTTCTGGTGCTTCAACACCGGTTGGGGTGTGTTTCAATGGGAGGAAAACAGAGGAATTCTCAATATTGATTACGGGCATCTCACTCTGCGCAAACTCCGTCTTCCTCAACCTGAAAAAATCAAGGGCATTGTTCTCGGTGAGAAGCGATATGAGTTCACGATCATTCAGGCATCCAGCAGGCAAACCGAAGTTCAATTGCTCAAACCGCTCCTTTTGGATTGTGAAAAGGAGAATCAACTCCGCATCTTTTGGAAGGATTCCACTCCGTCAAAGAAACACACATAAATCACTTTGCTGCGAGCCATCCGAACCACCTCTTTTTCCTGCACCAGTAAGCCCCTATGCGAAAAAGCGCAAGGGAATACCCTGAGTGTCCCCATGAAAGACTCATGCTCTCCGCTTTTCTTTCAAAAATGGATGGAATTCAAAACAACATGGCCCAAAAGAATCCATAGGGTTGGGCCAAAATCCCGAAAGTTGATACAATGCCCCCAACCGAATTACGGTATAGAAAGCATTCATAAGACTAAGGAGTCGCGACATGAGTCAGAAAGTTCTTGACCATATCAAACCCGGTGTTGTCTTTGGTGACGACCTGAACAAACTGTTCGAAATTTGTAAGAGCGAAGGGTTTGCCCTTCCTGCAGTGAACTGCGTGAACACCGAGTCGGTGAACGGCGTCCTTGAGGCCGCTGCCAAAGCCAACTCCCCCGTCATCATCCAGTTCTCCAATGGTGGTGGTGTCTTCTACGCTGGTAAGGGCCTCAAGCCTGCTGACAGCCTCCGCGCTGACGTCCTGGGTACCGTGGCCGGTGCCAAGCACGTTCACCAGATGGCCGAAGCCTACGGCATCCCCGTGGTTCTTCACACCGACCACTGTGCCAAAAAACTCCTCCCCTGGATGGACGGACTCCTGGACGCGGGTGAAGAGCACTTCAAAGCCACTGGCAAGCCCCTTTTCAGCTCCCACATGATTGACCTTTCTGAAGAGCCCCTGGAAGAGAATGTGGCTCTCACCAAGGAATACCTGAAGCGCACCAGCGCCATGGGCATGTTCCTGGAAATGGAATTGGGAATCACTGGTGGTGAAGAAGATGGCGTGGACAACTCTGACCGCGATCCTGCCGAACTCTACTCCAAGCCGGAAGAAATCAACTACGTCTTTGAAGAGTTGAACAAAATCAGCCCCAACTACACGGTTGCAGCGGCCTTCGGTAATGTTCACGGCGTGTACAAGCCTGGCAACGTCAAGCTCACCCCCTCCATCCTGGACAATGCACAGAAATTCATCAAAGAGAAGCACTCCATTGATGCAAAGCACCCCGTAACCTTCGTGTTCCATGGCGGTTCCGGTTCCACTCAGGAAGAGATTCGCGAAGCCATTGGCTACGGTGTGGTGAAGATGAACATTGACACCGACACCCAGTGGGCCACCTGGAAGGGCATCCTTGAGTTCTACAAAGAGAACGAAGCCTACCTCCAGGGTCAGCTTGGCAACCCCAAGGGCGCCGATGCTCCCAACAAAAAGTTCTATGATCCCCGCACATGGTTGCGCAAAGGTCAGGAATCCCTTGTGGCTCGTGTTGTTGAAGCTTTCGAAAGCCTCAACGCCATGAACCGCAACTAAATTTCTTCTCTTAAATCGACCACAGGACTCCCAGGGAGTCCTGTGGTCGGCCCGAAGGGCCAAAATCATTCCCAATTGGAGCTCCCATGGCGGATATCCACCTCCCGTTTCCCTTAGTTGACAGCCATTTTCATGCCTCATCCATGACTCACAAAGGATTTGATGTTGTCCCCTTACTCCAGGATTGTTTTTCCCAAGGACTGGTTGCGGCCATTGATGCCGGTATTGATGAACAGGATTTTCAAACGCGCCTTGAACTTGCCCAGTCCTTCCCTAGACTCTTCCTTGGAGCTGGCATCCATCCCTGTGAAAGTGGTCAAGAAAATTGGGAGGAGCGATTCGAGGCCATTATCCAACAATGTCAGCATCCCAAAGTGGTGGCCATTGGGGAGACTGGTTTGGAGTATTATTGGGACAATGTGGAACGAAATGTCCAGCAGAAGGCCTTTTCCCAGCATCTAGAATTGGCCGCTCAGCAAAATTTACCCATCATTGTCCACAATCGGGAAGCGGATGATGATGTGATCAAGCAAATTCAGCAATCTTCCTGTAGAACAGGTGTGATGCATTGTTTTTCCTCCGATTGGTCCACTGCAAAAAAGGCCTTGGATCTTGGATTCTCTCTCTCCTTTGCTGGCAATATTAGCTACGGTAAGAATGAGGCGGTTTTGGAAGCAGCACGCAATGTTCCCATCGAACGGCTTCTCATTGAAACGGATGCTCCCTACCTTTCTCCCCGACCCCGCCGAGGGAAGCCCAATCATCCTGGACATGTGGGTTACACCTTGGAATTTCTCTGTGATCTACGCGGTATCTCTGTTGAAGAGGGAGCCAAGCAAACAACGGAGAATGCACGGCGTCTGTTTGCATTAGAAAAGGCAACATAGGGAATGACGGAAATTTTACCAGTCATATGCCTGGGACTATTTCTTCTGATTGCCTTGTGGGATGCCATTTCGTTGCGAATCCCATTGACCTTGAGTTTTCCACTCCTCATTCTTTGCAGTCTAGAAGCTGTGTGGCGAGCAAATGATTTTTTAGTATTGGGGTTGGCTCCCCTTGGTTTTTTCTTTTTGACCTTTGTACGATGGATCACCCATGGTGGGCTTGGTTTGGGTGATGCCCTTCTCTCAATGGCCATGATTCTTTTTCTTGGATTTTATGGTTGGCTGTGGGCCATTGGCTTGGCCTGTGCCTTAGGAATTGGTTATGGGGTGGTGATGAGAATTCGTACCGATGCTTCTCCACGCCTTCCGTTTGCACCGTTTCTTTGGGGTGGGACCGTTGTGGTCTATTTCTTTTTATGAGAGCAACAATCAGAGAAAGGCCTTCTTCAGGGACGTATAGGAATCCGTAAACGAACTTCCGTTCCCTTTCCTAGCACAGAATCCACTTCGACTTCTCCCCCATGAGCTTCCATCACGGTTTTGACAATGTGCATGCCTAATCCAGTCCCCCCTCCTTCAGCGCTCGAATAGAAAGGTTCAAAAAGATGCTGCAGGGTTTCAAGATCCATCCCAACTCCATTATCCCGAATGATGAAACGGAGCATTCCATTTTCTTCATGGGCTGAAACTTCTACCCTTCCACCCCTTCGACATGCTTTGATGGAATTGTTCACCAAATTGATGAGAACACGAATCAGACGTTCCTTATCAATCAATGCGGTTTCGTGAAATTCATTGTTCCATTCTGCTTGGATCTCTTTGGACCGCATCCGCGGTTCCATACTTTCCTTGAGTTCAGAAAAAAGAGAATCCAACATCACTGGTCCATAAGCCAAACGGATCTCTCCCCGAGAATAATCCAGCCATTCACCAGTTAAACCCGAAAGCCGAGAGGCCTCACGACGAATCTGACCCACATATTTTTCAAGTTCTCCATTCCCACCCAGTTTGAGTTCCAGCATGTCAGCATAGCCCTTGATCACGGACAAGGGATTACGTAAATCATGGATGATCATGGAAGAAAATTTTCCCAGGCTGGAGAGACGCTCTTGTCGGACAAGTTGCCGATGGGCATTCCTCAACTCTTCATTGGCCGCCAAAAGCTCCTCATTCCGTCCTCGAAGCTCATTCACAAAACTGTCATTACTTCGTCGGACCAGCCGAGAAATACCCACAATTAGCCCAAGAGCCACGCTCCCATGATTTAGAAGAAGTTGACGAAAATCGGCGGCCTCAATGATGTAGCCAGCCACTGGAGAACCCGCCACAATGGTGGCACTCCGAGGAAGCTGATCCACAACACTCATCTCTCCAACCAGACAGGGCGCCTCTCGTACAGCCAAGAGATCAGCTTTATCACTTCCATAATCCACCCAAATTCCCACACTTCCAACAGTGAGGGCAAAAACACCATCGGCATCCACACCTTCCTGCGCAATCACACTTCGAGGGGCATAATGCGCGGGACGGCAAATTTCCGCCACGGCCTGGAGGTCCTCCAGGGGAATGTTGGAAAATGTATCAATGGACTTGAGCTCGTTGAGAATGGTCACCATATGAATCCCTCCCAAGCAAAAAAAGCCCCCAATTGGGGGCTTTTTCAATGAATGAAACGCTGATCTTTACCAGGCATCCATCATATCGTCTGCATCCCGAGTCTCTTCAGCGAAGAGATCGGTGACCGCACGTATATCATCAAAATACACGTAGTATCGTCCATAGGTTTCATCAATGTTGCAACGAACATTGAAACCATCAATGGAAATACCCATGCGATCATTGTAGTGATAATCCCTTTGCTTCACCGTAGGAGGAATGGTTACAGTCAACTGCTTCCAACCAGAGAAGTTCAGCTTACCCATGGGAACAACAGCCTTATTCCCAAAATGATCAGAGACCAGGAGCTGTAACTCATGGTTGGTGTTCCGTCCAGCAACCCAAATCGAAATGGTCTTTGTGATGCCTTCGATGGGAAGGGGGCGAATGGGCTTTAAGGTGAAGTCCACAACACCACGCTTGTAGAACGAAACCTTGGCACCAACAACATTTTCATCTGTTTCCGCCAAGCCAAACTGTGTTTCCGCTTCTACGGGTTCTTTATCAGCAGGCCCCCCAGGAAAAGCTCGCATTTCAATGATGCCGTTGTCTCCAGGGAAAATACCATACCAAAAACCAGCATCTTCCATCTTACTGACGGAGATTTCTTTGAGTTTCTGTTGGGCTGTCACAATACCTGTGGCGGTGGGATCAATGTCCAGGGTCTGGGCTCCGATGAAACCGGAGAGAGCCACCAGCAGAACGGCAGCAACAATCATGCTCTTTTTCATTATCCTACTCCCCCGATCCCCAAACTTCGGCAACACGATCAGGACTGGTCAAGTCAAAGCCGTCGTAATAGGACTCGTGCATGTCTGTCAAAACTTTGAGATGGTCAACATAGATGTAGAAGTTCGAAACATTCTCTTCAGGATGTGTGGAAAATACCAACTTTGAGAGACTCACATTAGCCAATTCAGGCTTGTAATTCATGGCCTGTCGGATGTAATGCGGCATCTCTACAAACATGTTTTTCCAACCAACAAACTTAATACTTCCTGGTTCCCGTCGTTGTTCAACACGAACAGGCTTGAGAGTGTAGGCCATTCCCCGATAATCCTGGAAATGCGTTTCCACATAAAAATCATAGTTGGAACCCCAAACCCAGAAGTCCAACATACGAACTCGGCCAGGCATGGGTAAGGGACGAGCCACAAAGTTCTCTCCCGTTCCAGTGCCAGGAATTAACTCAATTTGGTTAAATCCTTGCCGCACAAAAGCCCCATTGATGCCAAGAACACCCAGGCTCTCCGGATCCTCGGGATAGGAACCAAACATGTCGATGGGCCATTCGTTCATGACGTAGGTCATGCGAGGGAGACCCTCTGCTGAGAACTTACTTCCCCGAACTTGCCAGACAACGGGTTCGCCGTCGGGGTAGTACGTGGCATCTTGGCCATCCCAAGTCTCAATGACTTTGGATTCCAACCGAAGTGTGATCTCATCTGCACCCATCGAGACGGACACGAGCATCATTAGTATGAGCAGAATCGAGAAGAAGCTGCCTCGTTTCATTCCTATCTCCTTGAAGGACAAACCGAAACGGCGATAATTCACCTTTTTGGGTGAATTATAGTTTTGAGAGCCTCAGAGCGTCAAATCATTTTTTCGAAAGTAGAGCTTTGCTCTGGGAAAAAAGCAACACTTGAGTCCTTTTCCTTGCACCGGTTCTGATTGGTTCATCCTTATTTTGATCATTGTATTCTCTGTTCGTTCACTGAAGGACAGAGTAAGAACCACTCCATCATGACAGAAAACAAATCCCATTGCTTTTAGCATCATGAGTCAATTCGCACCAAAAGTCATCAAAAATGAAATCCGACTTTTAGGGATTCATGGATTTATAGGGGATGAACTGGACTGGATACTCCACAATCATCCCTTCCCCCTCCTGGGTTGTGAGAACACCCTGTTTCAAACCTTCCCAGAATGCCTGCTTTACATCTTTTCCACTCACCTCAAGAGAACCCACTAAACGATTCTGTCTATACCCCGTGGAGCGAATACCCTCGCTCACAAAAGGCACACCCTCCTCTGCGGACGCCACCACAGCATCCAAGTTTGCCATTCCAGCCAAGAGAACCAATAGATGAGCTCCTGAGGCACGAGCAGAAAAATCTTCTGGAAGGGATGCCGAATTGATGGCGGCTAAATTGACAATTTTCAGTCGAGAGGACTCAGAATGTGATGAAAAACTTTGACGAAAAACCTCAATTTCCTGTCGTTTCTGCTCTGTTGCGCCATCAACAAGCGCCAATACATCTTGTTCCCCAGGCCATTCAGCGGCCCATTGCCCCAATTCTCTTATGGCATCATCCCGACGAGCCATGAGCACCACATCGGTATTGTCACTGGGAACACCAAGAGTCATGGTGATGATGGGCAAAGAGGATTCTGAATCCAGGCCCTCAGCAAGAAAAGGGGAAAGAAGAACCAGATCCATCTCTTTGGCCCACTCTTGAACGAGCCCCATCACCTGCTGATCATCCTCAATCTGCTCATGACGAATGCGTATTCCCCGCAAAAACGATTGAAAACGAAATTGGATGGAATGAAAGGGCCACTGCTCCCCAAGGGCATGGATGGTCACTTCATCATCCAACACAAGAACACGGGGAGATGAGCAAGAAATCAAGAGTATGACCCCAATGAGGGGCAGAAAACCACAACGGAATCTAGCGAAACCGTCCACGGGAATCCAGATAAATCATGGTCAAAGCGGAGAACGCCATGAGGAGGGCCAAGGTCCACGCCACCCAAAAAGCCCCCGCCACCAAGAGAACACTCACCCCAGTCAGCAGAGTAGAAAGAAGCAAGGTCAGGGAAATCCACAGCACTCGCATCCACCCAAAATAGTGAACGGATCGATCGGCCAGCCATGCTCCCCAGCCCATCACACCCATCCAGAACAGGGGGGCAAAGAGAAGACGTTGGGAATCAAATCCAGGATCTGGAGTCAGAGCATACCAAACCATGAACACCATACCACAACCGGCAAACCATGCAGAAAAGAGACGAATACAAGAGGACGACGCCCCTTGTCGAAAACGAACCAATAGGGCGACGGCACTGGTCAGCAGCATGGCAAGACCAGGACCACGCAACCAGGCCCATAAAAAGAGTGGACCAAATTCCAGCCGAAATGGTGTGCGTGTAAAACTGGAGAGTGTGATGGAAAGTGCCAATATTCCCACAAGGGTTCCACCAAGATAGGGAGGCACGAGCCCACGCCACCCCCGTGAGGGAGCTTGGTAAAATGCGACAACGAGAAGAAACCATAATGGTGCTGCAATCAAAGGAAATACCGGCATGACGACTTAACCTAGCATGGCCCGCTCTGGTGGGCAAGAGAGCCGATAACAGGCATAGCGTTTCCCATCTCCGCCGTGGGCTTGAAGACCATAACACCTCATTAAATGATCCAACCCCTTTCGAGTAAAAAAACCAATATGGGTGGGATCACTTCGATATGACCACGATTCAAATTGATGAAGTGATTCTTTGGTGAACGAGTGAAAGGATGTCCCAATACACAGCCGTCCCCCCTTCTCCAAACGCAGGGCAAGATTCTCTACAACCTGTTCTGGATGAGCCAAATGCTCAAACACTTCAAGGGAAGTGATAAGGGAGAAGGGGCCCGGCGGGCTACCTGGAGCAAAATAGGGATCTTCCAATTCAACCGCATATCCTCGTTGAGTCATCAATGCCGCCAGAGAAGGGGTGGGACCACTACCAAAATCAAGGATTTTGGCCGTGGTCTCAAGGGAATAATCCTGAAAAACCAGATCTATGAATGATTCCAGCCATTGCCGATAACCCTCATCCTCTAGGGAATTCTCATGGCATTGATACCGTGCCAACTCCTCTTGGGAGGAAAGCCTCTGATGAGAGGCCATGGCAATGTACCCACAAGAGGAGCAGAAAAAATACTGGCGTACTAAGGGCTTGCCACATTGGAACACCTCTGTGTTCCCTCCGCAAATACAGCACGGTGAATCCATTCTCCTATCCTTGTGCGATGCGATTGGAAATGGCCACCCATTCCCCTGGAGACACGGTTTCTGGACGGCGACTCAATTCCACATTTTCTGCGTGAAAGGCCTCACGAACCGCCTCAAGTGGAGGGAACTGGGCAAGATGACCAGAGGCCGCAAGGTTGTTGGAAAGAGTTTTTCGGCGTGATGCGAACAAACCACGAACAAGAGCTCGAAATGCTTCTGGTGCTACAATTTCACCGAATGGAGTGGCTGGCTCCAAGGTCACAATCCGAGAATTCACTCGTGGAGCAGGGTAAAACGAACCAGGTGTGAGTTTTCCTCCATCTTTCACTTTGGCAGATGTTTGGCAGAGCACTGAAAAAGAGGAATAATTCTTATTCCCAGGCTTAGCCCACATTCTCTGCCCCATTTCATCCTGAACGGTAAACACATTCATATCAGCTAAACATCCATTCTCAATGAAGGCTGCTATGATGGCTGATGCGGCATTGTAAGGAAGATTCCCAAGAACTTTGTCAGGAGCTGTTTTGGCCCATTGATCCTTCCAAGTTTTCACCACATCGCCCTGGATGAGCTGAAATCGCCCCCCTCCCAGAGACTCTTGAAGCCATTCGCAGTAGGCGGGGTCGATTTCGAAAACGGTGAGATGAGCGCCCTGCTTGAGAATGGACTCGCTCATGGCCCCAAGTCCTGGACCAATTTCCCAGATGCCAACTCCTGGAGCGGGCTTGAGCAACGAGACGATTTTCTCCCGGGCTCCTCGGTTGATCAGGAAGTTCTGTCCCCATCGCTTGCGTGGCGCAATCTCTCGGCTGTCCAGGAAGGCACGAATGGAGGCTGGGGAATCGTGATTGATGATATTGGGTGCGTCGATGACGAATTCTCCAAATAAAGATATGTGGAAGTATAGCGATGCTCAGGGGGATGAGCCAAGCGGTGATCATCGCCATGGAAACCTCACGGTATTGAGAAAAATGATGGGAGATCCACAGCAAAATGGAATTCATCCCTTCAAGGCATGTTTTCAAGAGGGATAGAACTTGCAATGGAAGAGGACAAACAAAGAGAGCACCACAGGCCATCAATAGAGCCACCGGAGGCGTCAAGAGAGGAGATGCTAGCAACCCAATGGGGCGCCAAACCCCAAAAACACCCACCACAAGAGGAAGGGTTCCAGCCTGGGCTCCAATTTGTCCACCAACCAGGAGAGCAAAGGAGCGGGGCAACCACCGAGAAAACCATTGTCCCCATGGCCATCCAATGGCCAAGATTCCAAAAAGAGCGGCATAACTCAACAGAAATGATAAGGATTGACGCTGTTGAGGAAAAAAAATCCCTTGGATTAAAAAGGCCTGAACAAGAACCACCAGAGCCTCCACCCGCTTGTTTTGATACCGATACCCTGACCAGAGAAGATACATCATCACAGCCCGAACCAACGAAGGCCGCAGTCCCACCAACCATAAAAAAAGAAGAGAGGCCATGCAGGAAAAAAGAATGGCTCCTTGGCGACCAAGAAGAGGATGAACAAAAAATCGCATGGCTAAGGCCAAAAGAGACAGATGAAAACCGGAGAGAGCAAAGAGATGCGCACAACCTGCATGACGAAATCTCCGCAACAAAGAGACTCCAGGATCGAGCGTTTGTCCAAGTAGAAGGGCACGACACACCGTTGCCGTCTCATGAGAGAGGGCATCAAAGCGATGATGGAAATAGCTCAGCGCATAATAGCGCCATTGAACAAGTGGACTTTGAAAGGAAAGCAATTCCCAATTCTTCCCCCAGAACATCTTGGGGGATGTTGAGGAGAATTGACCTTGAACAGAAAGATGCATCCCTTTGACAGGAGGGCGGTTTCCCTGACCTGAAATCAGTAGAATGGATTGGGCCGATGCCGCCTTTCCCCTCCCCTCCACCCAAGTCACCCTCCCCAATCCCTGCCACTGCCCTTGAACAGGAACTCGGGCATCCTCAAGCATGGAGAGTTGAACCTGATGGACCTCTTGAAAGGGGATTCCCAGGTGTGAGGAAGGCCTTTGAAGAATTTGAGAAAAAAAAGGACCCAAGCAAAAAAGGGCCAGACTCATCATGAAGGCCAACAAGCAAGAACACCACATCTTCTGATGCCAATTCTTGAGAAGAAAGAAAAGAATGAGAGGAGGGATGGACACAACCAGCCATGCAAACCCCATGGAGGACAACGGTTGCTCCAGGACGATGGCAACAACACCGCCACTGGCAAGAAAAAAAAGAGGGGGATGAGATTTCGCTCCCATACCCCCTTAAACAGCCTTTCCAATTCTTTTTCTTGAATCAGAAGGAGCTCAACCCTTTGTTCTGTTCAGAACAAAGGGTCGTTTTGAGAATTCCTACTCACCTGAGATGCGTTTCACAGCCTCTCGTGCTTGCCGTGTAATCCCTGGTGTGTAATTAAAATAAGTCATTTCCTTCAACGCCATCAGACCTTTTTCATTCCCCGCTTCACCCAGAGCAAAGATCAGCTGACGGAGTGTTGAGTCTTCTTCAAAGG
This sequence comes from Spirochaetales bacterium, assembly GCA_022360655.1. Classification (GTDB taxonomy): domain Bacteria; phylum Spirochaetota; class Spirochaetia; order DSM-2461; family DSM-2461; genus UBA2779. The sequence continues at coordinate 314,171 of JAKSCK010000240.1, read as the reverse complement.
TCAAACCCAAACCAGAGGCCTGACGATCATTATAATACCGAATTCGCTGGGAAAGGATTTCCACAGCCTCATCCCCTCCATCGGCTCCTAGGGCCAAAATAGCCAAAAGTGCTTCATCTGAAGATCGTTCTTCCAAAACCTCTTTGAGCAGGGCTGGAAGAGCCTCCGTGGTCAATTTAGTATCCACCATCCCCTTCATTGCGGCCAAACGAAGTTCTGCCAATCGCCGTGCTCGTGTGGCATCACTTTCAGCATAACGGAGTCCTTCTTGAAGAGAGGTTGTGATGATCTGAGCCTTCTGTTCCGCAGAGGCATCACTGCGTAATGCAAGCTCTAAACATTGACGCTTTTCCCGATAATCCGATGCGGAAAGAAGAATGGTATTTAACCGGCTAGCCACATCATCAAAAGACAATAATGCCCGTTCCGCATCCGTTGTGACCCGATCTCGATACCAACCCACGGTGGCATAGAACAAAGGTTCAAAGCCCACATCATCCCGGAGTCGCTCTAAAGCCACCACGGCTCCATAGGCTTCAATTTCCGCTGAGGCCAAATCGCCTCTTGTATTAAAATTCAGATTACGAAGAATCAAGGCAATATCAGGAGCATATTCAAGGGCCCGCATTCGTCCCAATGCCACCATGGCTTCTGCCTTCAACAATGAAGAATCGGTTGTTTCAACAATGTCCATAATGGTAGAGGAAGCACTCTGTGCTTTGATATCACCAAGTTCCTTCACAAGTGTGCGAACCAAAGCCTCCCAGCTATCATAGGTTGCTCGATTCTCTCGAAAATATGAGAGATTGCCGTAGACAAGATCGTCTAAAGATGAGGAGAGGAAAGACTCAAGGGAACGGTCATCCAAGGACACAATGTTTTGAAGAACCGCATGTTTCTGATCAATGTCATCCAAACGTTTGTAGAGACGAGCCCAGGACTCTCCCGATTCCACAGCAAACACTGAGGGAAGAAGAAGGGTGAAAAGAAGAAAGATGGCAAGAAGTTTTTTGCTCATTTGGAATCCTCCCAGATTTCAAAGCGAGCCCATTCCCGCTCAATCACTTCATAGTCTTGACCACGACGATTTGAGCGAATTTCCCGAATGATATTCCCCGCTTCATCCCGTTCAAAACGAACAGAATTCGAAAGAGAGCCATTGGCGTAGAAGGATGCTCCCACAAGAACACTGTTCTCATACTGATATTGCCGCTCACTTTCAATGCTTTCATCGGGAAGGATGGTTTGCTCTGAAACCATCTGTTCCTGTTCCCATTGACGCACAAAGCGCGCCTCTACAAAGCCATCAGGCAGAACATAATCCACGGCAATAAGCTTTGATTCATCATAGGTGTATACAGAGGAAAGCTGAGGAATCCCTTCACCATCAAAGGCTGTGCTCTTTAACAACAATCCATTTTCAAACTGTTTTTCCACGGTGGAAAGAAGCACACCATTGGCATCCAATACCGTTTCTTTTTCTTGCTCATTAGCAAGGATTTTGTAGGTTGTGGTGCTTTTCAAACCCTCTGAATCAAAGAACTCCATGGTTGAGAGACGGTTCTTTTCATAGGTATAGCGGCGATCATACACCACTTCATTCCGAGAATTGCGCTCCAGACTCTGGAGCACTCGCCCCTGATCATCCAACACATATTCAATGGTTTTATCAATGGTTCCATCAGGATATAGAACACGTTCTTGAGTCATACTCCAAACCACAACGGGTTCAGAAGGAACAGACTCAAGTGTTTTTTCAGGAACAGAAGTTGTACTTACTGGTTCACTTTCTTCTGGTGCACTAGCGCAGGCAAAAAGGAAGGTCACAGCAACAGCCATGATCCCTAAGAGGCGAAGGGTTGATTTCATGAATTACCTCAAAGCAAAGTTGTTTGAGGAAAATTAACGGCTTCTCGTCCTCTCTGTCAAAGAGGTTTTTCTCCTAAGTGGTGGAAGGTGGTTCTGAATCTGTGGAATCAACCTCTTCCAGCTCCTCCAATTCTTCCAATTCCTCAAGATCTTCCACATCATCGCCATCATCTACTGCTTCTACAGAAATAGCCTGTAATTCTTGTGTTTCCGATGAAGGTGGGACTTCATCGTTTTCATCCATGGTCACACCCGAAACCATGCGAAAGGCTTCCGAATCTCCAATCTGCTCTCCACCACCACCCTGGGCACGAGTTCTGTCTATATCAAAAACATAAGAGAGAAGTACCATCTTCGTATTCTCATTGACAGGAAGAAATTCTGTATGGAGTGACGATTCGTTTTCTTTGGACTTATAAACCACTCGCTTCACCACTCCACACACCACAACAATCTCTCGACGGATTTTAAATTGCAGTTTAAAGGGCTGACTTTTACGCGCTCTTCCCCCAATACGAAGGGCTGCACCCGATTCAGAGAGATCGGTGATGAGAGTGCTCAGTCCTGGCTCAGACTCAACATGATCGCTGGCATCATCAAGGGAAGTGAGATAATACAATCGAGCAGGAATTCGGGCAGGAGCTCTCACCGACTCTCTTTTCTGGCTCCGAAGTATGGTATTGCTATGATGCAGTCGGAAGACGCGCCCATCTTTATCACTAAAACCATCCATCACCCGGGTTTGAAAGAAATAACCTGCATCATCTTTCCGCCAGAAATAGATGTTGAGCCGGTTCAAGCGCCAGCTAAATCCAGCAGGAAGAGGCTTTCCCACTGGAATGGAGATGGAAAAGTAATCGGCATTATTTTCAATCACCTGTGAGGTATAAATTCCAACACCATCTGCCCGGATTGTGAGCATCTGCCCCGTGGTGATGTCCTGCGTTTTTCGAACGGTATCCATGGGACCACTTCGTCCCTTTTCCACTTTTTTGCGATAATCAAACAGTTTCTTTAACAGAATTGTTTCAGGATCTTCTGGCCGACGATCAGAGAAATTCACATCTCCGGCAATCTGGTTGATGGCACGGTCCAACTCTTCAATGGAACCATAAATCAAAGAGGGTATGGCCAACCGAGCACTGACGGCCGCCTGCCAAAGCAGACGAATTTCTGGCAAAGTAAAACCAGCATCCATGCCTTTTGCCGTGAATGCAATTCTCCCTCCATGATTCTCTCTTCCCAGACTTCGACCAGAAGGAAAGGCCAAGAGAAAAACAAGCGTCATCAGTAATAAGACAAGAACAAGAAACCACATACTCATTTTCAATATCGGCGCTTTATGTCTAGAATGCAGTTCTATGATAAAAAGGGATGGAAGAAAATCCTCTCAAAAAATCCTCATCACGTTTGTTTTGGCTTTGCCCTATCTTCTGGGCTTGATTTTTTCTGGTCAGAGCCCCCAAGGCCTCACTCTCAATTTTTCCTTTTTCTTTCGTGAAACCATCCTTCGCTTTCCTTTTCTTTTGTTTGCCATCTGGGCATTCAAGACCTTCCCTCTTCCTCACTCTCAAACAGGAAGAATCCGCTCTCTTTTATGGATCATCCCTCTGGTCATCACTTCTCTTGGACTTGGATACCTGTTGAAACCCAACCAGTCTTCTTGGGTTTCTCAAGGAAGTCCATGGACCTACATGATGGGAGCCATCCTCTTGGCCCTGGTCACGGCAACCACAGAAGAATGTTTTTTCCGAGGATGGCTCTTGGGGATACTCCCACCGCATCAGAAGAATACCTTTGTTTGGGGACTGATTTCTGCAGCCTCTTTTGCCATCATCCATTTTTGGGAGGGACCGCAAACCGTCTTTTTGGCCTTTCTTTCAGGCCTGTTTTACGCCTGGGTTTACAAGAAAACCCATCGCCTCCTTCCTCTCATCCTGGCCCATACTCTGCACAATACCCTGGCATTTATGCTCCTCCTCATCCGATAATCCATAGAGGAGGATTCCTTCATGAAACAACTTGGACTTTTAACACTCTGCATTGCCGGTTTCATCTCCTGTTCCCAGCAGCCCATCATTCCATCGGATGCAGAGTTGATGGGATTGGGAATCACCCCCCTCCCCTCCTCACAGCCCTTCCCCAACCTTGAATTCACCGATGAAGATGGTTTAACTCGTCAACTGGAAGAGTTTCAGGGGAATATTGTCCTTCTCAATTTCTGGGCCACATGGTGCCCTCCTTGCCGAGCAGAAATCCCAGACTTAGTGCATCTCAACTCAAGATTAGAGCGGCAAGACTTTGCGTTGATTGCATTGAATGTCGAAGAAGATCCCTCTTTGGTAAAAGAGTTTTCAGAGGAATTTCAGGTGACTTTTCCGGTGTACTATGACCTGGACGGAAGTGCATCACGACTTGTGGGGATCCCAGGACTTCCCACAACTCTTGTGATTGATAGAGATGGTGTGGCACGAGGAGTTGTTTCTGGTGCCTTAGACTGGGGTTCACCAGAAATGGTTGCCATGCTGAAGGCCTGGTCCCGATAGACAATGCAAAAACACTTTTCACTCTTCTCACCTGATGCCAGGGCCACTTTTGTGGAGCGTCCAAACCGATTCATTGTTCATGCCCAGCTCAAGCATGGCGAATTGGTGCGAGCACACTGCCCCAACCCAGGAAGAATGAGAGAACTCCTTCTTCCTGGTCAATCTTTGATACTGGAACAAAGTCAAAATCCCCATCGTGCCACTCAATGGTCTCTTGCTGCAGTTCAATACAAGAATCAATGGATTCCCCTCCATGCCAGTCGTGCCAATGGGCTCATGGGAGACCTCTTCCTTCCCATGCTGTTTCCCACTGGAACACATAGACCGGAAGTGACTCGAGGAAAGGCTCGAATGGATTGGAAAGTGGAAGAGGAGGGGCAAGACCACTGGATAGAAGTCAAGGCCTGCACCTTGGTGGAACGGGGAGTGGCTCTGTTCCCTGATGCCCCTTCCCTCCGTGCTGTGAAACATCTTAAAGAACTGATTCCCTTAGGAAATCATGGAAGAATCATCATTGCGATTATGAATCCAGAGGCCATGAGTTTTTCTCCTAATCCCCATACTGATCCAACATTCTGCAGAACTCTTCTTGAGGCAGCAGAATCAGGAATCCAGATTCATGCCGTCTCTATACGATGTGATGAGATGGGTTGGGCTCACATCGTCAATCCCCATCTTCCTGTCAATCTTTCTACTGCAAAATTGGCTCAGGCCAACCAGGGAGTGGTTCTCCGATTCTGGCAGAAGTTGGAACATCACCATGTCACCGTTGAAGTCTTTGAATCATCCTTAACCAAGGGTCTTGCCCGTCGCCCCAAGCAAACGGGTTGGAAGCTCAACACCAGTCTGGCGATTTGTGGCAGCGTGAGCAGGTTGAAATCCCTCCCCCAAGAGCTGGATGCCATGGGATACAGTGCAAAGAAGAATCCCATCACTAACCCCTTACAGGATCCCCTATTCCTCGATTGGTTTCTTCAATACCGTCATGAACGAGTATTCCAAGGCTTCACCAACACACGGCCTGTGTAATCACTTCGATGGAGGAGTGGCGATTCGCCACGAAGTGCAAAATATTCATCCACGGCCTTTCGAGCACCAGAAAAATGCCCATAATCATCAATAATGAGAATCCCACCAGGGGAAAGACGGGGATAGAGAATCTCTAACTCTTTGGCTGTGGATGCATACCAATCCGTATCCAAACGCAATAAAGCAATGCGTTCTGGAACACACAAATCCAGGGTGCTTTCCACCGGTCCTGCCACCAAATGAAAGCGTTCTTGATTCAAAGGAGATGCACTCAGAGTTTGACGAACAAGAGATTCTCCGGCAGCCCACCACCCTTTGGGGTTCCGGTTTGACACCGCCTCACCACTCACGGCAATGCAGTCTTCTTCACCAGGTTCTGTCATCCCCTCAAAAGTGTCATAGAGCCATATATCCCTTGGCGAGGCTTCCATTTCTTGACTCTCACAATTTTGGATAATCAACGACGCAAGAAGACAGGCTCCGCCCTTCCAAACACCGCATTCCACTATGTCACCAGGGATGGAATTAGCATGGCAATATCGAAGAGCTTCGGTGAGTGCCCAACCCCGTTCTGGAGAAATCATTGTGAACGGTTTGGAGATGTTCCATGCCTGTAAAAAGGCATCATCCATATCGCTTAAATACTGTTGAGGGGGCTGAACACCCCAGCCCGCCAAGCGAAGTTGGCGGGCCATCTCTTCGAGATTTGGATCTGTTTGATTCATTGAATAACCTAAGGACTATAGGGAAAGGCATCTGGAAATGCCCCGGCTCGCACTGTATCCAAAACTATACCGGTTTCTGCTGGACGAAGAGGACCAATCAATAGCCGGTAGATGGGACCGCGAGCATCTTCACCATCGGCAACGCTAAGGGGATACAGCGGAGATGAATTGGCAAGCTTCTTCGCGGCATCTTCCAATATTGAAGGATCACGATATGCAGCAACCTGAACAAAACGCCGTGAAAGACCTGGAACAGCCGAAGGAATTTCTAAAGACGAAACCTCTACATCCGTTTCTACAGGGGGATCAAGGGTTTCAGGGACTTCATTCACATCAAGAACCAACTCATCTTGTTCTGAATTGGCAGGAGGTTCGGGAGGTCTCGGTTCGGCAGGGGAAAGAAAATACACAATTTTACCCCCATCTTCTGCCTCTGGAAGAGGAGGAAGTGCCTCTGGTTCCACCACATTCTCATCCTTTGAGTCCAATGGAACAAGGGGGTCATAGGTTTCAATGACCTCAGGAACCCCTTCTTCTACACCATCATTGGCAACAAGAAGTGGGTGCTCTTCTGGGAGAGATTCCGTGACTACTGGTGATGGAATGATGTATTTCTCAACATCTTCTTTTTCGAAAGATTGCTCTTCATCATAGGGCACCCATGCTTGTGCCAGATCTTGGGTATCCACCGAATCATTGGGATCTTCATCCGCTCTGTAGGTGAGTACAGGAACGGGAACTCCCTCATCATCATCCAATGGAACACTTTTTTCCGGCATGGCATCTTCTACCGGATTTATTTCATCTTCCGCTCGATAGGTGAGCACGGGAACAGGAGTCCCCTCATCTTCTTCCATGGAAGGAACTTTGATTTCTGGAGGCAAAGGGGCCGACTCTTTGGCTTCCTCTTCTGGTATCTCATAAACCTGGGGAGGAAGGGCAAGACCAGCCTCTTCTACTGGTTCTTTCCATTCTTTCGGGGGAACAACATATTCCTCAATGGCCTCTTTCTCCAGTTTTTCTGGAGCATAGGGATCGTCAAAGGCGTCAAAGCTTCGGGGCTCAGAGATGTCTTTTTTGAGGTCTGGCTCTTCCACGCGGTAGGCAATCAAAGGAACCGGCTCTCCCACCTCTTCCTCAATCACAGGTGGTACAAACTCAGGTTCAGAGTCTTCTTTCTCAACATCAATGGGTGTTTCGACAATGATGGCAGGGATTTCAGGTGAGGTAGGAGGAACGTCGGGTTCATTGTTTTCAGCAAGGAGAGAGGACGGATCATCCACAGGTGGTAAGACCTCTTCAGGAGGAACAATCGACTCTTCAACGTCCTCTGAAGGACGAATTTCCTCATCCGTACTCCCGCGAGGAATAAGAACCAATTGATCCTCAGGTATTCCTGCGGCAGGATTAAAATCCCGATCCAGGGCATAGGAGGCCTGTTCTCCCGAATCTTGATGAACAACTCCAGTATCCGGTGTCACACGGACAGGAAGAACATGATCGAGTGGTAAACCAATGGCGACGGCTGCATCTTCTTCAATGAGCAGAAAAACTCCCGGAGCTTCTAAACGACCAGTAACGGTCACACGGGTAGAAAGTCCTCCTCGAGGATTCGTTACCGTTAAAACGGTTCCTTCAGGAAAGGAATTGGACGCAGCACGGAGCACCGTTGAGTCCCCAGGGAATTCGGATCGTCCCCCAGCTGCAGCATTACCAGTCCACGTGGATGCCATGGCACTGGCGGATACCACCGCCAACAATGTAATGATCCAAGCTGTTTTTTTCATGGCGCAGGGTCTCCTCAAAACTACAATCGGCAGACTCAGTCCCGATGCTTAGCGCAAGGAGTCAAGGATCTCTTGAGCTCCTTGGACACCAATGGCTTCCCAGCGTTCCTGCGGTGATACAATCTCAAGAAAATCCTCCTGAGAAACTTCTCCTTCTCCCACAAAATGAACCTCATCCATATGGAAGACACTCCATTCAAACGACTTTTCATTACAGCGAATCCGAACCAAAAAATCGGCTCCACCATGGTCAAAAAAAACCGATTGGTCTGCCAGTTCATGGAGCTGAGTCACAACATAATCGCTGAAGATCACAAACTCCTGATCAAAAAGCAAATCCATAAACCCACGCTCAACAGACTCCACAGCACGACGGAGATCTGTATTCAGTTCCGATAAAGGAGCTTCAAGATGCGTTTCCACCATGATGGTTTGAGCATGAACATTGATGGTAAAACAAAAGAACAGCAGGATGAATGAAATTTTTTGATAAAGCTTCATACAAGCCTTATCGGCGTTATGAAAGTCCGATTGAAGCATCAGAGAAGAAAGACCTGTCGCTTCCATACCTTGCCATTCGATGCTACATTTTGAAGATATGGCCAAAGGCAACCGGATTTACATCGTTGGTGCCGGACAATTCGGGCACGCTCTTGCTCGTGAGATCGGCGAAAATGGCGTCATAGGAACGGTCGTTGCGTTTCTCGACGACGATAGAGAAAAAATCGGAACAGTCTCTGGGGGGATTCCCGTTCTCGGCCCCATCAGTGCCTGTGCTGGAATTCTGGATCGAGGACATGATTCTGAGGCCTTGATTGCCATCCCTTCTGCATCCCGCAATCAATTGATGCGCATTCATGAATCCCTTCGTCGTGCCGGTTTTTCACGGATTCGCATCCTGCCTTCTGTGAGCCAAATGGTTTCAGCGGATCCGCACATGGTTCAGGCTCGGGAAATGGATCCCCAGGATCTCCTGGGTCGAGAACCTGTCCTCATTGACCTCAAAGAAAGCCTCTCCTATGTGCGTGGAAAACGTGTTTTGGTCACCGGGGCAGGTGGAAGCATTGGAAGTGAATTATCCAGACAGCTTCTCTATGGAGGGGCGGAACGTCTTTATCTCCTTGGGCATGGTGAAAACAGCATTTGGGGTATAGAAAAGGAACTCCGGAATCTTCAAGATGCCGGAGTGGGTGAGAAGGCCACCATTGTTCCCGTGATTGGGGAACTTCAAGATACCGATTATGTTCGATTTCTCTTGAGCCGGCTGAAAGCTGATGTCATCTACCATTGTGCTGCTCACAAACATGTTCCTATGATGGAATTGAATCCTGTTGAAGCCGTTAAGAACAATGTCCTGGGAACCCAAAATCTCATTGAAGCTGCGATTGAGGCCGAATGCTCCCGCTTTGTTCTGATTTCCACCGATAAGGCCGTGGAACCCACAAGTGTGTATGGAGCCAGCAAACGCATGGCTGAGATGCTGGTGCTTGGGCAACGTGCTGTTGGCCGGGATTTTATGGTGGTTCGCTTTGGAAACGTGCTTGGTTCCCGAGGCAGCATCATGCCTCTGTTCAAAGAACAGATCTTTTCAGGGGGACCTGTCACGGTCACCCACCCCGATGCCAAACGCTGGTTCATGACCATTCCAGAAGCCGTGAGTCTGGTATTGAAAACGGCGGGATTGGCCGCTGATGGCGGACTCTACCTTCTTGATATGGGCGATCCTGTCCGCATTGTGGATTTTGCTCGACAGATGATTCGTTTCTATGGCTTTGATGAGGACAGTGTTCCAATCACATTCATTGGAATGCGGCCAGGAGAAAAAAAATCCGAACGTCTTTGGAACACCGAAGAGCACCCGGAAGATACAGAGCACCCTCGCATTGTCCGAGTAGGATTCCCTGCAGTCTCTCCCCATGAGGTTCACCAACTTGTGGATGAGTTGATGCCCATTCTTCGACTCCATCCAGAATCCCCAGAATCATTCCGGAACCGCCACCTTCTGCGCCAGGTGGTGATTCGACGATTCCCCACTGTTGAGAATCCAGATGACGAACCCGAATACTAAAATCCCATTTTTCCAACCGTCCATTGGTTGGAGGGAACAGCAGGCCGTACGCCGTGTCATGCGCCGTCGATGGCTCACAACGGGTCCGGAGGCCTTGGCCTTTGAAAAAGAATTTGCCGCGGTGCTTGAATCAGGTGCGCCGGACTCATCCAAGGCTCCCATCCAAGCCATCAGTGTGAATTCCGCCACGGCAGGACTCCGTCTTGCTTTGGAAGCTGTGGGTGTGGGACCTGGAGATTATGTCGCAGTTCCTTCCCTCACCTTCACCGCCACGGCCGGAACTGTAAGGCATCTGGGAGCTCATCCTCTTTTTGTGGATTCCCTTGAGAATGGAGGAACCCTTAGCCCTTCTCATCTTGAACAGATGGTTCTTCAGCTCAAAAGCAAAGGGAAATACTTAAAAGCAGTGATTCCGGTCCACCTTGCTGGAAGAGTCTGCGATATAAACGCCATTCGCCGGGCCTTAGGCGAAAGTCCAACCTTAATCATTGAAGATTCAGCCCATGCCTTTCCCTCCCGTACAAAAGAGGGCATGGCTGGCGATTTAGGGGATATCGGGGTATTTTCCTTCTACGCCACAAAGACCATCACCACAGGCGAAGGTGGAATGGTATGCACCAGAAACCCTGATTTTCTTCAGCGCATCTCCCTTATGCGGCTTCATGGAATAGACCGTACCGTGTGGAATCGATACGGAGCCAATGCGGGACATCGCCCCTGGGAATATGATATTCAAGCCCCTGGAGATAAATGCAACCTGCCAGATCTCTGTGCAGCCATTGGCCGTGTTCAACTGCAACGGGCCAACCACTTGCATCAGCAGCGAAAGAATCTCGCCCATCTTTACCTCAAGTACCTTGAGGACCTTCCACAAGTTCAATGTCCCCAAGATGCGGAAGGACATGCATGGCATCTCTTTGCCATCCGCCTGAAGAATGAAGAAACGCGCAATCAGGTTTCCGAATTTCTTGAGAAACGAGGAATTGGAACTTCAGTTCATTTTATTCCTTTGCATACCATGAGTTATTGGAAAAGATCCTCTCTCATTCAAGCCGAAACACTTCCTGTGGCCACAAGCCTTGGCTGTCAAAGCCTTTCCCTTCCCCTCTGGCCCGGCATGGGCAAAAAAGAGATTAAACGTGTCACACAAGGACTCCGGGAGGCATTAAATGCCTGAAGATCGTTTGCTGGCCGACCGCCTTTCAGGCCGAATACGGCGGGCGGAGGATGCTGGAAACAAACGCATTTTTACAGGCTTAGCCTTTCATAGTCCACTGGGACCGGGTCGTCTGAGCAGCATTCACCTTCCCCCACCTCCCGATCATCTGGTCTCCCTCATGGGAGCGGATATTCCTGGGACACGAAAGCTGCCTTTTGGTAGCACATCCATTCCCGTTCTTTCAGGAAAAAAAATCCTTTGGCCCGGCCAAGCACTCCTTCTTGCCGCCGGTCCTAATGGGGATGAAATTGAAGAATGGCTCTCACAGATCACGCTTGATATTCTTCCCTTTGAGGAGAAAGACCAAAAGGAACACAGCCCCTATCGATGGGAAAAAGGCCACCCTCAAGAGGCCTTCTCCCGCGCCTTCCAAGTTGTGGAAGAACACATTGTGATTCCACAAACACCGGTTAACCACCGCTCAGGAGGAGCGGTCTGTCAAAAAGATGGGGCTTTCTATCAAATCCATGTGAACACCCCCTGGCCTGGCGCAGTGCGACGTCATGTGGCCCGTACCATCAAAACAGAACGGGCCAACATCCGAGTCCGATCCTATGCTCCCAACGGAGCCATTGAAGGGGCCAGTGGACTCTGGCTCTCCTCTGTGGAAGCCAGTCGAGCCGCTCTTCTTTCCCAGAAAGCTCGAAAATCCATTCGCTACCTTCCCTCTCCAAATCGTGACACACCAGGACGTCCAGGAATTGATCTTTTCATGCGGGGAGCCATTGATGCCGAGGGCCGTGTCCTGGCCATAGAGGCCGAGTTCACCCTTCATGCAGGAGCTCTTTTTCCTCTAGAAAATGAGTTTATGGAGAGGATTGTTCTTGGACTCTTCTCTCTTTACCCCTGTCGTCACTACATCATTCAGGGCAAACTCCATCCCAGTGAGACGGCTCCCGATGGCTTCACTCCTGGGGGAGGCTTTGATCTTGGGGTTATGGCCGGGGAACTTTTTGCCTCTCGTATCGCCTCCAACAGCCTCATTTCACCAGGCTTATGGCGAAAAGCCTCCCTGCCTCAACCTGGCCAGGGTTTTGGTCCTGGAATTGATTTACCACGAGACTTCCCCATTCCAAATCTGCTTGATTCTTTGATGGAAGATTCCGATTTTGACCGTAAGTTTTCGGCCTATGAGCAAAATGCATTGGCTCGAAGCAATCTCACCCACACCCCAGCCCTCTTTGGAGGCATCGGACTCTCATGTGCCTGGTTTGGTAATGGATTCACCCCCAGCCGCAAAGACCTTGGTCCAGCCTCCATCACCTTAAATCTGGACATTGATGGAATTTTGGAGATTGATGTTCCACTACTCAGCCCTGGGGATGCCCTACAGGAATCCTGGAAGGCCATGGTTCAAGACATTTTAGGTATTGAAGGGAAATCGGTTCGATTCACCGGAGAACTGCCTTCACCCACCCTTGTGCCAGGTCCTCATCTTTATGGCTCTGATATTTCTGTTCACACAAAACTCTTGGAATTGGCCTGCCGCGAAATCTCCAAAAAACGATTCCGAGACCCACTTCCCATCACCGTTTCACGATCAAGACGAAAACGAAGTCAGGGAAAATGGGAGCCGGAAACTCTCACAGGAACCCCATATGAGATTATATCATGGGGAGCATGTGCTGTTGAAACGGTTGTGTCCACAAGAACCTGGGAAATCCAGCCTAAACACATCTGGCTCAACATTGACTCCGGTTCTCTTCTTTCGCCTTCAGCCGCACGGACTGCTGTTGAGGCCGCCGCACAAGAAGCCATTGAATGGTGCATGGGCTCCTGTGCCCCCACAAAAAAGCCCACCATTTCTGTGCAGTTTCGAATGGACGGTTTAAAGAGGACACCCCGTGATGCCGCGAGTCTTCCCTGGTTACTTGTCCCCGCTGCCTTTATCCAATCCGCCAAGCAAGCGGGAGGAATGGATTTAGATCGACTCCCCCTTGATCCCGCACAATTAGGGAGAGGAGGTGTCCGACTTTGACCATATCCTTCTATCTCAATGGCCAGCCAGTCGAAGTGGATGTTCTTCCTCATCGACGTTCCACCGATGTTCTCCATGAGGAATTTGGATTACGTTCCCTTCACCGGACCTGCCAAAATCAGGGTTGCGGAATTTGTTTGATTCTCTTGGATGAGCAGCCTGTGCTTTCCTGTTTACTACCGGCATTTGAATTACGGGACCGGGATATTTGGACTGCCGAAGGTTTGGCCCTTTTAAAAGAGTTTGGGGACATTGTGGAGGGATTCGGATCCGTTGGGGTTCGCCCCTGTCCCATTTGTGGCCCAGCACGAACCTTAGCCACAGAGGCCCTTCTCCGTCGCACTCTTCGTCCCACCCGGCAGCAAGCCAAAGACACTGCCGCATCCATACGCTGCGATTGCTGTTCCGAAGCCCGTGTGATCTCAGCTGTTCTAAAGACGGCTCGGATTCGAGAGGCGAGACTCCATGCCCAGTAAACACACAGCCCCACGAACCTATTTTCCTCGAACCATTGCAGAAGCTCTCGATATCCATGCCTCTCAGCAAGGAGCTGTTTTCTGGGCTGGTGGAACACATCTGGCCCAGTCTTCCCATAACCGTCGTTACATTGATTTGCCAAGGGTGGTTGTTTCCCTAGGACGTGTTGAAGAGCTCGCACGCGCCTCACGTTCCGAAGAAGGATTGGAATTGGGCTCCATGATGAGTCTGGATCGACTGGATTCTATTGGGCGAAATGCGCTTCCCTTAGGACTGCCAGAGGCCCTAGCCCATCTTGGTTCGCGCCCACTGCGATGCCGGGCCACCATAGGTGGACATATTGCCATGCGGGATCGTATGGGAGATTTAACGGGTCTTCTTCAGCTCCTTGATACCCAAATTGAAACCCGTTATTTAAAGCTGCGTCGAGGACGTCGTAAACCAGCCATCAGTTCTCGGAAGCTGTCCCTCTCGCAACTCAATGGGCCAGAAGGGCTTCAAGATGGGGAACTGATTGTCCGTTTAAGCATTCCTCATGGAGATTGGACCCATGGCTTTGCCCTGAAAATTCCAGTCACTGGCAATGGTCGCCGCCAATTGAATTTCTACGCCCTGGCCCGGGTGGATAAAAATGTTCTGAACCAATGGCGCATGGCCCTATCCGATGGACAAAGTGGGATTCTGAGAGACCGAGACCTGGAAGTGGCTATGGCAGGAAAACCTCTTCCCTTGTCCAAACGAGACATGGATGCTTTGGAAGGATCGGTTGAACACCTCACAAGAGTTTGGGAAAACCGTCCATGCGAACGCGAGATTGCTCAGCGGCTCACACGGGGAATCCTCACAGATATCTCTACTTAGTGATTGGCGTTGAGCCAAGGCCTCTTTAGAATGACCACGTCAAGGAGAGAGGATGAGTTTCGTACACCTTCATAACCATTCGGATTATTCCCTACTCGATGGTGCATGCCAAATAAAAAATTATGTCAGCCGGGCCGTAGAGCTTGGAATGGAGCATATTGCCCTCACCGATCATGGGAATCTCTTTGGAGCCCTTCGGTTTGAACAAGCCTGCCATAAGGCTGGCATCAATCCTGTCGTGGGCTGTGAAGTGTATGTGGCGGCTGGTAGTCGCTTTGTCAAACCCACCAGTGGTCCCAAAAGCTTTCATATGGTGCTCTATGCCAAAAATGAAGTGGGATACAACAATTTGATGATTCTCACATCCAAGGGCTACACCGAAGGTTTTTATTACAAACCCCGAATCGATGATGAACTTCTTGAACAGTATCATGAAGGTCTGATTGCCTCTGCCGCCTGTCTTGGTGGAGAAATCCCCCAGGCCATTTTGCATGGAGATTTGGAAAAGGCCAAAAACAAAGCCCTGTATTATCAAAATCTCTTTGGAGAGGGAAATTTTTACCTTGAGGTGATGAATCATGGCCTCAAGGAAGAAAAAACCGTGCGCGATGGAATGCGCCGCCTCCAAGAGGAAACGGGCATCCCTATCATTGCCACCAATGACATCCATTTTCTCCATAAAGATCATGCCAATGCCCAAGATGTCTTGATTTGCATTGCCACAGGAAAAAAGAAAACCGACCAAAAACGCCTAAAAACAGAAAATCCAGAATTCTATTTTAAGACGGAAGAAGAGATGCAGGCCTTATTCCCGGATTTTCCTGATGCCTTGGAAAATACCGTGGCCCTGGCCCAGAAATGTGATCTCACCATTCCCCAACCGGGTCCCTTACTTCCCCATTATGAGATCCCCCCCCAGTTTGAGAATCCAGAGGCCTATCTTCGACATCTAACAGCTGAAGGTCTGAAAAAGCGCTATCCTCACGCCAGTAAAGAAGAATGGGAAACCATCACCAAAAGAGGGGATTACGAACTGGGGATTCTCTTTGACATGGGCTTTCCTGGTTACTTCCTCATTGTGTGGGATTTCATTGATTGGGCCCGCCAGAATGACATTCCCGTTGGTCCAGGCCGAGGCTCCGGTGCCGGAAGCATTGTGGCCTATGCCCTGGGGATCACCGACATTGACCCTTTGAAGTATGAACTCCTGTTTGAGCGATTTTTGAATCCAGAACGGGTGAGCATGCCAGACTTTGACGTGGACTTTTGTTTTGAACGACGAGGGGAAGTCATTGACTACGTCATTGAAAAGTATGGCCGAGAAAACGTGGCTGGTATCTGCACCTTCGGTACCTTAAAAACCAAGGCCGTGCTCAAAGATGTAGCTCGAGTTCTTGACATCCCCTTCAGTGAATCCAATGCCATCACAAAAATTGTCCCGGAAGGGAAAACGCCCGATGGGAGAAAAATTAATGTCACCGTGGCCCTGGAAGTAGAGCCGCAGCTGCAACAGTTCTATGAACGAGGAGGAGTGTACAAAGAACTCTTTGATGTGGCAGCTGTCTTAGAGGGCATGAACAGGCATGTCTCTACCCATGCCTGTGGAAAGGTGATTGGAAAAAGTATTCTCACAGATTACGTTCCCCTCATCAAAGACCAGAAATCCGGAGATGTTGTCACGGCCTACACCATGGACATCATTGAGCCCTGTGGGCTGGTGAAAATGGACTTTCTTGGCCTCAAAACCCTCACTCTGCTGAAGAACTGTGAGCGATTGATCCGCAAACACACCCCGGAATTCAATCTGGAAGCCATTCCAGAGGATGATGAAGCCACCTTCCGCATGCTTGGTGAAGGAAAGAGTGAGGCCGTCTTCCAGTTTGAAAGTCAGGGAATGCAAAAGATTCTTAAAGATGCCAAACCTGCCAGCATTGAAGACCTCATTGCATTGAACGCCTTGTACCGTCCTGGTCCAATGCAGTTCATTCCCCAATTCATCGATTCCAAACATGGTCGTCAGAAGATTCAGTATCCTCATAAAGATTTGACAGAAGTCCTCAAACCCACCTATGGCGTCATTGTGTACCAAGAGCAGGTCATGAAGGTGGCTCAGATCATTGGAGGATTCAGCCTGGGTAAAGCCGATATTCTCCGTCGAGCCATGGGAAAAAAGAAAGAAAAAGAAATGGCCAAGATGGAGGTTGAATTCATTGCTGGGGCCGAAGAAAAGGGTTATGGGGCAAAATTGGCCAAAGATATCTTTGAAATGCTCAAACCCTTCGCCGGTTATGGATTTAATAAATCCCATGCAGCGGCCTATTCCGTGGTGGCCTATAAAACGGCCTATTGTAAAGCCAATTATCCCGCCGAATTCTGGGCTGCCAACCTCACCAATGAAATCGATGCCACCGACACCCTCAAAAGTTATCTTGGCTTTACCCGCGCCGAAGGCATTGAAATTCTTCCTCCCAATGTGAATGTTTCCGAAAAAACCTTCACCGTATCAGAAGGAAAAGTGGTTTATGGCCTGATGGGCATCAAGGGCATGGGCCAAAATGCGGCAGAAGCCATCATTGAAGCCCGAGAAAAACGCGGATTATTCACAGATCTCCCGGATTTCCTGGATAAAACCGATCTGAAATCCATCAATCGGAAAGTCATTGAAACCTCCATCCAGGCTGGACTCTTTGATAACATTGAAACACGAAATCGGGCCACATTGCTTCACAACCTAGATCCGGTCCTTGAGGCTGCATTGAAGAAAAAAGAGGATGAGGCCGTGGGGCAAGTCTCTCTTTTTGCCGATGCGGTAGAAGAGGTTCAAGCCGACCTTCAATGGGAAACCATTGAAGGATGGTCCGAGGCCGAACTATTGCAATTAGAAAAGGAACTTCTTGGTTTCTATGTATCCGGTCATCCCCTGGATGCCTATCGGGAAACTTGGCAAAAAACCGTCAATCTTGATGTGAGCCGTATTTCCCGAGCCGGAACGGAAAAGTCCTACACCCTGTTAGGGATGGTGAAGAGTGTGCGCACCCTCATCACCCGTAAAGGGGACCGAATGGCCTTTGCTGTTCTTGAAGACTTCAATGGAACTGTGGAGCTCACCATATTCAGCCGGACCTTTGAAAGCTTTGGGCACCTTCTTGTGGAAGATGCCATTCTTGGCATCACGGGAAAAGTCGATCTGAGCCGTGACAACCCCCAAATTAAGGTGGAAGAAATCAAAGCTCCTGAGGAACTCAAACCCTTGGGCGTTCCGGATATTCATGTGGAACTCGCGGATATGAATTTCAATGAAGAAGAACTCATTGATCTACGTTCGTTTTTTCAAGACGTATCTGGTCCTGGATTGTTATATTTGCACGTACCCGAGAATGGAGAAAGAACGGTGGTAAAAGCGTCTAATCAATTAGGCGTCTCTGTGGATGATGCTGTCCTAGAGCAAATTCGCAGCCTGCGAACCGTCGCCTCCGCTTGGAAGGAGTAAGAACGAACATGAACGCCTTTACCCTCACCATGCGCATCCTCAGTTACATCCTGATGGCCTATTTCTTCCTGATTTTGGCTCGCGTCCTCTTAAGTTGGGTTCCTGGTGGCTCTGAAGGGACACAGCGAATAAAGAAATTCATCTCTCGTCTCACCGATCCTTACATGAGTCGATTTCAGAACATATCGTGGCTTCGCTTTGGAATGCTCGATTTTTCTCCTATTCTTGGCTTAGGACTCCTCACGTTTACGCTTTACATCGTGCAAATCCTTGCAGCTGGAAGCATTCCCACTCCAGGACTCATCATTGCGCTCATCCTGGACATTCTGTGGAGTGTGGTGGCCTTCTTCCTCCTGCTCCTTGCCATTGTCATGATTGTTCGGTTGGTTTCCTTATACATCTATAAAGATCGACGTCCTGCCTGGACCGATCGTGTGGATGCCTTCTTGTTTCCAAAAGTCTCCCGGATTTTAGGGCTTTTCACCTCGAAACCAGTGGCCTATCCCGTGGCATTGGGAATTGGTGCTGCTCTCTTCCTTCTGATTCGTTTTGGTGTGCAGTTCGCCCTTCAATCCTATCTTTTCCCCTTCCTCGGACGGTTTTAGTTCGATGTTTCTTGGCGAACTGACTCACCCTGTGTCCAATTTGGCCGGAATAGGCCCCCAAGGGGTAAAAAGCCTTTCCAACTTGGGCATTGTGAGTATTGCTCGCCTCCTTCGTCATTTCCCGGTTCGTTATGAGGACCGGGTCACGGCCGTTCCTCTTGGACAGTCCTCTGCCCATCAACCTGCGGTCACTGAGGCCACGGTTCTTCGGCATGAAAATTTCCGATGGAAAAAGGGAATGGCCCTTAAAGTGATTGTCGAGGATGGCAGTGCGGTGGCCAGCATGCTCTGCTTTGGACGAAATTTTTTGGCCTCTAAACTTCCACCCGGCAAAACGATTCGGTTAGCTGGCCCCTTTGAACACAATCGATTTGGAGAATTGCAAAGTGGGGCCTTTGTTTTTGAGGATGCCGAATCCCCTCCAGGAGATGAGTTTGACACCATTCTCCCCATTTATCATCTGGGAGGAAGCCTGACTCAAAAACAGTTGCGAAAAGCCATTTCCAATGCTCTTGAAACCTATGCTCATAGTCTTCGAGAGGAACTTCCTGTCAGCCTACGCCACCACAACGCCTTTCTTTCCCAAAAGGATGCCATTTGGAGAATTCATTGCCCTGCGAGTCTGGCTCAGGCTCAAGAAGCTCGTCAGACACTGATTTACCAGGAATTGTTTCATATGCAAATAGCTGTGGGAAGACAGGCCCTCAGCCTCCGTGGGGCCGAGATGTCCCAACGCCCTTGGGATCAGCAACTTCATAAACAACTGAGAGAGGCACTCCCCTTTTCTCTCACCAAAGATCAAGAATCCGCCTTAGACGATATTCAGTCTGATCTTCATCGTCCTCACCCCATGTCACGTCTACTCCAGGGAGAAGTTGGATCGGGAAAAACCCTAGTGGCGTTCATGGCCGCCCTTGGTGTGATTGGAGCCGGACGACAAGCCGCATTCATGGCACCTACGGAACTATTAGCCCGGCAACATGCCGATAACGCAGCAAAGCTCTTGGAACCTTTGAATGTGAAAGTGGCATTCCTCACAGGAGATGTGGGAGGCTCTCAACGCACAGCCCTCACCCAGGCTCTGGCCCAGGGAGAGGTGGATCTTGTGATTGGCACCCATGCCCTTTTTGCCTCCGATGTCACCTTCAAAGATTTGGCTTTAGTCATTGTGGATGAGCAGCATCGCTTTGGAGTGGACCAACGGAAAGCCCTGGCAGATAAAGGACATCGACCGGATGTTCTTTCACTCACCGCAACCCCCATTCCCCGAACCCTGGCATTAACCGCTTTTGGTGATATGGATGTGTCTTCGATACGCACCCTCCCTGCCGGCCGCTTGCCCATCGAAACCCATTTGGCTCGAATGGGAAATGAGGCCAAAGTCTACGATTTTGTTCGGAGTGAACTGAAGTCCGGTAACCGGGCCTATTTTGTGTATCCTCTGATAGAAGAATCGGAGAAGAGCGAACTCAAGGATGCCGAGGGAATGTTCTTCCATTTAACTGGTGAAATTTTCCCAGAGTTTCGTGGAGCCCTCATCCACTCACGTATTGATGAAGAGGATAAACGGCGCATCATGAACGATTTTCGTGCAGGAGATTTGGATTTTCTTGTGGCCACCAGTGTGGTAGAAGTGGGCGTGGATGTGAAAGAAGCCACATGCATGGTTGTGGAACATGCCGAACGCTTTGGCCTATCCGCCTTGCATCAACTTCGGGGTCGTGTTGGGCGAGGAGAAGCCCAATCCTATTGTTTTCTGGTTTATGCCACCCCCCCTGACCGATGAGGGGAAAAAGCGCATGCTGATCATGAAAGAGAACAATGATGGATTTGTCTTGGCCGAAGAAGACCTCAAGATGCGTGGTCCAGGAGAGCTTGTAGGAACCCGTCAATCTGGTTTTTTCCGCTTGGATCTTGCCGACCCTGTACGGGATGTGGATGTGCTACTTCAGGCGCGTGATGATGCCCAAACCTTGCTCCGAGAAGACCCCCAGCTTTTGAGTGTCCCCATGAAAGACCTACGGGATTTGTTTACCCTTTGCCCCCCTTTTGATACCCAGCGATTGAGTGCAGGATAAGAGAATGAGAATCACAGGAGGCCGCCTTGGCGGTCGAAGAGTCACATGTCCTCCCGGCGTGATCCGCCCCGCGATGGACCGTATGCGCGAGTCAATGTTTTCCATTCTTGGAAATCTTGATGATATGAGTTTTTTAGATTTGTTTGCTGGTTCGGGCGTGGTGGCCCTTGAGGCCCTCAGCCGGGGCGCATCAGAAGCCTTGCTGGTGGAAAAAGATGGAGGAAAACGACGAACCATCATGGAAAACCTCCAGATGGCTTTGGAAGATGACGAACTCGGGAATGCCCGGCTTCTGATTCAATCTGTTGAACGAGTTCTTCGTCCTGGAATGAAGCGGTATGACCTTGTTCATCTTGATCCTCCTTTTCCTATGCGCGGGAAGAATCGGCTTCTCGAACGGGCTGAAAAAGCTGGTCAACCCGCTCAAGAGGGAACCCTGATGATTCACTATCCATCAGAAGATGCCATGCCCGAAGAATGCGGAGCTCTGCGCCGTTATGATCTGCGAACCTATGGTCGTTCTCATCTGGCCTTCTATACCCGTGATGATTGATGATGTGAAATCGTGAGAATTCTCTCAGACCTCCAGTCCTTCCCAACGATATAGAAAGGGAAGAACTGGGAGGTTCTTGTGGAAATCCGATTCAGCTCAACCATCATCGCTCTTGTTCTCATCTCCACCATTTTGACATTTTCACTCAATGCCATGGAAATCACTGTTGAATCTGGGGATACAGTCTATGGTCTTGCACGGAAATATTCGGTCTCCGAGAAGGCCATCATCATGGCCAACCACCTCACCAATGCCCAGATTCAACGTGGGCAAAAGCTCACCATTCCTCAAGAAGGAAATTTCACCATTACAGTACAAGCTGGAGACACCCTTTCTGGATTGGCTCTGGCCTTTGATGTGTCCCAAAAAGAGATTCGCTGGGTGAATTCCCTCCAAGAAAACGATGGGCTTTGGGTGGGCCAAAAACTCACCATACCATCACCAACACCGCAAGGCACCTATCGTGTTCTACCCGGCGATAGCCTCCTGGCAATCGCTGGTCGATATGGGATTTCCTCCCAACAATTGCGCAGTTACAATGGACTCCAAGATGATCTCATCCACCCTGGAGACATCCTTCAACTCCAGGGAAGCCGTCCCGATGGACATGTTGTTCAACCTGGTGAGTCCTTATGGTCCATTGCACAGAAACACAATCTCCAAATGGAAGATCTCCAAAACTGGAATCATCTTCAAGAAGACCTCCTTCTTCCTGGTCGTGTACTCACCCTTTATCCAGGCATCGAAAATCCAGAGATTCCCTCTGCCCCCGCCCTTCAAGAACAAGCCCCTATGCTGGCCGTCTCTGTCCCTCCCCAGCCCAAACCAGCCATCCTCTCCTCTACGCCTTCTCTTCCCCGCTTTGGGGAATATTTTTTTGAGGCCCCAGAGGCTCCAAAGCAACCCAACGTGCGATATTGGGAGGGATCGGATGGAAGCATTTCAACCGATCGTTCACGCGCTCAACAAATTCTTGCCCTTTTTGATGCAGAGATTGAACAAGAGGGACTGATTGACAGCTCCATGAAAGGATGGTTTGTTGTGATTGACCCAGGTCATGGAGGACTGGATCCTGGGGCCATTGTTTCTGCGACAGATGGAAATGGTAATCCTGTTGTGGTGACCGAGGATGAGTATGCCTACGATATTGCGCTCCGCCTCAAGCGCCAATTGGAACGCCATGGAGCCACAACAGCCCTCACCACCTTAGCGCCTGATCATCACCTCAGAAATGGGGAACCGCAAGCCACCTTTGTTCACCGGAAAAACGAAGTCTATAATGATGATGGTCCTCTTTGGCGACCCATTGGAACCACGGATGGTCTTGAGCGACGAAAGACCATTGCCAAAGAACAAATTCGAAAGGCTCCGCGATGGGCAAAACGAAAAGGCACTTTGTTCATCAGTGTGCACTGCGATAACACCTCCGAGTTTCCCCAGGAACGATTGGTGCTCTTTGATGGATCCACAACCCGGGAAAAAAGCCGTTCGCAGGAATTAGCCCAAGCCTTAATCCCCTACCTTGGAGAAGGGTCCCTCACTCGAACCCAAGAATTGCGGGTGCTTCGAGATAACCCTGCAGACAGAGCGGTACTTGTGGAGATGCGCAATATTTTCTACCCACAAAATGCCTGGGCCCTTCGCTCAGCGGAGCTTCGAGAGCAGGATGCCCGCATGCTGGCCAATGGGATTCGCGCCTGGACTCAACCCTAGTCTCATTCCTCTCCGCTAGACCCTGAGGCTTCTCATAGGCATAATATCCCCTATGACTCCGGATAATCGACAACGTCTCCGAACACCTCAGGGTACTGAGGCCTTCTTTCAAGAAGAAGCCTGGCGCCATCGTCACCTCCAGCGCATGACAGAAGACCATTTCCGGTCCTGGGGATACCTCCCTGTCCTCACTCCGGTGTTCGACTACTTTGAAACCTACCGCCCCCTCCTCAATGCTCTTCAAGAGGAACGAAGCTACCGGTTCCCAGATCGAAAAGGGGAATTACTGATGCTCCGTTCCGACATCACCCTCTTTTTAGCAAAACAAGCCGGCGTCGCACCACCAGAAACAGAGGGGCCCCGTCGGCTGTACTATTCCGATAGCATTATTCGTCATCAGGAAGAAGAAGACATCTCCAGTGACGAGTTCTTCCAATCGGGGGCAGAACTCATCGGCCAGCCAGGTCAAGATGGGGATCTTGAAGTCCTCATGCTTCTCCATGATCTGTTAGAATCTATGAAACTTCCAACCTGGCGCTTGCATTTGGGTTCTCGCGCCATCCTGGATGCCGTGTTTGACGGCGCTGTTGATTCACAAAAAGCCAGTGCTCTTCTGGAAATTCGTGATGAAGAAGGCCTTTGTGCCCTTTTTCAGGATACAGGACTTCCAGCCCCAGAACACCGCTCCCGTCTACTGCTTTTCCTGGGAACGGTGGATGAATTCCTCTCTGAATCTTCCAGGCTTGTGGAAGACTGCCAGCCTCAGAATCATCGTCTTGCTGAAGCAGTCTCTCAGCTCTGCAACCTTGCCACCGAGCTCCTCACCTGCGCTCCCAGTGAACGCATACGCATTGACCTTTCTGAACATGGAGGACAGCCCTATTACACAGGTTTCACGGTTCGAGCCTATGTGGATGGAGCCAATGCGGCCATTGCCTCGGGAGGTCGTTATGACAATCTACTGTCCTCCTTTGGACCTGGAGCCCCTGCAGCAGGTTTCAGCATGATGATGCGTAAGATTGAACCATTGAGTACCTTTGCTGCAGAAGCAGATGATTCTGTTTTTGGTGCCCAGGGAAAAAGCTTTGCTGAGCGCTATGCCAATGCGCAGCAGCAGCGACTCCAAGGCCAGCGTGTGACTCTTGACTCATCAAAGGATTCCCCATGAATGCACCTTTAACCATTGCCCTTCCCAAAGGGAGACTCTTGGATTCCGTGGCCACACACCTGGAACAACGGGGTCTCAACTTAACCTTTGAAAAGCGTCAGCTTTCAGCCCAAGATCCCACCGGATTTCTTAAAGCCTATAAAGTCAAGAATCATGACCTTCCCGCCTATGTGCATCATGGCATTGCCGGTTTGGGCATTGCCGGTGATGACACAGTGGCCGAATCTGGTCACACCTTCACACGTGTGGCCACCCTGCCTTTTGGTGGTACACGTCTTTGTTTAGCCGCTCCTGTCGGAACCGCGGTTCCTGATGGACGAAATGGTCCTGTCACGGTTGCTACCAGCTATGTTCGGATGACCCGTGAATGGTTTCACCAACGGGGAATCCCCGTCAAAATCATTCGTCTTGATGGAAGTGTCGAGCTTGCACCTGTTCTTGGACTGGCTCCCTACATTGTGGATCTTGTCGAAACAGGGAGTACTCTGAAAGCCAATGGCTTAGAAGTCATTCAAGACATGCGCACCATACAAGTCAGACTCTTGGCAAACCCGGCGTATTTTAAACTCCACTATCGGGAAATCCGTCAACTTTCCGATATTATGAACATGAATGTGGATTGATGGGCCATTCCCATCAGGAAGTATTCCTAAAGAGGCAATCCATGCGTGAGATTCACCGAAAAACAAAAGAAACGGACATCAAAGTTCAACTTGATATGGGAAAAAAAAACCAAGGTTTCCCTCACTTCACCTCTTCCCTTCTTTAACCACATGCTCCATGCTATGGCCTTTCATGGAGGTTTTACTCTTGATGTGAAAGCTTCTGGTGATGTGGAGGTTGATCCTCATCACCTGGTGGAAGATACGGGTCTTGTTCTTGGTGCCGCCTTAGATGAAGAGCGCCAAGATGCAGGTGGAATCACCCGTTATGGTAGTGCCCTCATTCCCATGGATGATGCCTTGGGAGAAGTGGTGGTGGACACCTGTGGACGTCCTTATCTGGCTTGGAATGTGGATTGGCCTCAAGAGAGAGCCGGAGACTTTGATTTGTTTCTTCTTCGAGAATTCTTCTGGGGATTGGCTGTGGCCGGAAAGATGAATCTTCATGTCACCCTTCGATATGCCCAGAACGGTCATCACGGAGCAGAAGCCTTATTTAAGGCTCTTGGACGCGCTTTATCCATGGCCTATCAGCCTATTTCTGGCGGAGAAGGAGCCATGTCAACCAAGGGAAGCATCTAACATCGTGGCGGAAATTCCCGAGACTGGATTCATCCGTCTCACTGCTCCAGCTAAAACAAAAGTGACTCCTGTTCAGAAGGCGGCCCTCATTCGTCGGGGAAATCAGCTCTTCGGAGAGGGAAAAATCACCCTTGCTCAAAAGATTTTTCTCACTTTAGGCTATAGCGATGGCATTATCCGTTGTGGTGACTATCATTATAAGAAGGCAGACTATTGGGAGGCCTTCCGCATGTATAAATTAGCGCCGGCTCCCCAACAGCTGGCAGAATTGACAGCCCGGATGGCAGATGTGGTCCGGGAATGGTTGAACGACGACTAAGTTGAAAAAGGGAAACCTCTAAAAAATGAGAGACCAAGAGAACACAGATCTTACCCCAGCCCAAGTCTCGGAAATCTCCGAACTTTCAAAGCGGGGTTACCAACTCCTCAAGGAGTCCCTAACACGGCGGGCCGTTGAGTGCTTTGAACAAATCATTGCCATCCAACCCGATAACAACTATGCCCTTGTGGGTATTGGTGATGCCTACCGTAAGGAAAGACGGCATAAGGACGCAGTCAATTATTATAAGGATTGCCTCCGTTACCACCCTGGGAATAACTATGCCCTTTTTGGCCTTGCCGATTGCTACAAAGCTTTAGGCCAGTTCAATCGGGCCATTGATATCTGGGAAGAATACCTCAAGTACGATGATAGCAATGTCACCGTGCTCACGCGCATTGCCGACGCCTATCGGAAGGT
The DNA here is from genome assembly GCA_022360655.1 of Spirochaetales bacterium. Classification (GTDB taxonomy): domain Bacteria; phylum Spirochaetota; class Spirochaetia; order DSM-2461; family DSM-2461; genus UBA2779. The sequence goes on along the minus strand of JAKSCK010000240.1, from coordinate 288,022 downwards.
TCGAAATTTCTCCAAATCACGGGATTTGTATTTCCGTGTCTTGGATATGGAAAGCACCAATTCTTATGCCCTCATTGGCCTTGGCCACTTGCATTATGATTTCAAACACTATGATGAGGCACTGGGGTTCTGGCAGCAGATGGAAGAAAAGAGTGGTGACCGGGTGGATATCCGTGTTCTCACCTCCATTGGAAATTGCTACCGCAAACTCAAGCAGTTTGATAAAGGTGTTCCCTACTTTGAACGGGCCTTGGAAAAACAGCCTGGAAACTTCTATGCCCTCTTTGGCTTAGCAGACTGTCAACGCGGACTCAACCGTCCCGATCAGTCCCTCATTCATTGGAACCAGATTCTGAATAAAGATCCCCGGAACAAAGTCATTCTCACCCGGGCAGGAGATGCTTACCGCAATCTTGGCGACTTAGCCATGGCCACGCGTTATTACAATGAGGCCCTCCACATTGAATTTGATACCTATGCCATGATTGGATTGGCTCTGGTGGCCAAAGCCGAGGGTGATTATGACAATGCCCTTGCCACCTTGGAAGAGCTCATCCCCCGCGATCCTAAAAATGCTCGGGTTTACATTGAAACCGCCCGTTGTTTTGAAGAATCGGGCCGCAAGGCCGATGCAGAGCGGGTGCTCAATGATTTCATGAGTCGGGGAATGCATGATGAACAATTAGAGGCCTATGCCAAGAAGCTTCAAGGTTTTGTCTAACCGTTTTTGAATCAGATCGACCCCGGGGCCAGCGCCCCGGGGTCTTTTTTTATCTTTCAATCATTCTCTCGGGATTGAGAGAACCACCAAAAATAAAAAGCCCCCGGTATTTACACCGGGGGCTTTGCAAGAATCAAAGCAATTATGCTGTGAGCACAGCGCGAATCCGCCGCACACCACGGGAACTCGACTGCTCTTTCTTGATTTTGAACATTCCCATTCCCTCCAGAGATTCCACATGAGGTCCACCACAAACTTCTGTGGAGAATTCACCAATGCGGTACACCTTCACCTGCTCATCGTACTTCCCTTCAAAAAGAGCACGGGCCCCCAAATCTCGGGCCTCTTGAAGAGTCATTGTGGTCATGGTCACCGGCAGTTTGGCTTCAATTTGCGCATTCACCAAATCCTCCACCGCTTTTTTCTGCTCCGGTGTCATGGGTTCAGGATGCACAAAGTCAAAGCGCAGACGTTCAGCCGTGATGTTGGAACCCTTCTGCGCCACATGATCCCCAAGGACCTGACGCAGGGCTTCATGAAGAAGATGGGTGGCCGTATGGTACTTCATGGACATTTCAGAATCATCCGCCAAACCGCCCTTGAAGGTTTTATCTGCACCCTTCTTGGAGGCTTCCTGATGCTTCTTAAAGGCCTCATCAAAGCCTTCTCGATCCACCGTTAAACCATGCTCTGCGGCCAGTTCCTCGGTGAGTTCCACAGGGAAACCATAGGTATCATAGAGGCGGAAGGAAACCTTCCCTGAAATGATTTTCTTAGGATTACGTAACAAGTTTGGAAGAAGCTTATCAAATTCTTTATGGCCATGTTCCAGGGTTTTGCGGAACTGTGCTTCTTCAAGGGCGAGTTCACTGATGATGGTGTCCCGTCGATCCGAAAGCTCATCATACACACCCTTGTAAAGTGCAATCACTCCATCGGCAACCTGACCCAGGAAATCTTCCTCAATGCCCAATTTCAGACCATGGCGCACGGCCCGTCGGATGAGGCGGCGAAGAATGTATCCCTGTCCTAAATTGGAGGGCTTCACACCAGTTTCATCACCCAGAATCATGGTGGCCGTTTTCACATGATCGGCAATCACCCGGAAGGACTGGGTGGTGTCGGCACTTTCTTGATAGGAATGGCCACTGATGGAAGCAATAATGTCCAACAACGGAACAAAAAGTTCTGTTTCATACACATTTTTCTGTCCCTGGAGCATAGTGATGGTGCGTTCCACACCCATTCCCGTATCCACACAGGGCTTTGCCAGGGGAAGGAAGCTTCCATCCGCCTGTTTATCATACTGCATGAACACGTTGTTCCAGATCTCAAAGTATTTCCCACAGTGACAGCCAGGACGGCAGTCCTCACCACAGGAATCAATGCCTGTATCATAGAACATCTCTGAATCTGGTCCGCAGGGACCCGTCTGCCCAGCAGGTCCCCACCAGTTATCGGCCTTGGGGAGCTTGTAAATTCTTTCTGCTGGAATGCCTAAGGCCAGCCACGCATCATAGGACTCCTGATCAAAAGGAGCATCCTCATCCCCTGCAAAAACCGTGACAGAGATTCGATCAACTTCCAGTCCGAGATACTCAGGACTCGTGAGGAATTCATAACTCCAGCTGAGGGCCTCTTTTTTAAAATAATCCCGCAATGACCAGTTACCTAACATCTCAAAGAAGGTGAGATGGGAAGCATCACCCACCGACTCAATGTCCCCCGTGCGAATACACTTCTGCACATCGGTCAGTCGGGATCCAGCCGGATGGTCTTGTCCCAGCAAATACGGCACCAAGGGATGCATCCCCGCTGTGGTAAAGAGCACAGTGGGGTCATTTTCAGGAATGAGGGATTTACCGGAAATTTCGGCATGCCCTCGGGCGATAAAGAAGTCTATATACTTGCGGCGTAGCTCGTTGGCAGTCATGGCGACATCGTATCCTTGCCGCCAGACTTGATCAAGCGAAGGAACCCCCTCTCGTGTTTGAATCAGCGCGTGCCCTCCCTTATCGTTGTAGTGAGTGCCTGCAGAAGTTGGGGAAAGGATGTGATTAGGGTTGCCTTAGTTTAATAGTCACATTATCTTTCATCCAATAAATGGATGTTTCAAAAACCAATGGTTTGAAACAACGTGAGTAGGATCTCAAACCAGGAGGCCCCATGAGCTACACTGATCCAGACCCCCAAGAAACACGGGATTGGCTGGACTCCCTTAACGGTGTGATTAGCGCCGAAGGTCCAGAGAAAGCAACCTTTCTTCTCAAAGAATTGAGCGACAATGCCCGTACCAAAGGAATACGCCCTCCCGATACCACTGTATCTCCCTATGCCAACACCATCCCGCCAGATCAAGCAGAAGCCATTCCTTCTGATAGTTTTGTGGCCATGAAGGTGGCCGCCTATGTGCGATGGAATGCCATGGCCATGGTGGCCAAGGCCAATAAAAGCCCCGATGCGCTGGGAGGGCATATTGCCAGCTTCGCCTCCTCCGCCGCCCTGTATGAAGTGGGTTTTAACTGGTTTTTCAAAGGTTATGATGCCCCTGATGGCCCAGATCTTATCTTTTTCCAAGGCCATTCCGCTCCTGGTATGTATGCCCGAGCTTTTGTGGAGGGCCGGTTAGATGAAGAGAAACTGAAAAACTTCCGGCGAGAAGTGGATGGTAATGGGCTCTCCTCCTACCCACATCCCTTCCTCATGCCCGATTTTTGGCAGTTTCCCACTGTTTCTATGGGGCTGGGACCCTTAATGGCCATCTACCAGGCTCGATTCATGAAATACATGGATGCCCGGGGGCATGCTCCGGTTGGAAACCGGAAAGTCTGGGCCTTTATGGGCGATGGAGAATCCGATGAGCCTGAAAGCCGAGGAGCCCTGAGCCTGGCCGCTCGCGAAAAGCTCGACAACCTCATTTTTGTGGTGAACTGCAACCTCCAGCGCTTGGATGGACCTGTTCGAGGAAATGGACGCATCATTGATGAACTAGAAGGAGCCTTCACCGGCGCTGGATGGGATGTCATCAAGGTCATTTGGGGCACAGAATGGGACCAGCTCATGCAAAAAGACACCGAAGGTGTCCTCTTAAGAAAATTTTCATCCATGGTGGATGGAGAATTCCAAGATGTACGCTCCAAAGGTCCTGAACACCTTCGGAAAACCTTTTTTGAATCTGACCCCCGCATCGCAGAGCTTGTGAAGGGCATGAGTGATAATGAACTGTGGCAAATGACACGTGGGGGCCATGATCCCCGAAAAATCTATGCCGCCTTTGCCCGGGCCACTCAAAACAGCGGTAAACCCACCGTAATCCTTGTAAAAACCATCAAAGGATACGGTATGGGAAAAGCTGGAGAAGCCTCCATGGGCACCCACAGTCAGAAGAAAATGGATGTGGAATCTCTGAAAGAATTCCGTGACCGTTTCCATGTTCCTCTCCAGGATGATCAGCTGGAAGCCCTCCCCTTCATCCGGCCACCAGAAGATTCCGAAGAAGCTGAATTCCTCCGCCGCCAACGCAAGGCCCTGGGAGGAGCCATTCCGGCCCGGCGCTTTGAGGCCCCTCCCCTAAAGATTCCCCCATTGAGTGACAAACTCTTCAAAAGTTCCCTGGAATCCAGTGGAGAACGGGAGCAGTCCACCACCAATGCCTTTGTTCGCCTGCTCTCCGCTCTGGCTCGTCACAAAGAATTGGGAAAATACATCGTCCCCATTGTTCCTGATGAAGCCCGAACCTTTGGCATGGAGGGCATGTTCCGACAGCAGGGGATTTACGCCCCCAGCGGACAGCTCTACAAGCCACAAGATGCTGATTCCATGATGTGGTACAAGGAATCGGAGACAGGACAAATTCTGGAGGAAGGCATCACCGAGGCCGGGTCCTTCTCCTCATGGCTGGCCGCCGGAACCGCCGGATCCAACTATGGCATCCCCATGGTGCCTTTCTACATCTTCTACTCCATGTTTGGCTTTCAACGCATCGGGGACTTGGCCTGGGCCGCAGGAGACATCCAGTCGCGAGGTTTCCTCATGGGAGCCACTGCCGGTCGAACCACCCTCAATGGTGAAGGTCTTCAACACCAGGATGGACATGGACTTCTTCTGGCCGCCACCTACCCCACCTGCCGGGCCTATGATCCCGCCTTTGCCTATGAAATGGCTGTTCTTGTCCGTCAGGGACTCAAAGAAATGTATGAAGAGCAAAAAAATCTCTTTTATTACATCACCGTGATGAATGAAAACTATTCCCAGCCAGCCATGCCCGAAGGAGCCGAAGAGGGCATCATTCAGGGAGCCTATCTTTACCAGAAGGCCAAGAATGGCAAACAGCCCCTGGTTCAGCTCATGGGTTCAGGAACCATCTTCCGTGAAGTGTTGGCCGCAGCAGAACTCTTGGAGCAGGACTGGTCAGTGAGAAGCAGCATTTGGAGTGTTCCTGGAGTGAATCAGCTTCATCGAGATGGAGCCGAATGTGAGCGGCACAACCTTCTTCATCCAGACAAGAAGGCCAAGGAGCCCTATCTCACCAGTCTGCTCAAAGGACATGAAGGTCCCGCCGTGTTCTCCAGTGATTACATGCGAGCCTACCCGGAACAAATCCGCCGACTCATCCCCAATCCCCTCACCGTACTGGGGACCGATGGTTACGGCCGATCGGACAGTCGAGCCAAACTCCGCGATTTCTTTGAAGTGGATCGGCATTGGATTGTTTTGGCGGCCCTCTTTGCATTGGTTAAAGAAGGAAAGCTCCCTAAGGAAACCGTTTCTCAGGCCATCAAGCGGTATTCCATCAACCTGAACAAACCGAATCCCCTCACCCATTAGGAGGAAGCATGGCACATCAAGAAATCCATGTCCCGGATTTAGAAGGGACCAACGACGTTGCGGTGGTTGAAGTGTATGTTGAAAACGGAGAACACGTTGAGGTGGAGGCACCCCTCATCTCCCTTGAAAGCGATAAGGCCGTGATGGATGTGCCCTCCCCTGTGGCTGGCACCATTGTGGAAATGAAAATCTCCGAAGGTGATACCGTCAATCAAGGGGATCTGTTGGCCATTGTGGATGTGGCCGATTCGGCTGGAGATGAGGAAACCTCTTCGGAAGTTCAAATCGACCCCGCCCCCGAAGCGGTGGCGGAGAAAAAAGATGATTTGGCTCCCAAAGAACCAGAGGATAAAGCCAAACCAGCTCCAAACGCGGCCCCAGAACCAAGAGTGGTTCAAGAGACTCCCCTCAATTCTCCTCAACCGGGATCAATCCATCATGCCACTCCTTCCCTGCGGGCTTTTGCCCGGGAATTGGGGGTGAATCTTTCTCTGGTCACTGGTACCGGTCCCAAAGGGCGCATCACTCGAGAAGATGTCACCTCTTGGACCAAGAAAGCCCTGCAAAGTGGAAGCCCATCAGCCACGTCCTTCTCCCTCCCTTCCATCCCCACAGCTGATTTTGCAGCCTTTGGAGAAGTGGAACAGGTGGACTTAAGCCGAATCAAAAAAATCTCCGGTCCCCATCTCCATCGCAATTGGTTAGGAGTCCCTCATGTCACCCAGTTTGAAGAAGCGGATATCACCGAATTAGAGGCCTTCCGAAAGGCCCTTAATGCGGAGAATCGAGGTGTAAAAATCAGTCCATTGATTTTTGTCCTCAAAGCTGTCTCTGCAGCGCTCAAGGAATTCCCCGATTTCAATGCCTCTCTCACCCCTGAGGGAACGGGTCTCATTCGCAAGAAATATGTGCACATTGGCATTGCCGTGGATACCCCAGGAGGCTTGGTGGTTCCTGTGCTCCGTGATGTGGACCGTAAAGGAGTAGACCAACTGGCCCAAGAGCTGGGAGAACTCAGCCTTCAAGCGCGGGAGGGAAAACTCAAGGCCAAGGACATGCAGGGGGCTGGATTCACCATTTCTAGTCTTGGGGGTATTGGAGGAACAGCCTTCACGCCCATTGTGAATGCCCCTGAAGCGGCCATACTGGGTCTGTCACGAAGCAGTATGAAGCCCATTTGGAATGGAAGTGAATTCATTCCTAGACTGATGCTCCCTCTCTCCCTCTCCTATGATCATCGAGTGATTGATGGAGCCCAGGGAGCCCGCTTTGTGGTGCGTTTAGCCCAGCTCATTGCGGATATTCGTCGCATACTTCTGTAAAGGAGCGAGAGATGTCTCAGAAAATTCAATGCGAACTCGCCGTCCTTGGTGGAGGACCTGGAGGTTACACAGCCGCCTTCCGTGCCGCAGACCTAGGAAAAGATGTGGTACTGATTGAGCGCTATCCCCGCATTGGAGGTGTGTGCCTCAATGTGGGATGCATCCCCTCCAAAACGCTTCTGCATGCCGCAGAACTGGCTGAGGCCCATCATGAAGGGGCAGCCTACGGCCTTGAGTTCCCTCCGCCTCAATGGAATCTTCAAACACTCCAAGCCAAAAAAACAGAGGTTGTGGAGAAACTCACAGGTGGTTTAGCCTCCCTGGCCAAGGCGCGCAAGGTGCGCATTCTTACTGGAGTTGGTCAATTCATTTCTGAGAAGACCTTGGAGGTGGATGGAAATGATGGCCGAATCCAAGTGGAATTTGAATCCGCCATTGTGGCCGTGGGCTCCCGTCCAGTGAAACTTCCCTTCCTTCCAGAAGATCCGCGAATCTGGGATTCCACCGATGCCTTAGAGGTGAAAGAAATCCCTCCTCGATTGGCCGTTCTTGGGGGAGGGATTATTGGACTGGAAATGGCCCAGGTCTATGCAGCCTTAGGCTCTAAAGTCACCATCATTGAAATGCTGGATCAAATCATTCCCCCAGCAGATGCAGACTTGGTGCGCCCCTTAGCCCGGGTCCTCAAAGACAAGTACGAGAACATTTATACCCAAACCAAACTCACCTCTGCCAAAGCCACTAAACAAGGTCTTGTGCTATCCCTTGAAGGAAAGAAAGCTCCGGAAAAATTGGAAGTAGACGCCTTACTTGTGGCTGTGGGAAGACGCCCCAATGGCATGGGATTTGGCGCCCAGAAGGCCGGTGTGAATGTGGATGAGCGGGGATTTGTGGAGGTGGATGAATGGCTCAAAACTGCCAATCCCCGCATCTGGGCTATTGGGGATGTGATAGGCAATCCCATGCTGGCCCATAAAGCAGTGCATGAGGCCAAGGCCGCTGCAGAGGCCATCTGCGGGGAAAAGAGTGCTTTCGCCCCCATGGCCATTCCATCCGTGGCCTACACCAAGCCTGAAGTGGCCTGGGTGGGACTCACAGAAAAGGATGCCAAGAAACAAGGCGTGGACTTTGTGAAAGGAAGTTTTCCTTGGGCGGCCAGCGGCCGAGCCCTTTCTGCGGATGCTCAAGGGATGTCCAAGGCTCTTTTCCATCCCGAAACCCATCGATTGCTTGGTGCGGCCATTGTGGGAGAACGGGCAGGGGATTTGATTGCAGAAGCCATACTGGCCATGGAGATGGGAGCAGATGCTCAAGACATCTCCCTGACCGTGCATGCCCATCCCACTTTTGCCGAAACGTTTGCCTTTGCTGCAGAAATGGTGGATGGCAGCATCACAGACGCCCTACCACCGAAATAATCCTGGGGCTGTTGCAAAAGTCAAACGGCAACAGCCCTTTGCTCAGGGTTGCGTCAGGGATACCTTCGGTTTCCCTTTCCTTGTCTCGGCTATGGAAGAGTAAAACTCCTCCATAGCCCTCTACTGCGTCAGGGATAATAGGGGCGGCGAAGCCGGTCCGAGGAACGAGGACGGAACCCCCGAATAGCCCGGCCCCCGGCCTACCGGGGGGACGCCCAAAATGGGAGCAAAAGAACCTTCCTTTGCAAGCTGGTTGGTCCTAAGGAAAAGAGGAGCACAGCCCAATTCCTCTCAGACTTTTGCAACAGTCCCTCGTTCTTGGGCCCCCTCCCCATAAAAGGGAAGAGGGGCTATGGTGGGAGGATGCATAGAAAAACATTCACACCATTGATGCAACTGGCCCTCCCCCTCATGGCCAGCAACTTTCTTCAAACTCTCTATAATCTCACTGATACTTGGTTTCTTGGCAGGTTGGATGCCGTGAGTCTGTCCGCCCCAGGTGTGGCCATGCCCCTGGTATGGCTGGTGGTGGTGTTCTCCAATGGCTTCTCCACAGCAGGAATAACACTCATGTCTCAATCCAAGGGGAAAGGTTCCATGGAAAAGGTGGAGCTTTACCTGGGACAGCTCACTCTATGCATGCTTGTTCTCTCCATTGTTCTGGGGGGTGCTGGCGTAATGGCTTCGCCGGCATTTTTAACATGGATGGGAACCCCGCCTGAGTTGGAAGGCTTGGCCAACGCCTATCTGCGCATCATTTTTTCTGGGATGCCCTTTCTCTTCATCACTGTGGTTCTCCAAGCGGCGTATCAAGCGGTGGGTAATGGCATCATCCCCCTGGTGGTGCAAGGGATTTCTGTGGGGCTCAATGTTCTTCTTGATCCTCTCTTCATATTTGGACTGGGTCCCATGGAAGGAATGGGAGTGGCGGGTGCCGCTTGGGCGACACTGTTGGCCCGTTCCCTGGCTGCAGTGGTGTCCATTGGTCTCTTGATTCATCCCATCCATGGGGGGCCAAAGCTCCGGTGGAAGACCATGCGTCCAAGACGTTCTCCCATTGCTCTCCTGCTACGTGTGGGCCTGCCCGCCTCCATGGGGCACAGCTTAACCGCCTTGGGATTCACCGTGCTTCAGGGTGTCATCAACAGCTTTGGTACTGCTGTGATTGCTGCCTTCAGCATTGGCAACCGTCTGATTGGCTTGTTCAATATGCCGGCCATGGGCATCAGCCAAGCCACAGCAGCTCTGGTGGGACAGGAATTGGGAGCGGGAAGACGGGATGGAGCCAATCAGGTCTTGAAGACCGCTCTCCTCACCATCTTTACCTTTCTCATCACCTCCATGACCCTCACGTTTTTCTTTGGGAATCATTTCACACGATTTTTCGTGGATGATCCCCAAGTGGTGGCCTACGGAGCCGATCTCTTCCGTTATGTTTCGGCTTCCGTGGTGTTTTTTGGCTTATTCACCGTCTTTGGTGGTGCCTTTCAAGGGGGTGGAGATACTCGGAGTTACATGGTGCTCAACGTGCTGCGGCTCTGGGGTGTGCGTCTGCCCTTAGCCTGGCTCTTTGGTCAGTTGTTTGATTGGGGCCCCACCGGGGTATGGATTGCCATGTGCAGCTCCAACATGGTGGTGTTTATGGGAGCCATTCTGGTTCACAAAAGAGGAAAATGGCAACAGGCTCTTCGTCCTGATGAATTGTGATCTGAATTTGATGCGGCTGGAATCAGGACGATTCCAGCCCAACATCACCTATCTTGAGGCGTTGTGAAGACTGGCTACGCCAATGTCCCGGCGAAACCAGCCTCCTTCCAAGTCAATCTGTTTGATTCCCTCATAGGCCTTCTCTCGTGCGGCCTCGAGGTTTTCGGCTATTCCAGTAACCCCTAGAACACGACCACCCTGACTCACCAGCTCATTCTTTTCGTTTCGTCCCAGTCCAGCACCATACACCCATGCTCCTGTCTTCTCCGCATTCTGAATGCCAGAGAGAGGACGTGAGGGTGCAGATTTTTCTGGATATCCTTCCGAGGCCAGCACAACACAGCAACTGGCTCCTCCCGTCCACTGAGGCTGTATCTGAGAAAGGGTCCCCTCAAGGGAAGCCTCCAACAATGAGAGAAAATCTCCATCAAAAAGAGGAAGCAGAGCCTGGGCTTCCGGGTCACCAAAACGCACGTTGTATTCGAGTGTTTTCGCCCCTTGCGACGTCACCATCACACCAATGAACAGAAATCCCGGATAGGCCAAACCATCGGCCACCAATCCCTTCAAGGTGGGTTGAAGGATGTTTTGCTCAATATCCTTGGCCACAGCTTGGGTGACAAGTGGATGGGGAGCAATGACGCCCATGCCACCGGTGTTCAAGCCAAGGTCTCCCTCACCGGCCCGTTTATGATCTTGGGCATAGGGAAAAGCCATGTGATGTCCCGTGGAATCCACAACGGCAATGAGTGATGTCTCCCATCCCACCAGGCATTCCTCAAGCACCACCACAGAACCAGCATCCCCAAAGCGGCGCTCCACCATCACCTCATCAATGGCCTGATGTGCCTCTTTCTCATTGGCACAGATGATAACGCCCTTTCCTGCCGCTAAGCCATCGGCTTTCACCACAACAGGATAACCAAAGCACCCGCATTCTTGCCGGGCTTTATCTGAGGAATCAAAACGCCGTGATGCAGCAGTCGCCACACCATGTCGTTCCATAAATTCCTTGGCAAAAGCTTTAGAGGATTCTAACTGAGCGGACTTTAACGCAGGACCAAAAACTTTGATGCCAGCATCCTGCAATTCATCAGCAATTCCTTGAGCCAAGGGGATTTCTGGGCCAACAAGAACCAGATCAGGATGGTTTTGTTTTGCCCATTCCACGATATCTGCTGTTTTACTCAGAGCAATGTTATGACAAGAGGATAACCCGGAGGTTCCGGCATTTCCGGGAGCGCAAGTGATACGTTCCACAGTAGAGCGTTCGTCAAGGCATCGAGCCAGGGCATGTTCCCGGCCTCCACCACCAACAATGAGGATGTGCTTTCCCATGGAAAATCAGTATACAGGTGGGATGAAAATACGCCAACAACCCCAGACCAACAGAAACCAAGAGAAAAACGCAGCATCACCCCTCGGATGGAAAAGTCATCAAGATGCGAAGCCCTCCTTCTGAATTTACAGAGAGACTCATGGAGGCTCCAAAACCATCCTTCAACCAGCCTTTCACCACAGGAACTCCCACACCGGCATGTCCCTCACGCGTGGTGTAAAACTCCCCCGCAACCTTGTCGAGAGAGACCGGTCCAAGGCCATTATCCTCCCATGTCCATCGAACCTCCCCCCCATCCACAGAGGTGGATATTCGCACCAATGGAGACACTCCTTTTTCATAAGGAACCTGAAGGGAGTTCATTAAAAGCTGCTCAAAAATTGCACTAATCAGAGATTTCGACCCAAGAATATCGCGATCATCATAGAGGGCACTGACCATTTCTATGCCCTGCCCCTTGGAACGCTCCACCTGCTTTGCTAAAACGCGTCCCAAATTAAAACTGACTTTTTCATTCCAATCTGAATCTAAAAAGCCCTCTTCCAGACCTCGAATGATTTTGACTGTTTTTTGAGTTTGTTTGGCCAATTCTAGCACACCACCTGCCAAACCTGTTCCCGCATCAAAGGTTCGAACCGCTGCATCCAATTCCTTCACAGCCAACTGGAGTGTTCCCTGTCCTCCTCCGCCAAGAGCCAAGGTGGCTTTTGCTGTCGCGGTCGTGCGTTCCAGTAAATCCCTTACAGTCTCCACTTTGGCCTCAAGGGTGGTAGCATGATTCTCCAAACTGGCCACATGACGAACCGCTGCATCAAAGCGTTGAGCCGCCATTCCTTTTACTGCGGAAACAGCCGCTGAAAGGGCAAATTTACTGCTTTGCATCCCATGAGAGCCCCCCCCACGTTGAACATTTTGAGAAACCCCCTGTTTGAGATGCAGGGAGACCTTGTCCAGTATTGTGCGCTTATCAAAGGGTTTCACAATGAAATCCTGGGCTCCAGCTTTTGAACTCAACACCACGCTATCACGGTCATTTTTTGCTGTGAGAAAAAGAACTGGAACTGTGTTGAACTGGGGTTTTCGTCGGATTCTCCGACACACTTCAAATCCATCAATTCCTGGCATCATGATGTCTAAGAGCACCAGGTCAAAAGGAGATTTCTCCACAATCCTGAGGGCCTCTTCTCCACTGAGAGCCACACTCAACTCATACTGGTCTTTCAGGATGTTACCAAGGAGCTGAACATTGTCAGGAGTGTCATCCACAATCAAAATCTTCTGTTTTTCACTCATATTCACCTTCCTCATCCCTGAATGAGATTTCCCTTATCTCTTTCTCATGGTCATGATTGTTTGAATGGAGCAATGCCAGTCCAAGCACATCCCTTTCCTCAAGGTGGTCTTCATGGCGTGTTTTCCTCTGTGAGGGGTACATGCCCCTTGGACGTGTTGGCTTCAAAAAGTTGAATCAATCGACGAATACCCATGATGTCAAATGATGCCACAGAGCGTTTCAACTGGGACTGGAACTCCGCTAAGCCCTCCAAATCCAACTCTTCCAGCTCATCAACAAAAGCCTGAACATCCATCAAGCTTTCTCCAGAACGAGCTTGATTCCAAAGTTTTTGGAGCCGTGGATTTTGAAGAACACACTCCACATCTTCGTTTTTCAACTCCATCTGATTCTCTTCTGAAGGTTCATCATCAAAAATCACAACAGAAGAAGAGATTTCCGAATCCGCTAGGAGATGTCGCGAAAGGGCCGATTCTAAAACCTCCCGGGTCACTGGTTTGTGAATCACCTCATCAAAACCGCTTTCATCCAATCCTGGAATTCCTTCATCATCCCGAACCGCTGTCACCGCAATCACCGGGATGGAACAGAATTGAGGATGAGAACGAAGCTTTGTGATGGCCTCGTACCCACTCACTGGATCCATCAATAAATCCATCAAAATTAAATCTGGGGGATTTCCTTCCACCATCTCCAAAGCCTCACCACCACTGGAGGCTTCGCGAATGATGATTCCAGAATTCTGAAAGAAATTTCGCACCAAGGAACGATTGAGCTCATCATCATCCACCACCAGTACGGATTGGCCCCGGAACATCAATGGTGCAGAAGAAAAGCTTTCTTCATTCCTCTGAGGATTGGTAACACTTTCAATATGGGGAAGAGAAACCGTGAATTGTGCTCCCTCGCCATACTGACTTTCCACGTTGATGGTCCCCTGAAAGAGCTGAACAATTTTGGCCACAATAGAAAGACCTAAACCCGTTCCTCCCAAGCTACGATTATCCAATTCCCCCGTTTGTTCAAAGGCTTCAAAGATTCGTTTTTGATGTTCCTCCTTGATGCCCTGCCCACTATCGGTCACAACAAGAACCAACTGGCCAAACCGCTGCTCTCCATCTCCTTCCTCTGGTTCATAAGAAAGGGACACCGAAATGGACCCTTTTTCCGTGAATTTCACCGCATTGCTCACCAGATTCATCACAACCTGTCTCAGACGCATTTCATCAAAAATGATGCGATGTGGAACACTGTGATGAGAGAGCAATGAGAGCTCCACACCCTTTTCCTTCACTTTGGAAGAAAACAGTCCCATCACATCCTTCATCACCTCTTGCAAATCAAAAGGTTCTGTAATCAAGTCCATTTTTCCTGCTTCAATCTTGGAGAAATCTAGAATGTCATTGATGAGGGCCAAGAGTGTTTTCGCACTGCTGGAAATCTTATGAATGTATTCTTCCTGAAAGCCATTCATCTCGGTCTCTGCAATCAGTTCTGCAAAACCAATCACAGCATTCAAGGGAGTGCGAATTTCATGGCTCATGTTGGCCAGGAATGCACTCTTGGCCCGAGCCGTTTCTTCCGCAGCTCCCTTTGCCCGTTCCAGAGCTTGACGAGCATCCCGTTGAGCGCTCATGTCCTGGAAAGCCATGGCAAAATACTTAGGTTCATCATGAGGGTCACGAACCGTCGAGGCCGTACAGAGCATGGGGAAGCGGATACCACCTCGATAGAGGTGGTCGAGCTCACAAGAAGGAGCTGATCCTCGCTCCATCACCTCATCCAGATATTGAGATAGAATTTCTCGCTGATCCTCAGGATGCAATTCATCAATTCCTGCTCCAAGGAGCTGCGGCAGCTGAGTCCCATGAATACGAGCGGTGTAGTCATTGGCATAGACAATGCGCCGAGACATATCCAGGATCACAGACCCATAACGAGCCTGGTCAATCATGCGCTTAAAAATGGCCAAATTCATATTGGCCTTGCGCAGTTGAACCGTCCGTTTATGAATTTCCTCTCCCATATGCCGATTCTGTTCACGAATCAAACGTCGCTCATTCTCTTCTGATGTGATGTTCCTCAGAATCAGCATTCCATACACCACCTGAGAGGCCACATAAAAAGGCTGAACTGTGATGGAGAAATGGGTGGGACGAGTATTGATATCCCAGGAATGACGAAGCAAATGCGCTTCACCTGTTTGAAAGACCCCCTTTACAGCTTTCAGGATTTGGGGATCTCGTAGCATGGGGATTTCTGTGATCTTTTGATTCTTGAGGGGTTCTTGACGTTCCGTGGCTAAAGCAAAAAATGTATCCACGGCCCCATTGGCCAACACCACCTGCAAGGCCTGATCAATCACCAAGATGTAGTCGCTCACTGCATCAATGATGGACAGGAGAAAATCCCTGGGAAGATTTTCAGAAGGCCTCTGGGCCTCCACCCTGCTGGGTGCATCGGCTAAGTTGAACTCCATATACATCTTCTAATGTTTCATAAACAGGAATTCAATGAAACCAATGGGAGCTCTTTAGATCGACCCCGGGCTTTGGCCCGGGGTGAAGAGTGAATTAATGACGGAAATGCCGCTTCCCCGTAAAGACCATGGCCATTCCAGAGGCATCACAGGCCGCAATGGAATCACCATCCCTTACCGAACCACCAGGCTGAACAATGGCAGAAACACCAGCAGCGGATGCCGTTTTCACACCATCATCAAAGGGGAAGAACGCATCCGAAGCCATTACAGCCCCCTGAGCATCCTTTCCATCCAGGGCCAAGCGCACGGCTCCCACCCGATTGGGTTGGCCGCTACCAATGCCCAAAGTTCGGCCATTCTTGGCCACAACAATCCCATTGGACTTCACATGCTTTGCCACCTTCCAGGCAAATTCTAAATCCACCATCTGCTCTGGTGTTGGGGCCATGGTGGTGGCCACGGTCCATTCCTGGGGATTGGTGAATTCGTGATCCGTCTCCTGAAGACAAATACCACCATCCACGGGAAGGGCCTCCCACTGATCCGAGGAAAATCGGTGGATGGTGAGCACCCGCAGATTCTTTTTCTTTTCAAAGATTTTTAAGGCTTCTTCGGTGTAGCCCGGTGCTGCAATCACTTCAAGAAACAATTCGCAAAGGGATTCGGCAGCGCTGGCATCCACCTCCCGATTGAAGGCTGCAATGCCTCCAAAAATGGAAACGGGATCGCCATCCCGAGCCGCTTCCCAGGCCGCCAACGGCGTGTCGCCAAGGGCAACACCACAGGGAGCCGCATGCTTGACTCCCACACAGGCTCCCTGAGAGAACTCACTGACACAACGCCAAGCCCCATCCAAATCCCG
Source organism: Spirochaetales bacterium (assembly GCA_022360655.1). Lineage (GTDB taxonomy): Bacteria > Spirochaetota > Spirochaetia > DSM-2461 > DSM-2461 > UBA2779. Next base: position 272,050 of record JAKSCK010000240.1, on the reverse strand, counting down.
CAGATTATTGAAACTCAATTCCTTACCCTGATGCTGATGGAAATCCGAAAGGGCTCCAAATGCAGCGGAAGAGGAGGGAACGTACCAAGCGGCCTTTTGATGGGGATTCTCCCCATAGCGAAGATCTGCGGCTTTGGCATAGGAAGAGGACAACCATTGTGGAGCCTCTGTATTCCCCAACATGGCCGCGGCCACGGCGGAATCATAGGCCCCAGTGAGGGCAAAGACCTTGCCCGCCAAGCGGCGACGAGTGGCCTCTCCCAATCCCCCAGCAGTCTGCCATTCCTCCATGGCCGGTGCATAATCGGCAGGATCAGAGAACACAGCCACATGAGCATGATTCTTGGCTGCAGAACGAATCATGGTGGGGCCGCCAATATCAATGAACTCCACCAATTCTTCAAAGGCCAACCCTTCTCCTGATTTTTCAAAGAAGGGATACAAATTCACCACCACCACATCAATGGGATCCATTCCACGCTCTTTCATCTGGGCACAATGGGAAGGATCATCACGTCGCCCAAGGAGTCCTCCATGAACCTTTGGATGAAGAGTTTTCACCCGACCATCCAAAATTTCATCTGAACCGGTGTAGGATGCCACGTCCTCCACCTCCACACCGGCCGATGTGAGCTCTCGAAAGGTTCCACCGGTTGAAAGCAGTGAATAACCTTGATTGATGAGAAAACGGGCGAATTCGACAATTCCTGTTTTGTCGTAAACGCTCAATAGGGCTCGCTTAGCCATGAGGATCTCCTTATTTGCCCAATGGGCTCTCCTGGGGATGAAGAATGATGGGCTGAAAGGGGGCAGGGTGTCGAGGCCAAGTGCGAAAGAACTTCTTCCCCATTCCACTCTTAAGGCATCAAGCATTGACCCTTAAGGCCTGGCAACGCATCATTAGGCCAATGAAACGGACTATCGCCTTTGCTCTTCTTGCCCTTGTGTGTCTTTTTGAGGGAATGGGAAGTGATGATATCAACCGGGGAGCCTATATTCCCTACTATCGGTTACAATTTCTCTCTGGGGCTGAAAATACCCTAGGCCGACCTGGTTGGAGCCCAAGCCCCAGGCCCTGGGAAGGTCAGTTTTTGGCTGATACCACGCGGGAATTACCCTCCTCTTGGCAGGATGCGTCCTGGGAAACCCGCCTTCCTGCTGTGTACAACACCTTTTATCTTCACATCCCTCTGGATGAGGACTTTCTCTCCGGGAAAACGCCCAATCCCCGTCACCTGGCCTACCTTCGCTCATTCATTTCTCCAAATCCTATTCAGATTCAACTCTCTCTCATTGGTGGGAGCCGTGATTTTCTTCCCCTCATCGCGGATGAACCGTTCATACAACGTCTCGCAGATCTTTGTGGTGAACAGGGATTTGATGGAATTAATCTGGATTGGGAATTTCCAGCCACTCCCAAGGCCCATGAAAAAGCAGGACTTTCCGAATTGGCCAGAAAACTCAAAGAAGTCCTGCCGGAAAAGGCCCTTCTCACCGCAGCCGTCAGCCGCTGGCGTCTACCTGATCAAGATTTCTTCCCCCATCTCGATGGAGTGAATCTTATGGCCTACGATGGTTTTGGCCGTCATGCCACATTTCTCACGGCACAAGCCGATACAGAGAATCTGCTGACACGCATGAATCTTGACCCTGCCAAGGTGTCATTAGGACTCCCGTTCTATGGACGGAAGTTCCGTGGTGATGACCCAGAGTATTGGAGTGGAACTCTAGATTACAAAAGCATTGTGGAGCGTTTCTCTCCGCTACCTGAAGACAATGAGGCGGGAGGTTACTTCTTCAACGGACCAAAGACCATTGAAGAAAAAACCCTTTGGGCCAAAAAACGCGGTATGGAAGGAATCTTTGTCTGGGAGCCCTTTCATGACGCTCGGGGTGAACGGTCCCTGAGTGTTGCCATTCAGCAGGCGCTCACAGCCTCAAAACAGGAGGATGATGGCCCTGCTGTTGCCACCACAGAAAGCCAACCATCCTCGTAAACATTCCTTCTAGGCGTTCTCAGATATCTCAAAGAGGCGTCTGAGTGCACGCCGGAACTGACGTAAATCCCGATCATGATAGGCTGGAAGGGTGCCTCGACGCATCCCTCCAGCGCGCATAGCCGTCATGATGGCCAAATCCCGTTCCTGTTTCGCCAGGGACGCATGATCCCAAATGATTCCCCGATCATTCAGCGGAGAAGCACCCGCTTCAAGGGCACGTCGGGCCAAACCGTAATCCCGGGTGAGCACCACATCACCAGCATCAAGATGCTCCACAATGTAGTCATCCACCTCACCAGAACCATGATCCAAACCATGATAGGTGCAACCCATCCCCGTGGAACCAGGAATAGGTCGATCCGCCACCACCTGAACAAGAAACTTTCCCTGACCGGCCCATTGAAACACCTGCTCCATGGCCTTCCGAGGACAGGAATCCCCATCCAACCAAAGATTTTTCACTGTCCTAAACCTGCCATGGCCGCTTTACCCTTCCCATGAACGGTCACTGAAGCCTGAGAAGGAAGAACCGCACTCTCTCCCTGACACAGCACCAAGTTCTCCTGGCCATCCGAAAGCGTGAGTTGTCCCTCAAGAACAAGAATCATCCGTGGTCCTTCTCCTGCCTCCAGGCAAACAGTATGCGCTCCATCAAGGAGGGAAAGAGAAAATTCATCAATGGGAAGGGAGAATCGCGAGAATCCTGGAGCCACCTCTTGGGGAAGAAGCACCTCTGGCTTGGATGAACGGAAATCCAGGACCCGTGTGAGTTCCTGAACATCCACATTTTTAGGAGTGAGGCCACCACGAAGGACATTGTCGGAATTGGCCATCAGTTCCACACCAAAGCCATCTAAATAGGCATGGAGCATACGGGCTGGCTGATAGAGGGCCTGACCGGGAGCAATCGAAAGCACATTTAAAAAGAGAGGAGAGAGCACACCTGCATCACCTGGGAACTGATGGTTCAACCGAACCACCCACTGCTTTTGCAAATCATCCCAAGAACATTCCGTCTCTTTGACGTAGGCCACAGCGGCATCAATGAGAGCTTGGATTTGGGCAGAAGGGGCCGTGAGCAAGCCCTGAAGGAAGTTCCGGAGGAAGTCATCTTGAGCCTCCGCAAAAGGAGGAAGAGGAAGATTTCCCCAGGAACACAAATCCCTCATGGTACGGCGAATCACCGACTCTTCTCGAAAACCAATCATGGCTGAAAAGGGTGTGAGAGCCATCAAGATTTCTGGTTTGTGGTTATCATCCTTGTAGTTGCGTTCTCGGGCATCCAAGGGCACTCCTGCCGCATTTTCCCGGGCAAAGCCTTCTTCCGCCATAGCCTTATCAGGATGAGCTTGAATCGACAGGGATTTTCCAGCAGCAAGAAGTTTGTAAAGGAAGGGAAGTCGACCAAAACGGCTTGCCGCTTTGGTTCCAAGCCAATGCTCTAAGTCAGAAGCAATTGCCTCATCCAGTCCAATACGGCCCTCTTCGCCCTGGATGAAAGACGGGGATGAAACATGGGCTCCCATCCAGAGTTCGGCCACAGGAGTTCCCTCTTGAGGCGCATTTTGGAGAAAAAGAGGAATATGGGCTTCATGACCCCACTCATACTTTTTTGTAGAATTTTCTAATGAATAAAAGGATTTCATGGCTTCATCATAACGATGAGACATCAAGGACTCCATGCTCCGAGAAGGATTTTTCAATTCCTTTAAATCACCAAATCTTCTTCTTCCCGAAGCACCACATAGGTTCCCGCCTCTTCTCCCTCCCGAAGAGCCGTCAAAAAATCACGGACTGCTGAATCAGCCTCACTCCGTGGAACGGGTCCCATCAACTGCCCTTCTTCCCTCACAAGCAACGCACGCCGTGAACTCATGCAAGAAAAGAGTCGATCTTTAACACCTTCTCCCTGCCCTTTGAGCATCAACGCAATATGATGTTCGTCCATCTGTGCCAGGAGTGCCGCCAAATCCTTATCTCGAAGATGAAAAACACTGTCCATGGTGAAGAGCTTCTCTCGGACCGCTCCAGCCAAATCGGGGTTCTCCTCTGTCAAATCATCCAGAAGACGATGCTCATCAGAGAGGTCCATATGACGCAAAATGGCAGCAAGGGCTGACCGTCCATCAATTTCTTCATCCTCTTCCACACTGATGGTTCTCAGTTGCTTCTGAAGAGCTTCTTGCACCGCCATGAGAACTTCTGTCGACACTTTTTGACTCCGAGCCATCCGAAGCATAATATCCTTCTGCACCTCTGATGGCTGGGTTTCTAAAAGTCGAGAGGCGGATTGAGGAGGAAGAAAAGGGAGAACAAGAGCGAAGGTGCTGGGGGGTTCTTTGCGCAACAAGGCCGTTTGTTGGGCAAAAGGAAGATCGGCCAAAAAAGCAAAAGGGCGCTCTTTGGCTTCAGGAACCGCATGATACAGAAGCCGTTCGCCTTCCTCTGCGCCAAAGGCCGCGGAAAGGATTTCCCGGGCCACATCCACACCACCTCTTCGTCGTGTGGCCTCAAAGTCTCCAAATCGTTGTCCAAATTCAGCCAAAAGACGCTGGGCATCCTGGGCATCAACCCGAGGCATCTTGGCAATGCACTGCGCCACCGCTTCGGCCTCTTGGGGTTGAAGAGAGGCCATCACCCGTACCGCATCATCCCTGCCAAGAAGCAGCATCAGTCGCGCAGCTTTTTCTGCCCCCCGTTCCGAGGCAGGCTCCTCTGTTTTTGCTGTTCGGAGAAGTCCAGGAGTCTTCTGCCGTGGCTTTGCAAAAGGAGAATTCCCGTGATCAGTAGGAGTTTTCTGGGGGGGAGTTGAGGGAGGGGCCGCCGCCAAATCCTTTTTTTCTAAAGCTGCAGCTGCCTGATAGAGTTCAATTCCCGTTTTCCGCTTGGCCATGCCCTATAGTATTCCTCCCAGAAAGGGGGGTCAATTGAGCAGAACTCCCACCGGGTCTTTCGTTTATTCCACTCTACACCGATACTGTAATTGATGCGGCTTCCAATGTTGTTTGGATTATTGTTCTTGTGTCCGTCTCTGTTCTCCCAAGAGGGCCTTTACGCTCCCTTTGTGACCCGTCTGCGTGCTCAAGCCAACGGACCAGAGGTGGTTCTCACTTGGCAGGATGCCCCAGGATCCACAGAAGCCACATTTGAGATTCGCCGTAGTGGCACACCCATCACAGCCACCAGCCTGGGACAAAGCCGTTTTGTCACTCGGGTGGCCCCCAAGGTTCAATCTTTCACCGATAGACCAGAACCAGGAAAATGGTGGTATGCCGTTCTTCTGGTGGAAGAAACAGGGCGTCGCGATACGTTGGTTCCCTGGCGAAACACTACGGTGGAACCGGTCAATGTGGCAGCGCAGGGAGCCGAACAGGCCCAAGCCGCCCGGGTGGAATCCCTTCAGGCCAAGTTGGCTGGGAATGGGCGTGTGGAATTGACCGTGTTGGCCAATCGTTCTGGAAGGCAAATTGGCATCTACCGGAGTGCTCGGCCCTTTGAAGATGCACAATCCTGGGATCATGCGGTGAGAGTGGGCCGCACAACCTCTCCCTCTGGGACGATTCAAGATGACCCCCTACCGGGGGTTCGATGGTACTACGCGGCCATTGATTCTGCTTTATCCAATCAATATGGAACACAGCAACTGGACTATGCTGCCTTTGCACCTGGAATCACCATTCCATGGATAGAACGAAGGGAAGCATTAGAAACTCCCATGCGCCCCGTCCCCCTCCCTTTGCTCCGCATCTCCCGTGCCTTTCTGGATGGACGTCCTATTCCTAATGCAATTGGGGATTTACCAGAACGCCAAGAACTCTCTCTCTCAGCCTCTCGAGCCGTGGCCGCTGTTTTAGAAGATGCCAATGCTCGTCCCTGGCAGGCCCCGCCTCCACAGATTCTGGATGTGGATTTGGCCGAGACAGAAATCCGTTTGCAACTCATTCTCAAAGAAATCCTAGAGCGCCGCTTTCCTGTGGGAGACTGGTCTCTCGCAGAGGCAGAACTTCAGGCCCTTCAATCCACCAATAATTTAGACGATGGACTGCGTTCAAGAATTCTGTTCTACCGTGGTCAGTGTCTTTATCATATGGGAGAAATGAATGAGGCCTTTTTATCCTTTCTTGTGGCCTCAGAAACTCTCTATACCGAATCTCAGCCCTGGATTGAACGCATTGCCAGTGAATTAACCCCTGTGGGCCACTAAACATCATCCAGCACCTTCTCCACCCCGACGAATGGAGGGGTCGATCTTGAGGCTGTTACCGATTCTTGGTGCGGCCAATCCGCATGGTGATGGTGAATTGCTGGGTTCCCATGGGGGGAATCTCCACATTCCATGAAGGCATGAAAAAACTGGACTGATAATTTCTTCGCAGCTCGCGCCCCACCCGGTAATCGGAATAGAGGGGGAAACGCCAGAGTCGGGCCGAATCCGAAAGGGCAAATTGAATCACCACATCTCGTTCTTTATCCAAAATGGTCCAGGCGGAAACCTCTTCATCGGAACCCGTATCGGGGGCCAAGGAGGCTTCATCGGCCTCAGCGGAGAGGTACACAGGACGCAGATTCATCTCTTCACTGAGGGCCAAATTGATTTCCGTCCCCCAGCAGAAATGAAGACTTCTGTGGGTAAGATTGGAAAAGATGTACTCCACTTCTAAGGTACTTCGCCGAAAACGGTAGGTTTTGATGATTTCCAAATCCTCACCGCTGCCATTGGATGGTCCTTTACGGGTGAAGGTGATGCGCGGTTGATCCCGCACCACTTCCTTGGGCTTGTAGCGCAATCCAGGAAAGGGATCCGTTCGGCGATCGGCCGCTTTGCGAAAGTCTTCTGGGCCATCTTGTGGAGAGAGGATGTGATCCATGAAGGCCTGGCGGGGATGGGCATCATAACCCTGCTCCCGGGTGGCTGGTGGATGATAATCCTCGGGGTAACGGGCAAAGGTGGCCAGGTAGTTTCGGGAAACGGGGAGATAATCAAGCTCAAACAAGGCCCCACCAATGGTGTGCACATAGGCGTTGAAGATTTGCCCGTTGTAGAGGAATTCCTTGTCTCCATCCATGTCAAAATCCACGGAGGTGAGAGCCGCTTTGAAGATGCCCTTTTCTCGTGTGGCTTTTTCTGCTTCAAGAAGAGCACTGTAGGCCCCATGACGTAGACGGCTGTTGCAGATTCCACCGGTGGGCCCATGCCAGTAGGCATAGTGCTCCTGTCCCCGCCACAGTTCTTCTTTGGCGTTTTTCTTGCGGTAGCGGTCCCCTCGCAATTGGTTGGTGAGCACCTGAATATGCATCATTTTTGCATAAAGCAGACTGCTTTCCCGGTATTTGGACAGGAATTCTCGGTAATAGGCGGCCGGAGTGGTAAGAGGGGGCAGCTGAGATTCAGATGAAGCATCTTCACGGGTCCAACTCATGAGGGCATCATAAGTGGGACCTGGCACATAGACTCGTGGACGAGGAACACGGGAATTACGCAGATATCGTCCAGGATGGACACATTCCAGCCAATCCCGTGATTGGTGCACAGCGGCAAAGAAACGTTCTAACCACTTTTCTTTGTAACAAACGGTATGGGTTCCATCTCCCCCCAATGCCAGTCCATCCAAAATGAGAGACACCACGACTTCCCGCTCATCTGGGCCATCAGCAAGTGTCCGGAGGCTATCCAAGATGTGCTCTGGAGGAACCTTCAAAAAACGTCGTGAGAGGCTGTCCATCAGGGGAAAAACAACAACAGTCTTTCCTTGATCTTCCGCCACAAGGGGGGCATCTGGCCGGAAGGCGGGAACTTTGGGAAAGGCATCTTCTGAAAGAAAAGCATAGTCCATGCCACTGGCCCGAAGAGATGAGGCCAAAGCGGTTTCCCAAACCCGGCCTGTCACCCAGCTTCCTCGTGAACGTTTTCCAAATCGTTTGCGTAAATCAGTGGTCATCACCTCAATCTGCCCCACGCGATCTTGGGCGGGAATGAGGGGAAGCATGGGATCCCAGTAGGGACCCCCAAGAATTTCAATGGATTTGCTGGCCATGAGTTCGGCCAGCACGGTATGGAATTCAGGATGGCGTTTATCAAGCCATTCCAATAAAGGGCCAGCATAGAACAGAGTGGGACGCATCTCTGGGTGGTTATAGATCGCGGTCAGAAAAGGCTTAAACGCTTTCTGATACGCGTCTTCAAAGAGGTGTTCTGTTTCTCCAGAAGGAACGGCGTTGGCCGTTCCAAAAATCAGCTTGACCCTGCTCATGAGGTTTGGGCGGTGAAAAAAGAAGGGGCCTCCCCTTTTCACCGGTCCGTTTAATCCTTCGTTCTGATGATGCATTTCACGGGACAGGCTTCCGCCGCTTCACGACGTCCTTCCCCGCTTTCTTTAGTATAAGCCAGCACGGACAGATTGTCCTCAACCTTGAAACCCGCCTCTGGGAATTTTCGTTCGCAGATGCGGCAACCAATGCAACCAGCAGAACATACTGCTTTGGTGGCTTTGGCCTTATCGGTGGAGTTGCAGGCGACGAACCACTTGGATTCGGCGTCTACCATGTGCATGGCCCCCGTGGGGCAAACGGTCACACAAACTTCGCAACCGATGCATTTTTCTTCGTCTACTCGAACCAAGCCATTTTCTGTGTAGGAAATGGCATCAACCGGACAGGATTTAACACAGGAACCCAGACCAAGGCAACCATGTTTGCAACCTTTATCTCCATCAAAGTGCACTTTTGCTGCTTCGCAGTCCGAATATCCAGCATATTGGAAATCTCGGAGGGCAATTCCATCCCCTCCTAAGCAGGCCAAGCGTGCCACTTGACGTGGTCCACTTTCTCCAGCTTCAACCCCCAATGTTTGCGCCACGGCCTGACGTACCTCAGCACCTCCAGGAGAGCATTTCGTCACATTACTCTCCTGCCCAGAGGCCAAAGCTTCGGCATAACCTTCACAGCCAGGATATCCGCAGGCCCCGCAATTCAGACCAGGAAGTGAGCTCATCAAAGATTCCACGGTTTTATCCCGTTCGACACGGAGCTTTCGGGCTGCAACAGCAAGTCCAAAACCAAGAAGTGCACCAAGAGCGGAAATGGAGAGGAACGCAAAGAGTATTCTTAAAATAATATCAACCATTCCTATCCTCCAATCAGGTTTGAGAGCAAGGCCTTATCAAAAGCCATAAAGGCCAAGGCCATCAACCCCCCTGAGATAAAAGCGATGGGAGAACCCTTCAAATGACGGGGAACTCTTTCTGTATCTAAGCGCTCGCGGATGCCCGACATGAGCAAGAGAGCCAAGAGAAAACCAATTCCGGCAGAAAGTCCAGCAAGGAAACTTTCCATAGGACCATATTCAGCATTCACACTGATGAGGGCAATTCCTAACACGCCACAGTTGGTGGTGATGAGAGGAAGATAGATTCCCAAGGCCTGGTACAAGGGTGGGGAGAATTTCCGAACGGCCATTTCCACAAGTTGTACCAAGGAGGCAATCACCAAAATGAAGGTGACGGTTTGCAAAAACTCAATCCGCAGGGGAACCAGCACAAAATTTTGCAATGCCCAGGTGATGAGTGTGGCAAGACTCATCACAAAAGTGACCGCAAAACCCATTCCTACAGCACTTTCGGTATTCTTTGAAACACCAATAAAAGGACAAAGACCAAGAAACTGGGATAAAACCAGATTGCTGACAAAAACGTAGGTGAGAATAATTCCAAGATAGGTCATTTTTCAGTTACCTCTCCGAGCCAACGGAAAAGAGCCTGCAAGAAGCCCACCACAATGAGTGCACCTGCAGGAAAGGCAAAAACCAAGACCGGTTTTTCCGAAAGTCCAGGAACGGCAAATTCTAGGATTCCAGGAACAATGGTGATGCTCCCAGCTCCAAGGATTTCCCGTACAAGGGCAATGGCCACCAAGCCCACGGCAAATCCTAGTCCCATGGCCACAGCATCCAAGATGGATGCTCCAACCGGATTTTTCGAAGCAAAAGCCTCGGCACGTCCCAAAATAATGCAATTCACCACAATCAGGGGAATGAAGATTCCCAAGGATTGAGAGAGAGCAGGAAGCCAGGCCTGCATTGACATGTCCACCAGGGTCACAAATGTGGCAATCACCACAATGTAGGCAGGAATGTGAATCTCATCCGGAATGTGCCGGGCCAGAAGGCTGATGGCAATGTTGGAACCCAGTAAAACAAGAAATGTGGCCAAACTCATTCCCAAGGCATTGTTCACACTGGTGGACACAGCCAGGGAGGGGCACAGCCCCAGAGCCAAAACAAAAATGGGGTTTTCTTTCAGTAAACCTTTAAAAATGTCACGCATTATTGGCCTCCCCATTCCTGAACAGCTTTTGAGCCGGCAGCAATGGCTGCTGAGATTCCTGAGAAGGTCACTGTGGCGCCAGCCACAACATCGGCATCATCTCCCAAGGCTGTTTTGGTCACCGGCACAGGGACAGATTGCCCGCTTCCCACAAAAATATCCATGTAGGTCGGATCCTCAGCATTCTTTCCAAATCCCACTGTTTCACTGTTGGCCATGAGCCGAGCTGCCATCACTTCCCCTTTCGAGGTAAAAGAGGCCACCACCGTCATAGGACCACCATATCCAACGGCATCCAACTCCAAGATCCAGCCCTCTCCCGCTCCAAGGGGCCAGCGTCGGGCAATTCCAGGAGCTGGTGCCATTTCTTCTCTTCCGGGCTGAATCCCACCGGACAGAACCGTCAATGCAGAATTCAATTTTTGGGCTTTCTGCTCTGCAATCACAGGCTCTGTGAAAGTATTCATCAAAGCCAATAACAGTGCTGCCACCGCACCAATGGCCCCAAGTCGGAGCGCTTTATCCGTCATTTCGTTCATGCGCTTGCTCCATATCGAGAAGGCTTGGTCCATCGATCAATGAGGGGAACCCAAATATTCATGAAAATGATGGCCAAACTGACACCTTCAGGAAGATTCCCAAAGCGGCGAATCACAAAGGTGAGAATACCGCATCCTAGGGCAAAGATGAGTTTTCCGGTTCCTGTTAAAGGTGTGGTAGGCATATCGGTGGCCATGAAGAAGGCTCCCAGCATCAAACCACCAGTGAGCAATTGAAAGAGTACATCCCCTGTGAAAAAACCCATTCCATACTGCAACCCATCAAAGCACCAAACAAGGAGTGAGAAACTGGCAAGATAGGCCAGAGGAATACGCCAATCTACAATGCGCATCAAAATCAGAACCACTCCCCCCAGGAGGATCAACATGGCAGACATTTCACCAAGGGATCCGGCCATTCGTCCAAGAAAAAGATCTAAATAGCTGGTAGGCATTCCTTCGGATTCCAACAGTCGCATAGGACCATCCACCCCCTGAGGCAGATGAGAAAGAGCCACCTTGACAGAACCAAGAGGAGTGGGACCAGAAACCACATCCGCTTCCATTAACGATGGCCGTGTGATGGCATCAAGACCGGTGACACTGGGAAGAGTCCAATGGGCCATATCTTTGCCCCAAGAGAAGAAAACAAAAACCCTTCCAGCCAAGGCTGGATTCATCCAGTTGGCACCTAAACCACCAAAGCTCCACTTCACCACGGCAATGGCAAAAACAGAAGCCACAACGGGAATGTAGAGGGGAATGGCAGGAGGCATATTGTAGGCCACAAGTAGACCTGTCACAGCAGCACTCAAATCACCAAGACTCTGCTTTCTGTGAAAGACAAGATTAAGTAGCCCCTCGGTGACCATGGCCGCGGCCACAGAAGCACCAATCACAGCCAGTGAACGCAATCCAAAAAGATAGAAACTCCACAATCCGGCTGGAACTAAGGCAAGAAGGACGGCCACCATGACTCGACGAGTGGATAAGGGAGCATGGATTTGCGGTGATGAAGAGATAAGTATTTGATCTGTCATGATTAACCTCTATTGCGTGCAGAAAGACGTCGGCGGCGTCCTCGTGCCGCTCTGAATGCAGAAACGAGGGGAATGTGGGCAGGACAAACAAAGGCGCAAGAACCGCATAGGACACAGTCATCAAGGCCAAGTGAGGCGGCCTCATCAAGGCGTTCATGTTCCACATTTTTAAAAATGCTGGTGGGACTGAGACCCATGGGACAGACATTCACGCAGAAACCACAGGAGAGGCAGGATGTTTGAGTAAAGGCATTCACTTCCTTTGCTGTTAGGGCCAAAATTCCGCTGGTTCCTTTGGTCACTGGAGTATCCAAATCCGTGAAAGCAAATCCCATCATGGGTCCACCACTGATGAATTTCACAGGTTCTTCAGTAAAACCGCCGCATTCTTCAATCAAATCACGGTAGGTGCAACCCACACGAGCTCGGATGTTTCCCGGTTGGGCAATGGCTCCACCAGCCACCGTGAGAACACGTTCAATCACTGGCTTATTATCACGAACAGCCTCACAAACGGAGATGAGTGTCCCCACATTGGCAATGATGGCTCCCACCTCAATGGGCAGTTTCCCAGCAGGCACCTCCCGTCCAAGAACGGCTTCCACCAAGTTTTTTTCTGCACCTTGGGGGTACTTTACCTTCAACGGAACCACGTCAATGCCCTCACGCTTTGCATGGGGGATCAGAGCATCAATGGCATTTTGTTTGTTGGACTCAATACCAATGACCGTTCGCTGAGGCTGGAGAATGCGTTGCACCATTCGAATGCCTTCAATGAGATCCTCAGTGCGTTCCAGCATCAATCGATGATCTGCGGAAAGGAAAGGTTCACACTCCGCTGCATTCACCAAGAGCGCTTCACAACTTTTGCCCTTGGGCACGGCAAATTTCACATGGGATGGGAAAGTGGCTCCCCCCTGTCCAACAACACCCTGCTCTTTCAAGATGGCAAGAAGAGCATCACTCTCCAGATCACTCCAATCTCTTTGAGCAATGGGTTTTCCTAGACGAGAAAAGGCACCATCAAGTTCAATAACAGCCGCTTCTGTTTTCACACCACTGGGAAGATAGAGACTTTTAATCTCCTTTACCGTACCAGGAATGGGAGCATGGACTGAAGCTGAAACGAAACCTGTTGCTTCACCAATTAATTGAGCCTCTTCTACACGCTGACCAACTTCAACAAGTGAACGTGCCGGAGCACCAATGTGTTGAGAGAATGGAACAACGGCACGAGCTGGTAAAGGGGCGTTTTTTATGGGTTGGCCAGCAGTAGTAGCCTTTCCATCCGGGGGATGAATTCCACCCCGGGAAAATGTCTTCAAACGATTCATGCGGCTTGTGCCCTCCTACGAGCAATCATGACTTGGATTCTGGGTCCCCAATTCCGTTGTGAGGATGGGGGGATGAATATGACGAGAAGCACAGAAAGTAAAAGAGAGAGAATACTCATCCCTAGAGCATGGGAGGAGAGTGTATTCACTTGAACGGGTGCAGGAACATACACCAATTCGGTGGCACCTGCTGATGCCAGCAAAGAACCTGTTCCTTGAGAAAAAAGTTCTTCTGTTGTCTCTCTAAACCATGCTTCATCATAGTTTTGAATGGATTCATATCGCTCCTTGAGGGCAGAACCATCTTGGTTATAGCGAGCCACAAGAAGCGGATTTTCAGAACGAGGCCATGTGTATTGAGCACCAAACATAAAGCCGTCCTGATAGGAATATGAGGCAAGAGCTTGAGCCATGTTGGGCAAGGAAGAGGTAGAACTGTTTGTCCAAAGGGCCTCAAGGTCCTCTCTTGTTTGTCCATGGATGGACTGAGGGGCTGGAAGAGAAAAGGACTGCTGTTTTCCAGGAAATACTGGGAGTGCTAAAAGACCAATGAGAAGAAGCACAACCGCCAGATTCCCCCAGGATGCACGGGAAGGCACTTGAAAAAACGGCTCTGAGGGAGGGGGCGAAAAGAGAGGAACCGGTTGAAAGAGGGCATGGTCACGCCCCACAGACTTCTTCCATTTTGGACAAGATAAAGATTGCTTCGAAGAAATGACCATTTCTTCTGGGTTTCTTGATTCTTCTTTTACAAAGCGGAAAACAATCCACTCTTTGGACAAGAGTGCAAGAAGAAAAGCAAAGAGTATCATCCATTGACCGTAGAATGCCGGAATGAAAAGGGCCAACATGGGCACCATTAAGGCCAGTCCATTCCACCAGAGAGGATTTTGCTTTTTCCAGGGAATCCTTATGCCAAGAAGACCAAGGGGAACCATCAACACTGGGGGAATAAAGTATGCCATTCCAGCCCAGAAGGTCATCATGAAGATTTCAGCCTGCCACTTCATCCGTTGGAACACCAGAGGAACCGACATGAGAATCGCCATAAGAAGAACCCCAACCCAGCCACAACGCTCTTGTGAGTCTAAAAACCGTGCTGATTCAAAACCTGGAGCCTTCTTGAGCGCTCTTTGGTAATGCCTCAGAGAAGCAGTTGCAGGAAGGTAAGCCAGCTGCCACCCCTCCGATTGAAATAAAGAAGGAAGGGCGTTGATGTAAGAATCACGCCGAGGATCCGAGGAAACCAGAGCCTCATCAATCTGATCCACACTGATATGGGACATTTCGGGAATGGCCATGTAGGGCACCTGTGCACTCTCACGGGTCACACTTCCCTCAATTCCTAGTGAGAGGAGAGCCTTTTCAAGATCTTCTGGCGACTCCGATTCTGGAAGAGCAAGCACATACCAATCTGGCCAAAGAGTATTTGAAGGGGATTGAGCCAGAACAAGAAGGGTGAAAACGGCCAATAAACATAACGTTAAAAATATATAGAATAAACCGCGTTGAGGCCATCCAGAGTTTTTTTGGATGGATAGTACTGAGCTACGGTCTTGGTCGGGCACGACGATCATTGTCTTGAAGGCCTCAAGCCTTGTCAAGCAAACTTATCCCCCTTGACCACCGCCAAGGGAATTCCTACCTTCATCAGAGGAGCCATGGTTGGGTTTGCTGGAGAGATTCTGACAAGTCCTGGTGCCAAAAAAGGATGTGAAAAGCACGCTTATGGGGCAAGGTGAACAGGGAGCCCGCCGAAAGGCCGGTGTTGTTGATAGACTCAGGCAAATTCTCGGGGCCACAAAAGTGTATGCCCTTGTGGGCAAGAGTGGTACAGGAAAAAGTTTTCGGGCAAAGCTTGTGGCAGAAAACTATGGAATTGAATGCATCATTGATGATGGACTTTTAATTCAGGGAAGCAGCATTGTGGCTGGGAAGTCGGCCAAACGAGAACGGGTGTACATGAGTGCGGTCAGAACAGCGCTTTTTGACGATCCTCTTCATCGCCACGAAGTTGTGAAAGCCATCCGCTCCAGAAAAATCCGGAAAATCCTCATTTTAGGCACCTCAGAGCGAATGGTGGCTCGAACCGCTGAGCGATTAGAGCTTCCTCCTCCCTCCAAGATCATTCAGATTGAAGAAATCTCTTCAGAAGAGGATATTGAGAAGGCTCAAAAATCCCGGAATGAAGAAGGGAAACATGTGATTCCGGTTCCTTCTATTGAGGTGGAACGGGATTATCCCCATCTCATATCCGATTCCATCAAAGTCTTTTTCACCCGGGGACGGGGAGGAAAATCCGGTCCAAAAGTGTATGAAAAATCTGTGGTTCGCCCCTCTTTTCATGGCGATCACAAAGGAACGGTGGCCATCAGTGAGCATGCGCTAGGACAAATGATTGCCCATTGTGTGGATGAATTTGATGGTGATCTGATTGTCCGCAAAGTTCGCATTCGTCCCACCCATGGTGTCTACAAGATACGTGCAGAGGTGGAAGCACCATTTGGGCATCCTTTGGCCGAAAACCTTCATGAGCTCAAAGAATATGTGGTTGGAAGGATTGAAAAGTTCACGGGCATCATCATCAATGAATTCAACCTTGTGGTGGCTGGAGTGGCCCGACGAAATGGAAAATGGGTTGGAAATGATCACGAAACTCCAGAAGTTCATCTCACCTCCGATCACAAAAAAGAATAGGCACCAAGAAAAAGGCTTTGCAAAAGTCAGAGAGGCCTTGTTCCGTGCTCCTCTTTTGCTCCCAATTTGAGCGTTCCCCCCGGTAAACCGGGGGTCGGGCTATTCGGGGGTTCCGTCCTCGTACCTCGGACCGGCTCCGCCGCCCCTATTATCCCTGACGCAGCCTGAGGGGAGATGGGCTGTTGCAAAAGTCAAACGGCAACAACCCATCCACCATGATTCTTCCATCCATGAAAAAACCACGGTGGTGGAGTTCCCCTGGGCCGAGAATGATGCATTACTTTGCTGTAAGGCACTCCATTTCTTCGACATAGGTGAGAATCCGCTGGATTCCACCCTGCCAGAATTGCGGCTCTTCAATATCAAAACCAGCACTTCGTGCCACTGTGGCGGCATCTTCTTTTCCTGCAGAACCAAGCAGAGTGTTGTACCGTGCAAAAAAGGTGGGACCCTCCTGCTCATAGATGGCATACAATCCAAGAGCAAAAAGCTGACCAAAAGCATAGGGGAAATTGTAAAAGGCAAGATCAGGGGCGTAGTAATGCCCCTTTACAGCCCACATCCACGGATGACGTTCTTCCGGATTCAGTCCCTCACCATAGGTGGATTCTTGAGCTTCTGCCATCAACTGAGAGAGCTTTTGAGGACTCAACTCCCCCTCTCTTCGCAGCACCATGAGATTCTTCTCAAATCGGAATCGACTGAGAATATCCACCACCACCTGGGAGGCCCCCATGAGATAAGTATCCAAAATCCCTGGTCTTTCCTGAGAAGAGGCTCCTTCTAGCCCACCTTGAAAAACCAGTGTTTCACTGAAAATACTCGCGGTTTCTGCCAAGGTCATGGGATAATCCCGATGCAAACCTGAAGCCTCTTTGAGCACCTCTCCATGCCATGCATGCCCCAACTCATGGGCCACGGTCGAAACACTGTCAAAGGACCCATCAAAATTGCAGAGAATACGACTCTCCCCTGTCAGGGGAAGATGCGTGCAATAGGCTCCCCCAACTTTTCCGGGTCGAGGATCCACATCAATCCATTGCTCTGCAAAGGCCCGTCGAGCAAAATTTCCCATCTGGGGATGAAGACGATCAAACATCTTGGAAATAAATTCCTGGGCCTTCTCCCAGGTCCACACCCCTCCATCCCCTCCAAGGGGAGCAAAAAGGTCAAACCAAGAGAGTTTTTCCAAACCAAGATGCTTCGCTTTGGCATGAAAATACCGACGGAAAATGGGAAGGGAAGAATCCATCACATCCAACATGGCATGGAGAGCCTTTTCGGTGAGACGATTCTGGGAAAGGGAACGTTCTAAGGTGCTGTTCCAATTTCGGCGGGTATTGAGAACATCCGAGGTTCCCTTCACACCATTCAAGGCCGCGGCAAAAGAAGCTTCCGCTCCCTGAAGAAGGGCACATTCCTCTTCCCAAGCTTTGCGCCGGATTGGTCGATCTTTGTGATAAGCCAACGCCCGAAGTTCGGAAAGTGTTTTCTGGCCATCCTTCCATGGACGAGAAAGGGACGAGACCAGTTTTCCCTGGAGTCGATCCCATGCATCTCCTCCACTCCGTTGCAAATCCGCCGCAAGAGCCTCTTCTGCCGGGCTCATCTGATGATGTGCCAAGGTCATCTGCTCTTGAAGCCAGTACTCATAGGGTTTGAGAGATTCATGGGAAAGCAACTGCTCCCATTCAGAGGCCAATGACGGAAGAAGAGCCCGAAAACGAACCTGGGCATCTTTTGCAGCAAGTGCCCGCGCTTCCAAGGTGTCCAATAACCGTTGCGCCTCTTCATCCTGTGTGTTGCCACTCCAAAGTGCATAGACATAGGATTCCAGGTGCTCATGCAAGCATCCAAGACGATTAAATCCCCCAACAGCTTCCTTCAGCAATTCGAGGGAAGAGAGCTGAGAATAATCGGTAAAAAGAGATTGCAAAGAATGGGCAAGAGAACTCAGTTCATCCAAGTCTCTTTGAAATTCTGGGGAATGGGATGAAGGATAAATACTGGTGAGATTCCAAGTGCGAGTGTCCATCAATAACCTCCATGAGTTGATGGTGAAAACGATCAAAGGGCGTCTTGGCCCAAGATATCAGATAAAAAACGCCCCGCCAGTGAGGCGGGGCGTGTTATGAACTAACTCTTGCTAGCAACAACGGGTTGATTACTGGGATTTTTTCGCCGTCGCCGTCGCCGACGCCGGTTCCGTTCACCCGCCCCGGCTCGTTCACGCTCGGATTCTCCCGCCCGAACCTCCGGATGCCGTGGGCGTTTCCGTGGCAGTTTATGTCCCCGTTCTGTGAAAAGAACACGAACCGCCTCTTCCACATCCCGATTAGGTTGAACCAAGGGCTTCAGCAATTCTTTAAGCTGCTTCACCACGTCCATAAAAAGAGGCGAACGACGATCCTTGGGAGTAAAGGCTCCCTCAGATGCTAAGACATCTTCACTGAGGTAACGAATCATCACCCCACGGCTCACATCCTCGCTCAGCATCCTTTGATCAAGCCGAGCCATGCTCAAAAAGAAGGCCTCTTTGAGGCTGTCACTTTTTGCCGCGGCAAAGCGCTTGAAGAATTCGGGTAAGAGTGGTGCCAAGAGCCGGTAGCGATCCATCAATCGAAGGATTCCCTCCGAATTTTGGCTTTTGAGGATTTTGTGCAACTCTTCGGAAAGTCGAGAAACAGAAGCCGTGGACAGCAATTCTGCCTGCTTTCGAATCCGACGCCCCACAGGATAGGAAATCCGCATGCCTGTCATGGCGGCATACTTGACGGCACGAAGCATGCGAACCGGATCCTCAGAAAACGATGTGGAAAGAGGGAGAACACTGCGAACAACACCCTTACGGATGTCTTTCACACCTCCCACAAAATCAATAATGGTTTCTTCTTCTGGGTTGTAATAGAGGGCATTGAGGGAGAAGTCCCTCCGCATCACATCTTCATGCAGAGTGCCAAAGACATGATTCCTATCCCCAGATTCAGGAGCCCGAAAGGTGGCCACTTCCAAAATTTTCCCATCTTTATAGAAGACATGAACCAAACGGAACCGTTTTCCAATGATGCGGGAATTCCGGAAGAGTTTCTTCACCCGGCTTGGTGTGGCATCGGTGGCGATATCGAAATCTTTGGGAGTTCGACCCAAAAGAAGGTCGCGTACGGCTCCACCCACAACATAGGCTTCGTGTCCCTGCTCGCTCAGACGCGCGCAGATCTTCCGCGCATCCATGTCAATGGAGGACTTGCGAATGGAGTGGTCTTTTTTTTCATAGACCACGGCCTTGATGCTTGGCTTGCCTTTTGTGTCTCGGAAATATCGGGTGCGCATAAAATCAGTAATTCCTGGTGTTCATCATAGCGTGTCCGCTTCAGTGGGGCAATCCAAGGGGGCATTGGTCAAGACGATTTCTCTGAATGCCCAGAAAAGCAAACACCACCTTTTGCATTGATCATCCTTGACTCGATGCTGATTTTTGCAATTTTTTCCAGATTTCCATGGCATCTTCAAAAGGCTCAAGTGCACGAGGCATCAGGCCATTGGCCCAGGCCAGAAACATTCCATAGTTGGTGACAGGAACACCGGATTGTTTGAGGAGATCAAGGCGATGCCCCATGGCTCCCCGTGTAAGACGGCAGGCTCCGCAGTGAATAACCAAATGGAACTTGGACAGTTCTTGGGGTTCCGGCATGCCCTTGTAAAAGGAAAAATTGGCATCATCCCGGAGCATTTGGCGGAACAAACGGGGGATTTTCACGGTGCCAATGTCATCGGCTTGGCGATGATGCGCGCAAGATTCCAATATGAGGATTTCTGGAGCATCCGGGGTGGCCACGGCCGCCGCGAGACCTTGGAGGAATTGTCCTAAATCACCTTTTTTTCGGGCATACAAAATAGAGAAGCTGGTAAGAAGCTGATGTTCCGGTATGTCTGCAGCCACTTTGCTGAAGGCCTGGGAGTCTGTTACCACCAGTTTGGGGGGCTGACGAAGGTTGGCATAGGCCGAGCGCAGTTCCCGCTCTTTCACCACCACAGAAATGGCATCCTTATCCAAAGCATCCCGGATGGATTGGACCTGCGGACCGATGAGACGTCCGGCTGGAGCCGCCAAATCAATGGGAGTCACCATGAGCACAGTATCCCCCTCCCCAACCAGGCCATCCAAGGGAGCCATTTCCCGCTCTGGTTTGGCGGCGGCAATCGCGGCCACAAGGGCCGGAATACCACGGCCTGAGGGGGCCTCGGTGCGAAGGGCACCACTTGCCTGAGCCCAGGCTTCTTTTTCGGGGTGAGGTGGCTCATCCCCATGGGTGAGCACCAGAATGGCCGGTTTGTTCGCTTTTTCTGACGCGGAATTCTCCGGTGAGTCTTGCGGCATGAACCAAGAGGAATACAGCGCCTTC
Source organism: Spirochaetales bacterium (assembly GCA_022360655.1). GTDB lineage: Bacteria > Spirochaetota > Spirochaetia > DSM-2461 > DSM-2461 > UBA2779. The sequence continues at coordinate 251,716 of JAKSCK010000240.1, read as the reverse complement.
TCGGCCTCTCCTGGGGAACGGTGCTGGGGCGTGATGAACACGCGAATATCGGCCTCAGCGGCTTTGTTCAGGGCCAGTCTAACCCGCTGTTCCCCCAATTCCCCGGAATCATCTATGCCTGGTGTGTCGGTGATGGCCGCTGGACCCAAGCCTGGGATTTCAAAACACCGTGTGACGGGATCCGTGGTGGTGCCGGGAGTATCGGAAACCAAGGCGGCTTCCCGGCCAAAGAGAGCATTCATCAAAGAAGATTTTCCGGCATTCATAGGACCGGCAAATACCACACGCAGTCGTTCAGAAAGAGGGGTTTGCGTCATAGGGTCTCCTTGGGGGGGCCTGTCAGGGCCGCCGGCCGCAGGGCACGGGCCACATCGTGGGGAGAAAGATCACATTCATCAACAACCAATGCTGCAAAGTCCTCCACGGTATGGGGACGTTCCTGCCTCACCCTCTCTCCAAGGGTTTTGAGGGCCCGATACCCCAGAAGAGGAAGCAGGGCATTGAGAAGAGCCGGTGATTGACAAAGCCTCTCTTCCATTTGCTTCTCATCCAATTCCATCACCGTTAAAAAGCGGATGAGGTCCTGTTGGGCCGTGATGGACTCCTGGCTGCAATGAAGATAGGAACGAATTAAAAACGGCAGGTAAGCATTGAGCTGCAACTGCCCATCCCGGGCGTACATGTCCACTTTTTGGGCTTCAGCCATGGCAGAAAGGGCCAATCCCCTCCCCCGCTCCAAGAGCACAGGGTTGGCTTTCAGGGGCATCATGGATGACCCGTACTGCAGTTCAGGATGGTGAATTTCCCCAATGCTCTGGGAGGTATAGTACAAAAGATCCCCGGCAAATTTAGAAACATTCAAGGCCATGAGACGCAGTGCTCCTGCCGCCTCTGCCAAAGAATCTTTGAGAGCCACCCCATCCATCATGTTCTGGGAACGACAGAGGGGAAGAGAAGTGATGCGGCGCAAATGACGTTCTGCCGCATGAGCATAGCGGCGTGGTGCCCCAAATCCCGTTCCCAGAGCCGTTCCTCCCAAAGGGACTTCACGCAGGCGTTCAGCCACTTTGGAGAGGCGCCAGCGGTCTCGTTCCACTCCCCCGGCCCAGGCACCAAAAAGACTTCCGGCCCGCATGGGCAGGGCATCTTGCAATTCGGTTCGCCCCACCATGAGTACGTGATCATGACGGGTTTCCAGATTGACCAAGATTTCCTGAAGGGCAATGGTGCTCTGCTCAGCTTGCTCAACACAGCGGTAGGCCGCCACCACACAGGCCGTGGCAAAGGTGTCATTGGTGGATTGGAAACGGGCCAAATCCTCAATGGGATCAGGGGGGGCTTCCCCGCTAAGCTGGGCTGCTCGGGCCGAGAGAACCTCGTTGAGGTTCATATGAAAGCTGGTTCCAGCCCCGCCTTGGGTGATGGGAAGTGGGAATGAAGAATCCAAACGGCCACGAACCACTTCTGCGCAACTTTCTCTCAGAGCCTCCATCATGGTGGGTGTGAAAAGCTGGTGCGTTTCTTGAAGGGCCTCAAGAGCCGCCCATTTGACTTCCCCATAGGCCTGAATGAGAGAACGGGGAAGGGCTTCTCCCCCTCCAAAGTTTTCTAAGGCCTTGGCGGTTTCCTCCCCCCACAGTGGAGCGTTTTCAGTCACGAGCCGCTCCCAACTCCAACACCGGTTGACGAGGTCCTCCGGCTCGGCCATCAGCCCGGTCAAAGGAAATTTCCCGGTCTACGGTACGCACCCGCATGGACAGACAACCCACACATTGCAGGCCGCTTTCATCCAGGCAGATTTTTCCAGGGTAAAGCAGATAATCTTTTTTAGCGGAAACGGGGGTGAGATTGGGCATCAAGACGTTGGCCCCGCAGGCAATCATGCGCTCCCGCCCATCCTTCTGCAAGGATCCGGCTGCTGTGGTGGCGGGAATGTGGGTTTGGGGACAAAGGATGCGCAATAAGGCTGTGGCATAGAGGGCTCGTTCCAGGCCCACTTGCTCACTTTCAGCCAAAGGGGTTTCCGGATGAGGAATGAAGGGCCCCACACCGGCCATATCCACTTCCATTTCTGCACAAAGCTCCACATTACGGAGCACCACCTCATCGCTTTCACCTGGGAGTCCCACCATGAAACCAGAGCCCACCTGAAATCCCGCGTCTTTGAGGTCATAGAGGGCTTTGAGACGGCGCTGAAGAGTACTGCCATTGCGCAGATACTGATGAAGCTGGGGATCGGAGGTTTCAAAGCGCATGAGGTAGCGGTCGGCTCCGGCGGATTTGAGGGCTTTGTAGTCTTTAAGGGACCGAATCCCGCAGCTCAAAGTGAGGGCGGCCTCTCCCTGGGAACGCTCTTTGATGGCTGTGCAGAGCCGAGCCAGACGTTGGGTATCAAAGGCGGCATCCTCACCGCCTTGCAGGACAAAGGTTCTCAATCCCCGCTCAAAACCCTCATCCACGGCATGAAGAATCTCATCATCCGTGAGGCGGTAACGGCGCGGGGCGGGATTGGAGCGGCGAATGCCGCAGTACAAACAGTCCGCGGCGCAGTGGTTGGTGAACTCAATGAGTCCGCGCAGATACACAGCGTCTCCAAATTGCAAGGAGGCAATGCGCCGTGCCTCGGCCGCTAAGCTCTCCAAATCCCGGCGAAAGAACAAAGAAAAGGCCTGTTCTTTGGACATAGGGGCTGTTGCGCCAGCCGGCGCAGCGGTTACGGCCTCCTCCCGCCCGGCGGAGGGGACGGAGCCGGAAGAAGCGGGAGGATGAGGGCCGTTTGAGCGGAGCAGGCGGCCCTCCCCGGAGGGGGGGGAGGCGCCCAAAGAATCGGATGGCTTAGACATAGATATCACGACCTCCTGTGCGGACTTTGGCCACACCATCAATGATGCGTTGACGGATTTCTGGGGTTTCAGCTTCATTGGCCAGACGGTCGATGGTGGCATAGCCCCGGGTTTTGAGACTGTCATCGGCGTATTCTTCTAAGTATTCGGCAAAGCTGGAGAGTCCGTTGGGCAGACAGAAGCATTTGATGAGCCCCGGTTTGGCCAGGTCCATGAAGTCGGCACCGGTGCGTCCCATGCGGTAACACCCGGTGCAGAAGGAGGGAACAAATCCCCCATCCACAAGGTCGCTCACCATTTGGTGGAGGCTTCTGTGGTCGGCCAGGGAAAATTGACTGTGGGAGAAGGTTTCACTTTCCTTGGCGTCCTGGTACCCACCGGGTTCGGTGCGGGATCCGGCGGAAACTTGGGAAACACCGTAGCGGAAGAGGCTGTTGCGCATTTCCACGCTTTCCCGGGTGGAGAGAATGATGCCGGTGTAGGGCAAGGTGAGGCGGAGAACAGCCACCAGGAGACGGAAGTCATCATCATTCACCGGGTGAGGAACGGCGGAGGAAATGGGCGCGCCGTGAGCGGGCTCAAGCCGGGGGACGGAGACGGTGTGGGGTCCGCAACCCCAGCGTTTTTCCAGGTGACGAGCGTGGTCCAACATGGAAATGACTTCTTGGCGCCAGGGGGCCAGGCCAAAGAGAACGCCCAGGCCCACATCATCAATGCCAGCTTCCATGGCCCGATCCATAACGGTGAGGCGGTTGAGGTAATTGGCTTTGGGGCCGGCCACATGGTATTTGGCGTAATAGGTGGGATCATAGGTTTCTTGGAAGCAGGTGTAGGTGCCGATGTTTCCGGTTTTGAGGACTTTGAAGTCATCCACAGACATGGGAGCCACTTCCACATTCACCCGGCGGATGTTGGCCCCCTTCTCTCGCACGGAATAGATGGCATCAAGAGCATCCATCATGTAATCCAAACCGTAGGCGCCGGTTTCTCCGGTGAGAAGCAAAAGGCGTTTGTGGCCCTGGGCCAAAAGGGCGCGGGTTTCTTCCTCAATCTGATGACGATTGAGGGTGATGCGGGTGAGGTCTTTGTTGGTGCGACGGAATCCGCAGTAGAGGCAGTCGTTGGAGCATTTGTTCCCGGCATAAAGGGGTGCAAAGAGCACCATTCGGGCGCCGTAGATTTCACTTTTGACAAAGGCGGCCGCCTCCAAGATGGCCTGTCGGGCCTCTGGGGTGGTGACGGCTAAAAGAGATGCGGCTTCAGGGTCTTCTAAACCCTTAAGCAGGCGGGCTTTATCAAGAATGTCTTTAAGTTCTTGAGCGCTGGGTTCGGGACTGCGCCCGAGTTGGTCTATGCGCTCATAATCCAGAATGCTGCTTGGGTTGGCCATGGTTGTTCTCCTCCCGGTAATCGGTGAGAACGGTTTTGACCTTACAGCCTTCGAGGCGACCGAGTTTTCCAGAGAGAGCACCAATGCGATCGTTGCTTCCTTCCACCACCAGGGAAATCACATGAATGTGTTTTTCCCTTAAGGGCAGTCCTTGACGAGCCAGGACCATGTCTGAGAAATCAGACAGAAGGTTGTTGAGCGCATGCACAGATGCTTTGTTCGTCAGAAGGATGGCCATCATCCCAAGCCGCTTGTCCATCAGTACCACCTTTGGATTCGTCGGTGACGAAGAAAATCGGTTCCTTGAAGGGCCGCGGCCCGTTCTCAGAATGATGATGTTGTATCCCACGGACGGGGAGTTGTCAAGATTCGATAATTAATGCGCGATTAGGCTTTACTATGTTATTTCTACGTGTCTATCTAGCTTCAAACGATGCGAAGTTCATGTCAAAATTTGGATCTTGTGGTAAATTGACGATCACTCAATTCTAATATATTATCATCAAATCTTATATATTATCATCAAATCTTCTGAAAAGAGATGATATCTCACAAAGGCAATTTACAAAAAGGGCTATTCATGATTTTCTCTTCCTACGAATTTATATTTCTTTTTCTACCCATAGTTTTCTGTGGGTATTTCCTGCTCAATAAATTCAAGTTCTTTTCCCTTGCAAAAGTTCTTCTCGTTCTCTCATCACTGATTTTCTATTGGTTTGGAAGCCCGCAATTCACCATTGTATTCATTGCGAGCATCATTGGAAATTATGGCTGTGGTAAAGCCTTAAACAATTTTCCTCAAGGATTAAAAAAGACATTCACCCTTGTCACAGGAATTTTACTCAATGTTCTTTTACTGGGCTATTATAAATATACAAACTTCATCATTACAAATGTTAATTATTTAGGAAACAAAAGTTTTGATGCATTGGATATCATCCTTCCAATAGGAATCTCATTTTTTACATTTCAGCTCATTGCCTATCTTGTGGATTCTTCTCAAGGTAAGACTGGGCACTATTCCTTTGTGGATTACCTTCTCTTCATTACCTTCTTTCCTCAGCTCATTGTTGGCCCCATTGTTCATCACTCTGATGTGGTGGACCAGTATCATGATATTGAAAAAAAATGCATTAATATTGACAATATTAATCGTGGTTTGTTCCTTTTTTCTGTGGGCTGTTTCAAAAAAATCTTTCTTGCAGACCCATTATCAAGTTGGGGAGCAGAAGGTGTTCTTGGATTTGAATCCTTGTCTTTCATTGAAGCTTGGTTCACATCACTCAGTTATACTTTTGCATACTATTTTGATTTATCGAGTTATGCGGATATGGCCATTGGCCTTGGCCTTTTATTCAATATAAATATTCCCATCAATTTTAACTCTCCCTATAAAGCCACAAATTTTGCTGATTATTGGAAACGATGGCATATGACATTATCGAGATTCCTAGGTGACTATTTATTTCGCAGCATTTGGAAGCGAGTAAATCACTCAAAATTTTGGTTTTACACATGCACATTTATCACATTTTTTGTTTCAGGGATTTGGCATGGTGCTGGATGGAACTTTGTGCTTTGGGGAATAATAAACGGAATATTAGTAATTTTATCTCATACTTATTTGAGAAGTCATTTTCGTTTGCCAATTTGGATTTGCTGGCCAATCACATTTGCATTTGTCAATATGCTTTGGATCCTTTTTGTATCACCATCAATTGGAACAGCATTCGTATTTATATCAAAGATGTTTGATTTTTCCAATATTCAGTTTTCACAACTCTATTACGCCACACCACGTCAGCTTATATATCTCCTTGTTTCATTCGTAATTGTGCTTATTTTACCCAATACAAACCAAATTATGAACAAGAGTTTCAGACACAGTTTTCGATATTCAATTGCAACATGCATATTCCTCTTTTCTGCTGTTCTCTATATGGCAGAACCTGCTGACTTTCTGTATTTCAAGTTTTAGGAGCAAAAATGTCTTCAAAAAGCCACCTATGGGTATTCTGCATTCTATTTTCACTTCTCGTTCTCTTGACTCTATGTTTTACATATTTCATAAGTCCATACCAAATTTTCTTCAGAGAGAGAATTCAGCAGTATTCAGATTCAAAGCATGAAGTTGTATATTTTCTCGCTGAAGATTTTAATCCGGAAATTATTCAATTTGGAGATTCAAGAGTTGGCTATACTGATACGGACTATTTATCTAGATTAACACAAAAAGATGTTTTTAATTTCTCTCTACCGAGTTCAAGCATCGAAGAAATTGAATATCTCATTCATCATCTCGATGAATTCCCTGATGTCCAACAAATTTTCATTGGACTCAGTTTTTATCCTTTTCTGTCAAGTTTCTCACCACCGGGTAATTTAAGCTATTATCATAAATTATTTTATGAAGAAAATCTTCATTACAAGGATTTTATTAGACGCTATTTTTCCATTGAGTCAGTCAAAAAATCTGCAAAACTTCTACGTTCCGTGATGGAAGGGAATGACTATACTCACAATAAATACAATGCCGATGGTTCTAAATCATATGACGATTCTATTTCAGATGAACGATTTAGGAATAAATGGAATTGGACATTAGGGAGTTATAGAAAAACATACAGGCCTGGATCCGTGATGAATACTGGTCGATTGAAGCAATTTCAGCAAATTGTTGAAGAATGCCAAGCAAAGAATTTTGAGCTATACACATATATATCACCAATTCATATAGAGCTTTTTCAAATCATTCAGGAAAACGGCTTGGAAGATACTTATAATGAATGGCTTCAAGAAATCAAACAAATCTGTCCCAATGTCATGACATTCAATTCGTTCACCAGTGAGAAAAAAAATTTCATTGACCCTTCTCACCTGAAAGTGGAATTGTCACAACAGATTTTTACAGAGTTATTACATCAATCACCATTACCCCTCAAAGATTTAGCAATGACCAATCAAGGGAACACAGAGTGATTGAGAATCATTCATGATGTATGGCTGTTATTCAACTACTAATATGGGTGTCAGGGTTTTATGAAGATCATTGGTGCATAATCCTCCGGGAGGTATACTAAGAGAACAGGAGACTGATATGCACCGCCCCTCCCTTTGTCGATTGTTCTTGGTCCTTTTCCCAATCATCCTTATTTTGAGTACACCAAATCTCCTGTTCGCAGAAGAATCCATCCCACCTGGCCCCTGGATGATGCGAGAAACAGGGCGGTTTGAGCTAATCTATCCCCAAAGTCTATCCGATGAGGCCGCGGCTCTTGCCATCACCTTGGATTCCACCCTCCATGATGTTGAAAAGGAAATTGGCGTCCAAAGACCTTACCAATGGCCGCTAATCCTCACCGATGATGGGGTGGTGGCCAATGGCTTTGTTGGGCTTCTCCCCAGACGAAGTCTGTGGTATGCCGCTCCTGGGGAGGATTTTACCCCTACCTCAGACTGGTGGATGCTTTTGGCTCGACATGAGGGGCGTCATATGGCCCAGTTTTCTCGGGTCGACCACGGCGCCACCCGGGTTTACCACATTCTGATGGGAGAAGCAGGTTGGGCTGCCGGTCTCTTTCTGTCTTCACCCATTTGGCTCTTAGAGGGTGACGCCGTGGTGACAGAAACGCTGCATTCCCAGGAAGGACGAGGACGGAATCCAGAGTTCACTGAAATCATGGGATCGTGGGTGAGTGATGGAGATTTGCCGTCCTTCCGACGTTCTGTCAATCCATCACTGCGTCGTCACACCCCCTCCCCCTATGCTTTTGGTTATTCCTTTTGGTCCTATGTTCGTCGCACTTTTGGTCATGATGCCATGGAGGAGATTTTTAACACTGCAGGCCGATTTGGTCTTCCCATTCTTGGTTTACATGCTGCATTGAAACGAGTCACAGGCGAAAAACCACGTGATATCTACACCCAAATGGCCCAAGAAATCCAAGACCAAAGGGCGGAATCTCAGGCCATCATTGAAGCGGATGGAGGCTACACACCAGCCATACTCCAATCCAGTCTTCCCGAACAGGATTATCAAACCATCGAACCCGTGTTGGCTCTTTCCGATGGATCCCTTATTTTTCGCAGAACCCGAGATCAGGAAGTCACCCGTTTGTGGCACCGAAATCCTCAAGGTGAAGAGAAACCTTTGATTCGAGTTCCCCAAAACGGACGAATCAGTGCGGCCATTCTTCCCCATCAAAATCAACGCATACGAGTTCTCTGGGACAGTGTCCGTTTCCACCCAAGCATCCCATACAAAAATCAAGCCAATCTCATCACCACCGAATTTTCGTTGTCCAGACCTGGAAGACAGAAACGGAAAACCTTGCTGAGTGGTAAATATCGCTTCCCAGAACTCTCTCCTGATGGATCTCGCTTTGTTGTAACGGAGCTACTAGGGGCAGGAACCTATGCTCTCACTATTGTGGATGCCGTGAATGGCCAAGTTTTAGAACAACTTCCTTTGAACCAACGCCATCCAGCCCATCCTTCCTGGTCACCAGATGGGAGACAAATCACCTTCACATTAGCAGAACCAACAGGTCGACGCATTGCCCATTGGACTCCCGGAGAGCAGAACTGGAATCCTCTCACTGAATTGCGATTTGGAACCACCCAAACACCGGTCTTCTCAGCAGATGGATCCCAAATTTTCTTCACAGATAACTTACGTGGTGATCAAGCCCTGTGGAGCGTTCCAAGCCAAGTTCAGGAGAACCTCTCCCCTCCCCGTCTGATGGCGCGTCTCCCCTACAGCCCTCATCATCCCCTGGCAGGGTCTCAAGGACAGATTTGGATATCACAAAGGATTTCCTCCACTCAAGGTTTTGGCCTTTTCACCATCCCCCAAAGCAGTGGTAGGCCATTAGAAGACGTGGCCCTTGTCAGTGCCAATGAATTCTCCAGTCTACTAAGGCCAGATCATCACGAATCCGCCTTATCCAGTCTTCCCCTTCGCAGCCTTGAAAACAGGGAAGAAGCCATTCAAGAAGGAAATCAACAATTCCCTGAGCAGCCCTATAAGCCAGTCTTTGGAGGAATTACCTTCCATTCTTGGTTCCCTAATTACGATGGCAGAAGGCTCTCGTTCTCATTGCAGGCAAAGGATAAGATCAATCGTTATTCGAGTACTCTCGGCGTGGCCTATGATCCAATAGAAAAAAGCCCAAGCACCTTCGCTACATTCCAATTCACAGGATTCCGTCCCATCATTGGCCTTTCGGCAAACTACACATACCGAAGCCCATTCAAGATGCACCAGGTGCAAAGCACCTTATCCTTCTCTCTGCCTATGGTGCTTCAGCAAAATGGAATATGGAAAACAACGGCAACAGCAACACTTCAAGCTGGCGGGGTTCTTCGCTTGGATGCGATGGGAGTAAAAACCTATCAACTCCGTCCCATACTGTCCTATAACATTGAATTTGACGCCAACAGAACAGAATCACGACGATTTGTTGGCAAGGGAAGTGGTGTGGCATTTTCAACCACCTACATCCATTCCCCATCCTTCAATGAGGATGCCATCGGAATAGAAAGCGAGATTCGACTACCAGGGATCTTCCCCTCTGCCCAACTCTCCTTCAAAGCTGAAGCTGAAAGCCAAACCGGAAATTTCTCCCCCATCACAGCCCCAGCCCGAGGATATTCTTGGGAAAACCCCGCTCTCAGCGTTGTTGGACGTGTGGATTATGAGTTTGCTTTAGGCTATCCCGATTGGGGCGTTGGACCTGTGCTCTTCATTCAGCGCTTCCGTCTGGCTCTCAATTCCGACTTTGGTTATGTCGGTTACTCCAATTCCTTGCAAACAGGACTCTGGTTTTCCCGGTGGTCAACCGGCGTTGCCTTATTGATGGATTTTGGACTGTTTGACAGTTTCAGCGGCCTCAACGCCGGTGTGCGTTTTAACTGGCGCTGGGCTGATCACAAACCCACCATAGACATCCTTCTTCAAGGCGCAGCATTCTAATATTTGCAAGGAATCATAATGCACCAAAATCAAGAACGATCTCTCTTGCCACCGAAAAACAAAGCAAAGGATTTTTGTTGATGCCTTGATCAGAAATATGCGGAATAAAATACTCCAAACCCAACCGTTTTCCTTTTTTATTTAGATCGACCCCTTCCGCCAATGCGGAAGGGGTAAAAATGGCTTATTGATCCTCTATTTTCAATGAGTCATCTTGAGAATAAGCCGCCATTTCTTGAGCCCAAGAAATAAATTCTCCAGGAAATTGTTCTTCCAAACGATTGAGAGCATCCACTCCATCCAAAGAATCAACACCACCAAACATTTCCTGAAGTGCTCGCGCAAAACCTAAACCATGGCGTTCATACAAATCGGCGGCTTTCTTTGCAAATTGTTTCTGATACCAATCATAGTTTGGAACCCCTACACCTGAATACAACTCATCAAATTTTGCCAAACTTGTGTATTCGGGATCTCCTCCTTGCAAGTAACTCACAGCACCCATAGCCAACCACACCTGAGCCAGTTCTGGTTCATTTTCAACTAAGTACCCTTGAAGAAAATAGGTGGCTGTCAATTCAGAGAGCCAAAGGTTCAAATTTTCAAGCTCTAAGGCCTGAGCAAATGCATGTCCTACCTCATGAAAGGCCACGAGATCTGGAAAATCCTTGGCGGCCTGCTCAAAGGTGTAACCAACCTCATCCAACTGATCAAAGACTGTTTGCGGCACTAGATCTGTTTGAGAAAGGGCATCCTGAACTAAAACTCCATCCTGAGTGGCTGGAGCAATAATGATGCTCACCTCTCCACTCGTATCAATGGCAGGAACACCAAACGGAAGTCCAATATCTCCCCAATCCTCTTCGTTGAGCAGAATGAGGGCCAAGAACACAGATGCATCCAAAGGTTTTTCATAATAATCTTTCATTGCCAAGACACGGTTCATTTGAAGCTGAGCTCGTTCCTCAGAACCCTCGCTATAACTCACCACAAGACCATTTTTTTCCATTGTTGGCAAATCACCACTTCCACAACTTGTCATGATAAAAACCGTGGAGATGGCCACCATGGCCATGATGAAAATGGATTTCTTCATAAAAACAACTCCTTCAATGGCCTGAGAACACCTCAGGCCGCAAAGCTAAGGAGTTTAGTACAGTTTTAAACTTTATGCTGGCTTCCCGCGAAAATTGATGATAAAGAGGACAGAAAATCAACTGTAGACACACCTATTTTTGAATCAATCATTTTTCAAAGCAAAGTCGCTAATCTCGTGATTCCCTTCAAAGACCGTTCATAAAGAGAAGGTCCTTCGTCCCCAAATTCGCATTGGAGAATGAAACGGAATTATGATCTCCGAAGGTCTCTAAATGTGAGAACAATCGCAAGTCCATCAAGAACGAGGAGTGGCAAAACTATCGCAAGACTTTCTACTGGATTATGGGTCATCAAACGAGGAATTCGACTCAAGAGATAGAGGCCCCATAGAAAAAAGCTGATGAGAGATAAAGTTGGGTTTGATTTTCTCATGGAAATCATGATCAGAATCATGGATATAAAATGAATCACAAAGGCTGAAAAGAATTCCCAGAAATATCGAGGGAGATAGGCTGAGTTCATACCCATAAAACTGGAAACAGTTTGTAATAGACTGTAGAAAAGAATTCCTTGAATAATGAGAGACAATTTTTTTGATGATAACATAGATACTCCATAATTTCTGTTTTCTACTCTGAAATTTATAACCCAAAAATAACTTTATTGCACATCATTTATTCCTCAGATTATTCATCTCATAAATTGCATAGAGATTTCCAAGATGAATGCAAAAAAACCAAGTATTTCGCTTTCTCAACATGATTACACACACAATAAAAAAGTGAGATACAACATTTTATGACAAGGTTCGAAACAAATACCAGCCATCCAAGACAAACTACCAATCTATGCCAACTGACCTGGAGATTCTTGTCATCATTCTCAATGATCCTAGCCAACGAATGTGTGTCGCCAACCATCAAGAACCATGATTGAACCAGCCCCTTGAGGATTGAGGCCTTCATCATCTGTTTTTTCTCGCAATTCTCCTCAGCACTTGCCCCTTAAGGGGCAAAACGGGATGATGGGAAACACACTGAATCTACTTGAAAGATTTCGGAAAATTGTTTTGCGTCGACACGCTCCAAGGAGACAGGCATGGCCGGTATCATCCAACCCAAGGTCCTGAAAGGATTTCGCGACTTCCTTCCCACCACTGAAATTCCCCGTCGTCATTTGATTCGGGCTCTGGAAGACCATTTCTCCTCCTATGGATATGTTCCCATTGATACACCCGTTTTAGAATATGCTGAGATTCTTCTTTCCAAAGGCGGAGGAGAAACGGACAAACAAACCTACCGCTTCACTGATCACGGCGGAAGGGATGTGTCCCTCCGTTTTGACCTGACCGTTCCCTTTGCTCGTTTTGTCTCTGCCCATAAAAACGAATTAGCCATGCCGTTCCGTCGCTACCACATAGCCAAGGCCTGGCGGGGGGAAAACACCCAGAAAGGACGCTACCGGGAATTCATCCAATGTGACTTTGACATTGTTGGTACAGATTCAGCTACAGCGGACTTAGAAATCATGCTCATGATGGCCGAAGGACTCCGTACCCTCAAAGCCGGAGAGGTGACCATCCGCTTCAACCACCGGGGTCTTTTCAACCTTCTCTTAGAAAAATTGGGCATTGGTGAGAAAACTGCCGAAGTTCTTCGCATTGTGGACAAACTGGCAAAAATCGGAGAGGCCGAAGTTCAAAACCAGCTGTCTGCTCTTGTGGGGGATGAGGGGGCTGAAACTCTACTCGATTTCATTGTTGCAGAAGAGGATAATCGTGCCACTCTGGCCAAAATGATTCGCCTTGCTGGTGCAGAAGACACCGGAGGAAACTCCCCTCTTGGCCGCCTAGAGGCCATTCTAGCCGCTGTCGAAGACATGGGTGAATCAGCTCGCTTCACCCTGGATCCCTCCATCACCCGAGGGTTGGACTACTACACAGGAATTGTTTTTGAAACCTTCCTCACCGACCTCCCCCGCCTGGGTTCCGTTTGTTCAGGAGGCCGCTATGACAACCTCACTGGCCTTTTCATGAAGGAACCCGTCACCGGAGTGGGAGCTTCTATTGGTTTGGATCGTTTAATGGCAGGCCTAGAAGAATTGGGGCGCCTGGAATCAGCCAGCTCCAATACAGATCTTCTTGTCATGATGCTTGATGAATCTTTGATGAGCCACTATCAAAAACTTGCCCAATCATTCCGGGCTGTTGGGGTTCGCACAGAGATTTACCCTGAAGCAAAAAAGATGGGAGCTCAATTTAAATTTGCCGAATCCAAAGGGGCCAAACTGGCCCTGATTGTGGGGGGAAATGAACACGAAAATGCTGTGGTAACCCTCAAGGATTTGGAAAAAAGGGAAAACCATGAAAATTTGAGCCTTCAAGATGCTTTAACCAAGGCACAAAATCTTCTTACCCATTCCTAATCTGAATGCAATCCACCCCGCCAGCTTCCTTGCGGCGGGGTCGGTAGAGACGATTTTACGGGTTCTGCTGAAAGACCCAGAGACGGTTCAGCACATAGCCCAAACCGGTGTAAAACACCATTCCAATTCCAACACCATAAAGTTCGCGAAGAGCCAGAACATCAATCAATAAATATTGGATGCCTTGTACTGCTCCCAATAAAGAAAAGGTCACCAAGAGAAAGCGCCCAAACATGGTGCCCACCCCACCCGCTTTGGCCTGAAAGGTAAAAAATCGGTTCATCACAAAACTGAAAAGAATCGCAATGCCATAGGAAAGGAATGTGTAAAGGGCATAATGCCAACCGAATCGACTCAAGCCCCAGGAACACAATGCAAAAAGTGCTGTGTTTAATATGCCCACCATTCCATACCGAACCATGCGTCCAAACTCTGGAGAATGGAGAAACCTCATCACAGCGTTCTTCATTCTGTAACCTCTGAAAATCTTTTTTCAATATGCCAGATGGTTGTGGGCCCTTTCGGTCCATTGTTCAATTCTGTTAGCAATTCCCAATCATAGGCATCACGATGGATATCCAGCAATTCCTCACCACCAGTACGGTTTAATAGTGCATTCTCAATGACAACCATTTTTGATGGCCATTCCTCTATGGGAAGATTTGCACGGCTAAAATACCCCGGTCCATAAAACTCTCGGTCATAGAACGCAAACCAAGAATTGGGATGACCGTAGATGATTTCCTGCTCCTCTGAAACCGCCTCACGAAGGGATTGGACATAGGCTTCATGGTCGTAGCCACGCTGATCAAAGTAAAGCAAAATGTATTGGGGCAACAAAAAGAGAAAGAGTCCTAGAACCAGCCAATTGGTCAGTTTACGATGCTTAGCCTCTGTCAGAATCAGAAGAATGAGCGGAGGATAAAGATAAATCATGTAGTGAAAATTCCCACGGGGAAAAATCACACTAAAAAGAATGGTCAACACAAGAAACGGTAGGAGAAATCGATCGGTTTTCCAGCGCTGAGCAGCAAGAAACGAACCAAGAGCAACCATCCAGATGAGGGCTTCGGGAAGATGACGCCAGGAAAAGCGAAAGCCAAAAAGATACGCCCAAATGACATTACCGCCAATCCTTCCATCCAACGATTCCGCTTGACTCAGGTACACTCCATGCAAAAGAAGGTAGTACCCAATCCCTAGAGCCATTCCACTCAAAAAAACGACAACATTTTTGATTAAAAGCTTTGGCTGTGGCCAAAGACGAGGTACAAGGAGAACACAATACCCCAGAATATACATGAATGAGACCGCACCATAGGGGTGTGTTTCTCCCGCCAGGATGGCAATAAAACCAGAGAAAAAATAATGCTCTTTGACAAAGCACCAAAAGGCCAAACTGCTCAGAAAAAATGTGAGAGCCTCTACTCTGGTTTTATGAGCTGCAGCAAAATAGGTTTCTAAAGACAGTAGAACCAGCAGAAACAGCCAGGATACCAGTGAAGGATATCCAAGTTTTTTTATGATACTCTTCCAAAGAAACGCTGAACCAATAAGAAAGATTGTGGAAAGAAGGAAAGCTCCACCTCGAGTCCAATCAAAGAATTGAAGAATGGCACCATAGACATAGACATAGGATCGACTAAAAAGCGATGTTCCCCCATCCCCATCCAGATAACCAAAGACAGGGTCGTAGATTTCTCCCTCTGACCACCAATTGTGAGCCCATGAGAGAGTCCATGCATCATCAATATGCTCTGGCATGTATTGGGAGAACCCAAAAATTGGGAACAAATAGAGCATCACAACAAAGAAGGCAAAGATGGAAATTATACGCCGATTAGACGTCATCCAAGTTTTTTTCAATCTCTTTTCCTTAAATATATTTATACACATTGATATGAGAGTCTCCATCATGAATGATGGCTCGAAATGCATCTGATTCGATAAAAAGCCTCAATATTATACGCGTTCCACCATTCTAATCAGCTGATAAAAGACCTGCATTCATTCAAAACATTACCAAATTCATGCCTTAAGTTTTTGTTGCTCTGTTGCTTGATGAGAAGATTTTTGAAGTGTGACTGTATTTGGTATTTGATTCACTCTTTTGCATGAGATTTCCTCTTCAACCACATACTCTGGCCTCCCCTTCACTTCCTCAAAGATTCGGCCAACATAGGCACCAAGCAAACCCAAACTCACCAATTGGATTCCACTAAAGAATACGAGAACAAGCATTGTAGAAGCCCAACCAGGCACAGATTCTATTTGTTTTGAGAAATATGAAACAAAGACATAAACCATCAACAATAGCGATGCAACAAGATTGAACACCCCAAGATTTGTGGCCATTTGAAGCGGTTTACGGCTAAAAGAAAAAATCCCATTAAAGGCAAGACGAAGCATTTTTGCCAAAGGATACTTTGTTTCACCGGCAAGTCGAGCATCGCGATGATATTCTAATGGCACCGCTTTGAATCCCAGCCATGGAAAGAGTCCTCGAATATATTTGTTCCGTTCTGGTAATTTCTTAAAGGCTTCAATGACCTTCCGATCCACCAAGCGAAAACCCCCTGTATCTCGAGGAAGAGGAGTATCGGAAAGATAATCAATCAGGCGATAGAATGCTCCAGCACTCCATTTCTTAAACCAGGTCTCTCCATCTCGGCTTGTTCGTTTGCCGTAGATGATGCGCCCTTCACCCTTTTGCCACATGTCCACCATAGTTGGAATGAGTTCAGGTGGATCTTGCAAATCCGCATCAATGATCACGGCAGCATCACCATGAGCATGATCCAAACCTGCACAGACCGCCGCCTGATGACCAAAATTCCGAGAAAACTTCAGAACGCGAACAGATGAATCTTGCATGGCCAATGTGTCCAGAAGTTGTTCTGTTTGATCACAGCTTCCATCATTGATATAGAGATATTCCACATCCCAAGTTTGTTCTTCACAGACGGAAGAAAGCCTTGTATGGGTTGCTTCAATCACCGCTTCTTCATTATAGCAGGGCACAATAATTGTAATGAACACGAAGAACAGTCTAACATAAACACTATATGCGAAGCCATCCTCGGGATTTACCCGTTTACGCCCAAAAAAACCGAATTCTGGAAGCTCTCCAGAATCATCAGGTCATCGTTGTTGAATCTCCCACAGGTTCTGGGAAAACCACTCAACTTCCCATCATTCTCCATGAAGCCGGTTATGCCCAGAATGGTATTATTGGCATCACGCAACCCCGACGCATTGCTGCAGTTGGAGTCTGTCGATTCATTGCACGTCAGCTCCAGGTGGATGTTGGTGGCACCGTTGGCTATAAGATGCGTTTTGAAGACCAAACCAGCTCAGATACCGAAATCAAAATCCTCACCGATGGAACGCTTCTTCAGGAAATGAAAGGAGACCGGTGGCTCTCTCGCTACAGTGTGCTCATGATCGACGAAGCCCATGAGCGCACATTGAACATTGACTTCATACTGGGACTCATCAAAGAAGTCCTCCCCCATAGACCCGAACTTAAAATCATCATCTCATCAGCCACTCTCAATGCGGCCGTTTTTCGTCAATTTTTTACAGAAGCCCCCATTGTCACCATCGATACTCCCATCTACCCCGTGGATGTCCTCTATGATCCTCCCCCTGTAGAGAATGATGAGGACATGCTGATATCCAAGATTGCCTCCACTGTGGAGGCCCTCATCACCAAAAATCCTGAAGGTGACATTCTCATCTTCTGCACTGGTGAAAAGATGATCAAAGAGACCGTCACCAAACTGATGAGTGGCAAACACCGTCGTCAGCTTCATGTGATGCCCTTGTATGGTCGCTTAGGAAGTGAAGAACAAGAAAAGGTTTTTGATCCTGCTCCGAAAGGACTCATCAAAGTGGTGGTGGCCACCAATGTGGCGGAAACAAGCATCACCATTGATGGCATCACAGCCGTCATTGATACCGGTCTTGCCAAGTTGAATTTTTACAATCCTCGCACCTTCACCAGTGCTCTTGTGGAAACAAAAATCTCTCAGGCTTCCGCCAATCAAAGGAAAGGTCGGGCGGGACGAACTCAAGCAGGAACCTGCTATCGTCTGTACCCAGAAGACGGATTTGGAGACCGGGATGCCTACACAAAAGAAGAAATCTATCGCACAGACTTAGCCGAAGTGGTTCTTCGCATGGCGGAAATTGGGATTCGCGATTTTGACGCCTTTCCCTTCATCAGTCCTCCGTCCGCCAAAGGACTCCATGGTGCCATCGAAGCTCTTCATCTTCTGGATGCTCTTGATGATGAGAATGGCCTCACCGACATTGGCAAACGGATGACCCCCTACCCTCTCATGCCCCGCCATGCACGGATGATTGTCGAGGCCACCCTCCGCTATCCTTCCGTGCTCCGGGAAGTCATCATTGCCTCCGCCTTCCTCTCCACCAACTCCCCCTTCCTTCTCCCTCAAGGGGAAGAAATGGAAGCCCGCAAGGCTCATCATTCCTTCCGCTCCGAACGCTATGGGGATTTTGCGAGCTACCTTAATCTTTACTGGGATTTTTTGGAGTCAAAAGACAAGGAAGCCTTTGCCTCACGCTACTACCTTGATGTCAAAGTTCTCAATGAGATACTGGCCATTGTGGAGCAACTGGAAGACATCACCTCACGCGATGGAGTCCCCATCACAGAAGGTGGACCAACAGAAGATTTCCTCAAGGCCTGTGCTCGTGGACTTTTGCCCTTTGTCTGTGTCAAAGCTGGAAGATTTGATTACCGCAGCGTGGCCATGGACCGCATCATCATCCACCCAGGTTCTGTGCTCTTCCGTGAAAATCCGGATTTCATCATGGCCGGAGAAATCGTCCACACCAGCCGAACCTATGCTCGCTCCGTCTCACCACTCCACAAGGCATGGCTTGCCGACATTCACCCCGAACTTCCCGGACGCTTGCTGGCCAAAAACTCAGAAAAACGCGAAAGCACTCAAAGAAAAGAACCCGAACGTCCCCGCAAGGACACAACCGATCAAATATGGATTGGAGGGATCAGCTTTCCTCTCAGCCGCAGTTCAGGGAAGGGAAACAAAAAACGTGCACTCTTTGAATGGAAAGCTCTCAGGCAGGCCCTTGCCAACGCCAAAGACCTTCCTCTACCCGATTTTGGTTCATTACGAGGAACCCTTCTTCTTGACCGAGATGAAGTTCTGCCCGATTCCAAAGTCATGACCATTCTCAAGGCCGTTTCCATCCTTGATCCCAAAAAGGATGTTCATGAGGCCCCACCACGTGGGAATTTTCACATCCATAAATCCAATCATCGCCAGCGTTTAATTAGCGAACTGTCCGCCTTACTCACCGTCACCAGAGGAAGCAAAAAACAAAAGCGGGGGGGAATGGGGTTTACAGCGCTCTATTCTGATGGAGAAGGACATTACTGGTTTAAGGCCATTAAAAGTTTCCATGGCGCCATCTCCGTTTCACTGGAAAGCCTGGAAGATTTGGCCGATCAATTGGATGATGCCCATGATGAGAGTGAACTCAAAACACTCGGAAAAGCCTATCGCCGAATTGAAGGTTTGTTGTACTGATTCAGATCGAGGGGTGCTTGCAATAGTCCGATCAGACTTGAGCCGTGCTCCTCTTTTCCGACTTACCGCGGATGAACCTTTTTTGCTCCCAATTTGGGCGTCTCCCCCGGCAGGCCGGGGGTCGGGCTATTCGGGGGTTCCGTCCTCGTTCCTCGGACCGGCTCCGCCGCCCCTATTATCCCTGACGCAGTTGAGTGCAGAGGACAAGTGCTAACTTGTCCTCTGCCAAAACAAGGAAGGGACACCGAAGGTATCCCTGACGCCGCCTGAGAGCATTGGAGCTGTTGCAAAAGTCAAACCGCAACAGCCCCCTTCTGTCATCGCATTTAGCTTTCAAGATTTTTTTCAATGCCCAACACAGCATCCAAATCGGATTCTGGGACACTTTGCAAAACAGGTTGGCCTGGACCTTTGAGCATCACAAAACGGATATGACCATCTTTTTTCTTTTTATCAGAGGACATGGCCGCTTTAATCTCCTCTGGAGCCACTTGAGGAGTCACAATATCAAAACCATAGGATGCAATGAGCTGACGGGTCTGATTCGCCCACTGAGGATCCGTGATGCCAATTCGCTCCCCCAAATCCAGAGCACGTAAGATTCCCCAAGCCACAGCCTCTCCATGACTCCAACGGCTAAAATTTGTCGCGGCTTCAAGGGCATGGGCAAAAGTGTGACCCAAGTTGAGAAAAGCGCGTTCCCCCCGCTCTCGCAGATCAGCCTCTACCACATCGGCCTTCACTTTTACAGCAGCAGGAATCATTTTCATCAAAGCTTCAGGATCTCGAGCACGAATCTGCTCACATTCATCTCGAATTTGCACCAAGAGTGGATTGTTCTCTTCGGGGAGCAACAGGGCATGTTTGATGACCTCAGCCATTCCCGATTGGAACTCACGTTCAGGGAGCGTTTCCAGGATTTCTGGACAAATCCGCACTTCATGCGCAGGATAGAAGGTTCCAAGAAGGTTCTTGACACCACCAAAATCAAATCCTGTTTTACCGCCTGTAGCCGCATCCACCATGGACAGCAACGTGGTGGGAACCAGAACCAGACGGCATCCGCGCATGTAGATGGAGGCGGCAAAAGCCGTGACATCGGTGACAACGCCTCCTCCTACGCCAACAATAAGGCCATCACGCTCTAATTCCACTGCAAGAGCACGATTAATGATTCGTTCAACAGAGGTCCAATTCTTTGCGGTTTCTCCAGGAGGCAAAGAAAGTGAACATTCTAAGTCTCGATCAGGAAACAAGGGTGCTGTGTTTCCATCAAAAACCGTGAGACGGGCATCGGAGGGCAATAATTCTTTCCGGGCTACCATCAGGATGCGGGAATCCCCATCCGGATAGGCAATGGTGGCAATTTCTTCCATGGCTCGGTTACTATAGCGTTAGGTAATTCGCACGTCCAGCCATCTCAAGATGCTTGGAGAGAACGGTGGAATCCGTTAGTATAGTTTTTGAGGAATCTTACATCGATGTTCAAAAAGCAAGCGCGCACCCTCGCCCTCATCCAGCGATTTGTTGATTTCGCGGCCGTCTGTCTCGCTTGGATTGCCTCGTTTTCCATTCGTTTCGCCCTTCTTGGAACAACCTTAGGCAATCAACTTCCAGCCTTTCTGATCACTGGAACCTTTCTTGCCTTTCTTGTTTTGATTTTCAACACCAGAAATCATCTGTATGAATCCAATCGCTATTTCCCCTGGCACCGGGAAACATTGTTCATTCTGAAATCCCAATTCCAAGCTTTGATGACCTTTGTCATTCTCTTGTACTTTTTCTGGCCCATGCGTCTTTCCCGTGGAACCATTCTTATTTTTATCGGACTTGGACTACTTGCCACCTTGCTCTTTCGACTGGTGATCCGTGGGATTTTGAATCGAGCAAGAAGCAAAGGCCGGAATCTCCGCCATGTTCTGGCTGTTGGTGATGGGAAAGCTCTTGGAGAATATGTTCAAGCGCTCCATGCCGACCCGAGCAAGGGAATACGATTCATTGGATGGATGGATTCTGGCGGTTTAGCACAGCAGTATGGCATCACAGAAATCACCCATGCATCCATTAAGGAAGGCGTGATTCCTGATGCCGTGATCCTTGGTTACCAGGCGCATCAGCATAAGGAACTGGAGATGGCCTTGGAACATTTCAATAAACACTTTGCCCAAACCCTTGTGGTTCCTGATATTGAAAATGCTTTTATCGGGTACACCATTGAAGATTTTCATGGTCTTCCTATGATTTCTGTGAACTCATCTCGGCTCACAATGTTCCAAGCAGTGATCAAGCGTCTTGTGGACATCTCTGGTGCTCTTTGCGCACTCATCCTCCTCTCCCCCTTGTATCTATTGCTTTCCATCATGGTGAAAGCCACATCCAAGGGGCCCATTTTTTATGGGCAGGAACGCATGACCCAGGATGGAAAAACGTTCACCATGTGGAAATTCCGATCCATGAGAATTGATGCCGAAACTGATGGAGCCCAGTGGGCCTCACAGAATGACAACCGCAGAACCTCCATTGGAACGTTTCTCCGTCGTACAAGCCTGGATGAGATTCCCCAATTTTGGAATGTTTTGATTGGCGAGATGAGTTTGGTTGGCCCTCGCCCAGAGCGCCCTGTTTTCATTGATCAATTTAAAGAAGAAATTCCATCCTACATGTTGCGCCATCGAATGAAGGCAGGCATCACTGGTTGGGCACAAGTGAATGGTTGGCGAGGAGACACAAGCCTAGAGAAACGAATTGAATGTGATATTTTTTATATTCGCAATTGGAGTCTTTTGCTTGATGTAAAGATTCTTCTTCTCACGGTTGTCAAAGGCTTTGTCAACGAGAATGCCTACTAAACCACATCAATACCTACTCAAGGAACGATCATGACAACGGCTCTTCAGGATAAACGCATTGCCTTTGTGCACGATTGGCTCACCACCTTTGGGGGAGCAGAGCGTGTTGTGGCTCTCTGGAAGGAACTCTTTCCAGATGCTCCCATCCATACTTTGGTGTATGACCAAAAAAATCTCGGTCACATCTTCCCTCCTGATTCTGTGATTCCTAGTCGAATCCAACGCTGGCCTTTTTCCAAGCGATACTACAGGAAACTTCTCCCCTTCATGCCACGGGCTTTCGAAGAATTTGATTTTTCGAACTTTGATATCGTTCTTTCAAGTTCCTCGTCATGCGCAAAAGGAATTCTCACTTCTTCGTCCACTTTTCATGCGTCGTATGTTCACAGCCCCATGCGTTATGCCTGGGATTTGTATCCAGAATACCTCCGAAGTTCTGGTCCCATCACACGTCATTTCATGCGCCAGATGATGCCAGACATCCGTCTTTGGGATCAGGCCTCTGCCAATCGAGTGGATCTTTTCCTTTGCAATAGTCAAGAAGTGGCACGAAGAATTCGAAAAACGTATCGACGTGAAGCCACCGTCATTCATCCCCCTATTGAAACGGGTATTTTTACACCTAAGGAATCAGCAGAATCCCCTAAAAAGGGATCAGAGCTGGGAGAAGCCTATCTCTGTGTTGGACGACTCATCCCCTACAAACGCGTTGATCTTGCTGTCAAAGCCTGCACAAAGCTCAACCGAAGATTAGATATCATTGGCAATGGGGCGGAAATGAAACATCTCAAATCCATCGCAGGACCCTCAGTACGCTTCTTAGGCTTCCAAAGCGATGATGCAATTCGCAAGGCCTATCAGGAATGCCGTGGATTTTTATTTCCCGGTCTGGAAGATTTTGGCATGACCCCACTTGAAGCTCAGTCCAGCGGACGCCCCGTCATTGCCTTTGGCAGAGGTGGTGCCCTTGAAACAGTCAGCGAAAACCAAACTGGACTCTTTCACCAAGAACAAAGCACCAAATCCCTCATCAGCGCAATGGAACAGTTTGAAAGCCAAACATGGAATCCTCTAGAGATTCGGAAACATGCGCTCAATTTTGATCGATCCGTTCACATCTCTCGAATCCAGAATGCCCTCATTGACGGATACAAGCAATTTTGTGAAAACGTCTAACCTTATATTTTCATGGAAAACCCTAAATTATCACGCTAGGATGAATAAATGATGAATTTTCAACGCTTCACTCTCCTTCTCATCGCAATGATGGCTTCTTTCATAAATCTCTATGCAGAAGAAACCAACGATAAAACACACCAGATTCAGACGATTTCTTTTGATGTGGAAGGAATCACGAGTGAAAAGGCCCTACTGGGGTACATAGACATTAAAGTCAATCAAGAATTCAAAACGGAAAAAAGTATCCGAGAAGCAGCAGAACGTGAACAACAGCGCCTCGTGAATTATCGCGTATTCAAAGATGTTCAACTTCTGCTAACCAAAGATTCAGAAGACGACACAACCATTTATTGGAACATTCAATATGCCGTCGTCGATAGTTGGACCCTCATTCCCATTCCTTATCCAAACTACAATTCCAATACCGGATTTCGATTCGGACTGAAAACCTATTATGATAATGCCTTTGGAACCATGACCAATGCATTTCTTGGCATGAGTTTAGATATCCGAAGGAATGAAAAAACTCGCAAAGTGGAAATTGGAGAATGGGCGGTTACTCCTGCATGGAGTGGAATTCGAATTGGCCCCCTCGATTTTCGTGCCTCCATAACGCAGCAGTTCAGCGAGGAAGAATTCAATGATGAAGAAACTCCTGAAGACTCTTACAATTATTCCTACTATCAAACGGTACTTTCTTTTGGGTCTAGCATCGATCTACCGGGTGAATGGTACTATTCCTTCACGCCAACATTTTCTATGCGCTATGGGTATAATGATGTGCTAGGGAATGGAAACTTCCGTATGGAACCCTTCAATTTTGCCTGGAGTCATAGTGGAGGTTGGAGCCTGGTTGATTGGACTGGAAATTTTCGAAAAGGTATCAGCACTTCATTAGGTCACACCCTTCGATACATTTATGACCCAAGCCAATCAAAGAACATTCTCGTGAACGACATTTCTGCCAGTGCTTCCTACTATCTGCCCTTCTTCAGCATTTTCAACTACTATACCCACTTCTCAGCCTTTGCAACATTTAATGATCGTCGAAGCGGAGTCGGCAGCTCTCTCCGGGGTATTGCCGATGATAGCATGAGTGGCCAATATGGAATGGTTCTCAACAATAGCCTGGCCATCCAGTTTTGGAGATGGGAAGGAGTTTGGGATGCCCAAGCCCATCCCTTCTTTGACATTGGATTTGCAGTTCCTGAATCGGGCTTTTTAGCATCACGCGATATTCGATACAGTGCTGGGATTGATTTTGTTCTCTATCTGGATGCCCTGCCCAGCCTGGTTGCACGAGGATCAATTGGAGTTGATCTCACACGTCATGCCTGGTCAGATTTTGCAAAGTATGAAATAGATATCTCAAGTTCTCTGAGTTATTAACAATATGGGTGACCGTCTTCGTAAAAATGTTCAAAGACGGTCACCTAAACACCAAATCCGTTATTTGTCAATAATTCACTTCAATTTCACTCAAGAATGATCAGTTGCTTTATACATTACTATATTGGTATTATTTTGACATCATCTAATCTTTTTCCTATAATTTTTGTATGGAAAGAAAGTATTTTATTCTTTGGATATTTTTGCTTTTTGTACTATGTTCTCCGTCCATTGTGGCACAAGAAATATTGGGGTCACATGAAGACAGACTCTTGAAAAGCCTTGCCCTGATCAACAAGGCAAAAGCGAACAATGGTGTATTCAGATCATCTTCTCTAAACACATATCACATAGATCCAAAGACTCAATGGTCCCGGATTTTAGAACGTCAATGGGGTCAATGGGAAATTGGCGATGCCACGCTGGGTTTTAGTCAAGCTCAAATTATGTATTCCTATAATTCAAATCTCCCTTCTGGAAGTTATGATGATGGGCAATGGAAGGGTGCTGGAAATAATCTCCGTGTAGATCTTGGTGTTGAATTCAACTGGAAAGGACTTTATATCGTCATTGAAGGATCATTTTGGTTTGCAGAAAATCGAGATTTTGAATTAGTTCCAACCTACAACTCTAACCTTGAAGATTATCATTACTGGAATTCAAAAGGAGGTACAATCGATCGACCACAGCAGTTTTTAGGAAAAAACTTAGCCCGATTTAATCCTGGTCAATCAGCTCTTAGATATACAAATAAGTACTTTACATTTGCAATTTCAACCGAGAACCTTTGGATTGGTCCAAGCCGGTTTTTTCCCATATTACTAAGCAATAATGCAGAAGGATTTCCTCATATAGATCTTGGTACTCCAGGATTCATACCGCTTAAAATAGGCAAGGTTGATTTAGGGCTCATTGATATTCACAGCACACTTGGTATTCTAAAGGAATCTAACTCATTTGATAACAATTCATCGAATGACTATAACCAGTTTTTTGGTCTTACCGGTGGATATGCATTCCCATTCCAGAAGAATTTAACTCTTGGCATTAATTACGTTAGAAGAAAAAATTTATTAGATTTTCCAAATAATTTTTGGCAATTATTTGATCTGAGTGATGGGGGGCCCACTCCAACACATGTTGATAAAATCGATTCACTACTTTCTATGACTCTTGAATGGCAGTTTCCTGAAGTTGGATTCTCTGTTTATGGGGAATATGGTCGTAATGATACATCCATTCGAGATGCGCTCTTTACACGAGTTGATCATAGCAATGGTTACACTTTGGGCCTTCAAAAAGTTTTTGATATTAACTCGACTAGTCTAATTAGTATAACAGGAGAGCTTACTGACCTATTTCAAATACCCTATAATGGAGCCAATCAGCCACCATGGTACCGACACCATGATGTTCCCCAAGGCCATACAAACCGAGGGCAAGATTTAGGAAGTCCAATTGGCCCTGGTTCAGACAGCCAGATTCTCCGTGTGGATTATTTCAATAAAGGTGCTATGTATTCCATCTGGTTCCAAAGGATTCTCATGGATAAAGATTTACTTTTCCGCTTGACCAGCAATGGAAGTAAACATCCTTACTACCCTTATGCCCAACTAATAATTGGCTCTGAATACAGTCAAAGACTCCCAACCATCAGCTACTTTTTAAGGCTAGAATCTCAAGTTCATTTTAACTATGGTTGGCAACAAAAAAACGATATTGTAAACATCAGGATTGAATTTGGGCTATCCTTATAAAAGGCCATACTGATGAATCTTAATTATTCACCGTGTGGGATTCTCCTGAAGTAGTAGACACTGAGTATGGTTGAAAGCGAAAGACATGAAGTGCCAAGAAAAATCTGAATTTAGAAGAGTTCAAGTCCGAAGTGATCAAACACATAATGAAAATAAATTGGTAACGTACAATATCTTTCGCAAATTCAAATCTGGATGAAGAAATAGCCCTCAATCTGACGATTGTTTATCAACAACGAAAAAAATCAGTCAGTCGGAGGGCTTCATGAACAGTAACATTATCGAGATAAACGAGGAAAAGGTTAAAGATCATCTCGGGAATTTCGTCAGAGAGACCGTAGAAGAAACCTTGAATGCGATGTTGGATGCAGAAGAACAGCTTTGTCGAGCTCAGAAACACGAGCGTAGTGCTGAACGTCAGGGATATCGATCAGGGCACTACCAGAGGAATCTCCAAACTCGGGCAGGAGATGTGAAGCTCAAAGTTCCAAAGCTCAAGAATGTCACTTTTGAATCTGCCATCATCGAGCGCTACAAGCGTAGAGAAATATCCGTAGAAGAAGCCATGGTCGAGATGTACTTGGCTGGTGTTTCAGTTCGCAGAGTCGAGGACATCACCGAAGCTTTATGGGAAACCAAAGTTTCTCCTGGAACCATCAGTAACCTGAACAAGAAAATCTACCAAGAGATTGAGAAATGGCGAAATCTTCCTCTGGCAAAGCACTACTCTTATGTCTATCTCGATGGGATCTGGATGAAACGAAGCTGGGGTGGCCAGATTAAGAATGTATCTGTTTTAGTGGCTATAGGTGTTAATGAAGACGGTTTTAGGGAGATTATAGGAGTTTGTGAGGGGGCAAAAGAAGACAGAGAAAGTTGGGTCGGATTCCTGAGATTCTTGAAAGAACGAGGCCTCGAGAAGATCGATTTGATCATCTCAGACAAATCACTGGGTCTAGTTGAATCAATTCCCAATTTCTATCCGAAGACAAAATGGCAACGGTGTGTTGTTCACTACTATAGAAATGTATTCAGCCTAATCCCTCAGGGGCGTCGTAAAGAAGTTGCCACGATGTTGAAGGCCATTCACGCACAAGAGAATCTGGAAGAGCCTACCAAGAAGAAAGATCAAATCGCAGAAAAGTTGGAGAAGATGAAACTCAGAAAGGCCGCTGAAGCTGTTCGTACTGGTTCTCTGGAGACGTTCTCCTACTATGATTTCCCGGTTGAGCATTGGAAGAGAATACGCACCAACAATGGACTTGAGAGAATCATGAAAGAAATCCGAAGGAGAACTCGAGTTATTGACCCTTTCCCAGATGGGTAATCTGCGCTGATGCATGTAGCTGCTCGACTGCGTCACATAGCGGGATCCACATGGAGTGAACGAAAGTACCTGAATATGGATCTAGTCATAGTTTATTCAAAGGAGGAGAAAGTATCGCAATCCACGAATTTCGTCAGATGAGGCTTAATGAATTTGCGAAAGAAATTTGATACTACCTAAAAAGATACCTATTAAAAACAGCTGAATAAAATATGAGCGTTTGAATCTAATAATGTTTCAGCAAATGATTCTATAAGCTTTCCACGCGTATTTCATTAACAACTCTATTTCCATACCTGATATTATTAGTCATATATAGTTATTAAACTCTTTGATTACGCAATAAATATACACTCTTGTTCTTTCATTTCATAAAAACCATCGATATGATGTAGTATAACAACGAGTTTTAACACAAAATATTGACTATCTTCAGTACAGATTTTGATACATCAAATTTTTCAACAATTTTTTTATCCAGATATCTAGGGAAATTGCGGGACAATATACTCTCTAAAGCATCACACATGCTTGAATCTGAATAATGGGAAACAGGTAGTCCTTGTGACTTTAACAATTCTGTTAATTCTCCTCTTTCAGATATACAAAAAATTGGCAACCTACAGGCTATATAATCATATATTTTAGAACCAAAAGCCATATGATCATTATAATCATTTATAGTAAGTCCTATATCATATTTGTTAACAATTTCCAGCACTTCTGAGGGGCTTACAAAACTATGTATAACAATATAAGGCGAATTCTGAAGACTTTCATCGAGTATTGAGTCTGTATATAAATGAAGCTGAAAACTTCCCTTATCAATACTTTTCGTTTCAAGATTGCGAATCAAATATTGAAGTCCCTTTTGTCGTCCCCTAGGAAGCCTTCCGGAGTAAACCATTCTTAATGGTCCTAAATTATCTCTTTCTGGTAATTTCTTACAAGATTCCTCAAAACCATTATAAAGAACTTTAACTTTATCTTCTGCTATACCAAATGCACTCTCTAACAATGTTTTACTCTGCCTATTAACCGTAAAGATATGATCAGACATATGCACCATCAATTGCTCTTGTTCGATAAAATTTCTATGATTTTTGTGATTATAGTATTCTCGATCAATATTCCATAAATCACGATAATCTTGAATAAGATTTATCTCTGGAAATCGAGCCTTAATCCTCACTGAATGAGCATGTAAACTACTTGGAGGACCTGTTACAAGTACATTGTTTATTGAATATTTCTCAATTAAATCATACGCTTTAGGGATCCAAAATTGTTCCCAAGAATCAGCATAATCAATCATTCCCAATCGAGTATTCTTGATACTAACTAGCTTTCGTACTAGTCTTCCAAAAAATGAAAGCTTTTCTCGTAAAATTAGATGTGGAACATTACTTTTTACTCGATGTATGCTTATCTTAGAGGCAAAGTCTTTTGTTAAATATACATTTTTATCCTCATGTAAATAATCTGTTGTAAGAACATGTACCTCAACATCATTTTTTATCAACTCTTTGATAAAAAATGACCAACGACGTGTTCCGATTCCTCCTTTAGGATAGAAACTATATGATATTATTAGCACTTTTTTCACAACAAATCCTTATGAGTAAAATAGCAATTTCGCTTAATTCTGTGTTAATAGATCATTATAAAGATCTACCAAACGTCTGCTATCTTGACTCCAGATAACATGACGATGTGCAACATTACAGTTCTCTCTATAATGATCAATATTTTTAGTTATATGTAAAAGTTTTGCTTTTATTGATTTTGGATCTCTTAAGCATATTTCTCCAGTATCAAATCGTTCAATAATCATACGAGAAGCGGGTAAATCTACAGATAGCACTGGAATACCCATAGCCAAATAGTTGTAAAGTTTATTTGGTGGTCCTGCAAGAATGTTATTCATCTTGGGTTCCATCAGTATCAGCCCAATCTCACCATGCAGAACTTTAGGAAGCTCCGATAATTGTACCCAACCCTTGTCAACAAAGCACGCACGTACACTCTCCGGCTGTTGGTTAAGATACTTTTTCTCTCTTATACCCATTTTCCCAACATAATGCAGTTCATATTTTTCCTGTATTTCAGGATCTTTAAAGAGTTCCACCATTGTTTTTAAACCTCTTGAAAACGAAAGAGCCCCTTCATGTATAAGTCTCAATTTGGAATGACTTTGAATCGGAGGGATTTCAGATATTATCGAGGAGTTTTCAATAATGATACACTTTGCTTCAGGATTCAGTGGAAGATGATATGAACGTATGATTTCATTGACAGCAATAATTGCATCACACTTCGGCATTTGCTTTCTGTCTCGGCAAAATATCAAAGCCGAAATCAATGGACCCCAAAATTTGTACCGATCAATGGGATAAGCTATGTGCATTTCATGAGCATCATAAATCAACTTTGCTTTATGTTTTTGTGCAATCCGATGCGCAATTGATATCAATTCTGGTTCATGAACATGAATAATGTCTACTTTCAATGATTTTTTTTTGATGTAAGCAAGGGATTGTTTATAGATTCGCAAAGTTTCAAAACCGAATATTTGCTCGATCTTTCTGAGTATTTTTACAATTATACCTGTTCTTTTAGCTAATGTTTTTAATGGATAACAATTTACTTTGTCATAACAACCTGGTGAAAAGCTTCCTCCATCCATCCCATAAACTTTTTGCTTAGGGCCAGGAGTGAGAAGATGAACATCACCAATATTCGCAAGAGTCTTGCACTGTTTATAGAAAATTCTACCATCAAATGCAGCATGCCATGAAGAAATTACCAGAATTGTCATTGATCATCCTTCAGAGCATCAAGAGCTCCTTTTATGGTATAAAATTCACAACCATTTTCAGCTAGCTTTTGAATAGCAAGAAATGAGTTATTCGAAAGCTTTTTGGGGTGAGAGATAAATGTAATCCAATCCCTTCTTTCATTCTTTATTCTGCGTATCAGTTCGCTTGGGATCACATCCTGCAATGTATACATATTAGGGCGAAGTATACGATGAAAAACAGACTCACCATTCCGGAGTCCAACATCAGAGATAGACATTCCTACTCCATCACCAAAAATGTCAAAATTATCGGGTCTTTTATTCATCTCCGATTTTCGTTCAATCTTTCGGAGGATTTTTCCAAATATAGAAATTTTATATGTTGTTATAGGCCACTCAGTAAATTTACCTTTATTTGCTTTTGCAGGATTATTAGAAAATGTCCAATACACCTTATCCCGTGACGACTCACGAAAATCATAATTTTGAACATCACTCTCACGATATAATCCAGGAGCAACGGTTGAATCAACATAGATATCACTTTGAATCATTGCGTCTTTAATTGCTTTAAATGGTGTGATCGACCATCCACCAGCACGAAAAGAATGTAACCTATAATCCTGCTCAATTTCTTGTGCAATCTCTTCTAGCTCGCACTTACCTTCCAAGAACATTGTTTGGATTTCCAGAGATGAGAAACTCTTCAGGCTATAGAAATCAAATTTTGGAAAATTCCATTGAAGTGTATCCTTAGATTGAGCTTCTACGGCATCCTTCCAAGAAGGATGAAGATGAAGTTCCAGCCGATTACCATCATCTACTAACCGTTTTAATTGATCTCGAATTTTGTGGTATTCTAATGGATATCTATGTTTAATTTTTAGCAAGAAAAGTACATCAACATAAAATGTACCATAAATAGGAAATTTTTTCGACTGTTCAATAAATTTTTGAGTTGGCTCTATGAGGCATTTTTCTATTGTACCAGACTTCTTTAAAAATAATTCATAATCAAATGTCAAGATAATCTTCTTATCCATTCAGACTCCTACGAAAGTTCAAAAGAAAATTACGTAACCCTTTATATAAATTATAGCGTACAGGAGAGAATATTAGTGTCCACATAAAGCCTTCTACTAATTCACCTCCAAAACGCTCTTTGTATCGATATAGGCCTTCATACTTTGAGCCTTTAGGTGAATTAGGTCTTACACCAAAAAAGTCAAACATTCCCACACCCTGTTTTTTTAAGTCTTTGAGAACTTCCCAATGCATTAAATTTGAAACACCTGTTGGTTTAGAGTTAGCAACACCACCATAAAGATAGATGGCATTTCGAGTACTAAATGGTATGAAGCATCCTGCAACCGGTTCTTCATCATAATACGCAACATATATTTCAACATTAGGACTTAACTTATGATACAAATCAGAGTATTGACTCTTTGAAATTGAACTATTTCCTGATCGCTCTTGAGAAGCTTTATAGACATTAAATGAATCGTCTAAACAATGGGATCCTTTATCAATGACAACGCCTAACGATTGGGATTTTCTGATCACATTACGATGCTTTGAATGAAGACGTTTCCAAAGCTTCTCTATTTCTAAATTTAAATTAATATAAAAAGTCCCAATAGGTGTTGATTGAGAACCCCTAGGTATTGATTTTGAAAACGATGAAACTGATTCCGATGATAAGGAGATTGCATGACCAACTTCTTTGCTCAATAGATCCCAAAATTTGCTATCAGTATGAATCCATTCACCTGTAACTTGATCAAATGGTCGTACAACAACCTTTAATAACTCACTTCCTAGGAATTTTAATGATTTCAATAAAATAATTGCCTGGGAGTTATTATACGGAATTTGATAAAAAACATGGCACCCTCTCCCAAGATTAACCATTGCAGGATGAGCTTCTATGGGATGATGGGCTAACCATCTAAAACTAGTTTTCATGATTCATTTCCAATCAAAATACATCAACACATCCGATTATTTCAAAACAATCCACGACCACTGCTGAAGTATTTAAAGCCAAAAGAACGTGCTAATTCTGGTTCTAAAACATTACGGGTATCATATAAAATGTCACCATTCATTATGTTCTTTAATTTTTCTAATGGAAGATTTCTATACTCATTCCACTCTGTTGCAATGATAACTACATCAGCACCTTCACAAGCTTCTAAAGATGTTTCAAAAAAGCTCGCAACCTTGTTAACTTTTTTGTATCCTTCCATGGCTTGAGGATCATGAAGCTGAACCGTAGCTCCTAGAGATTGGAGCTTTTCAATGATTTCCACTGCAGGACTTTCTCGCAGATCATCAGTCTGCTGCTTAAAAGCAATACCCAATACAGCTACAGTAGAATTTTCGAAAGATACACCTGTCTGTATAAGTCGACTAATGCAACGTGTTTTTTGCACTGAGTTTGCCTTAATGACTGTTTCAATTAACGAAATTGGCTCATTTATATCTTTTGCTATTTGGACAAGCGCCTTTGTATCCTTAGGAAAGCAACTTCCTCCAAAGCCTGGTCCAGGATGAAAAAACTTAGGACTTATCCGACCATCCATTCCCAATGCACGTGCAACATCATGAACATCTGCACCAATTGCCTCGCAGATATTAGCTATTTGATTTATATATGTGACTTTTAATGCTAAAAAAGCATTCGCAGAGTATTTGATCAATTCAGCTGTTTCCCAATCACACCAAACAAATGGAACAGACATCACATTCAGTGGGCGAAAAACTTCAAACATCAAACTCTTCGCTTTTTCTGTTCTACAACCAACAATCATGCGATCAGGATGAAAAAAGTCCTGAATTGAACTACCTTCTCTAAGGAATTCAGGATTACTAACCACATCAAAAAGTGTTTCAGAATGTTGCATTCTTAATAAGTTATGAATGGTTCTATTTGTTCCAATAGGAACTGTAGATTTTACAACTATGACTTTATAAGAATTTAAATTCCTAGAAATCTCTTCAACAACTGAATTTAAAGCAGTAAGATCTGGCTCACCATTTTCAGTTTCAGGTGTTCCAACAGCAATAAAGACTATATCTGCATTCAAAATTCCTTCAACTACATTGGTAGAAAACTTAAGACGCCCTGATTGAAAGTTTCTATTTAAATAAGTTTCTATTCCTGGTTCATATATTGGTGACCTCCCCTTATTTAGTAGATCAATCTTACTTTGATCTAGGTCAACCCCTGTAACCTGATTACCAAATTCAGCAAGGCCTATTGCAGCGATGAGTCCTACATAGCCTGTTCCTATAACACATATATTCTTTGACATTACAAATCCTTAAACTTTCAATCTGAACTCAAATAATTAAACTTACTGATTTGAGTAAAAATGTTTATACCAATCAATAAACGAATTAATACCTTTCTCTAGATCAATACTGGGTTGGTAATTATACGTTTTTGCTAATAATGACACATCTGCAAATGTGGAAATAACATCACCAACTTGCTTGGGAAACATTTTCATGTTGGCACTTTTTCCAATTCGCTTCTCGAGTATTTTTATAAAATTGAGAACTGATACAGGTTGACTACAACCTATATTGAAAACTCGAGATTCACACCGATGAATAGGATCAAGAAGAACACGAATAATACCTTCAACAATATCATCTATATATGTAAAATCCCGTTGTACATTACCATGATTAAATACTTTAATTGCTTCACCTGCTATGATGGCTTTTGTAAACAACATAGGAGCCATATCAGGACGTCCCCATGGTCCATAAACAGTAAAAAATCGCAATCCTGTCACATCCATACCATAGACTTTGGAATAAGCAGACGCCATTAACTCATTGGATTTTTTTGTTGCAGCATATAGAGATTCAGGAGAATCAGTAATATCAGTTTCTGAAAACTTAGCATCTTCACGAGATCCGTAAACAGATGAACTACTTGCATAAACCAACTTTGGAATATTATATAACCTACATTGGTCAAGAACATTGAAAAAACCAACAAGGTTGGAATCAATATATGCTCGAGGATTTTCAATACTATAACGGACACCAGCTTGAGCAGCGAGATGACAAATCGCATCAAATTGATGCTCATCAAAGACCTTTTCTAAAGCATCTGCATCCGTGATATCTAATTGATAGAAGATTTTTCTCTCATTTTTATTTTTTGTGCCCTGATCAGCTCTAATTCCTAATTCTCTAAGGCGAGATTTTTTTAAAAAAGGATCATAGTAATCATTTAGATTATCTAGACCAACAATGTCATGCCCAAGAGTAGCTAAGTGTTTAGCCACATGAAAACCAATAAATCCAGCAATCCCTGTTACGAGTATTTTCATTTTATCAGTGGTCCTCACTATATGATCTTGCTATGAGAAGGCTTTTAATCCACAAAAGTCCAGATTCACCCCATCTGAGGTTATCAAATCTTTAAATACACTATGGGCAACTAAGTAAACAAAAATATCGGCACGATCATAGATCTCATCACAAGGAACAAGGTTCAATCCTTCAATGTTCTCAACATGAGGTTCACAGCAAACAACATCCAATCCAGTCTTTGTCAGTTCTTGTGCAATCCTTAATGCTGGTGATTCTCTGAGATCATCAATGTCAGGCTTGAAGCTAAGCCCCATGCAGGCAATACGAGCACTGTGCCCATGCTCTTCTCGCCAGTCCACAGCCTTTTCCTGAACTTTCTTCACAACCCAATCGGGCTTCCCATCATTGACTTCTCTTGCTGCTCGAATAAGCCTTGCATTTTGGGGTGATTGGCTCACAAGAAACCAGGGATCCACCGCGATACAGTGACCTCCAACACCACATCCAGGTTGAAGTATATTCACTCTAGGATGATGATTCGCTAGGTTAATCAATTCCCAAACATCAACTTTTACTTCATCACAAATCAGGGAAAGCTCATTTGCAAATGCAATCTGAGAATCCCGAGAAGCGTTTTCAACAAGTTTACACATCTCTGCTGTACGGGCATCAGTTTTGAGTACTTCACCTTTGACAAAGTGGCTGTAAAAAGACGCAATACTTTCCGTTGATTCCTGATCAACACCGCCAACGATTCGATCATTTTCAATGAGTTCTGTCATGATTCTTCCCGGCAGAACACGCTCTGGGCAGTAGGCAAAGTGGACACCTTGGGTGATTCCGTTCACTTCCTTCACCGCATCAATCACCTTCTCGGTACTTCCAACTGGTGAGGTTGATTCAAGAATGACTCCATTTCCCTCTTTTAAAAATGGGGCAATTTTTTTTGCAGCATCAATGACATAGGAAAGATCAGGCTGTGGGATGCCATCCTTCCCTGTTCGATGAAACGGAGTGGGAACACATATCATAAAAACATCTGCTTGAGTTGGTTCCAATGAAGCATTAAATCGGCCACTCTCGACGGCCTTTTTTACATATCCATCAAGATCAGGTTCTACAATATGGATTTCTCCTCTATTAAGTTGATCAACAATTCGTTGGTGAACATCAACACCATGAACACGATAACCTTGACTGGCAAGCAATGCCGCTGTGGGAAGACCAATGTAACCTAAACCCATCACACAGATTGTTTTATCCGTTTTTATCATTGACACGAAAAGTTCTCCTTAAGAATTTTTGCAATCTGCTGACTGGTGGTCCCATCGCCATAGGGATTCACAGCATTCGCCATTTGAGAATATGCACTCTCATCAACAAGCAGTTTTCTTGTCACCTTGTAGATTTTTTCATCATCAGTCCCAACAAGCTTGGCTGTACCTGCATCCACCCCCTCCTGTCGCTCCGTCACCTCTCGCATCACTACAACAGGTTTTCCAAGAGTTGGGGCCTCCTCTTGAATTCCACCTGAATCGGTCATCACAAGATAGGACTGATTCATTAACCAAATAATGTGCTTATAGTTCAAAGGTTCTATGAGATGGATATTAGATATATCCCCAAGTTCTTTCATGACAACTTGACGAACATTGGGATTTAAATGGACGGGGTATACAAACTGCACATCCGAAAACTCTGAAGCGAGTCGACGCAGAGCAGCACAAACTCGGAAAAAGGGCTCGCCAAAACTCTCTCTACGGTGACCAGTCACAAGAATTGTTCGCTGAGTTAAATCAAGGAAGGGAAAGACTTCCTGATGAATTTTTTCACTTTCATTCTTTATCAATGAAAGGCCAAGAAGCAATGCGTCAATGACGGTATTCCCAACCTTATAAACATTTTCGGTAATGCTCTCTTTTCTTAGATTCTCTGCAGGTCTATCAGTAGGAACAAAATGCCACTGACTCACATGACCTGTCAGCACACGATTGATCTCTTCTGGAAATGGTGAAGATTTGTCCCCGGTTCGAAGTCCAGCTTCAAGATGAGCAACAGGAATGCTCTTGTAAGCCCCTCCTAAAGCGCCTGCAAGTACAGTTGTGGTATCCCCCTGGACGAAAATCAAATCAGGAGTTTCTGCATCAATCACTTTTTCCAATTCAACAAGGATTCGGCTAGTCAATGTAATGAGAGACTGATTCTTCGTCATGAGATTAAAATCATAGTCTGGAACAATTTTGAAAAATTCCAGTACTTGATCCAACATTTCACGATGTTGTCCTGTAACACAAACAATATTTTGAAAACTCTCATGCTTTGAAAATTCTTTTATTAATGGGGCCATTTTTATGGCTTCTGGACGAGTTCCGAAAAGAAAGAGTATCCTCATATCATCTCCAATTAATCATTTCAAATCGCAAGAAATAACTTATTTATCTATATTTCTTACTTGTTTCCTTACTATTTCTATATAATATTCACACAATTTTTGTAAAGGATCACTAGATCTATCATCGTTAAACATAGCGGACATTCCCAAATAGTCATCTTTACAATTATTTGCTTTCCTCATTCTTTTCACTTTTTTCATAAAATCAGGAAAAATAATTTTAATCATTTTTTTAGCTCTTAATTTTAACTTAAAAATATTTCCAATTTTAACAATATCACCTTCGTGACTTCTTCCAAGTGCATAAGGAATCTCAAGGAGTCTTCTATAGTCACCTACATATATTTTAGCCTTAACTAGTTGATTAAAAAGATAACGATTAATCCGATATTCCGTTGGTAGTCTATACCAAAATTTTACCAATTCTATATCCCAATATGGTAAATAATACTGACAGCCAAATTTTTCATATATTCTCAAACTATTAAGTATATAACCAGATAAGCGTGTTTGGATTTTATACTCTTCATAATTCAGAAGATCATTATCATAAATTTGATTTTTTTTATTTGTTGCAAAAATAAAACTATTATTAGCAACCCACAATTCTTTTGGAATAGTTAATCCAGCTAAAACGTCAAAGCACAATCCAGGAATAACTATAACATCATTATACTTTTTTGATAATTTTTCGATTGCTAGATAATCCTGAAGATGTACAAGTGTTTTTAATGAAGAATTAATCTCAATACGATTTTCAAGATCTTGACCAAGATCTTTCCACATATCACTAGTATATTGTACAAATTCCCACTCAAACCCAAGTTCTTGTGCAACTTGATAACTTATTTTTGCTTCTTCAACATCCTCTGACTTCCCATATGTATATGCAATAATCTTATTCTGTACTTCTAGCACCTTTAAATAATATGCTATTAGTCGTGAATCCATTCCTCCACTCAATGGAAGTAGTATTGTTGAATTCTTATGATTTTCAAGATAATTTTTTAATCGGTTAAAAACACTGATAAAAATTGAATATGCTTCATCAAACAATATATCCAAAGGAGCATATGATAGCTTAGCCGGCAAATAAAAGTACTTATATTCCTTATAAGTGTTATTACCAAAATAAACACAATGTCCAGGTTTTACATCGTAGACGTCCTTGACAATTGTTTCTCCTGGTGGTGCAACAAAATGCTCTTTATAATAATCTACATTCTTTTCAACAATTTCGATCTTATTGCTATTTAAAACGTTTCTATCACAATCTGAAATGATTACTTCGCCATTATTGGAGCTATAATATAAGGGTCTAGATTTTATAACATCTACCGCAATGAGTGCTGAATCATTTTCAAGTATTACTATGCTCCAGGAACCATTTAGCTGTTCGAAAATATTATACGTATCTAGTTGTTTTATATTTCCAATTATTCTATTTATGTAATCAAGAGCTAATTCCTTTTCTAAAGTTTTACCGTACACTGAGATATAACCTGAAAAGAAGACCTTTCTATCACCAATAGAACGTTCAAACCAAAAATTTGTATTATCTTTGATATTTAACTTTATCACTCTTCCATCCTTTAGCAAATAAATACTTCAATGCACCAACAACTATGTCTTTTTGATAACCATTAAATAAAAAACTTCCGATAAATTTAAGTTTTCCTAATACCCTACGTATTAAACTTACCGCTTTGGAATTAGCATAAGTATTTGATTGAGTATTATTGTTTTTTTTTGCTGTGCAAGAATTTAAGTTTGGAAATATCCGTTTATATGAATAGAATCTCCATAATTTGTTATATCTATCTTCATCCATCAGATATCTCTCATCTGGAAGATTAATTTTCCTTACAATATTGTCAATCTTTTGTATGAAAATTAGCTCAAAGGATAGCTTTTTTTTAAAAGTGAATTTTACAAAATATCCAGAATCAGTTTTTTCATACTTTTCGTGATACTTCAAATTAAATACAAAATTGCCTAAACTGTAGAAAATAAGTCCCGTACCATAGGATTCATAAGGCTGTGGTACATGTGGGTGGTTTCCGATAACAACATCAAAGCCCTTGATTATAAAATTTCTATACAATTTTCTAATCCCTGGAGATGGTAAAGTTATAAATTCACAACCACCATGTATGCATAAAAACTTAAAATCTACGTCTAAGTCTCTTAATATTTTATCGATATATTTAGGATATAGAGTACCAAATTTTTCTTTGACTGAATCGCATGTTCCTCCTCGCTCCGGAATAGTCACACTGACTATAGCAATTCGTCTCCCAGCAATATTTTCAATTGTAATAAAATCTCCAAAAGTACCATTATGAGTTTTCGCTCCAAAATTTTTAAAGTCATTATCATCTAGAAAACTTTTTGTATCTACAATTCCATTTGATCCAAAGTCATAAATATGATTGTTTCCTAGATTAAACAGTACATTTTGCTTTTTAAAATCATCCAATATTCTTTTCGAATCTAATCTTAAAATTGCACCTTTTTTATCTTTTCTTGGTAAATTAGATGTAATACATCCTTCTAGATTTACACACAAAAGTGAATCTAGAAATAAGCTTTCAACCTCTTCTGATATAGAAATTGAATCATCAATCGGTCCATAATCCCCCGTAAAAATTAAAGAATCACTCATTACTTGAACATTCCTTGCCTATAATCTCTTGAATTCTTTTTGGATACGGATAACAGGATAATGGATCATACTTTGTTAATAATGGATTTATCACATTCTCACGATAATCTAAAATTGCGTCTTCAATACTGGAATCCCCATATTTTTCTTTCAAAACCTTCTTTTTAAAGAAGTCTTCTATTGTCGGGAATTTTATATAATCATTGGTTGCTCTCCAGGCTCTACGCTCAGTTCTTAAAAACAAATCTTTGTCACTTTTTATTGTGCAATGAAACCAAAATGGATCACTGATAAAAACTTGCTTATATAATCGATTAAGTTTAACTCCCTCATTCTTCCCCTTTTTCACAAATTTAAAGAAAATGTTTCTAGTGTATATTCTTGGCATAAAACCTACATAAAGAGGAGGACCTATGAGCTTTGTCAAAGATTCGTCGTTACTATCTATTGGCTTTCTTGTTAAATCCCATTTAATGTTAATATTAACTTGCTCAACCCATATAGCCACAGGTCTTAAAGTTCTCATTTGCAATAATTGATTTCGAAGTTTAGTAATACTATATCTGCCATCTTCAATATTATAAGCAATATAATCCCCATCACAGCGAAAGATCCATTTGTATTTTGATTTAGAATATGCATATTGTCGATTTTCTGACAAATCAATTAATGAGTCATTCTTGTAGTATTTTACTTTATCCGGATATAGAGTCTCTAATTCCCTACATATTTCAGGTGTTTTGTCTGTTGATCCATTTGTTACAATAATTAATTCATCACCAAATTCCAGGAATGACTCAACACACATTCTTATTGTTGACTGCTCATTTTGAGCTGATATCAAAACTGAAATACCATTTAAAGGACGAAATTTTCTACACATCTGCTCTCCAAACAAAAAGTCCCATTCTTTTTGTAACTATCAATATGCCAAAAGTACAAATCAACCATAGTAATATTTTTATGCTTATCGGATCTATCCTCACACTAGCAAATGCTACAATGACTGCAAAAAAGAACATAATTAACAATCGAACTAATGGAATTTCAAATTTATGAAGTCTATTAGATATTAGGAAAACACTAACGCCATAAAATGCATAACTAATCATAGTACTCCAAGCTGCAGCAGAAATACCATAAATCGGTATAAGTATTAAATTGAGTACAAGATTTACAACAGCAGGTATATAACCAGTAAGTGAAAACAAAACTGCCTTCTTATAAAAAGCAATTACAACACTATAAATCTTTCTTAATGAAAGAAATATTGTACCTAGAGCAATTAAAGGAATAATTTCGAAATTCTCTTGATAACTTTCAATAAAAAACACTTTAACAATAACTGGCAATAGTAAAGAAACACTGATAAGCATATAATTCAATAAAATTATCATAATTGTGAAATATCGTTTAATATCTTCAGTATTTTTTCTTTCATTCATAGAACGATAAAAATATGGATTAAAGACTACCACGATGGATTGTATCGTAATCGGTATAATTGATATCAACTGTACGAATAAAGAATACTTCCCAGTAGCTGAAAGTGAAATAAAATAAGAAATAATAATTTTATCACTTAGATTAAAAATCCAACTACTAAAATTAACAGGCAAAAAACCTAATGCATATCTGTAGATTTTTTTAATTACAGGAAAAGAAAATGTATTAAAACTAAAAAGCCCATCTTTAAAAAACTTAACAAATATGTAAATTAAATTAACTGTATTTATAATATATTGACTCAAAAGAAGTCCACTAGATCCATAATTAAATACAAACAGAAAAATTAGCGACAGAACTTGAAGTGATATGTAGAGTATTGTATTTAATGAAACTACTAGTTTCGTTTTATGACGTGACTGAAAATTTGCATTACCAATCGCAATCATCTGCTGAGAAATGGCTATCAGTGGCAGTAATAATGCAACAAATATTCTTTCACTTTTCCAGCTAATTAGAATCTTACTAACTACAAACGCTGAAATTGGTATAAAGACAATAGCCCACAAAATAAGTAGATTTAAAACTGTACTCGTAAGTATTTTAGGTCCATCAGAAACCTTTTCATATTCATATATATATCGTCCATAAGCTACATCAAAACTGAAACTTGCAAATATTGACAACACATTTATTATTGACTTTAAATTAGAGTATAAACCAAAATCATCAACCGTTAGCTTTGCGGTAATTACTGGTAATAAGATAAAACCAATAATTTTGACAAAAATACTAGAAAAAAAGTATACCGAACTGTGCTTTAATATTCTCTTAATCATCAATAATCACAAAACTTGATTTCAAAGTCTTATTATTTTGTGCGTTTTCTAAATCGCAGAAAAATCTTTCTGCAACAGTTTTTGGCTGAAAGCTATTCTGTACTAATCTATAGCTATTATTTGCTATTTCTTCTAATTTATCTTTATTTAATTGGTAAAATTGGATCTTGGATTTTAAATCTATAATGGTCCCATTATAAGCAATAAAATGATGTTCCGGAATCATTCCAATTTCTCTGTAAATGGGAGAATCAAGGCCAACTATAACACAGCCACATGCCATCGCTTCAACAAAACCAATACTAGGAAGATTATTTGCCTCCTCTGGCACTATAACAATCTTATAATCATTATATAATTTAACAATATCCATTGCATAATAATTCTGATTCTTTGGAATATTCCCATCTGAATCTATTCTATGATTTATGAATACATCTATTTCATTCTCAACTACATCCTTCTTATAAAACAATTCTTTCCGCATTGGGTGGTAAGTATCAACACCAAAAAAACTGAAAAAGTCTTTTAGCATTTGTGTTTCTTTGGGAAAAATACTCAAGGAGCCTAATGCAACACATTTATTTTTCCTTTTTGAAAACTCTTTTAAATTATTAAATCTTTCCTGAGGAACAAATGGCAAAACATAAACATCACGATTATAGTCTTTAAAATACTTATTGAAATAATCACTATTTTTTTTCAAATTATTCTCAGCTATATAATAATCCGGTTTTATTAAACTCGCGATTTTCGCCTTTTCTGACGTGCTATTCATATAATGGCTCAAATGGGCAATTATCTTAACTTTTTTTCTATCCCTTAAGCCAATATATCGTTCATTGCTTAATAAAGATCGTGCTGTTGTTAGCATATAATCGTAGTTGTCAATTTTTCTAAAATCGCAAACCAACTTTATATTTTTTTTTTGAAAACCATTTATGTGCATCCAAAACAAAAATACAAAATATGCTAATATATTCCCTTTTCTATTAAGATAAACTGCTACTTCAATATCGGAATTCGCACCTGCTATAAACAACTCTTTTAAAAGATATTGATACTTTTTTGAAGAAAACTTTTTCTTTACCCAGCGATTTAGTGCTATTCCCCAAAGATTTTCATTTATGGGACTATTAACAATTACTTTCATATTATTTTATTTCCTTATTTTGCAAATATTCAAATAGCATCGATTTCCCTAAGTAGAACAAAAGAATGCTATATGGATAATGGTGAAGTGCTGCAATATTCAAATAAATCAAAGCGGTCAATAATTTAACTTTGTTACAATCATAACCTTGATCTTCTATCCATTTATAAAAATAGCTTTCACAATGAACCAAATTACTTTTTCTCAAAAAGTCAAAATATACCGTATTTAATCTATGTTTAACTTCATATAAATCTTTATCAACTATTTCATGAGACATAATAATGCCATGATTTAATTTTGCTAGATCATAGTATAGATCACCATACTCCATCATGCCCCCAAAATTCTGTCTCCAATCCAGAAGAGTAAAGGGGTATTTACCTGATTTATTTATAAGAATATTTTCAAAATGTAAATCGCCATGGAATCTCACGGGAAGTCCTGTAGCTAATGAGTCCCAATCAATTTGATTTAGCAAAAAATGGATTTTGGGCATTTTTTCACCATTTACAATTTCCTCGGAATCAATTTGTTCAAAGGTTGTGAAATACTGCTTTACGCGTTTGTATGTTTTATCCCGATAAAACTCCATACAGGATTTAGTAAACTTTTCTTCTTGAGCCTTTGACAGTTCTTTTTTTTCCCAAAAATTTTCCATCCAATCCAGAAAATATTTAAATGTTCCAACGAGTGGATCTCTTGAGAAGACCTCACCATCAACCATTCTATACGAGTACATATGAGTTGAACTGTCTATTATTTCAGGAACATATCCTCTCAAGCTTTTTGCCCTTTCAACTCTATCTTTAATAAAAGTCTTATCATTTGAGAATTTCACTACCTTGTCTTTTACAAACCATATAGCTTCTTCCTCTTTCTCAAGAACATTAATGTCATTACCTTTACCAAAATATTCTTTTGTCTTTTTTAATTCTTCAATATTACCAGTATCAAACCAGTTAAATTTAATTGGCTCGATCCGTTTATCAATAAGAAATTTCATTCCGTAACTT
This sequence comes from Spirochaetales bacterium, assembly GCA_022360655.1. GTDB lineage: Bacteria > Spirochaetota > Spirochaetia > DSM-2461 > DSM-2461 > UBA2779. The sequence continues at coordinate 207,258 of JAKSCK010000240.1, read as the reverse complement.
TCACCGATTTCAATGGCTCCCTGACTAGTTCCTTTGTTCATTGATTCCCAGAACAATTTATAATCATGGATTCCAGCCAAACCTATATATGCATGTACATCCCCCTCTGTTCCCTTAGGGCATATCTCAACAACATCTCTATTCTCAATACGTAGGGATCGATATTGACTGTTATCAATTCTTTTGGCATATCCCATCCAGTTATAAACCGGTGGCTTTATATCCTCTAAAACAATTGTATCATTTGAACTAAAAATGAAGGGGCATTGCAGATGTTTCTCACACTTTAAAATGGAGTATCCTAGACCAGATCCTTCACCTTCGAACTTATCAATTTTTACAAAGGTAATTTTTCTTTCTGGATATGCCAAATTTAGATAATCAATTACTGTCTGTGCTTTGTACCCAACGGGAATTACTAACTCTACATCTTTATCAAACTTCTCAATTATGTAGGAAATTGCAGGCTTATGCGCAATTGATAACAGTGCTTTATTAACATTTTTTGTCATCCCTTTAAGTCGCATTCCTAGACCTGCAGATGCAATTAAAACTTTATATTCCATAACTCAAACCCTTTTATATCGGTCTTCAAGACGCACGACGTCATCAATTTCAGGTGTAGATGCTTCTAAATAAACACTTTCTGTAAGTGCTTCCATTCTATGGATATAGTTCGTAGGTAAAGTCATTGTTTCACCAGGGAATAATACAGTCTCTATAAGTTTTTCTTTGGATTCTCCATGATAAACTTTAAGTTCACCACTTAAAACATAAACAGTCTCACGCTTGTATTCATGATATTGCAAGCTACAAGCATGCCCCTTATACATTGTTAAACGTTTAAACATATAACGTTCATTCTTTTCGATTAATTCTTCTTTTCCCCAAGGCTTCTCGATTACAATCAAGTTATCTTTCATATGTAGCTCCTTAGACTCTATTGAATAGTTGCAAATATCTCATAATAGAACTCTTTATTTGGGTCTTAAGATAATGATCCAAATCAAAGCCTTTGATATTAAGTTGCCTTGCAACTTCTTCTTTAATCTTATGAATTCTATCATTAGAAAAAACATAATGGCCTGAAATTATGGCTTTCTCTATATCTGAATATTTTTTTCCTTTAATCAGCCATTTCTTCCACTTACCAGAATTATTTGCTATTTCAATAAATTCGTTTAATTCTGCATTAAATTTATTCATCCGTAAGACATATAGCAAAGCCCGTGTTTCAACTACACCAAACTCTGGCGCTACATTGGAAGAATCAATACCAAGATAGGGTCTTAGTGCCAAGGCTGAATCACTAAGGTAATCCGTGTTATGTTCTTTTAGTTTTACTCCATATTTTCTACAAATAGAAATTGTCTCATAGATTTTTTCTAATGAAAATTGATCGTTTTGAAACTCATCATTCCCAAAGAAACCAATATTCTTTGTCTCCATGACTTTAGTCCCAGTTTGCGCTACAACAAATCCCGGCATTTGGAATCTATTTTTTTTACAAAAAAGACTTACAGCATTGAGAAAATTTTCAAATTTTTCAAGGTCCTGACCATATCCATTTTGTTCTTCAGTTCCAAGTTCAAAAGTTAGTTTTATATCCTTTAAAAGAGCGTATTCATTCAAAAACCCATAAAGCTCAAACAGACGATTTTGTATTTCTGTTGCTGTTAAATTTTCAGAATTTATTGGGATACTCGGATCAATATGGATATAGCGAAACCCCGAATCAATATCAACAACAAACGATTTCTTTGCTATCAGCATTGATTGTTCAACATTAAGGTTCTTCTGAATTTCAAAGTTCCCTTGCCAAGGACCTCCATGATCTCGAGCAAGGCTAATATTTGACGATTTTTGGCCTCTAATATATTCAGAAAATTTTTCTGTCGAATAATTCTCTACATAACCACAGCCAAATTCTTCAGCTTCAATCTGCCGTCTACTGGCTATAAGTATCATTTCTATATTTTTTTCATTAGAAATTTCGATTGTTGCATCAATGCAATTTTTACTCATAGGCCCAACGCAAAGGCGTGTAAATTTCTTAGTTTTCATTAAACTGTCCACTCACCACTTAATTTAATTTGTGAATTTGGAAGAATATTCGGATTATAGGGTTCAAAAAAGTGTTCTAAAATATGAAGAGAGGCTTCCGCCACTGCTCGATCAGCACCACTACGACTAGTAACGTAATTTGCTTGGCTTTTAACATATGCATCACCATTTTTTGGTGCGATGCTATACCCAACCTCTTTAAAAACATAATGATCAAATATTCCATCCCCCATATAGATAACTTCACTAGGATTCCAGCGTTCCTTGATCCAATCAATTCGTTTGATCGTACTTACAAGATTGAGGGGCATTTTCATATCGTCAACAATTCGAGTTTTAGTAATTTCGAAACCTCTATGATCTCCTGTAACAAAATGAATATTTAGAAAAGGTTTTAATAAGGAGAGTCCATCATTATCATCAGCTCCAAAAACCTTCATGACTTTCCCTTCAGTTGTATAATGAAACTGACCATCTGTCATAACTCCATCCACATCAAGAACAAATACTTTGGGAACCATAACATCTCCTTTAACCGATATTTGGGGTAAAATCTTAAAAAGTGATTTGTAGTACGATTGAATCGTTATCTATTAAAGTTTAAATGCAGAGGACGTTCCCGTCTCCACACTATTGCATAAGTCCACAATCAACTTGCTCTCTTGAATGACTTTTATCATGTCAACATTTTTATGCTTCGTAGTGACAACAACAGCATCGGCTTCTTTAATATGCTCAAAAGATACAGATTCAAAATCATTCCCGTCGGGAGTTTTTGCCTGGGCAACAAAGGGATCGTGATACGATACCACCCCCCCCTTCTTCACCACTTCATCCATGATTTTGAGAGCCGGAGATTCACGGGCATCATCAATATTTGGTTTATACGCCACACCAAGAAACAGGATCTTTGATCCATTGAGAGCCTTCTTGTGCTGATTCAATGCTGAGGTGATCTTGATGGTCATTCGGTGCGCCATGAGAGTATCAATATGGCCAGCTGTATGAATCATTGTCAGATCAAAATCATATTTTTTGGCAATATGCTCAAGATAGAAGGGGTCAAGCGGAATGCAGTGTCCCCCAATTCCAGGTCCTGGATAAAATGCTTGGAAGCCATAGGGTTTTGATTTGGCAGCATCAATCACTTCCCATATATCAATGTCCATTTTTCCGGAAAGCAATGCCAATTCATTCACAAGACTGATATTCACCAGACGATAGGTGTTTTCCAGAATCTTCACCATTTCGGCCACACGTGGTGACGAAACAGGATAGAGATGTTTGATGGCTTTTCTATAGAGGGCTAATCCAACCTCTTTCCCATCCTCATCAAGGGCGCCAAAGACCTTGGGTGTGTTATCGGTTTTATAATCTTCATTACCAGGATCAACCCGTTCAGGACTGAAGGCCAGCCAAAAATCTTTGCCATGGGAAAGTCCTGATTCTTCTTCCAAAATGGGAAGCATAAAATCTTCCGTTGTTGTTGGATAAGTGGTGCTTTCCAAGGAGACAAAGGTGCCCTTCGTCATAAACCTACCAATATCGCGGCAGGAAGCCTCAATGAATCGCATATCGGGCTTTTTGAATTTATCTAAGGGTGTTGGAACACAGATGATGGCCGCATCACATTCCTTGATTCGAGAAAAATCGGTGGTTGCCAATAGCGTCTTGGTCTCAACAACGGAGCGCAAATCTTCATCCGTGATGTCACCAATATAATTTTCCCCACGATTCACCTTGTCTGCTTTTTCCTGAGATTTTTCAAATCCCAAGACGTTCAAACCTTGCCGTGCAAAGGTTACAGCCAAAGGGAGTCCTACATAGCCTAATCCAATCACACCAACAACCACGGTGTTTTCTTCAATTTTTTTCAGAATGGCGTTCTTCATTGAATCGTATCCTTAAAGTTTCTCACTGATGGTATCAAGAATTTCCTGACCGGTTTTACCACTTCCATACAACGCTGGCCATTCTCCGGGAGTGACAACATTTACTACCGCATTCAAAATTGTTTGAGTCTCTGCTCCAACAAGCACATTCCAGCCAGCTTCCACGGTCTCTACCCACTCGGTTTGATCTCTCAACGTGATGCATGGCTTTTTAAAGAAAAAAGCTTCTTTTTGCACACCACCAGAATCGGTCAAAACAAAGTCACATGCAGATTCCAAAGCCAACATTCCACCAAAACCCACTGGATCAATGAGTGTGACATGTTTCCCAAAAGAAAGTGATGCGGCCTCAAGGTACTTTTTTGTCCTTGGGTGAAGAGGAAGCACAAAACGGTGCGATTCAAGGGCATTCACCGCATCCACAATCCCCTTCAATCGTTGGGGATCATCTGTATTTTCTGCTCGGTGAAGAGTCATCAGAACAAAGGATTCGGATGGGACAAACTCGCTTTCCATGGAGAGGGATTGGCGATAATAGAGGGATGCATCCAGCATGATATCACCGGTTCGATAGACCCCCTTACTCAATCCTTCATGGGCAAGATTATCCACAGCGGATTGCGTTGGACAGAACAGGAGATTTGAGATTCGGTCTGTGAGAATCCGATTCTGCTCCTCTGGCATCGCCATATTAAAGCTTCTTAAACCCGCTTCCACATGAGCCACAGGGATATGCAATTTGCTTGCGGCAAATGCTCCCGCAAACGTGGAATTGGTATCCCCATACACAAGAAGAAGATCCGGTTTTTCCGCAAAGAGCACTTCCTCGATTTTTTCCAGCATCCTGCCCGTCATGGCACCATGAGAACCGGATCCCACATGAAGGTTCACATCAGGATAAGGAATATCCATCTCCGAGAAAAAAATGTCCGACATGTTTTCATCATAGTGCTGCCCTGTATGAACCAGAATTTCTTCAAACTCACCAGCATATTCACTTTTGATCAGTCGGCTAATCACAGCAGCTTTCACAAACTGAGGACGAGCCCCAACAACGGTCACGATTTTCTTCAAAGTGCTTCCTCCAGGCATTCATCCATGCCTATTTGGTGTTTTTTCCCACATTCAGGACAATCCAGACGCTCATCCAGCAGACCACCACAAAAACAGGCCCAGCCCTTCTGACGGGCAGGAACCCCCACCACAAGGGCATGATCAGGGACATTTTGCGTCACAACAGCCCCAGCACCCACGATGGCATAGGCTCCAATCGTCACTCCGCACAAAATGGTGGCATTCGCCCCAATCGAGGCTCCTTTTTTCACCAGGGTTTTTTTGTATTCAGACTTCCGTTCCACAAAAGCCCGAGGATTTGTCACATTGGTAAAGACGCAGGATGGTCCGCAAAACACATCCTCTTCTAGCTCAACAGCATCATAAACCGACACATTGTTTTGAATTTTGCATCCCTGTCCCACAATGGCCTTGGAACCAATATTCACATTCTGCCCCAGAGAGCAATGCGCTCCAATCATGGCCCCACTCATCACATGGGAAAAATGCCAAATTTTGGTGCCTTCACCAATCTGCGCACCCTCGTCAACATAAGCACTCTCATGAACAAAATAGGGCAAACTCATGCAAGGGCATCCTTGAGCGCTTGTACCACCGTCTCCTGCTCTTCTGCCGTGATAAAAGCATGCATGGGCAAGGACAAAACGCGAGATGACAAATCATCAGAAACCGGATATCCCCCGTCTTGATTCAAGGAGGCAAAAGCCTCCTGACGAGCCAGGGGTACCGGATAATGCACAGCCGAAGGAATACCAGCCTTTGCCAGCTGTTCCCGGACCTCATCCCGTCTGCTCACGCGAACGGTATACTGCGCCCAGGTGCTGGAATAGCCTTCTGCCAAAACAGGTCGCTCGGCCACCCCTTCCAGAAGCGCATCATAACGCGCTGCAGCCTGGTTCCGAAGATCAATTTCCTCTGCGAAATGAGCCAGCTTTACCTTGAGCACCGCCGCCTGGAGTGTGTCCATCCGTCCATTGATGCCAATTTCTGCATGATGATAGCGTTTAATCTGTCCATGATTCCGCAGCACGCGCAGACGCTGAGCCAACACATCATCGCTGGTAAATATGGCCCCACCATCACCAAAACCACCCAGGGGCTTGGCCGGAAAAAACGAGGTGGTGGCCATCTCACTCATGGCACAGGATTTTCCTGCAGGAGAGGTTGAACCAAAGGACTGAGCCGCATCTTCCATCACCCAAAGTCCGTGTTTCTTGGCCACGGCATTGATGCGTGTCATATCTGGACACTGACCATAGAGGGACACAGGAATGATCCCCTTGGTACGAGAGGTGATTTTGGCCTCAAGGCAGTCGGGATTCATATTGAAGGTCACCGGATCCACATCCACAAAAATGGGAACGGCCCTATAAAACGAGACCATGGACGCTGTGGCAATAAAGGTGAAGGCCGGGACAAGAATCTCATCACCAGGCTGCACATCCTTAGCCATGAGCCCCAAAAGTAGGGCATCCGTGCCCGAGGCACAGGCAATGGCATGGGAGGCTCCACAAAAATCTGCCAGTTGCTCCTCAAGTTCCCCAACAGCCGGTCCATTAATATAGGCACTCGAGGCAAAAACCTTGTCCATTTCCCCGCGAAGTTCGTTTTCATAGGCCCGAAACTGGGCTCCTAAGTCTGCAAATTGCATGAAATATCCTTTTATACCGACCCCTCGGTGCCCCTCGGGGTGCACCCCGCTGAAACAGCGGGGTCGATCTGGAACCTAGTAGCTCAGGCGTTCCATCAGACGAATCCCAGAGAACACATCCTCTTTCGAGGGAAAAGCATCCCAATTCTCATTGACAATATGCTCGTAGAGGGTGTTATGCCCTTTCCCATACTGGTGATCAAGTTTGAAATCCAGATGAGGTTTTTCCATTCCTTCCACATTCCACAACACAATCTCATTGAGGTTGGTGCCGCTCAAACGAATGTTTCCTTTCTCGGCAATCAATGTGAGCTCTGTGGCCAGATTCCCACCAAAGGCATCCACCGTGGCATTCAAGGTTCCCACAGTTCCATTCTTGAATTTCATGGCCGCTGCCACAGAATCATGCACTTCTAACTGACGCAGATTTCCACCCACGCCGCTGTACTCATCGATTTCTCCAAAGAGAAAATGCAGCATGTCCACATAATGACTCGCCTGAGTGTAGAGCACTCCCCCATCCAAGTCCCGGGTGCCATGCCAGTCAATGGCAAAGTAGGCATCATTACGGTTCCAAAGGACATCGCAGATGAAATGATGCACCCGGCCCAATGCCCCGGATTTCACAAGGTCACGAATGTAGGCCACCAAGGGGTTGTAGCGATTCTGATACACAGGGAGGAGTCGCTTTCCAGCACCTTCCACTCGATGGAAGAGCTCTAACGATTCTCGAACCGTCAATGCAATAGGTTTTTCCACCACAATGTTGGGCACATGAGTGCCCTCAGCGACAGCAATGGCATGACGAGGATGCATTCCAGAGGGAGTCAAAATGGAAACAATATCGGCTTCGGTAATATCCAGCATGTCCGTTGTGGGACGGGCTCCCGTGCGTTGGGCCACAGCCTGAGCCCGGTCCATTTGCACATCGCAAGCCACGGCCACCCGGAGATTAGGGTGCGCTTCTATGGCTTCAATATGTCGGTTGGAGATTCGGCCACAGCCGATGAGTGCCACGTTTTTCATGTCTGTCCTCGTGAAGTTTGAATATAGGGTTGAAGGCTGGAAATCAGGGTTTCATCATCCAGCACAAGATGGCGTTGTGGTTGTTCCAGTGGGTTAAAGGCCACATGGTGCTTCATGCAGGCCCACTCCAAAATGAAATCCAAATCTGATGTTCCCTTGAGACTGATGGCCTGAACACCATCTTGGACATGGGAGCTCACAAAGGCTTCCATTGCCGAGCGGTAGGCCGCCACATTTCCCAATGTACGCTTAAGCAGAGCTTCACTGCGATGAGCCACCTCCGCCATTCCCTCTGCCGTGAGGGCATAGCGAATATTGCGACTATTGATGCGCTTCATCACAAGTAAACCCTTTGTAACCAATTTCTTGAGCACAGCATTGGTCATGCCCAAGGAAAGGTCCGCGGCTTGTGCCAGTTCGCGTTGGCTCACATGGGAGGAGGAGTCGTTAATGATTTCCAGGATTTCGTATTCTTTGTTGCTTTGGTTCATGATTTTGGATACAAGGGGGTCCGTCCGCGCGCCTATCTGACGCAGGTTAGACATAGGGCAATTCATCCCAAAGGAGGTTGCCGAAACAACTCTCTCCAGGGCCACCTCAAGGGGTGTGTTCAATTTATGAACATATAGGATTTGTGGTGAGCCCGCAAGAGGGAGAGCACGTAATCTTTAGAGCTACCCTGGCCTCTTCCCTTCTTGTATGATGGGCATTATGAAGCGTGTATTATTAGTCAGTCCCTACCCCTACACTCCAACAAATCGCGGCATGGATTTGCTCACTCTCGCATTTGAAAATGCCGGTTGGGAAACCCACCATCTGATTTTTCCCAATGTGTTTTATACAGTGAAAAAGAAAAAGACTTTTCAAACTCAAGTGGTGGAACTGAAGGCAAAGAAAACCCTCATTCCCTATGTTGATTCTTTGATGAAGCGGCTTCCTTCCTGGGTTTTCCAGTGGATACTTCAGCATCATAAAAAAGCCGTTCGTCATATCAATTTTGCCCAATACGATGCCGTCGTATTAGAAAGTGGAAAGCCATTGTTTCTCCAAGATTTGATTCCAGCAGGCTGTCAAAAAATCTATCGCCAATCAGACTCTGTCCGTCTTGTATTGGGAAAAAACCCTGATTATATCGCTCTCGAAGATAAAATGATTGCCCAAAGTGATCATGTTCTTGTTGTGAAAGAACGGTTTAGAGATTCCATTCCTCAAGTCCACCAAGACAAAGTTCATCTCATCATCAATGGTTTTTCCTTTCCTGCAAATCACGATTATCCCAATCCTTACCCCCCTGGGAGCAAGAATGCAATCTATGTGGGACTCACGGACTTGGATGCTGAATGCATCCTCGAGACATGCAAAAAAAATCCAGATATTACTTTCCATTTTTTTGGTGCAGGCCTCAAGCGCATCAAACGGCAAATCAAGGGTTTACCCAATCTAATGAATCATGGCTTCACCTCTATGGCCGAGCACCTCCCCTACCTCACTCATGCCACACTTTATGTGTTTCCATTTCAAAGAAATGAGCTCATGAGCTTGGTGGGCCTAACCTCAAAGTTCTACATGGCCATGCGTTGCCAACTTCCCATTGTCTGTTATCGAATGGAACCAGCAGAAGAATTCAAGAATCTTCCTGTTGATTTCTGTGATAGCCCCCAAGAATTTGCAGAAACAGTATTTCAAGTCGCCCAGAAACCCACGCCTCGGGAATACCCGCTTCCTTGGAAAAAACTCTCACGAGAATCTCGACTCAAGGAATACACGGATTTCATCCATTTACTATAATGAACTCATGAGACCCCTTTCTCCAAACATCCCATGACCACAATGGACATGGGATGAAATTTTTTTCATGAACACAACTTCTTTTTTGGTTGACACATCATTGATGATACCGATTTAGTGATAACGCGATACTCTTAATACGTGGTTCTACTTAATTTTTACAATACAAATATTTAGTGATGTTTATTTGACACTAAACATTGGTATTCCTATAGTTTTTATATGAACGGTATTCCTCGGTTAACATTCTTGCTTTCTGTTACTGTCTTAGCCACACTCACCACTCATGCTGGCGGTCAAGAAAAATTCCGTTCTCATGAAGACCTACTCTTATCGGCCCTTAACCTCACAGGACAAGCCGATGGAAATTGGGCCCATTTTCGTTCAACATCCCTCAATACGGCAAAACTCAATGAACAAAGCCCTTGGTATCCATATGTACACCGTAGCTGGAAGCGATGGAAAATTGGAGAGGCCTCCCTAGGCTTCAGTGAAGCCGGTTTTTCCTATGCATACAATTCTGCTCTTCCCTCCAGTTCCTATGATGATGCCCCCTGGAAAGGGGTGGGGAGTAATCTCCGTGCTGATTTAGGCTTTGAATTGGATTGGAAGGGCTTACGTATTGTTATTGAAGGGAACTTTTGGTATGCACAAAACCGTGATTTTGAGCTTGTGCCTGCCTACGATGGACGTTCCGAAGATCATCATTATTGGGCCTTTCGAGGTGGATCCATAGATCGCCCCCAACAGTTTATTGGTGCCCATCTTCTTCGCTACAACCTTGGCCAAACAGCCCTTCGATACACATCCAAATACTTTACAGTTGGTCTATCTACCGAGAATATTTGGGTAGGTCCAGCTCGCTTTTTCCCACTCATGTTCAGTAATCAAGGTGAAGGTTTTCCCCATGCAGATATAGGAACTCCTGGCTTTGTTCCTCTTGTATTAGATGGAATCGATTTTGGCTCCATCGAATTCCGTGCATTGTTAGGGGTGCTTTATGAATCAGATTCGTTTGATGATGATCAATCGAATAACTATAACCAGATTCTTGGCTTCACAGCTGGTTATGCCCTCCCATTTCAAAAGAATCTCACCCTAGGACTCCATTTTTATCGACGAAAGAATATGCTGAATTTTCCCAGCAACTTCACGCAACTCTTTGATTTTACAAATGGAGGACCAACAAACACACATATTGATAAAGTGGATTCCCAAGTCTCCGTAACCTTGAACTGGGCCTTTCCTGAAGTGGGAGTCGCGGTGTATGGAGAATATGGACGTAACGATTTAGCCCTGCCCCATGCTGCTTACACTCGAATTGATCACAGCAACGGATACACGCTTGGAATGCAAAAAGTCTTTACTCTCAAAAAAGAACAACTTTTAAGCATAACGGCGGAATTAACAGATTTATTTCAAATCCCCTACAATGGGGCATCACAGCCTTCGTGGTATAAGCATTTTGATGTTCCACAAGGACATACCCACAATGGACAGGACCTAGGAAATCCTGTGGGACCAGGATCAGACAGCCAGATTCTTCGCATTGATTACTTTAACAAAGGTGCAATGTACTCCCTCTGGTTTCAACGTGTGCTCATGGATAAAGACTATTTGTACCATCTCACGGAACTGCACGATATCACACCACCTCATCCAGATCCCCCCTATCTAAAAAATCGACATCCCTATTATCCTTATGCCTTATTGATCATTGGAACGGAATACAGCCAACTGATGGAAAAATGGAAATATTATTTAAAAATTGAGGCTCAATTGCATTACAACTATGGCTGGTGGGCAAAAAATGATATTGCCAATATTCGTTTAGAGCTGGGAATGTCTCTGTAATTTTTTAATTTTCACCATTTATTCTCCTCATGAATCGAGAAGAACAAATGGTGAATCTATTTGATGGGATTCTCCCTTTTTTCTACAATCAGTTCTCCGGCTGAGAACCTGGAATGGAAAGAGATGAAAGGAGACCTAAAGCCAAAGGAACTGGTATACGGTTCTTCTGTGCTGTCACAGCAGAGAGATAATAGGGGTAGAGCTGACGAGCAACGGCTTCACCACTAAAATGAGCAATGGCGTAGTTGCGAATTTCCTGGGGATCAAAATCACGTAACGGCATATCCCTAAATGCACATGTAAGATCTTGTTCATGGTCACAAAGTTGACCAATACTGGGGCTTTGAATAATGGACTGAGGGCCTCCTGAACATGTCGAGATCACCGGTACCCCACAACTCAACGCCTCAATAAGAACCACACCAAAGGTTTCATAATGACTTGTGAGAACAAAACAATCCGCTTCTTTCATTAACTGACAAACATCATGCCTTTGGGCCTCTCCATATAATGAAACCTGATCATCCAAGCCTAATTCCTCAATGAGTTGCTTCAGGGAATGATATTCCGGTCCCATACCGGCAATAACCAATTGATACTGATCATTTCCTTTATAAACCTGACCAAAGGACCTGATCATTAAGATATGATTTTTATTAGCATCAAGTTCCGCAACATTCAAAAAGGTGTAGCATGATTTTTTTTGCGTATCATTCAAAGGGAACGAATGAGAATCAACAACATTGGGGACATATGAAAATGGGGAAGAAAAAAAGCCTTCCATTTCTTGCTGAAAACTCTCACTCACAGCCAGATTGTAGGAGCTTTCATCATAGGTTTTCCGAGCCGATTTTAACTCTGCCGAATTCAACAACCCCCTAGCAAAGGCAGAAGAATGTTCGGTTACAATGTAAGGAATGTTGTGATGATTCTTCAAGAATCGAGCCAAGGGACCAGAATCAAATATATGAACATGAATCAGATCTGGAGCCCCATTTTCCTTGCGATAACGATGATAGATGTACAGTCCCAGAATGAAGGCCATCAACCGTTTGAGCCACCTCATGTACCGAGTTGCGGGAAAGATCTGTTGCCAAATCCTGATCCCTTCATTGGTATAACAGCGAAGAGCAAAAGGTTTTTTGCACTTAAAAAAACATCGTATAGAAACATCTTGTATTGAAAGAACGTCCACATCTATTCCTGAACGTTTCACGGCAAGTGCTTGGTCTCGCACATAGATTCCCGCAATTCTATTGTAGGGATTAGGAAATGAACCAGTGAGAAACAATGTCTTCAAACTCTACTCCTTCAAATTGCTCGAATCAGTCCATCACGATGCAAGAGTGACCTCTCAGGAAAACATCGCAAGATTGTTCAACCACACAACTCCTTTTTCAAACTTCAAGAGCCGTTTGGAAAACCATTAGCGGACATAATTTAGGTTACAGCTGTTTTATTAGGTTTAACTAATGCAAGAGATGGAGCTTTATTGTGGTTTCACTATTCATTTAGTGGGAATAATGAATTTCATGTCATCAATGCATGGAAATTGAGGAAAGGGGAACTCGTTTAAGTGCCATCTCTTAAGAGTCCTTACACAGAGAATTTCCATGAAAGAGTCACAAAAATATTCTCCTAGGATTCTATTCCTGCTATTCCATGATTTCTCGTATTTCAGACGATGACTTCAAAGGAAATGATAATGTTGGAGTAAGTCCACCATATCAATCGTCGCATTGCAGACAATCTGATCTTGGATTTGATGGCATTCCTTCGCCGTGAGCTTCTGATACCCCTTTCCTATTTGTCCCGCAGTAATGGGTTTCATCACAGATGAATGATGATCATGTTTTTTGACATCACCCATGGAAAGAGACTCATCAGATTTGAGCATTGTTGCACAATATTCCAAACCAAGAAAATTGCTGATTTTTTCCACACATTCATGCGGTTTTGTGACCAATTCTTCGTAAAAGACTTCATAGATGGAATCAGGGAATTTCTTTTGGAAACGTCGAATATGGGAAACCGCCATGAGCCATCGATTTGTTGCGCTCTCAAGATTTGAATACAACTTGGCATCAAGATAGGAGGAAGTAACATCAACAGGGTTCCTGATCATATGAATGAACTGCGCTTGGGGAAAAAGGGTGGCCAAACGAAAAATGGCAAAGGCATTGAGAGGTGTCTTGTCACCCCAACGCAAACCAGCAGAATCATGTTTGGATGCATAATACAAAAAAAAGCCCTCAATCAACTCAGACAAAGAATGATGACTCTTTTGTTGTTCATGCACCAGTTCTCCTAAACCAGGAAGGGAGAAGGTATCAAACTCTGGATGGTATTCAATCAACGAATAACAAAGATAAACTAAATCTTTATATTTAATATAATTATATCGGATAAACTTATCAAAAAATTCCCCAAGAACATAGGTTTCTGGAGGAATGATCACTTGCTTGCCCTGCATGAGGATTCGACGAAGCAAAGTATTGCCCGATCGTCCACTTCCAACGATAAAAATCGGACGGGAAGTCACTCCCATAGGAGAAGAGACTTTCTTTGATGAGAACCCATTACAAAACTGAACAGCCAGAGTACGAAGAAGATGATGAGATTCAAAGAATGGTAAAGTATATTCTTGCATTATGGCCCCTCTTCTACGAACTCCACGGAATATCCGCGTTTGGCCAAAGACTCTTTCGTCATCGAAAGGGTTTTCGTTAACCTTGTATTACTATTTTTATAATATAGCCGTATTTTCTGTCTTAATTCATAATCCAAAAAGGATTTACGATGCTTACTAAACCATTTATTCAACATTGGAAGAACCCATCGATGTGCAATTTTTCCGATGATAGGAAAACACAGGGGCATTTCATCATTCAGAGAACTTGAATGCGATATAAAATTCACAATACGGAGGAACTTTAAAGCCCCTCGACTATGACTTTGGTTGATTGCAGCATTGGGTCCAGTCCATGCACTTTGAAAACCCATAATCTGCATAATGGACCGAAGAACCACATCTTTATCAGATTTAAAATCTTCATAAAAAAATACATGAACATGATCTTTTCCAAAAAGTTGAAAATAGAATGAAACCAATTGATCATACTCAAAATGGGATAATGAGAATCGTGGTCGCCGATGGGATTCGTGAGGCGGATTCAGGTAAGCATGGAGCTTTTGTGTGCCACCAATCTTAAGGTACTGCCGATATGATGATTCAATCATATCCTCTTGGTTTCGGAGGAAAATCAAGATTTGGGAATCGGCTCCAAATGTTTGATACAGCCGCTCAGCAACCTCCTTTGCCACATAACCTCCATTTCCACCAGAATGAATGTTTCCAGAGAGTTCTTCATTCGAAACAACCATGCTTTGACATTCCGCCTCTTCGGTTAAATGCCAAAGATGTTCTGCTGTTGATGACGCATCAAAGGAAAAACTACTTGGAAAGACAAATAAAGATGTACTGAGATTTTGTGGTACAACATAAAGGTTTTCAAAACTTGGAAAGAAGGCTTTTTGAAACCACGTTGATCCAGTTTTATGATAGCCAATGTGAATGAGAGTCGGTCTTTTATCCACCAAAGAAACCTCTCAATTAAGTCTAAAACAAACCGGTAAAGGTTGGGCGGATTCGAGTCACCTTGTTCACAAAAAAAATCATCAGGATATTCCAAAGACTATTGCTAATAGAAGAAGCCACTGCTGCTCCAATGATACCGTACTGAGGGACAAGTAGAAGATTCAACAGAATGTTTGTCATCGATGCCATCCCCATTCCACGAAGTGTATATTTTTCATGCCCTGTCATATTTAAAAGCGCTCCAACAGATCCTGAGAGTCCATTTATGATTTGCCCGAAACAGAGGATTCGAAGAGCCATGGCTCCACGTACAAACCCTTGTCCAAAAATGGTCTCAAGCAAATGGGGAGCCATCACCATGATCACGACGGCAATCATAATGGTTCCGAAGGCGGCAATACGTGCATTCTTTGTCACCAAACGCTGCAGACTTTGTTTATCATTGATAGCCCAATAGGCGGCGATTCGCGGTCCTTGAACCATGTTGATGGATGCCAAGACAAATGAGACGAGCATTGCCCCCTGGGAAACAGCCTTATAAACTCCCACATCGTCATGATTTTTCATAATTCCTAACATCACAAAATCAATCTGTCTGTTCACCATTTGCATCACACCAATAAAGACAAAAGGAAAGGCTAATTTCAACCAATACAAGCTTTTGTATTCAGGGACACATGAACCTAAAACCTCACGACTTGTTCTATACAGCAGAATTTTTCCTATAAAAAAGGCTATTGCTGTCGCAACAATTTGAAGAAATAACGCGTGGTCTGGGGTTGGTTTCAAAAGAAGCAAGGGAAGCATGACGAGAAAACATAAGGGTCTAACAAGGGAATCAGGGATTTGAGCATAAATCACACGACCAAAAGCACGGAGGATTCCTGTTCTGAGACTGTTCGATACAATCAAAGGAAGTAAAAAAAAGGCCAATATTGACGTGTGTAGGGATGAAACATGTTCCCGGAAGAGCAAAAGTAAAGAGACACAGAGTAAGGCCACCAATGATGAAGTCAAAAAAACAATTTGACCTGATCGATGAATATAGCCCAATGCAAATGCTTTATTATCCTTTGCTAAATATGCTGATAATTCTCGGAGGCTCAAAGTGGGAAAGCCTAAAGCAAGAGGAAGACTCAAGAGATTGATGATGGCCATGGAAAGTGAGTAAGAACCTAAGCCAGTGGCTCCTAATGCACGAGCCAATGCTACACCAATGAATGTTTGAAAGATGAGGGCACCAACTTTCAGTAGAAAGGATGCTCCTGCAAAGCCCAAAACACTTTCTGAAAAAATATGGGCTTTAAACCCAACACCCTCACCTTGAGTTGAGCCATCTTCTGGCTCACCTGAAATCATAAAAGATCCTTAATTTGAGCAATCGCATCAAGAGGTTTTGTTCGGTTTGTTTGGATGGTTAAAGACGGATTCAAGGGTTCCTCATAGGGTGCAGAGACACCAGTGAATTCGGGGATTTCTCCTGTTAAAGCCTTCTTGTACAATCCTTTTGGATCTCGTTTGATGCACTCTTCCAATGGACAATCAATGAAGATCTCATGAAATGCACCCAAGGGAAACAAGGATTTCACAGAATCACGAACATCCCGTTTTGGGCTAATAAAAGAACAAATCACCACAAATCCTGCATCATAGAAAAGACGAGCAACATGTCCCACACGACGGATATTTTCTTGTCGTTCTTTTTGACTGAACCCTAAATCACCGCATAAGCCATGGCGGACATTATCACCATCAAGAAGGTAAACCTGCTTTCCCTCAGCAAAAAGAATTTCTTCCAAAGCTTTTGCAATAGTAGACTTGCCAGATGCAGAAAGGCCTGTCAGCCACAGGCATTGAGCCTGATGAGCATTGCGATTTTCTCGCATGTGCACATCAATCCCTCGTTCTAGCCACGTCACATTGGAAGAAATTTGTTTATGAAGAGATGATGTTTCATAAAGATGCTCTGAACCAGATCCCTGAATCATTCCTGCTGCAACTGTTTGATGAGTTTGAGGATCAATGAGTACAAAGCCCCCCAAGGCTCTGTTTTTTACATAGTCATCAAAAACAAGAGGAGAGATGAGCTCCATAGAAACCCGACCAATGTCATTCAATTCAAATTGAGAAATCTTTTTTTCTCGGTGCAAGGTATGAACATTGATCCGATAGTGGATTTTATCAACAAAGGCCTGAACTCTCTGGGTACCAAGTTGCAGAATATAACGGTTTTTATTCTGTAAAACTTTTTGATCATTCATCCAACAAAGAATGGCATCAAAATGGCGTTTAACCTCTGGTTGATTTCCCACACGGGCAATCACATCACCACGACCAACATCAACATCATCAGCAAATGTCATCACAATGGAATCATTAACTTTTGCTTCTTTTTTTTCACCATCAGCTGTGAGTATGTTTTCTATGGTTGTTTCAATTCCTGATGGCAACACCACAATGGAATCACCAGGTGAAACATTACCAGACGCAATTCTACCCGCATATCCCCGAAAATCTTGATGAGGGCGCAAAACACATTGAACAGAGAATCGGAAATCCACAAGGTTTTGATCTGCAGCAATGGTGATGGTTTCAAGCTGTTCCAGTAAGGATGGTCCTGAGTACCAACTCATGGAAGGACTTGATGAAACAACATTATCTCCCTGACAAGCGCAGATAGGCACAAAACGAATATCTGTGATTCTCAGTTTTCTTGAGAATTCCGTGTATTCCTGGACAATTTGGTGAAAACACTCCTCTGACCAATCCACCAAATCCATTTTATTCACAGCGACAAGAAGATGAGGAATTCCAAGAAGACTTGCAATGAAACCATGACGTCGTGATTGATCGAGAATGCCCTTACGAGCATCAACAAGGATCAATGCCACATCTGCTGTGCTCGCTCCAGTCACCATATTTCTTGTGTATTGTTCGTGTCCAGGAACATCGGTAATGATGTATTGGCGAGAAGATGTCGAGAAATATCGATGAGCCACATCTATGGTGATCCCTTGTTCTCGCTCGGCACGAAGACCATCTGTTAATAATGAGAAATCGAGTTTTTTATCATTGCGGATCTCTGAAACTCGACGCATTTCTTCCAATTGATCGTCAGAAACTTGTCCACAGTCATAGAGTAACCGGCCAATCAGCGTACTTTTCCCATCATCCACACTTCCCGCTGTGGTTAAACGAAGGAGTTCTTTTGATGCAATTTTTTTCCCTGTCACTTGGGTATTCGAGTGAGACTCTTTACTGGAATTCATGGCAACACTCAAAAGTATCCCCCCCTTTTCCGGTCCTCCATGGCCGAGATGCCACGCTTATCATCGGCGCGTCCACCACGCTCACTTTTTCGTGAGTTGGACAACTCTGAGATCACCTCAAAGACTGATTGGGAAGTGGAAAGCATTCCTCCACTGCAAGTCATATCGCCAACAGTTCGGAAACGAACGGAAAGAACTTGTGAACGTTCCCCAGGTTCAAGAGTGTTATGCTCACCAAGAGCCAATAGCATTCCTTGTCGTTCAACCATAGGACGTTCATGAGCAAAATACAGAGAAGGAAGGGAAAGCTGTTCTTGGGCGATGTAATTCCAAACATCCATTTCAGTCCAATTTGATAGTGGAAAAATTCGAAAATGCTCACCTTTATTCTTCATTCCATTAAACAGATTCCATAATTCTGGACGCTGATATTTGGGAGTCCATTGCCCATATTGATCCCGATGGCTAAAAAAACGTTCTTTGGCCCGGGATTTTTCTTCATCTCTACGTGCCCCACCCAATGCGGCATCAAAACCCATCTCTGCAAGGGCCTCAAGCAAGGTAATGGCTTGAAGTCCATTACGACTGGGATTGGGCCCCTCCTCCTCATGAGCCGTGCCAGCATCAAGAGAATCTTGGACCTGACGAACAATCAGTTTGGCCCCCAACACACCAAGGAACTCATCCCGAAAACAAAGTGTTTCTGGAAAATTGTGCCCTGTATCCACATGCAAAAAGGAAAATGGAATGGGGGCTGGATGAAACGCTTTCTTGGCAAGATGGGCCAAAACCACTGAATCTTTCCCACCCGAGAATAGAAGTACAGGTTTTTCAAACTGAGCAAAAGTTTCTCTCAGAACATAAAGAGCCTCGGATTCGAGCTGAGAAAGATGATCACATCCACTCATAAGATTTGCTCCAAACTTGGATGGCATGAAGCAATAAACCCTGAGTTTCGCAGATCCTCATTGTTATAGAGCATTTCTTCACCTGTTTCCCAATGGGAAACTCGTGCTCCAGCCGATCGACAAATCGCATGGGCCGCGGCAATATCCCATTCCATCGTGGGAGTAAATCGGGGATAAGCATGAGCGGACCCTTCAGCCACTAAGCACAGTTTGATGGAACTCCCGCGAGAAAGAACATTGACTTGAGAATGCCTCGCGCTAATGGATTCTATATAGGTTTTTGTTCGAGGACTTCGATGCGATCGACTCGTAACAAGATTGATCACATCGACTGGTAAGGTGCATGTATGAATTCGGTGAGCATTGGCAAAAACAGAATCACCATAATAGTGAGAAGCGTGATCCAATCGATAAGCTCCCCAGCCCAACATTCCAAAATACAACACATCATCAACAGGAAGGTAGACGAGTCCCAGCACGGCTTCTCCTGCCTCAATGAGTGCCACATTGACTGTAAAATCTCCGTTACGACTGATAAACTCTTTTGTTCCATCTAATGGATCAACTAACCAATATCGTTGCCAATGCCTTCTCACCTCATAAGGTATATCTGCTCCTTCTTCAGAAAGCACTGGAAGAATCTCTCCATCCCATTCAAATGAATCCAAACCCTCTTGAAGAATGGTATGACTTTGGGAATCCGCTTCTGTCAGTGGCGACCCATCACCCTTCTTATCCCATGTATAATTTTGAGAATCGTAAATTTCCATAACGGCTTGGCCAGCCTGAGTAAGAAGAGAAGCCAGCTTTGCGAGGGAGCTGATTTTCATGAATCCTCCTCTTTTCAGAGTTGTTCATGACAACCTTAAGCGCAAATTCATGTCACCTTTTTCTCTGTTTTGATTAAGTCAATATATATTTACGGATGTTTCAAAGTTGATGGTCCAACATCTCGATAACCAAAGTCAATATGGAGTCCATCACCGTAAAGAGAAAGGGCAACTCGCATCCGCCGCTTGCGGCGGTCAACTTTAATGATCCGACCTTCATAACCTGAGAATGGCCCATGGTGAACCACAATCCTGTCATCTTCATCAAAATGCACATCAATAAGAGATGTAATGCCTTTGGGAGAAAGAAGAAGCGGTTTAATCAAATCAACATCTTCTAAAGAAAGAGGTTGAGGGGAATTCTGGCGGGGAAGAAAATAGAAAACATCTGGCAAACGTGTGATTAATCGAAACAGCTTTGAAGGGAAATCTTGAGAGCTAAGAAATAAATAGCCTGGAAAAACTGGTTGAAGTTTGTGAACCATTTTTCCCGACATTTTTTGCATTAATTGACGTTGAGGAAAATGCACTGAAATATCATGAGACTCACCAAGTTCTCGACAGAACAGATTCTCAAGTTGTTTGAGCACGCGTTTTTCTTGGCCTGTAAGAACCTGAATAGTGTAGATGAGCATCATCATGACATCTCTATATTCTCAGTACTAAAATTGATGCAGAACACCTTGAATGAACTCATCAGCGATATGATAGATTCGACGGTTGCCATCCGTCGTTGAATCCACAATGCCTTTATCTTTCAGAACGGCAAGATGTTGACTGATAACAGGTTGTGGCTGTTCCAAACATTGCCATAGATCAGAAACACAGGAATCTTGTTTTTCAATCAAACACAGAATCTTGAGTCGCAAAGGATGGCCGCAAACTTTCAATTTTCGTGCATATTCATCAATGCGTTCTTGAGGGCAACAGGACTTCTCGCTCATGTCGGGAATGTATCACTATATAGGAAAAACAACAAGCAAGAGGTTCTCAAAGATCACCATTGAGCGACAAAGCAGAACTCATGGAGCATTATCAATCTGCGGTCAATTTGCCTTTTTCTGTCAAATTCAAGCAATGCACTGATAGGGACTGTTCATTCATAATGGAAGATCATGTATTGGCCGAAAACTTAACAACCGTCGCTTCATCACAATGTGATGTGATGGAATATCCACACGGAAAAATGGAATGTGATCCAATTTTGCATCGATTGATGACATTCACTGAGGCGCCAAAAAGACATCGATTTCCAATCTCTACACTTCCTGAGGTATGAACTCCTGGTGCGAAAAGATTGGAATCACCAACCTGATTATGATGCCCAATCATTGTTCCGTATGAAACCAAGTTGTTGTTGCCAATTCTTGTGCGTGTTCCCACATAAACCCCAGAGCCAATCACATTTCCCACACCTATTGAAATGGATCGTCGTATTTCTGCTGATGATGCAATGGCATTGGTGAATTGAAGACCTTCTGTTTGATATTTCAAGAAGAGACTATGACGAAATTCCATTGATGCGGCATTGGCTCCAATTGAAATAATTACCGTATCGTAGGCGTTTCGATCAAAATCGTGGGGGAATTGGTGAACATTATCAAATACAACAGGAAAATAAAAAAAATCATATTTCTTGACATGATCATCCACAATACCAACCACAGTTTTATCATGATCATCAAGGAGGATGTCACAAACAACATGACTCCCTTTCCCACCTCCAATAACAATGACCCGTTCACGATCATACTGAAAAACCGGTTGATGATTTTGAGGGGTTTGATAAGATGCAAATGCCAAAACATCTTGAGAGGTAATGGCATGATCGGTAGGAAGCTGGTGCAAATCAATTCCTAATTCTTTTGCTTTAGCAAGAGCTTTCTTTGTGGCTTTCAGTGTTGATGGAGGCTCTTCTTCTCTTTCTGAAGGATGAGGTGAATGCTCCAATTGTTCTTGGACTTTGAGAAGTTCGCTTTGATTTTCTGCAAGAATATAGAGTGGTTCCCCAAAAGCAATCTTATCCCCCTCCTCTATCACATACCAAATCACTCCATTCTCAGGAGCTCGTATCTCTTCAACCGCTTTTGTTGTTTCCGCCATTGCCACAAGATCTCCTGACTGGACAGTGTCTCCATTTGAGAACTTCAATTCTGAAACAACCGCATGTGTATCATTCACATCAATGGTATCGAGTCTCACAGTTCTAGGCATGGTTTTCCCTCTCAAGACTTTGTGCAATTGAATCCAGTTTATCTTGAATTTTTTCTCGTATTTCTGTGCATAGACCAAGATCTAAATGCTTCTCAAGAAAAATTAATGGATCGAGTTGAAGGAGTTTTTTTCGTTGTTCAACCGGAATGTAGCTCATCTTATCACTTTTTGAATGGCCACAAAAACGAAAGGTATGACATTCTAAAAAGAGAGGTTGGCGTGTTCTACGAATTTGCTGTATGTGCTCTGCGACTGTTTGCACATAAGTCTCGGGAGGTTCATGACTGAGACAGGCATAGGAGAGTCCCATCCCCTGAATTCTCTCAGCAAATGCACCTCCTGAGGTCATTGAGAAATGTGTACTCATTGCAAACTGATTATTCTCCAGCACAAAAAGTATGGGAACTGAAAAAATAGAGGCAAGATTGAGAGATTCCATAACATAGCCCTCATTCATTCCTCCATCACCAAGATAGGCAACAACAATACCCTCACCAACTTGTTTCTTACCAAAAGCCACTCCAACGGCTGTTGGAATCATTCCCCCGGTCACTCCATTCGTCAGGAAGTTTGTGGCACAGAGATGTTGACTGCCACCATTGCCACCATTCACTCCACGAGGATGGCCACAAATTTCGTAGGCTAAACCTTCTAAGTCTCTCGTGAAGGCAAGATATTGACCATGAGATCGATGAGTGCCTGTAACAAAGTCTTTCTCCAAATCTAATGCCCGAGAAACAGAGAGGGGAATGAGCTCTTGCCCAATACAGCCATGGGTTGTTCCACGCAAGGCTCCTCGACGAAACATCTCTTCTAACCATTGCTCAAATAGCCGAATTTCTAAAAGACCTTCGTAGAGCTCTTTATAGAGTGACTCTTTCATGAAAGGACCCACCCTTTAATCCGTTTCTCTATGTCATCCCATTGTGGTAAAACCGATTGTTCCTGCATCAGGGATGCACCGATAACATCCATCTTTGCCCCAATTCTTTTGACATCCTTGGTTGTTCTGAAGCAAAAGGCCACTTCACTGGCCCAACCAAAATCCTGATGCCCTTCTTCTATGATCAAGATTCTTGGGGAATGAACCTCTGTTTGAAGTGAAGAAGGAAGAGGGGAAAGACATTGGCAGACAATCACTTCACAGACAATTTCCTCTTCCATAAAGAGTTGATACATAAGATCAAGAGCTCCTTGAACCATGCCGCCATACGTCACTAATGAGATCTGCGGTATCATTGAAGGAATCCTGATTGTAG
The DNA here is from genome assembly GCA_022360655.1 of Spirochaetales bacterium. Classification (GTDB taxonomy): domain Bacteria; phylum Spirochaetota; class Spirochaetia; order DSM-2461; family DSM-2461; genus UBA2779. Next base: position 183,831 of record JAKSCK010000240.1, on the reverse strand, counting down.
AAAGAAGAGGTGAAAACTGAATTTCTAAGAGATTTTTATACTCCCCCTCAATCATCTCTCTTTGATAATCCAGTTTATTCTCAATAAAAACCGTTGGAGTTCCAGATTTTAGACATTCTTCTAATAATATAATCGGATCGCTCAGGATGTTTGGTGCCCAAACATCCAAGCCCGGAATTCCAAAGAACAGTTTTTCGAGAGATTGAGAATGGGTTGCACCGTAGCCTCGATAGCCTCCTGAAGGTGTTCGAATCACTAAGGGTATGGATAAATCATAAAGTTTGTGAAATTTTGCCGCGTGATTAATCAGCTGGTCTGCTGTGAGAGTGAGAAAATCACTGAACATGATCTCAACAAGAACACGAGCTCCTGAAAGGGCTAACCCAATGCCAAATCCAACAAAACTCTGCTCTGACATAGGCATGGAAAGGACTCTCAAAGGATAGGCGGAGGAAAGACCATGGCTAATTTTGAAGGCTCCACCATAGGGATCTTGCACATCCTCACCAAGGAAATATGTGGATTTGTCTTTCATTAATTCAAACAAGCCTTGATTGTATCTCTTCGCAAACAGCATAAAACCTCATTGACCTATGACGATTCTTCTCAATGAATCGTTTAGATTCTGATCCGTTACATTATTCTCTTTTACAGTATAACATTGTTTTCTTTTCAAGAATTTTCCTTTCTGGATTGTGCATATCCGTAGAACTTCCCCCTCCCCATTTCCCCCTCACCAGGATACATTCATGTTTATGACCTACCTCGATTGGGCGGCCACGGCACCGCCAGACTCCAACATCATCCAAGATATGGCTCTTGCCGCAGTAAAATACTTTGGCAATCCTTCCTCGTCCTACCCAGCCGGAAAGTTGGCCCGTAAGGCCCTGGAAAATGCACGAGAACAATGCGCGACCATCCTCTCTTGCAAACCTCAACAATTGGCTTTCACCTCAGGGGGTTCTGAATCCAATGCCATTGCCTTCCTTTCCCGTCTCAGCCTTCGGGAACCTGGAACCCTGATTTTTGGTGGTGCAGAACATCCTTCTGTATCGGAGGCGGCAAAGATTCTTGAACAGGGGGGGTGGAAGCTCCTGCCCCTTCCCCCAGAAAAAGATGGCCGGATTTCCCCAGACAAACTTAAAGCCGCTCTGGAACGTCAACACAATGTTCGAATGGTTTCCATCATGGGCGTGAATAATGAAACCGGCGCCATTCAACCCATCAAAGAACTGGTAGAAATGGTTCGGTCTCATGAGAAGAATCACCCAGGACCACCCATTCTTTTTCATGCCGACTTGGTTCAAGCCGTTGGAAAAATCACCGTAAACCTTCAGGAATTGGGAGTGGACACGGCGGCCTTCAGTGCCCACAAATTTCGAGGTCCACGGGGAATTGGTTTGTTCTATCACCGAAATCCCCAGTTTGAAGGATTGGTAAAAGGTGGTGGGCAGGAACATGGTGTTCGCCCAGGTACTGAGAATGTTGCGGGGGCCATGGCACTGGCCTCTGCATTAGAACAGTACGGAATGCCCCATTCTCAGATTCAAAAGAATGGAAACTGGCTCTTGGAACAGCTTCTGCAAATACCCCAACTTCAGATGGTCCCCCAAACTCGAGATTTGGAAAGTGACGGGCATTATGTCCCAGGGATTCTCGCTTTTTCCATTCCACCCATTCCTGGGGAAGTCCTGGCACGAGTCCTGGCCGACCAAGGCTTTGCTCTTTCAACGGGATCGGCCTGCAGCAGCAACCGAAAAGGAAAACTTCCCCGTTCTCTGATGGCCATGCAGGTTCCTCATGATGTGGCCGCAGGAATGATTCGAGTCTCTCTGGGGCCAACAACAGAACGGCATGAATTGGAGGCTTTTCTCACGGCCTTAGAATCTGCTGTCAAAGCTCTCTCCCGTGTTGCCCAGGGCCAACGCCGATAAAACTGTTCGGTTGGTTCGTTTTTGTTGGAATGGTTGAATCAAAGTGTTCCATTCCACAATTTCCCCGGCACTTCCAAAGGAAGTGTCGGGGTCGTTCTGACCATCCCCTTCCTCACCATCATCTTCAAGAAATCTTGAGAGATGATTTTCAACCCATGGAATTTTTTCGAAAAGCGCCGATACTGTGGATATGCGAAAACTCGCTGTACTCAGTGTTATTTTTTTCCAATTGTCCTCCCTTACGGCCCTGGAACTTTGGGTGAACCAACGCCTCTTTGCGGTGTGGACTGAGGACACGTTGGAACCTTTCATGTCCTCAGCTTCCCCTCCGGCCATCCCCTTAGAGGCCCTCCTCCCAGGTTATGGAGGAAGGGCTCAACTGGAAGGGAATGAGATGCATGATGTGGATTCAGATCAAATGGGCGATTGGATGATTTTGTTGGGATCAGAGGGCTGGGAAGCCAAAAGTCCGGAACATTCTCTTGATCATCTCCAACGAATTCAATGGGATTCTTCCACGGCTCCAGGACAGATTCGCCTCAGGCATGATCAAGAAAATGCCTTTCTGGCCCAAGAAATGGTTTGGTTTTCTTCACTACGATTAGAAGAAATCATTCTGGAAGAGATGCAGCCGCTCTATCCCAAGGCTTCTCCTCAAATCCCACAGGGACCAGAACGCAACCACATCCCAGAACTTTGGCTTCTTCATGAAAGACACTTTCTTCCAATGCTTTCTGAGCATCCCAATCAAATTGACCGTTTTTTTGTAATTCAAGAAAACATCACGCCTATTCTGTCTATGACGTCATCTACCGCCTTGGCCATTGTGACCCAGGAATTTTCCCTTCAAGAATTGAAGGATCAAAACCAATTTCATGAGGTTGTGATCCAAGCACTTCGGTCCCCTCCACCAGAAGACACGTACCTGAGTCAGAGGGTGTATGCGGTGCTTCCAAAGAGTCTCTCTGATATGAATCATCAGGCTCAACGTGCTGCTCGGGAACTGAAATGGATTGCTTCTCTCTCTCCAGAATGGCCCAGTTCAGAAGATTCATTGTCCACAACGGTGCTCTCTGTTCCAGCTGTTCCCACCTCCCAGCGTTTTATGGAAGCTTGGGAACGCATTGAGCCTCTGGTTTCTTTCGGCACGCTCACGGCCCAAGAGGCGGCAGAACGCATCAGACAATACACATTTAGGAGTCATGGATGAGCAAAGAAGGACTCCACGCCCTCCTTGCCGATATCGGCCCTCTCTCCCCTCCCCCCCCTACGGAACCTCATGTGGGGATTTTCTGGACCTACCAAGGAAAGCTGTTTCACCTGGCCTCCTGTCCTCTTTCTGAAGGCACGCACACAGAAATCAGCATTGATTATTCTCTTGGACATTACAGCTGTTGGTTCATCATGGGCCAAAAGGGAATTCTCAACCGTCTTCCTCAAAATATGCGAGAGGAATATGACAGCATTCCTCGTGGACGTGTGGTGTATCTTTTTGAGGAAGATCACTTTGTGATTTACCATGGTGATGACTTTGCCCCTGAGTTAAAACACGAACTCATGGAAAAACTGAACCTTCCGCCTCATCAAACTCGAGATGATGTGGATGAGCATTATAATCCACTCCCCGAAGATTTTTTGTTCTAATTGTATAGACGCGATTCGGTGAATTCGCTATAGTCTCACCGTGTTCGGCGCCGTACCCAAGTGGCTAAGGGAGTGGATTGCAAATCCATGATTCAGCGGTTCGAGTCCGCTCGGCGCCTTTCAAAAGCCAACCTCAACAGGTTGGCTTTTTTTTATCCAAAACTTTTTCCCCATGGGAAAGAAAAACCCCTCTATACTGATATCCGATCAAAAAGCTCTCCATTACCACTGTTAAGGAGTCTTTCTATGTCGGACATGATTTATCGCCTCGACGACAAACCCTCTGCCCCCCAATCGTTCTTTGCCGCTCTTCAGCATCTCATGGCCATCTTTGTCGGCATTGTCACCCCTCCCATCATCATATCTGGCGCTCTCGGCCTTGATGTGAAGATGAGTAGCTTCATCATTTCCATGGCCCTGTTTGCCAGTGGGCTTTCCACCTTTATTCAGGTGAAAAAATTTGGCCCCATTGGCTCGGGACTCCTTTCCATCCAAGGAACCAGTTTTACTTTCCTGGGCTCTGTCATTGCCGCAGGATTGGCTGTAAAGGCCGGAGGTGGTGGTGCTGAGGCCGCTCTGGCCACCATTTTTGCCGTCTGTTTCCTGGGCTCCTTTGTGGAAATGGCATTCAGCCGCTTTATTCCCTTCCTGAAAAGAATCATCACCCCCTTAGTGAGTGGAATTGTGGTGACTCTGATTGGTATGTCCCTCATCCGAGTGGGAATCACAGACATTGCCGGTGGACAATACGTCAAAGACAATATTCCTGAGGCCTTTGCCTCCCTGAGCAATCTTGGCCTGGCAGCCCTGGTGCTCATCATCATTGTAGTGCTCAATCGAAGCAAAAAATCCTTTGTGCGCATGAGCGCGATTTTTATTGGATTATTGGTGGGCTATATAGTGGCGGCCATTCTCGGAAAAGTGAATTTTGGACGACTCTCTGGCGTGGCCATCATCCAAGCCCCCATTCCCTTCCGCTACGGTTTGGCCAACATTCAATGGGATGTTGTTCTTGGAAGCCTCATTCCCTTCATGCTTCTCTATCTCATCACAACGGTGGAATCCATTGGCGACCTCACGGCCACATCCATGGTTTCTGGCGAACCCATTGAAGGAGATGTTTACATGAAGCGGATCGCGGGTGGTGTTCTCGGGGATGGAATTAATTCCGCCCTGGCCGCCATTTTTAATAGCTTTCCCAACACCACATTCAGCCAGAATAATGGGGTGATTCAAATGACTGGTGTGGCCAGTCGCCGTGTGGGCTTCTGGATTGCAGGCATGCTCGCCCTTGTGGGCCTCTTTCCCATTGTGGGAGGACTTTTCTCCATCATCCCACCTCCCGTCTTAGGTGGAGCCACCATCATCATGTTTGGAACCGTTGCAGCCGCTGGTATTCGCATCATTGCTTCATCCACCATTGATCGACGAGGCGTGCTCATCATGGCCATCAGTTTTGGTTTGGGATTGGGTGTCACCTTTGTTCCAGAAGTTCTTAAAAACTTTGCTCCCATCCTGAAAACCATTTTTAGTTCTGCCATCACCACTGGAGGACTCACCGCCATCTTCCTCAACATTGTTCTCCCTCGTTCTTTGAAAAAAGAAAAAGTCACCAATGAACCCAAAAGTGGATTTGAAGATATGAATTGATCCTCGCAACCGCCCTCCTCTCTCCAAGCATGGGATTAAGCCCCTCCCCATGCCGACCCCCGGCCTCCGCCGGGGGTCGATTTCAAAACATTGAGAACCATCACGGTTCTCATTTCATTGAAATAAAAAAGGATGAACAATTGAAAAAATTCATGATTCTAATACTCATCACATTCCCCAGTGTTCTTTTTGCAACCACCATCATTGATACAGATATGAACACGGGTTACAGCAATACTCATCGAATAGGTTTTGAGCAAATCTACGAGAAAATTTTTTATCCAGAAATGCATATAATTGAGGAATCGTCAAAAACAGTGGTTGATGATTTCATTGATTTTATTCTGAGTAGCCCAAACTATGCGGATGATTATTTTGATTATCATCAAGAAGTGCAAAATTTTCAGCTTATGCAAGAAGAATATAATTTCCATTTTTCTTTTATCGATAATGAAGAAATCACCACTGCAGCTCACACCATTCCCATCGCAAACTATGGTGAAGATCTTTATTTTGAATTGTATATTAATAAGCGATTCATTGATTCAAACTTGATGAGTCTTGTTTATTCCAGTCTTATGCGGGAAATCATTTACATCAATGATGTTGCTGACCGCATCAACACTGGTGTTTACACTCCCTGGGATGAGGTAGAAAACACACTCTACAAGCTGGATGCTTATTACGGGCAAGCCCGGTATGTGAAACACTATTCCATCAACAATGCTCTTCCTGTGACACACTTTGAGTACTTTATGCTTCAATCCTACAGCCACGATGTCCTGTACAGTTTTTTCTTGCATATCTACGGTATAGAGCGATCCATTTTGGTTGGGGGATACCATTACATAAGCCAACTCATCCAACAAGAAATTGACTACAACCAATACTTCCAAAACATTGAGCAATGGTTCTTCCATTCACCACCCTACACCCAAAATCACAGCATGTTGACCGATATGGACTCGTATGTTGAATTTGCAAACGACTACACCTATGCCAGTTTCTATTCCTATTTTATACACAACTGGGCATTTTATAATCTCAGTAAAAAAGAGCACTTGGCGCATCATCAAAGAATGAAGGATCGAGTGGAGTCCATTTTTGAATCCAATCTGATGACAAAGCAAGCCTTTATTGACCAAACAAGGAACTCCCAAAAAAATCCCTACTTTTTAAAGCTCATCACCCTAAACGAGATACTGGCCAATGAAGTCGCTGAAAGCTGAGTCCTCACTGAATATTCAAAACCCGGCCATACCCCCATTCTGAGTAAGGAGAATCGCCAGGTTTTGAAGCGCAGAAAAGTCTATTCAACTTGATAGGACGTATGGGGAAAATACGCCAGGTTCTCTGGTGTCACAATATCAATGGGGGTATGTTCCACCCTGGGCCCTGATTCCTGAAAAAAGATTCGGCGGAAAAGGCGGTTCACACCGGCATAGCCCTGGTCTTCTGGACGCTGAGTGAGCAGAAAATCAATCCGTCCTTGCTCCATCCATTGGCGGTTGGGTGGTACCAAATCATAACCCACCAAGGGAATTTGCTGATTGGCCCCAGATTGTCCCCCACACTCATTCATGGACAGACCATGATTTCCGGACCTTCCTTGGATGGACTCTTCACCATCACTTTTGGATACCAAATATTCTGCCACAAAATGGGCCGAGGCATCTGTCACAAAAATCCCAGCAACATCCTCTTGAAATGCATCATCCAGCAATTTCGCCAGGACATCCTGATCATGGTCAGATTCCACACTGCTTCGAATCACCGCCACCTCTCCCGCGGCAAAATCCCGGAACCCAGCCAGACGATTATCCAGATGTCTATTCCGTGCCTCCGGAGCCAGCACCAGCAAACGGCCGGGTAAGCCGCGACAGAGAAGCCCCATCAACCGAGCCGCTAGCCGGCCACTCTGGTAGGAATCCTGACCAATGTAGGCCAAGGGAGAAATTCCATCCAAGTCCGTGTCTATGAACACCACCGGCACATCTTCTCCCAGTTGAGCCAAAAAGATTTGAGCTTCCTGGGGAATCATAGGAGCCAAAAGCACCCCATCCGGTTTGTCCTTGAGAACCATCTCCGCTGCCCGGCGAAAATCGGCCGCATCAAAGCGGTCATAGGCATAGGTTTTGGCCTGGAGCCCCAAACCTTCCAGGGCCTTATGAGCCCGTTCCACCCCGCGCAGGGGCAGTGACCAATAGCCACTGTCCTGCTGCGCTTGAGGAAGAATCACCGCCAAACGGCAACGTCGTGGTTTGGAAAGTCGGCTGGCCAAAACATTGGGCCGGTAGTCCAACTCCTTCATCACAGCTTTCACCCGCTGAGCTGTCTCGGGGGAAAACCTCCCCCGATTATGCACAATACGGTCTACTGTTCCGATGGACACACCGGCCCGAGCGGCCACATCCTTTAACGTGGCCAAGAGTTATTTCAAAGTCGCCACAGCGGCGCGTTCAATGTCCAAACCAGCATGATAGCGTTCAAAGAAGCTCTGGAAACCCGCCACATCTTCGGCCAAAGGAGCCAAGGGTTCCCCCATGCCGTCTCCCATCACCTCATCCAGGAAGTCCGCCAGATTCTTGCCCTCTTCCTGCATAAAGGCGGCCAGCAAGGCCACACCCCAGGCACCACCCTCACCCGCTGTGGCCAGAAGGCTTACCGGAATCCGCGTGGCTGCTGCCATGATGCGCTGCCCCACCTCAACGGTTTTGAAGAATCCACCATGACCGCGAATCTCATCCACTTCCACGCCCTCTTCTTCTGTGAGCACATTCAGCCCCGTTCGCAGAGCACAGAGAGCCGTGAAAAGATGGGAGCGAATGAAGTTGCCCAGCTTCAAGGGAGAATCCGGTTTGCGCACAAACAAAGGACGCCCCTCACTGAACCCCGTCATATGCTCCCCGGAAACATAACCATAGGAGAGCATTCCACCGCAGTCCGCATCGGCCTTCAACGCCTCTCCCAAGAGCTTGTCATACAAATCGGCCGTGCTCACCTCAGCACCCAGCACCTTGGCGGCCTGACCAAACAAGCCAATCCAGGCATCGTAGTCTGACGTGCAGTTGTTGGAATGAGACATGCCCACCAACTTCCCATCCGGCGTGGTGATGAGGTCAATCTCTTCATGCACCTTCTTGGGTTCGCCATCTAAAACCAGCATGGCAAAGGCCGATGTTCCAGCCGACACATTTCCCGTCCGCTCCCGAACGGAATTGGTGGCCACCATCCCCGTCCCGGCATCTCCCTCAGGAGGACAGAGCGGAACACCCGCCTCTAAAGCCCCTGTGGGATCCAGAAGTTTGGCCCCTTCCACCGTCAGATTTCCAGCTCGAGCTCCAGCACCGGCCACCTTGGGAAGGACATTTTTCAGCTTCCAGGCAAAACCCTTATCCGCCACATGGGCATCATAGGCCGCCAGCCGTTCTTGATGAAAATCACCCGCCACCGGATCCACAGGGAACATCCCTGAAGCATCATTGATTCCCAGGATTTTTTCCCCAGAAAGCTTCCAATGAACATAACCGGCCAAGGTGGTGAGGAAGTCCAGCTTCTCCACATGGGTCTCCCCTTTGAGAATGGACTGATGCAGATGGGCAATGCTCCAGCGCTGAGGAATGGGGTAAGAGAACAAGCCCGTCAGTTCCTTGGAGGCCTCTTCCGTGATGTTGTTCCGCCAACTGCGGAAATTGGCCAGCTGCTGACCCTGAGCATCAAAGGGCAGATAACCATGCATCATGCCACTAAAACCCGCCGCAGCCAGCTTGGTGAGTTCCACACCGTATTTGGCCCGCACATCCTCTTTCAGCGCCGCAAAACTGGCCGCCACACCTTCCCACACCGCATCCAGGCTGTAGGTCCACACTCCGTCCACCAGGGCATTTTCCCAGCCGTGACCACCAGAGGCCATGGGATTGTGATCGGGACCAATCAGAACCGCCTTAATCCGGGTTGACCCCAGCTCCATACCCAGCACAGCCTTTCCGGCCTCAATAATCTGCGCTCCCTGTGATTGATCGCTCACTCCATTCCTCCTCGGGATTATGTTGCGTGTTCGTTAACGCAAAAGCCATCCCATCATAGCACAATTCCCTCCTCGGTCAATTCTTTCCTTTTTTCTCTGCTTCTTCTTTTGCGGGAGTGCCCGCACCATTGCGGGCACCGGGCTTTCCGCTTCAAGTCCTCGCCCCCCCTTTTCCCGGCCGTGTTCAGGCTCAACTCCGCATCGCCTTTCGGCCGGGGGGGAGCTGTGGGCTAACGCTCCAATCCCTCTCCCCCCGAAGGGTCGGACAAATCATCCTTCCAATGAAGTGGAGCCAAGTACACGCCCCCTTGCCCCCAACCAGCACGACTGATGTAGCACCACTCCCGATCCATCACCACCTCCGATGCATGGGAGGGGAACCAACCCACCTGCTGGGATTTCTCCCAATGAAAGGGATTTTCACTCACATACACCGCTGAGGTGTTATACGGCGCATTGGTGCAAACAAACAGGTAATACAGTTTTCCCCGTTTCACCACAAAAGGGGATTCTGTTGGACCTGCATATGTGCCATGGGAATGACTTTGAAAAACCACCTGTTTGTTTCCCCAATGAAGCAAATCCTGACTGGTGACTGCGGCCACCACATGTTCCCCCCCCTCAGGTGAACTGTTGGCGGTGTAGTACATCACCCATTCATCCCCCACCCGCAGCACCATGGGGTCTCGGGCATCAAAACCATCCACCACCAGAGGGTTGGCCTCATGACGCTCCCATTGCCACAGATCCTTGGAGGTGGCCACATGAATGCGATAAGCACTGTGATCCTCCCCTCCTGCGCAGTAGAACATGTAGTACACATTCTCATGTTCCACCACATGCGGAGCCCAGACATGGGTTTCTCCCCTCTCTTCATCAACATGCAGTACTGGGCGTTGAGAAACCCAGGTTCCATCGGTGAGCCCTGGGGAGGTGGCATGGGCAAAGAATCGCTCTTCCAGTGGTTTTGCCGGTTCCTTCTGCGTGATGCCAAACATATGCCAGAGTCCATCCGGCCCCTGAATGAAGCAGTGGTCATTGATGTACCACTTCTCCCCCTTCCCAACGGAAGGGTTGTAGATATGTTGAAAGGCGCCGCAACGAAGATTTTTTCTCATCAGAAAGCGCTGTCGAAAATTATCCATAAATTTGAGCATGGAAGAGTCTCCCTTGAATGATGTCACCGTTCTCTTACCGCAAATGCTCCAGGTTGGGAAGAGTAAAGATTCCTGCTATGGAACCTCTCAAGATTAGGCAGAACTAAAATACTGGGAATAATTATCGATATAAAGGTATACATAACCCAGAAAGTCTTATATAACATTCTCATTAACACCTATCCCCCCAGGAGTCTGTCATGAAAGTCATTGTTGTCGGTATTAATCACGCCGGAACCTCCGCCATCCGCACCCTTCTCACCCAAAATCCTCAGGTCCAAGTGGTGGCCTATGATCGAAATACGAATATTTCCTTTTTGGGATGCGGCATTGCTCTTGCCGTCGGTGGCACGGTCAAGGATGTCAAAGATCTCTTCTATTGTGACCGGGTCAAACTGGAAGATATGGGAGCCACGGTACGAATGGAGCATGATGTCACCTCCATTGATCCGGTAGCCAAAACCGTTCAGGTCACCAATCTCAACACTGGAGAGGTGATCACAGATTCCTATGACAAACTCATCTATGCAGCAGGTTCCTGGCCTCTGGACATTCCGGGCATGGATCCTGCCAAAGCGGAATTAGACAATGTGATGCTCTGTAAACTCTACCAGCATGCAGAAGAACTCATTCAGAAAGCCGATGAACCCGGCATCAATTCTGTGGCGGTCATTGGAGCTGGTTACATTGGCATTGAATTGGCAGAAGCCTATCGCAAAAAGGGCAAAGAGGTGACTTTGGTGGATTATGCCTCCCGAGTCATTCCTCGTTACTTTGATAAAGAGTTCACTCGGGTTCTTGAAGAGGACATGAAACGGCTTGGGATTCAACTGGCTCTTGGTGAAAAGGTGGTGGACTTTGAGGGTGAGAAGGCTGTTTCTGCCGTGGTCACAGACAAGGGAACCTATCCGGCAGACCTTGTGATTCAATGCGTGGGTTTCAAACCCAACACAGAACTTCTACCTCAAGCAGAAAAAACTGGGAATGGAGCGCTGATTGTGGATTCCCAAATGCGCACCAGCATTCCTGATGTTTGGGCCATTGGAGATGCCGTGGCCCTCTACCACGCCGCCCTCAACACCAATGCCCAGGTGGCCCTGGCCACCAATGCGGTGAAAACTGGACTGGCCGCCGCCTTCTCTGTGAATGATGTTCCAGGAGCTGAGGTGGAAAGCATTGCAGGAACCAATGCCATCTGTGTGTTTGACAACAATCTGGCCAGCACGGGGCTGAGTGAAGAAGCCGCCCTGGCCTCAGGAATGGAGGTGGCCTCCAGCTACATCGAGGATGCAGATCGACCGGAATTCATGAATGATTATGGCATCACCCGCATCAAATTGGTGTATGAAAAAGAATCCCTGCGTTTGGTGGGAGCTCAAATTGGCTCCCATGGGGAAATCAATCACACAGAGGTGATTTACTACCTGGCCCTGGCCATCCAAAAGCAAATGACACTGCCCCAGATTGCCTTCACCGATGTGTATTTCTTGCCACATTTCAACAAGCCATTCAACTTCATCCTCACAGCCATCCTGCAGGCCATTGGATTAAACTATGCCAAACCTGAGGCCGTGACGGTTTAAAATTCATCCTATGCTGTGAAGGCTCTCTTTTCTGATAAGGAATGGGGGAGCATCCCCCCTCCGTCAGCAGACGGAGGGGGCGTCCTCAAGCCTCAATCTTGCTGAAATCTATAACTTTTGATATATTTGCTTCACATTTGACATTTTCATCGGGTTTTCCCAGAACTCTCGGCTCAAGATGCTCTCGATGCCACGTTTTCACGTTGGCCTCTTTTTGCGCCGTTTTCTCCTGCCCGTTGAAGGAGGTGCGCTATCGCCTGGAAAGACATTCTTCGCCAAACCATCACCAGTGTTGAGGAAATGGCCTCATGCATTCATCTCAGCCCTCAAGAACGGTCTGAATTAGAAGAGATTGCCAAGATTCATCCCATACGAGTCACCCGTCATGTGATGGATTTAATGGACAAAGAGGATCCAGAAGATCCTATTCGGAAAATGTATTTGCCCAGCACAGATGAGCTGGATTTGACCGGCGCCTACGACACCAGCGGCGAGGCGGACAACACCAAGGCCGGAGGGCTTCAACATAAGTACGAGCCCACGGCCCTGCTGCTGTCCACCAACATCTGCGCCATTTACTGCCGGTACTGCTTCCGCAAACGCATGGTGGGCTTACCCAATACAGAAGTACTCAGCCAGTTTGATGAGGCCATCACCTACATTGAACAGAATCCTGAAATCAGCAATGTTCTCATCTCCGGTGGTGATTCCTTTATGCTGGACACATCCATTCTGGCCCAGTTCCTCCAACGTCTTTCAACCATTCCCCATCTGAAATTCATTCGTTTTGGCACCAAAACCTTGGCTTCGCTTCCCCAACGCATCATTGAAGATGAAGAACTCATTCGTTTATTTCGCGAGCACAATGCCAGTGGAAAACCCCGCATCAATGTGGTGACCCACATCAACCATCCCAGGGAAATTGTTCCAGAAACTATGGAAGCGGTGTCTCTTCTCAACTCCGCAGGCGTCACAGTGAGTTGCCAAACGGTTCTTCTCAAAGGCATCAATGATGATGTTCAGGTGCTCTGTCAGCTGATGAACGGCTTGGTGGAAGCGGGAATTGTGCCCTATTACCTCTTTCAATGCCGGCCGGTCAAGCGGGTGCAGAAAAGCTTCCAGATTTCTCTGGCTGATGGCGTGCGTCTCATTGAGGAGGCGAAGGGACATCTGGCAGGAATGGCCAAGCGCTTCAAATATGCCCTGAGTCACCCCATTGGAAAGATTGAAATTGTGGGACTTCTGGGTTCGGAGTTGGTGTTCAAACTCCATGATGCCAAGTACACCGAGGACACCGGAACTATGTTCACCATGGATGCAGAAGAAGCCGGTGGATGGCTTCCTGCAGACCTCTCACTCTCCAAGGATTCTGTGGCCTAATCTATGGTTCCATGCACTCCCAGCCCCGAAGAAACCAGCTGGGGGTGCTCCTTCGAATGCATAATCCAATTCCATTCCCACCCGGATCGCGGTCATGGCTTTCTTTGATGGGATTTCTTTCATTGCAACATCGGTAAGACCCACTCACGAAATGCGCATGTATTGTTGTTGAATCAGACTTTCTGATGATCCACACGGGTTTAAATAGTCATTTGTATATTTTTATTGACAGAGGTTTCAGGACCCCTCTATCCTGGCTTCGTGGCCTCTTTTGCGTCCACTCGATCACTTTTCATTCACTACCGCATGGGAGGAACCGATGGTGTCTCTCTTGAGATAGAGAAACGCATGAAGATTCTTCAGGATGAAGGGGGTGAGGTTTTGACTTTGGCCGGGGAAGGCCAAGGTGTGCATCGTCTTTTGCCACTCCTCCACTTTGATCGTCCAGCCATTCGTCAAATCACCTATGATGTTTTTGAATCACGCTATTCTGGCCATCAAGAGGAGCTCTTTCACCGCATCCAAGAGGAAGCCGCCAACATCATGGCCCCCTTGGAAGTCATTCTGGCCCAGCTTCGCCCAGATTATCTCTTTCTCCATAACATTTTTTCCCATGGTCGCCATTTGCCAGCGGCTCTGGCGTTTTATCAGATACTGAAAGAACGGCCCATTCCTACCCTGGCAACTCATCATGATTTCTATTGGGAACGAGAGCATTTCCACCTCCCTCCCCCGGGTAAAGTGAGAGAGCTCGTGGAACAGATCCTTCCTCCTGTTCTTCCCCAACTGCATCATGGTGTGATTAACAGCATGGCTCAAAAAGAGCTCTTAAAACGGGGAACCATCAAAGCCCAGGTGTTTCCCGATACTCTTGATTTTCATGCCTCACCCTGGCAAAAGGATTCATGGAATTCTCATCTCCCTGCTGAGGCCGGATTCCATGAAAAAGACATCATCATTCTGCAATCCACCCGTATTGTGCCCCGAAAGGGAATTGAAATGATGATTCCCATTCTCGAGGCACTGAATCAGGAGCCTATACTCTCTCGTTTACGGGGCAGAACACTTTATAACGGGAAAAAAATCACCTCTGAAAGTCGTTTCCATTTTCTTTTGGCTGGCTATGCAGAAAAAGAATCCCAAACCTATAAACAAACTCTTCAAAAGAGATTAACTCCCATTCCCCATAGCTTTCTAGATTCAATGATAGAACGGGAACGCCGCGTGAAGGGCGGTAAGCGTTTCTATTCCCTGTTTGATGCCTATCCCTTTGCCGATTTGTTCTCCTATCCCAGTCTGCATGAAGGCTGGGGCAATCAATTTCTTGAGGCCATCTTTGCCCGTCTTCCCATTCTTTTGTTTGAGTACCCGGTGTACAAAGCAGATATCAAAGAAGAGGGCTATGAGGTTCTCAGCTTAGGAGATCAAGCCCAAAAAGATGACCTGACAGGACTCTACAGTCTTCCAGATTCCGTTGTGAACACCTGTGTTGAGGAGGTGGTGCGTGTGTTGCTCCAATCAGAAACCGCCCAGCGTATTGAACGCAATGCTCAACGGGCCTCAACCCATCATGGCAAAGACACATTGCAACGCCTTCTCCATGAGGCCTTTCCAGCATGAAAATCTACACCTCTCCCAAGCTCACCATTCATCTTCATGCCCAGCCTCCTCTCAAAAGGCTTCCACAGAAAGGCCATATCCATCGTTTTATTCAACAAGAGGAAGAGGGGGAATATGGTCAAATCCGCCTGAGTTTTAAGGGAAAAGGCACTCTCCACTGGCCCAACCGAGAAGGGGAATCCTTTGATTTATCTGCGGCTCATTGGGCTCTATGTGCCTTAGGAAGGCAAGAATCAGGGATTCACATTGCCTATCCTTCCACCGCATCCGTTCCAGCTGTGGCACTGGAAGAAAAGGATTCTCTGGTGGTGTTTTCCCCCTGTTCTGATTCCCAGGGGCGGGTACGCAGTATCCGTGTTTCATCCCCTTCCACCCATCAGGTGGATTTCTGTTTTTGTGGAACCTGTGGAATTTGGAATCTTTATCGCATCCGCCCTCCTCTTCTGTCTCTCCCTCCCCAGCAGCCCACCATGCATCAAATGGGGATGATTGCACCCTCTGGAATTACCCAGGTTCCCCAGGGAAAAGGGTTTTCCATCATTTCAGAGGCCGCATTGAACCTGGCAAAAAAACAATCACCCATCCCTGGAAGTCTGATTCATGTCTTTGGCTACACCTCTGGTGGGCATGACTGCGATTACCCACATTACACTCCAGCCTCCCAATTGGGTGGAGCTTCAAAACTGACCCAAGCTCTGCATCAGGTTCAAGATTTGGGTTATCAAACCTCACTCTACATGAATGCTCGACTGGCCAGATTGGAATGTTTGGTGGAGAACTCACACCTCATTCCTGGAGCCCTTTGTGATGAAAGAGGGCAATGGATTCTTGAGCACTATGGAAAACATGATTTTGTTGTGATGGACCCCGCTTTTCCGGCGTGGCAGACCCATCTCATCTCTCAGGCCAAACAGCTCAAGGAGTATGGAGCCCAATGGGTTCAGCTTGACCAAATGGCAGGCCGAGCCACTCCTCTTCCTCCAGCAAGCCCCTGGGGAAAAGGCAATCGCCAGCTCATTGATGAAATGCATCTATTGGGGCTCAAAGTTTGGATTCAAGGAATCAGTGATTACTATCCTGCCGATGCCTTTGAAGCCACTTGGCGGCCAGTTTCGGTACTCGATGATGGAACACTTCGTGGCGGCACGCCTCTTGGCCAATCCGATACCACCCTCATCGAAACCCTTGGTTTCCGTCGCCCCCTCATCATTCCCAGGGACAAGACCGAAATCATCACATCCACTTCTTTGCCCATCATCACAGATCTCACAGCAAACCGCGATGAATTGCCCCTCTGGAATCCCCAGTGGGCCCAACACATCAGAAAAAATCCCGTTCAACGGGAAACAATAAACGGAGGTATCTTATGAAGTTCCGCGCCCTGATGACTGTGTTGCTGATTTTACCGGCCCTCCTCTTTGCGAATGGCGGAGCAGAGGAGGGTGATGAACCCACACGACTCGTGGTCTCTTCTCGTCTCTACTCCCAACCGGGAGAACAGCAATTTTTGATTGACGAAGTGTTTCCCGCCTTTGAAGAGGCCAACAATTGCATGGTGATGTTCGAAATCATTGAGGATGAACCCCTGCTCAAACGGGCTCAATTCCAAAAAGAATCCGGACGAGTCACCACCGATGTGGTGGTCTCGCATGCCGGTCAGATGGCCAATTGGATTCGCAATGACTATGTGATGCCCCTTCCTGTGGATCAATGGACCGATCGAACCTTCTCAAAAGCTTTCACTGAAAGTATTTCTATGAATGGACAGACCTACTTTGCCCCTGTGGGTGGAGATGTGTATCTCACGCTCATCAACAAAAAGGCCATGCCCTACATGCCCACAGGTGTCGATCCACAAGATCTCCGTTGGGAAGACTATGTGAATTGGGCTGCTGCCGTTGCAGAGGGAGAAGGAGAAGGCAAAGCAGCTGTCACTGGTATTCCTCAGAAATCGTTGATTTACATGTACGGCGGAATGTTCCTTTCCTACGGCAGTGACTTCCCAGTCATCAATAGTCCTGAGGCTATGGAAGCCTGGGAGCTTCTCACCAAGATGCAATACGCCTACACCCCCACGGTGAACAGCTATGACAATGTGTCTGTTCCTATGAAGAATGGTGAGGCCTGGATGACCGTGGCCCACATGGTGCGCTGTGGCGATGCCTACCAGTCCAATCCCTCCGCCTATATTTTGGCCCCTGCTCCTGCAGGTCCCAAAGGAATTGGTTCCATCGCCGGAACCAGTGGTTTTGCCGTGGTGAAAGGGGCTCCACACCCCGAACTGGCGGTAAAATTCATTGAATACATGACTGAACCAGCCATGGCAGTCAAAGTGGCACGGGGAACAGGAGGATTCATTCCACCCATTGATGAAGCCATAGAGCAGCTGGGCGATTCCGTGCAAGACGAAATCATTGCCAAAGGCATCATGGTGATGAAGAATGGCGTGGTTTCTGGTGTCCCTGGTGGTGATTACAGTTCCTGGGGTGCTGTAAAACAGGTGTATGACGATGCCTTCCAAGAACTGATTCTCAAAAAAGGTGAAGTGAGCACAGCCTATCTCAATGATGCTCAAGACCGTATCGACGCCCTCAAGAAATAGCATGAGAGGCGGCCTTTCCGGCCGCCTTGTTCATCAACAAAGAGGAGCTTTTCATGAATGCATCTAAAACGCCGGGACTCATTCGCGAACGCCAGGAACGCATGGCTCCCTATCTGCTCATTGCTCCAGCCGTCATCTATTACGCTATTTTCTGGCTTTTTCCCGTTCTCAATGCCATCTCCGGTAGTTTTCTCAGTGCTCCCCTCAAACAAGGAGGAGAATGGACATTAAAGAATTATGCGGCTGTCTTCACCGATTCCATGTTTTATCGTGCCCTCATCAATACCGCCATCATTGTGGTGGTATCGGTGAGTCTGGAATTTGTTTTGGCCTTTGCCCTGGCCCTGCTCATCAATAAGAAATTTCGTGGCTCCTCACTGTTTCTGTTCCTCGCCATCATCCCCATGTCTCTCCCAGCCGTGGCAGTGGGGGCCATGTGGAACAGCGGACTGGCCACCAATGGCTGGCTCAACAGTGCACTGGTGCATCTTGGGATACTGGGAGAAGCTGAAAAAATTCCTTTTCTGGCAGGAGGTCAGGGAGCCAACATCCTGCTCATCATTCTGGTGGATGCCTGGCAGGTCATTCCCTTCATGATGATCATACTGTTATCCGGAATGCAGGGACTCAAACCCGAAATGGCTGAAGCAGGACGAGTCTTTGGAGGAACACGCTGGCAAGTGCTCCACAAAATCACCATTCCCATGCTCAAACAAACCATCGTCACCGCCATGATTCTCCGCATCATCGCAGCCATTCAAATCTGGCTCATCATTGTGATGATTTTTGGCTTCAACCGTCTGCCAGTCTTAATGGAACAGATTGTGGTGAATGTGGATCTCTACACGGCTGAAACCTTCTTCCGCAAAGGCATGGCTCTTTCTGTGCTGGTGGCCCTCATTGTCTCCTTGGCCTCTGTGGCTTATCTCAAAGCCTCCGGAGCTCTGGGTGCAAAAAAGGAGGAGGCCTCATGACCATTCCCCGTCCCCTCTTTCAAGCCGCTCAAAAAACCACCCTGGCTCTCTTGGTCACCACAGTGGCCCTCACCATCCTTTTTCCCCTCTTTTTTCTCTTCACCTTTTCTCTGATGTCCGATTATGAAACCTATTCCGAATGGCCCAAACCCCTTTGGCCCCACTCTCAAGTTCGGTATCGGATGGAAAAGATTTCTCCCCAAACCACGCGACTTTTGATTTGGAACCATGGGCAAAGTCAATGGCAGCCCTTTGGACCAGAACACATTGAAGCCAATGAAGAAGTGGCCAAAAAACTCTCCCGCTTCCTCACCAACTACGGCAACACCACGCTTTCCCCATCAGAAATACTCTCCCATGTGCAAAAAGCTCAAAACAGCGGATTTCATGAATTTACGGCACAGAAATCCCTCTCCCAGAATTATCAGCGGTTTTTCCGCCTCTATTCCGGAGCGGCAGACGCCGTGCTCCATAGCCTCAGCACCGCACTGCTCACCATTCTCATTTCTGTTGTCATTGGAGGAATGGCTGGCTATGCCTTTGCTCGCTATGTTTTTAAGGGAAAGGATGTGTTAAAGCTCTCCGTGCTTTTTGTTCGGATGTTTCCCCCAGTCGCCATTGCCATTCCCATGGTGGTGATCCTTGGAAGAATGGGCCTTTATGACCGACCCGCAGGTTTATCCCTCATTTACTCAGTGAATCAAATTGCCATGAACATTTGGATTACGGCCAGCATATTCATGGGGATTCCGGAATCCTTGGAGGAAGCCGCCTTAATCTTTGGCGCAAACAAAAGGGGGGCATTCTTCCGTATCACCCTTCCCTTAGCCGTTCCAGGACTGGCCGCCTGTGCCATGTACTCCTTCATTTCCTCCTGGAATGAAGTCATCAACGCCCTGATCCTCACCCAGTTTCGTCCCACCTTCCCAGTGGTGGTGTACAAGTCCCTCTTAGGAGCCAACGCCCAGGTTCATCTCATAGCCGCTGGAAGCATTGCCCAAGCCGCACCCGCCATCCTCTTCACCCTCATCATCCGCCGTTATCTCTTGCAAATGTGGGGAGGAGTCAAAGTATGACCCCAATATTGGATTTCTCCCAATTTCAACACTTGGAGGCCCCATGACCACCCTCACTCTCACCAACCTTGCCAAACGATACAGCCGTTCCGTCTGGGGCGTTCGATCCATGAGTTTGGATGTGAAAGACAAAGAATTTGTGGTGTTTCTGGGCCCTTCAGGCTGTGGAAAAACCACCTGCATGCGCATGATTGCAGGGCTAGAAACGGTCACTCGGGGACGCATCATCCTCAAGGGCCAAGACATCACAGACCTCCCACCCAAAGACCGGGGAGTGAGTATGGTGTTTCAAAACTACGCCATTTGGCCCCATATGAATGTCTATGACAACATAGCTTTTGCCCTCAGACTGAAAAACGTAGACCGCAAAGAGCTCAACCAACGTGTCAAAAAAGTGGCCCAGATGGTGCGCATCGAACCGCTTCTCAAACGCTTTCCTGGGCAAATGTCTGGAGGACAGCAGCAGCGGGTGGCCCTGGCCCGGGCCCTGGCCGTGGAACCTCGTCTCTTTTTGATGGATGAACCCCTGTCCAATCTGGATGCCAAACTCCGTGTGTCCATGCGCACCGAACTCAAAACCATTCATCAGGAAAGTGGGGCCACCAGCATCTTTGTCACCCATGACCAGAGTGAAGCCATGAGCATGGCCGACCGAATCGTCATCATGAAGGATGGAGAAATTGTACAAACCGGCACACCAGAGGAAGTGTATTTCCAAAGTGCCAATACCTTTGTGGCTGGATTCATCGGAACCCCACCTGCCAACTTTTTTCCAGTGGAATGGAAAAACGGGAAACTGGAACATCCCCGCTTCCAACTCTCCCCCCCTCCAGCCCTCCATCAGGCCATCGAGAATCATGGAAAAAACCGTCTCATCCTGGGAGTCCGTCCAGAAAGCATTCAGGTTGTACGGGAAGAAGAAGCCCTCTTCATAGCTCCTGTTCTTGTGGTGGAACCCCAGGGGTCTCATCAAATTGTGGCGGTTCAAGTGGAAGACGAGGTGGTAAAACTCATCATGCCCCCCGCTTGTGGTGTTCAACCGGGAGAACTCTTGCCCCTCACCTTTGACAGCACACGCCTCCATCTTTTTGATGAAGAAAGTCAGTTGCGCATCCCAGGTTATTGACTTCACTCAGAATGTAAATCGACCCCGGAGGGCCAGCCTCCGGGGGATCTCGTCCATCAATTCGGAAGCAGCCCCCAACGGGCAAACTCGCCGCGGACATCCACAGAAGCTTGAACATGGATGGTCCCCCACCCCTGCTGCTTTGCCGCACGAATATTGTCTTGGGTATCATCAAGGAACACGATGTTTGGCCCCTTCAAATCAAACTTCTCTTCCACCCGTTCATAGATGGCCCGCTCCGGTTTGATGAGTTTTTCATCGCAAGAAAACAATGTTCCTTCAAACAATGGCCAAAAATCACAGTTCTGTTCCAAAAATCGTGCTGAGGCCTCATGCATGTTGGAAAGGACATAACAGGGAACCCCTTGATCCACTAACGATTCAAGATTCTTCACCATTGCTGGAATGGGCTCCAAACTGCTTGGAAGTAAGTCAAAGAGACGCTCTACCAGTGATGCCTTTAAATCGCTTCGTTCTATAGCCCGTTGCTGGGCCATTTCTCGAGTCAGTGTTCCCCTATCCAGCTCCAACCAATCTTGATGTTCAAAGACATGGCGCTGCAGCAATGCGGCCTCATGAACATTGGCTCCGGCCTGTTCTATCAATTTCTGGGGATTCCAATTCAAAAGAACCCCCCCAAGGTCAAATACAACGGAGATCTGAGATTTCATCCCACCATCCTATCCTGGAACTCCCACAATGTCAGACCTTCCGATGGTAAACACCAGTCCCCCCTTGCCCCCCAAGCTCTCTTTCCCTACCCTAGATGAACTATGGACCGATTTGTCATCAAGATTTCCTGCCCCGACCGCAAAGGCATCATTGCCGCCGTCACCCAGGTGATGGCAGAATGCGGCGCCAACATCCTGGATCTCACTCAGCACACCGCTTCCGATGCGGGAACCTTTATGCTCAAAGGTGAGTTTGAAGTTCCGGCCCCCTTTGAAATTCAGGCCTTTGAGGATGCCATTGCCCCTGTGGCCAATGAATTTGAAATGGATTGGCAGCTGTTCAACACCAAAGTCAAACAAAAAGTGGCCATTCTGGTGAGCAAAACCGATCACTGCCTTTGGGAGATTCTTCTCAAGCATCGGGATGGGGAACTGGACTGCGATATTCCTGTGGTGATATCCAACCACTTGGTGAATGAAACCGTGGCTCGGCAATTTGGGATTCCCTTCTACCATGTGGATTATTCAGTGGGAAAAGAGGCCGCGGAAGAACGCATGCAAACCATTCTCAAGGAATACAAAATCAATCTGGTGGTGATGGCTCGGTTCATGCAAATCCTCAGTGCCGATTTTACCCGTCAATGGGTGAACACGGTCATCAACATCCACCATGGTTTTCTTCCTGCATTTAAGGGAGCCAAACCCTATCACCAGGCCTGGGCTAAAGGTGTAAAACTCATTGGTGCCACGGCTCATTTTGCCAATGAGGATTTGGACCAAGGTCCCATCATTGCCCAAGAAATCCTTCCAATTAGTGATAAATCGTCTATTCGAGATTTGGTGCAGATGGGAAAGGATATTGAGCGACGGACCCTATTGGATGCCTTAGGACTCTACCTTTCCCATTCCATCTTTGTGCACAAGGGGCGCACGTTTATTCTACGTTAGCCCCCACCCCTGGGAATCGTGATCCCAGGGGTCAATCGAAAAAATCAGGATTCCAAACGATGGGCTGCCCAGCAGGCCAATAGCACGGACACCAAAGCCATGGGAACCATCAGAGCAAACGCCAATATGACCTGACGGGCCTCTCCCATTCCTCCTAAGAGAAAACGCATGGCCCGCATCATGGGGGTGAGGGGATTGAACCGGCTCACCACCAAGAGCCAAGAAGAACGTATCATTTCTCGGGGCAAAAATGTTTCTGTGAGGAACACCAAGGGAAAGGCAAGGGAGGTGACGGCCCGAGCACCTCCAGCATCCCGGCTGAGAAGCATCACGGTTCCTGAAAGTCCAGAGAGAAAAAGCCCCCAGAGACTGGAAAGAGCCAAGAGCCCCAACAGGGAAGACAAGCCAAAGTGAAAGCTGAGCCCAAAAAGAACGCCAAGCCCCAAGAGAAGCAGTGAGGCCAGAAGCGTTCCCAGTCCATCGGCCAAGATGGGACCAAATCCAAAAAGCCATCGAGGAAGAGGAGAGAGAAAGAGGCGTTGAAAATATCCGGATTCAATATCACTGGCCAGAGATGGACCGGCTCCAGAGGCCGTTCCCATGGCAAGTGAAAGAAGCCCAAGGGGATAGAGAAAGGTCATGTAATCCAACCCTTCAAATGCCTTCAAATAATCAATCCCCCCCATTCCAGCTTGATACACCACAAGGAAGAAAATGCTGGTTCCTAATCCCATGAGAAGAGACCAAGGAGAATGGAACAACTGACGAATACCACGAAAAAGAAAGGTGAAAGCCGGCCTCATGTGTTGCACTCCTTCCATTCATTCATCCAATCCAAATAGCGCTGTTCCAAACCTTGAGCTCCCTGAAGGAAACTCTGTATGGATCCCTTGTACCCCACTTGGCCATCCACTAAAAGAACCACATCTTGAGTAGAATGCTGGGCTTCTTCCATGGAATGGGTGGTGAGAATGAGCGCTGTTCCCATGGACTGAAGAACCTGATCCAGGGAAGTCCACAAATCCTGGCGACTCTCTGGATCAAGGCCCACCGAGGGTTCATCAAGAAAGAGGATTGTGGGAGCGTGCAGGAGGGCCAAAGCACAGTGCAAACGGCGTCGCAATCCTCCCGAAAGATGTCCCACCTTCTTCTCTTGATGGGCTTGAAGCCCAAAATCATGAAGTCGTTCTTGGGCTCGATGCCGAGCTTGTCCTTTACCCATGCCAAACAATTGGCATTGAAAGAAAAGAAGTGACTTGGGAGTGGAGAGGGGATCAAGGCAATCCTCTTGAAGAACCACACCAATCTGTTCTTGCAAAGAGCGGGGATGAGAGGAGGGGTCCAAACCGTTGACTTCCAACACTCCTCCATCCCGTCGGCTGAGTCCGGTGAGAATACGAACCAAGGTGGATTTTCCAGCTCCATTGGGTCCCAGCAAACTCAATCGTTGCCCAGCATCCAACTCCAGATTCACTCCCTTCAAGGCGTGCACACCACTTTTGTGCGTTTTCTCAACAGCTTTTGCTGTGATGATGGCCATGCCATCCTCCTGAAACATCAATCCATGTCATTTCAAATGGGTTCTTTCCAAGCGTCAGCCATGAAAGAACCTCCCCCACCAAGCTGATGCATGATGGGTTGAACCAGTTTGCGTGCTCTTCTGGAAACAAAATCTCCACAAAAACACTTTTGAAGACATGCTAAAACCTTGGTGCGCTATTAGAGATTTTTGAGTTGTTGAAGAAGTGAGGGGATCTGAGAAAGCTCCGCTTGATAGAAGGTGAGGGAATGAAGCCATTGATCGGTGGGAAAGGCTTCAAAGCCCTCTTCATCAGAGGAACGCTCATTGGCCACCTGACGCAAAGAAGAGAGTGGAAGAGAAGATTGAGCATCAACGGTTTGCATCAAACGTCGAAGGGCTGTGATGCTGTATCCTGCCAATCGGCAGTAGCGCAGAACTTTAATTCGACTCAAATCCTCATCACCAAACATGCGGTACCCATTCTGAGGATTCCGGGGAAGAATCATCAGTGCATTTCGTTCCCAATTGCGTATTTGATCCGCTGTGGTACCCGTGAGCGTGGCCGCTTGGCTGATGGTGATGAGTTTTGAGGATGCATGGGTCAACCAACCATCCCCCTCCCTCCAGGCGGCAATGGCAGCCAAGGCATCTTCTGCAAGGGCTATTTCCAGGGCCATTCGTTTCAGGAGAAAATCAATTCCTTCCAGACTGCTGCAGAGATCTCCTAAAGCCGTATTTCGCACCAATTCCAGTGCACTTTGTCGGAGCACTCCCCCCATCCACCCAATGGTCATGGCTTTTTGGGCAATGATGGCTTCATACACCTGTTTTTGACTGTAACGCCGATGTCCTCCTTGGGTACGTTCAGGAGAAGAAATAAACCCTTGCTGCTCATACCAACGAAGCACTGATGGATGAATTTGTGTTTTCTCAGCGGCCCATTTCATCGAAAATTTGGGAAGGGAGGAGATGATGTGCATCATCCCACCATAGCCCTCCCTGAAATTTGCAACAAGCGTTGACAGGAGTTTCCCCCTATTCTAGGATGGCGCTAATAGAAGCAGGGAGCAAAAGGAATGTCTGACAACTAAGGGGAAGGAAATCCAGAATAACGCCTCTGGCGTCCGCATGGGCATCCCGTTGGGATGAATGTCCATCGGCGCGGCGATTCCTTCCTCTCCGGTAGTCCCCCTACCGGCCGCGTCATCCATGCCATCTGGAGCCACATGTGCTTCTTGAACTTCAAAACCTTTCCTATTCCTGGGAGAGTCAATCTCACCCCCTTTTTCACCATCTCACCCTCACCTTCCCCAAGGGTTGGACTGGTATCGTTGGTGCCAACGGATGTGGAAAATCCACACTTCTATCCCTCATTGCACAAGAATTTCTACCTGAAGAAGGACATATCCGTTCTCCCGGTATGGTTTATCTTTGCCCTCAAAGAACCGATGCAATGCCTTCGGATCTGCCTGAACTCCTTTCTTATCCCGATGCCCATGCCGGTCGTTTAATTTCACAGCTTCACCTTGAAGGGGATTGGCCATGGCGTTGGGACTCATTGAGCCATGGAGAGCGAAAACGCGCGCAAATTGCGACCGCACTCTATCAATCCCCTGAAGTTCTCCTGGCTGATGAGCCCACCAATCATTTGGATGCAGATGCCTCACATCAGCTAAGAAACGCCCTTTCGGCGTACCCAGGAATTGGCCTTTTAGTCTCTCATGATCGTTATTTACTTGATTCCCTTTGTGATCAGGTGCTGTTCTTTGATCAGAGGGGTTGTCAGCTCCGTCCTGGAAATTACAGCTCGGGAAAACGTGAAGCGGAAAAAGAGCATAAAGGAGCCCTTAAAAGCCATCAACGAGCCCTCCATCACCTCAAACGATTGGAAAAAGAGCATCAGCGTCGAAGCACCCTTGCTTCCCAATCGAAGAAACGAAGCTCAAAACGAGGAATCGCCAGAAAAGATCATGATGCGAAAGAAAAGATTGATCGCGCTCGTTTATCAGGAAGCGATGCATCAGCTGGTCGCGCCAAAGCACAATTGGATCATCGGATCAAAAAAGCCCAGGAACATTTGCAAAACACAACCGGTGGGAAAAAAGAGGGACGAATCCGAATTCATGGCCTCCCCATCCAAGGAGATGCCGTGCTTCACCTTCCCCAAGGCCAGATTCCTCTAGGGGATCAAAGTTGGCTCGACTGGAAGGAATTGTTCATTGGTCCAAAAGAGCGGGTGGCGCTGATGGGGGCGAATGGATCAGGCAAAAGCAGCCTGTTTCGTCATCTGTTTCACCCTATCCCCTGCCCACACTCCTTCATCATCCCACAAGAGATTCAAGGGCAAGATGAGCGCCATTTTTTAGAACACGCCTCCCAGTGGAGCAAGGAAGAAAAGGGACGAATCTTTTCACGGGTGGAACGACTGGGTTCGGATCCTCTCCGTCTCCTCAGCAGCCCATATCCCTCCCCAGGAGAAATCAAAAAGCTATTCCTCTCCTGGGGCTTGGAAAAGAATCCAGCCTTAATTGCCATGGATGAACCCACCAACCATCTTGATTTGCCTTCCATTGAAAAACTGGAAGAGGCCTTGGAACAGTTCACAGGTGCCCTTCTTCTGGTGAGTCATGACCATTCCTTCCTTCAGCGCCTCTGCCAAACCCACTGGACCATTGAGCAGAAAATGCCCAAGAGAGCCCATGTCATTTGCGAAAGAAATTGAGAATGATTCAATGGAGAGAATGTATCACTACGTGGGAATTGAATGGAGCGCTGAAGCGCATTTTGAAAGAATCTGAGCAATGGAACGTGATGTTGGTTACCTACACTCTTTATCATGTTGTGCTTGTACAATCAGTTTTTTCTATAATTCAATGCATGACTTTCCGAGAAATGCACCAGCCTGGTAACCCATTCATACTAGCAAATGCCTGGGATTCTGGATCAGCCAAGATTCTTGCAGCCTCGGGCGCGAAAGCAATAGGAAGCACTTCTGCAGGATTTGCCATGACTCTTGGTGTCAAAGACATGGGACAAATCATTCGAGAACAAACACTCAACTATGCACAACAGCTGGTTAATGCAACCTCACTCCCTGTGAGTGGGGACTTAGAAAATGGATATGGTCACTGTCCATCCGATGTGGCCGAAACAATTTTGTTCTCAAGCAAGTTCGGACTTGCTGGTGCTTCCATCGAAGACACCCAACTGCCATCCTTAGAACCATATCCTTTTACTCTGGCTGTAGAGAGAATCGAGGCCGCTGTTGATTCCATTCACCATCTCAACCAAGATTTTGTGCTCACTGCACGTGCCGACGGTATCATGAATCAGAAGTATGACTGCGATGAAGCCATCCGCCGACTTCAAGCCTTTGCTGCGGTTGGGGCTGATGTGGTGTATGCACCATGCCCCCCCTCGTTGGATGAACTCGCACGTATTTGTCGTGAAGTCGATGCCCCGGTCAATGCATTGATTAGCGAAGATTTTATTCAATACAGTATCGATGATTTTTCACAAATTGGAGTAGCCCGGATTTCCTTGGGTTCGTCCTTAGCACGAGCAACATACACCACCATTCTTAAGCGCATTCAAGAAATTTATTCCAAGGGGAATTTTGGGTGTCTTCAAGACACAATGAGTTATACGGAAATCGAAAAAATGTTCCAACAAATTGAGGGTTCAGACAAAAGAACTCTGTAATACTCTATATCTCAAACATTGAGTTATGATAAAAATTGTTCCGTCTGAATGCCTTATATTGCAAAATCAAAAGGAGATTGGATGAATTCAACAAGCATTCACGTTGCCATTCCTGGAATGTCCTTGGGCTATGCCCTGGTAGGAGAACAGGTGGTGTTGGTGGATGCCGGAGCATCCTCAACGCAAAGTGCCCAAGATCTCCTGAAGAAGGCCGGGATTTCTCCCCATTCTGTGAGTCTCATTGTTCTCACCCATGGCCACACAGACCATCTTGCCCTTCTCCCCCAACTGCAAATGCTCACAAATGCACCCATCATGTGTCATAAAAAAACAGCCCAATGCCTTGCCAAGGGATGGGGAGAAGAGGTGGTTCCACGAACTCCTCTTTTTCAGATTCTCTCTCGATTAACAGGCTCCCAGAAATTAAAAGAACCCATCTCACCCCATATCCTGGTTGAAACTCCTCAAGATTTACGCTCCTTTGGTGTGAATGCCCATGTGTGGCCCACGCCAGGACATACGCCAGGGAGCCTTTCCATCATCACAGAAAACAAAGAGGCCTTGGTGGGGGATTTGCTGATGAAATTTCCTCTTCAACGCCATGCTCGTGCCTCCATGATTTCCCATGATGTGTCCCTTCTTCAAAAAAGCCTGGGGGAACTTCAATCCCAGGATTTGAAGTCCTTGTATCTGTCCCATGGAGGAAAAATCCTAGCCCATGAGCTGGATCAAGCCATGATCGAAATTCAATCACATTGATAATTTCCAAACTCCCAAAATTCTGAAAAACATGGTTGCTCTAAATATATAGATAATGCAATATAGAATTATCTATGGAGCTTTTGAGTCGCAATTCTTTATGTGCTCTTGCTCCGTAAATCCAAAGGAGAAATTATGGCCCGATACATCATCATTGGTGGTGTGGCTGGTGGAGCCACCACAGCTGCCCGACTCCGACGAAACGACGAAACTGCCGAAATCCTTCTCATAGAACGGGGCGAGCATATTTCCTATGCCAACTGTGGACTCCCCTATTATCTTGGCGGGGCCATTCAGGATCGAAGCCGACTCTTTGTGCAAACTCCAGAAAGCTTTGAAGAACTGCTCAATGTTCAGGTCCGAACCAACACAGAAGTCCTGGCCATCCAAGCAAAACAAAAAACCATCACCCTCAAAAATCTTTTGAATGGAAGTGAATCCCAGGAATCCTATGACAAACTGGTGCTTTCTCCAGGTGCCGAACCGGTCAAGCCGCCCCTAAAAGGAGTGGAGTCCTCCAGAATATTCACCGTTCGGAACGTTCGGGATACAGACAAAATTAAGAGCTTCTTGGAAACCCAGCGGCCCCAAAAAGCCGTCGTTGTGGGAGCCGGATTCATTGGATTGGAAATGGCAGAAAATCTCCATGAAGCAGGACTAAAGGTCACCATTGTGGAAATGGCGGCCCAAGTGATGACTCCCTTGGACTATGAAATGGCCGCCGAGGTGCATCAGCACCTCAAGGTTCAGGGGGTGGAATTCTACCTCAAAGATGGCGTGTCATCCTTTCAGGAAAATCCCGAAGGGATCCACCTCAAACTCCATTCAGGACGTCAACTCCATGCCGATCTCATCATCCTCTCCATTGGAGTCCGTCCTGACACCCATTTGGCAGCGGAAGCCGGACTCACCATTGGTCCCACCCGGGGAATTGTTGTGGATTCACATTTACGCACCAGTGATCCGGATATTTATGCCGTGGGAGATGCCATTGAATTTCCCTCTCCCATCACAGGTGTGCCCACCATCACTTACTTGGCCGGACCTGCCAATAAGCAGGGGAGAATCTGTGCCAACAACATTGCCTATGGGAATACTCATGAGTACAAAGGCGCCATTGGAACCGCCGTTGCCAAAGTTTTTGATCTCACAGTGGCCTCCACCGGTGTTTCCGAAAAAATTCTGAAAAAGGAAAAAATCCCCTACAAAAGCTGCATCACCCATGCCTCCAGCCATGCCGGTTATTATCCTGGGGCCACAGCCCTCTCCCTCAAAATTCTCTTTTCACCAGAAAATGGAAAACTCTTTGGTGGGCAAATTGTGGGCTTTGACGGCGTGGACAAACGCATTGACACCATTGCAACCGTCATTCGAAACGGGGGAAGCATTCATGATTTGACAGAAATAGAGCATGCCTACGCTCCGCCCTATTCCTCGGCGAAAGATCCAGTGAATATTCTGGGCTTTGTTGCAGAAAACATCCTTCACGGACGCTCAAAGCACATCACCTGGAATCAGCTCAGCGAAAAAAACGCCGATGAGATTCAGCTCATTGATGTGCGGCTCCCCGAAGAAACTGCGGTGGGAAGCATTGATGGATCCATCAACATCCCCCTTCAAGAAATTCGTTCTCGATTATCAGAGATTCGCCGGGACAGGAGCGTCATTCTCTACTGCGGTGTGGGTTTGCGGGCCTACATGGCCGAACGGATTCTGCGTCAAAATGGATTCACCAAGGTGTACAATCTCTCTGGAGGCTACAAAACCTGGGAACATGCCCTCCAAAAACAAAGCAATGAAGACATTTTTTCCCAGGAAACCATTGGAAAGGACGACCATATCTACTCCACAGATCCTGAAACCTTGGCCGTCAAACAAGGCTCCTCACCCGGAGGCATCTCCGCTGGGATTCCCTCCCCCCGTGTTTCCTATAAAACCTTGGAAGTGGATGCCTGTGGACTTCAATGTCCAGGACCCATCATGGAACTCAAAAAAGCCGTTTCCTCGGTGGCCCAAGGTGACCGCATTGTGGAATTGGCTTCAGATCCCGGTTTTGCCAAAGATGTGGAAGCCTGGTGTTCCATGACCGGAAACACCCTCTTGGAACTGAGCCAAGAAAAGGGGCGGATTGCGGCCGTCATAGAAAAAGGAAGCCAAGCCCCCGCTGCTGTGGCCACGGAACAACGCACAAAAGACACCGCCCTGGTGCTTTTTTCCGATGATTTTGACCGAGCCATGGCCTCCTTAGTCATTGCCAATGGAGCCGTGAGTTCAGGAAAAACCGCCACCATTTTCTTCACCTTTTGGGGACTGAATCTCCTGAAGAAATCCCAACCCCCTAAAGTCAAAAAGGATTTTATGGGCCGCATGTTTGGAATGATGCTCCCTAAAAATGCTTCCAAATTAAAACTGTCTAAAATGAACATGGGTGGGATGGGTGTCTCCATGATGCGTCAGCGAATGAAGAAACTGGGCATTGCCAGCCTGGAAGAAATGTTCACCTCTGCCCGAGAAAATGGCGTTCGTCTGGTGGCCTGCACCATGAGTATGGATGTGATGGGAGTACAACAAGAAGAACTCATCGATGGCGTGGAATATGGCGGAGTGGCCACCTTCCTTTCCGCCACCGATACGGCCACCAATACCCTTTTTATTTAGGATTCTATATCGACCCAGGGGCTCCATGGCCCCTGGGATTTGGGAACCTCCTAGGCTCGATAGATAACGGAAAATTCCTCACAAATCACTCGGGAGTCCTCCGTGAAGGGCTTATTGATCATTTTGGAATCCATACCAAAAGCCTGCAAATGCGCCGCCTTCCAGTATTTCAGAGAACCATCTCCTTCCCCTTCAATCTTCGCAAAAGAAGCTGGAACGTCCTTAAAGGGATAGGTCCAGATCTTCTCTGTGCGAATCACACAACCCGGATTTCCCTCCCAATCCGTCACCACAGAAAGGTTGCCCACCTGAGGCAAGTCCTCCCCCTCTACAAAATAGCATTCTTCCCAGGAGGCCGTTCCCCGCTTGATTCCATCTAGAGTCAATTGAAGAAGCTCATTGGCATTCTTTTCATCAGCACAAAAATGCCAAGCCTCATAGGAAAAATCAGAATACTCAGGATATTCCTTTATAAAGTTTTTCCAGAATTCTTCTACTGTCATCGTTCTTTTCTCCTCATAAAATATACGAACATATCTTAAAAACTCATTTAAACGTATACTTATACCTGTATGATAAAATCATACATTCTAGGTTTATTATATGGTACAGCATATAAAGCATCACCTTTACGGATTCAAGCATCGATTTACGCCCAGCATAAGCTTAATAATCCTCACTCACTTTTGTTCATAATATACTTGATGAATAAACCTTATTATTGCATGTTCAAATATCGGGTATATATATTGATTAATATATTAATTTTGTTTGCAACAAAACCCTATCGCAAATCCCCCGAAAATAGAAAGCTTCAACTCTACCTGATTATAAATAATATTTTTTCAAGAGATTGCAGTTTTTATACAACTTCTATTCTCCTTACTTTCAATCCTTCTTTAGAAAATGGGATTGAATCTCACATTAAGCACTATTCATACAATATAGAATTTCTATAGCGTGAATATATTAATACTATTTCCCTACTTTTAACTAAGAATATTAAAGCCTAAGAAGTTTAACACTCCTAATAAAGGAGGCATCAAGTTTTTGGTTATTTGTCCATGACAACTCAACTGGTAATTTTTTTCAATTCATTCAATGAATAAAACTTTCAAAAAAATGATCTTTCAAAGCCAAGATAACACATGCAATCTATTCAAAAATATTTCACTGGAGAAAACCATGAAAAAAACCATGATTCCCATTCTTCTCATTCTTGCGCTTTTTATCGACTAAAACGGCCCACAAGCCACTAGCAATCCAAAAGGCGCTATGTAGACCAAGCACTTCAGGGCACCATCAAGGGAGGCGATTTCATTGCGAAAGAGGGCGTCTATGAAAAACAACAAACGTACTTGTTCTTGCTGGCATGAACGACGCTAGCTTAGGTACTACAGTAACTTTCAAGGCTCAACCAAAAACAGGCGAGAAACTCTCCGTTGGTTTGACTAAGGACTGTACTGTTGCAGGTTTAAATGGAACCGAAGGCATTCTTTTTAACTCTGGCGAAGTGACGATTGATTCCTTTAATGAGACATCAAAGATTATGACTGGCAAAATCTGGGCCACACATGAGAATGGAAATATTAGCGGCAACTTCACCGCCACAATTACCAATTAACAGAAATCTGTCATAACAAAAAACGTCATCCAAGCAATCACCACAGCGATTGCTTGGATGCTTCAAACACCATTTCCCCTAACGCGTTAAAAGATTCAGCACATCCTGCTCTTTATGCTCATCCAGAACAAAGCGTTGCACATCCCTCATACCAAAATCCACATCATCAAAATTCAGCATCCGTACCCGACGATTATGCTGAGTATGATAGTACAAAACCCGTTCATTCATATCCCAGGCTGTGGTCCAAAGAGTGGAACTGCGCATTCCCTCAAGATTGGTATGGGAATTTTCACCCCCCTCCGCAACACCAAGAGGAAGATTAAAATTGTCTAAAATTCGAAAGAGCTCATACACGGTTTCTCCACTGGTCATGGTAGGCCGCGCACTCTGAGACCAGGCCACAGCGCGAATGAAGCGAGAAGGCGGAGTGTGATCTCCAGGTAATCCCATCATTCCGCTTCCTGCCCCAATGGGAGAAAAATCCAAATCTTCCAATTCTTTTTGAGGGAGAGCCACCATGGATAAATTGCGGTAGTTTCGAAGATTTGTGATGTGCCAGTCAAAATTGGGAGCATTGGTCACCACCCCTAAGGAATTTTTAAATACTCGCAATTCTCCCTGATAAGCCTCGATGATGATGGAGTTACCACGAGCATCATTCACAATCCAATGGGCTTCAACTGGTATGCCAAGGGCCTCTTCCACCACGGGCACCATCACCAAATTTTTAATCCCTTCACGCACCTGTTGCACCGTGGCAAATTGGCTCAGCACATAGGCACACATGTCCACAGCAGAGATGGTTTTTGATTTCATTGTTACATCGTATTCAGCATATTCAGCAAAACCAGGATGATAGAACAATCCAGCGCTCAAACCCTCTTCATTCATGCCATCAGCAATCAGATCTTTTTCCAGCATGTCCAAGGCCACAATACCGTATTTTCCCCGCCAGGTTTTTCCATTCGCCCCCTCAGGAGTTGTTCCACGGAATCGATGGTTTCGGGGAAACACCACCACACGGCTGTTTAAATCAAAAGCCCCCCATTCCATGGTTCTCCCATATACCGCCCCTCCATCTTCCGCTCTCAAACGAATCCCTGTGCAGGCCCACCCCAAGGCACTACTCAATGCCACAAGAAGAATCAAAGACATGAATTTTCGCAACAGATTTCCCCCTGAAAAAAGATTTAAATTATCAAAGGTTCATTTTATAGCATAAATGACGTCTTCTATAGTTCTTTATATCCACCCCGCACCAGAGAAACCCTTCTGACAGGTTGTCCCATCCTGCGGGGTGAATGGTGTTATTTCAATAAACCAGAATGGGACAAGTAAAAATACCAAGCTTGCACGGTGATGGCACTGGCAAATGGCCCCTGACCAATCTCTTGAGACAGTTGTTCAAACCCCATCTGTTGAACATCCAAAAGCTCATTCTCATCCAGATTTAAATCAGCAATTTTTTTTAAACCTTTGGCCAAAAACGTATGGGTTGTATTGGTCATAAAGGCAGGATTAGGGCTCACTGCACCTATGGAAACAAGAGATTCTGCCACATGTCCTGTCTCTTCAAGGAGCTCTCGAGCGGCTGCTGTAGCGGCATCCTCACCCTCATCCACCACTCCTGCCGGGAATTCCAACCCCACCTCCCCTGTGCCATGCCTAAACTGACGCACCAAAAGAAATTCCTTTGCTACCCCATCCTGCAATTCGGGGATAACTGTCACCCACTGAGGAGCATCCAGGGCAATGAAGGGAGCCGTTCTCCCATCCGGTGAACGGCGATGAACCGTCCGCAGAGCAAAAATTGGGGATTCAATCAGAATCTCACTTTGCAAATCCTCCCATACCAAATGGGCATCATCATTTTGCGACATCATTTCTCCTTTGTTGATGGATCAGGATACAATCCCTCTTGGCCATCAGGACTCCGCATGCGCCATAAGCCCTCACCTTCTTCACCAAGAACATAATCCGGAGCCAAGGGAACCTTGCCTCCTCCAGCGGGCAAATCTACGGCAAAATTGGGCATGGCCAGGCCACTCACCCGTCCTCGCAATTCATTCACCAAGGCTCGTGCCTGGGCCAAAGGAACACGAAAATGCCCCGTTCCCTGGGCCACATCCCCTTGAAACAGGTAATAGGGTTTCACTCCAGCAGCAACAAGAACCCGAGAAAGAGATTCCAACACTGTCACATCATCATTGACGCCCCGGAGTAAAACCGCTTGATTCAATATGGGAATGCCCTGTTTCTGTAGCCTATTGAGGGCCGTTATGGTTTGAGAGGACATTTCCCGAGGATGATTGCATTGAATCACCGTCCATAGACTACCCCGCTTCCCAAGGGCTCGGGCCAGGCTCTTGGTTATACGGTCAGGATTCACCACCGGCATTCTGGTGGCCAATCGCAAAATCAAATCCGGCCGCACTGCACGCAGAATGTCCATACGCTCCAGCAATTCCTCATCCTGCATGGTCAGAGGATCTCCACCAGAAAGCAGAACCTCTTTCACCTCGTTATGTTCACCCAGCCAATGGGCAATGTTCTGCATTTCATTGAGAGAGATGGAACGAAAATCATCACCGGTGAGACGCCGGCGGAAACAATGGCGGCAATACAGAGCGCAGGCTCCCGTCATCACCACCACAACCCTATCCTGATAGCGGTGCACCAAGCGGGGCAGTGGAGAATGCTGATCTTCCCCTAAAGGGTCCGTCAGTTCCTTCTCATCCACCAACAGTTCCATGGGGGACGGAACCACCTGAAGGCGCAAAGGATCATCCTTCTGACCATTGAGGAGTGATAACCAATGCCGCGTCACCTTGAAGGGAGGACGCGGTCCCTCTTTAACAAGCCGTCTCTCCTCATTGTTGAGATTCAGCATAGAAAGAGGAACCTGATTTTTTTTCCTGGAAAACAACATGTGCCTTCAGAATAGCTAATCCCAATGAAGGGGGAAAGGGCACAGGCATAAACGCATTTCCCAGGTTCTACTCAGAATGCTCTCCAAGATGAGCCAGCCCACCAAAATCCAATGGAAGAATGAGATGATTCTGAATCCAATGCTTTTTGTCTAAGTCCTGGTGCTGCCCTTCCTCTCTCACATCATAGCGAATGGCTTTGCCTGGAAAGATGTTTCCTTGAGCAATGCCCTCATCCACAACAAGTTTTCCACTTACCAAAACATAGGGGATGCCCATAGAGGGACGAGTTCCAACCTCAAAGTCCGCCTGATCTGTCACGGTTTCTGGATCAAAAATTGTGATATCCGCCACCATACCCTCTTGGAGACGCCCCCGTACCTGCATGGATGTCACACCCGCATCTCCTAGACCCTTGGCAGAGACATAACTGAGTTGTGAAATCAACTGCATGAGCGGAATCTGATGCTCTCTCCCCAGGCGCAAAGCCTTTGCATGAGCACCAGAAGTTCGTGGATGGGTATTTGCTAACTCTTCAAATGGTGTGTCCCAGCTTTGATCAAAAGGCGGAATGGGCATGCCATCTCCTCCAATGCTCACTCCAGGCAACATGAGCCATTGAGGCACTTCTTCCTGTGGCATTTTGAAAATCACCACCAGACGTGACGGATCTGTTTCCATCAGTTCCTTGTATCGTTCTAAAGTGATGAATTCACCTGCAACAGGATCCAGGACGGACTCTTCATAAACAAATCCAAGTTCCCCTTCCCAAATCTCTGGGGCCAAGAACTCCGAATTAAGAGATGTGGATCCAGCCTCATAGGGATAGATTTCGCCCCAAACATTGCGTCCTTTTTCGCGGGCTCGAAGAAGCAATTCATGCACCAATGGCCAACCAGGATTATTAAAGTGGCAGGCAATCAGAGGAGCATCTAAAACCATGGCATTGGCTAAAACTTCCTGTAAACCATTGGCCTCTTGGGTGTCCGTTCCTGGAGTGCTCCGAAAATGCACACTGGTTAAACGTCCATAGGATGATGCAAGGCGCTGAACCTCAAACATCTCACGCGCACTCACTCCGGTTCGCATGTATCCTAGAGTGCTCCCGACACCCAAAGCTCCTTCCCGAAGCCCCTCGTCTAAAACAGAGAGAATCTGATTGGCTTCCTCTAAACTCGGACGCTGAACACTCCAGAGATTTCCCGCACTTCGCGTATTTTGAGCTTCCGTCACATCAATGCCTTCCGCTCCATCAAGAACAAGGGATCGGGCCAATTCATGGGAGGTGGTGACTCCAAGATTGAGAGGCATCTGACCTTCTCGAGAAGCATACCACTGCGCCACCTTGGTTCCTAAAACTCCCAGTTCCAACTCCAGTGCAGAGGTGACACCATCCCGAAGCAGCAATTTATACCCCATGAGATGAACCTGATGAACATGAGTATCAATAAAACCTGGGGCCACAACCAATCCTTGGGCATCAATCATGCGTTTTCCAAGAAGAGGCTTAGAACTGATGGTTTGAATCTTTTCCCCAACAATTCCCACAAATGCGGTTTCATCAAACTGAGTTTCAGGATCAATCACCCGTCCCCCCGCAATCACCACATCATAATCAACAGAGTCTAAATCACCCTGCCCAAAAGCGGTCCAGATCAGGACACAAAACATAAAAAGAATCATCCCTTTTTGAATATGCATGCCATCTCCTTAAAAGCATTGATTTATTAATGCACCATTGTTTCCATATTTATGGATTAAACTTTCGTGCTCCCCTCTCCACAGAACATCCCAACTCAGGCCCTGCACTATTGACGATGCCTTACCCCGCTCATTAGCTTTGGGGCATGAGCGACAGCAGTACACCCCGAATCTCAAACATCAGTGAGAGCATCATTCATTCCTATACAACTCTAGGTGGCATCAATAATCTTGATGGCCCAAACATCCCTTCGAGAAAGGATGTGGCATCCATACTCCATGGACTAGAAAGCCTCATCTTTCCTGGTTTTCAGGCAGATGAAGGATTGGAAGCCGACATCATGCCCTATGCCATCAGTGCCCGAATTCGCCAATTGGCCGGGCAGCTCACCGTGGAAATTGCCCGAAGTTTAGAATATGCCCACCGGCGCGATGGCAAAGAAGTCCCCAGAGGAGCCTGTCGAAAAGAGGGCCAAGAAATTGCCCTGAATCTCCTTGAACTCATTCCCCATCTTCGTCAACGGGCCATGGGGGATGTGGATGCGGCCTTTACTGGCGATCCTGCAGCCAAAAGTCGAAGCGAAATCATACTCTCTTACCCTGGGCTCATGGCCATTACCGGTCATCGCATTGCCCATGAGCTTTATCTGCACAAGGTTCCACTTATTCCCCGAATGATGAGTGAACATATTCATACAGAGACAGGAATTGATATTCATCCTGGGGCCACGATTGGAGACGGTTTTTTTATCGACCACGCCACTGGCGTGGTTGTTGGGGAAACGGCTGTGATTGGTCAAAATGTCAAACTGTATCAAGGCGTCACCATTGGGGCATTGAGTGTGTCCAAAGAGTATGCCAATACAAAGCGTCATCCCACCATTGAAGATGATGTAACGGTGTATTCAGGGGCCACCATTCTGGGTGGGCGTACCATTGTGGGAAAGGGCTCCGTGATTGGCGGTAATGTCTGGATTACCAGTTCTGTCCCTCCCTATTCGGTTGTATACAACAAGCCGGCTGATTACCGGGTAAAAAACCGTTATGCCGAGGGAGCAAAAGATCACTGGTCCATCTAGATGCACCACGGCCTCTCCCCCGGCCAAGGCCGGGGTTGATATAGAAAAGCTCTTATCGCCCCCCCATCCTCTAGGATAGGATGGGGCCAATGAGCAAATTTGAGAAAAAACGAACCCTCACAGCCGATTTATCCCTCTTTCTTGTTGCCGCCATTTGGGGCTCTGGCTTCATTGCGACTCAATATGCCTTGGATGCAAATATGAGCGCCTCATTGGTGATGACCATCCGATTTTCCGTGGCCACCCTCATCCTGGGTATGGTGTTTTTTCCCCGTCTGAGGAACATGACAAGAAAGCACTGGCTTTGGGGCGCCCCAGCTGGTGTGATTCTGTTTTTGGCATTTTTTTCACAAACTGTGGGGCTCCAATACACCACCCCTTCCAACAATGCCTTTCTTACAGCCACCAATGTGGTGATGGTGCCCTTCATGGCCTGGGCCATCCATCGTCGCCCCCCACGGATGAAGGCCTTCATTTTGGCTCTTGTATGCCTATTGGGCATTGGAGTGCTCACCTACAACCCTGAATCTGGCCTCTCCTTCAATCCAGGGGATTTGTTCACCCTGCTTTGTGCCTTTTTGTTTGCTGGACATATTGCCTATCTTGATGTGGCCTCAAAGAAAGTGGGAGCGGCCCCTCTCACCTTCATCCAAATGGCCATCTCAGCCCTATTCTCGTTCATCACCTTACTTTTCATTGGGAAGGAGGCCGTGGTTGGTGCCAATCTCGCCCAGGGGCTTCTTCCAGCCATCTACCTGGGAATGTTCAGCACCTGCTTGTGCTTTTTGATTCAGACTGCAGCCCAACGTCATACCACCTCATCCAAAGCGGCTCTTTATCTTTCCACAGAAGCTCTTTTTGGTACGACCTTCTCCATTCTTGTTGGCCTAGAACCCCTCACTTCATCCATGATGATTGGTGGAGTCATGATTATGGGCACCATTGTGCTTTCCGAGGTGGAATTCCCCTGGACGAAAAGCAAGCAATCCCAGAATCTTCCAAACAAAATCTAAGCGGCTTTAGAATGGGACAAACACGCGTGGAAGCAATATCCAGGGAGCTGCCATCGATGAGGCATAGAGAAAGGATTGTTTCCTGTGGATTGGTTCAGCAGGGCAGAGACACATGATGGAAAGGCCATTGCAAGATATCAACAATGGCCTTTCAACAAAGATTTAGGGATTCAGGGCAATCCGCCGGGTCACAGGAGCCAGAACCACATAGCTGGCTTCATAGCCTTTAATGCTTCGAACCTGCTGGGCAAAACCTTCCGCTTCTGCTTCACCATCAAAGGCGCCAATTCGAACCCGATACCACGTCTCTCCATTCACCGCTTTCGACTGCACAGAGACTGCAAATCCTTTGGCCGCCAGTTCATCACGAATGTCTTCAGCCCGAGCCAGATTCTGAAGTGAAATCACCTGAACCCAATAGGCGTTCTCTTTCACTTCTCGATAAGTGGGCTTGGGAGCTGGTGGAGGACTCGGCTTCTGTGGAGGCTGTGGAGACTGAACCGTCAAAGTGGGTACAACCTCTGGTTCTGGGGTAACCATGAGCGCTTCTGTGTTTTCTGTTTCCGCTGGCAGTGTTCCAGAATAATCCACATTGAAACTTTCCTCCCCTTCGTCCTCGGCCTGTAGAGGAGGATATTCTGCCCCACTTTGAGCCCAGCTCACCGGGTCCATATAAGGAGGATCTTCTGTGGTCTCTAAGCGATCAGCTTGGGTTGTGCTTTCGACGAGGGAGCTCTTGGGAGCTCCCTCTTGCTGCTGCATCACTAAAAGCCCCACGGATAAGGCAATGGCTGTGATGCCCAATATGCTTAAAGTCGCCACGATGCCAGGATTACGGCTCGTGCTGTCGGCGCTCATTGTTGTCCCTCCCAGGCTGGGAAGCCTTGGCCTTGATGCCTTGGGCCTCCGTCATGCGTCTTAAGGCCCTCTCCAGTGAAGCTTCAAGAGCCTCCACATTCTGAGAGTTCCTCACGATATAGATGTCGGCGCGTGAGGAGAAAAGTTTAGGAGAGAGTCGCTTTTGCTGACGGAAACGGCCCTTTAATTCTTTCCAGCAACGTTGATCTCTCTTCATGACCCGTTTTTTCCGCTGAAAATACGGGGCATAAACCCAAATGATGGCATCCACATGCTCTGGAATCGCCGTCTTATGAAGGTTCACCCCATGCACCGCAGCAGGAATGGAGGGCTGGGATTCCACCCATTCCTGACAGGCCTTTTCAATCCATGGATAGGTGAGCTTTTCCAGCTGCTTCAGCTTTTCTCCATTCTGAAAAACCAATTGGCCAAGAGCCCTTCGATCCACTCGATTCTCTTTAAGAATCGAGGGTCCAAAGGAGTCCTTGAGAGCTGGAGCAAGGGCATCAAGAGCCTCATGCGCCACAAGATCAAGATCAAGAGCCCTCCACCCCTGCTGAAGGAGTAGCTCGGCCACACGGTTTTTACCGGCTCCAGTTTTCCCGGCTATTCCAATCACCATGGCAAGCCCCTAATGCAAATCGCCCCAACTTTCGCCATTCTCAACCTGCACTCGTAGCGGCACATTGAGTTGAACCGCTCCTTCCATGGTGCGTTTCAAGAATGTTGAAACCGCATCCACATCAGTAACGGGAACTTCAAGAAGCAGTTCATCGTGCACTTGAAGAAGCATTCGGCTGGATGCAGAAACCGCCATAAGCCCGGCATTCACATCAATCATGGCGCGTTTCATAATGTCGGCTGCCGTTCCTTGAATTCGAGAATTGACAGCAGCTCGCTCTGCTGCCGCTTTTTCCACACGGTTGCGACTATTAATCCCTGGAAGAGGACGGAACCGACCATAGAGTGTATGCACCCCACCAGTCTGCTCTGCTTCTTGTACCGCATCGTCCACAAAGGCTTTGATACCAGAGTAGGTAGCAAAATAGGCTTCTATGAAGTGCTTGGCCTCCTTCCGAGGTATGCCCAATTCATTGGAAAGACGGAAGGCACTCATTCCATACATCACGCCAAAATTGACGGCTTTTGCCATTCGACGCTGTTCGGGAAGCACCTCATGACTTTCTATGCCAAAAAGGAGGGCCGCGGTACGAGCATGGACATCCACTCCTTCCCGAAAAGCTGTAGCAAGGGCCTCATCCCCACTCATGTGGGCCAACACAACCAATTCTATTTGGGAATAGTCAGCAGAAACAAAGCAATATCCTTCTTTGCTCTTAAAGGCCCGACGAATCCGACGACCATTTTCATCTCGCACCGGAATGTTCTGCAGATTGGGGTTGGTACTCGACAACCGTCCCGTTGCGGCTCCAGTTTGGGAATAACTGGTATGGATGCGCCCATCTGCCGGCAGAGCAAGCAGAGGTAGGGCATCCACATAGGTGGATTTGAGTTTGGAAAGAGAACGATACAGAAGAATCTTTTCTGGGACTGGATCTTCCTTGGCCAACTCCATCAAAACCGTATTGTCAGTGGAAAAACCTGTTTTCGTTTTTTTCCCAGGAGTGAGTCCCCGTTCTTCAAACAGAACCTTCTGGAGTTGTTTAGGAGAGGCCACATTGAACTCATGACCACAAAGATGATGGATTTCTTTTACCAAATCTCCAACACTCTGCCCCAACTCCTCTCCATAGGCTTCTAATTCAAAGATATCCAGAGCAATCCCTTGCCTCTCCATGGCGGCAAGAATGGGCTGAAGGGGCATTTCCATGTTCTGGAAAATATCCCAAAGCTGCTGATCTTCTTGAATTTTGGACCGAAGAAGATGATAGAGCCGCAGAGTCACATCGGCATCTTCCGCAGCATAGTTCACCGCATCAGCAAGGGGAACATCGGCGAATGTGCCCTTTTTGGGTACCACATCCTTGAATTTCACAGTTGTCAGTCCCAAATACCGTTGGGCAAGGGCATCCATTCCAACAGGGGAAGAGGCATCCAGCACCCAAGCAGCTAGCATGGTATCAAAAGCGGCTGGAACCACATCCACTCCAAAGCCCTGGAGCACCTTCATATCGTACTTGAAATTCTGTCCAACAATTTGAACAGCATCATCCCCTGTGAACAGTTTTCTCAGCCATT
This sequence comes from Spirochaetales bacterium, assembly GCA_022360655.1. Lineage (GTDB taxonomy): Bacteria > Spirochaetota > Spirochaetia > DSM-2461 > DSM-2461 > UBA2779. The sequence continues at coordinate 141,394 of JAKSCK010000240.1, read as the reverse complement.
GTCGGACATGTTCCTCACCTGGCCCTTCTTTTTCAGGACAGACAAGAGGAATGTAGGCAGCCTCTCCTTCTTGGACGGAAACGGAAAGACCCACCAAAGAAGCTCGCATGGGATCAAGATGGTCTGTTTCTGTATCCAAGGCCACCAGCCCAGCCTGTTGAATTTTGTTGGCCCACTCATCCAAATCAGCAGAAGTGAGAAGACTCTTGTACTGCACTTCCATTAAAGAGGGAACGGATTCCAAGGCGGATTCTGCCGTTGCATCCACCTCAACCTTTGATGGGGGAAGGGCCACGGATTCTAAGGAAAATTCAACTGGGCTTGAGGATGGAGCCGATGCACTTTCTCCAGAGGAGAGTTTTTGAACATCACTGGCCAAACTTCTCAAATTTCTATTGGAAAAAAGAACCGAGGCCTTGTTGGCATCCCCTCCCCAGGGGGAAATGGCCTCCAGTCCCCCTGGAATGGGAACATCCCGCCGGATTTCCACCAATTCCTTGCTAAAAAAGGCGGATTCCTGGCCTTCCTGAAGTTTTTTCAGGCGTGCACCTTTAAGGGCTCCCTCTAAATTTTCATAGAGATTTTCAAGATTCTGCCATTGGGAAAGAAGTGTGACCGCTGTTTTCGGGCCTATTCCAGCCACACCAGGAATGTTGTCTGAGCTATCGCCAATCAGAGCCAGATAGTCCACAATCTGATCTGGACGAACACCCTTCTCTTCCATCACTTCGTCCGCCCCAAGCTCTCGGAGACCACCACCTTTTTCTGGTCGAAGAAGTTTTACCGGACCATCCACAAGCTGCATCAAATCTTTGTCTGCACTCACAAGACGGCAATCACGCCCCTCTTTTAAACACAGCTCCGCTATGGAACCCATCACATCATCTGCTTCAAATCCATCTGTTCGAAACACAGGGATTTGAAGGGCCGCAAGGATTTCTTCAATGATGGGAACCTGGGAATGAAGATCTTCGGGAGCTGCATCCCGATTGGCTTTGTACTCCGGATAACGCTCATGGCGAAACGTGGGACCTGGTGGATCTAAGGCAACCACCACGGATTGAGCCTTATGCGACTTCACCAAGGCAAAAAAGGTTCGAAAAAAACCATGTACCGCAGAAACATTGTTTCCGTCATGATCCGTCAAAGGACGATGAATAAAGGCAAAGTAGGAGCGATAAATCAGGCCGTAGCCGTCAAGGACATAGATGGTGTTGTTCATAACTATGCGAACAAGTCTACATGGTATGCTCCACTATTGCGATAGAGGCTTTGAGGAGCCAGAGGCTGACGGGATTTCCATTCTTTTTTCATTCGTCCCATGGACTGGTTCATCCGGTGCATCAGATTTTGAGAGTAACCAAGGATTTCTTGATGTTGCGATAAAAATTGAGACTTTGGTGGGAAGACTCCTGACTGTTTCGCATCATTCATGCGGGCTTGATGGAGTTTAAAGGCTCTGTTCAACTCCACACAGGCCAAATCCAAGGCCTGATGAAGAACATCCCACTGTTCTAGGGCTGGAGCCGGAGTTTCTTGCTGTTCCATTTTGGTGATGGCAGCATCCAGGGATTGCAAAACCTCTTCATATCGCTGAAGAGCAAGAAATCCAGCCCGTTCAACATCTTGGAACCAGAGAGGAAAGGACTTCCAGCTCTCAGAGAATCCCATCAGCCTGCGATGTTGATGCCTGCTGAAGGAAGAGGTTGTTTGGGCATGGTTTGATTCCCAATTGTGGCCCATGCTTCCCTGAGCTCAGACATGAGAGATTCCACTTCTTCCAAACCTTTGGCATCCTTGTTCATGTTGGCATCAACAAGCTGCTGATTGAAGAACATATACAGATGGAACAGATTCTCTGCAATGTCTCCTCCCTGATCAAAATCCAGGGAGGCCATAAGCTCTGTCACAATATCTTGTGCTTTCACAATGGCATTATGAACGTCATCCAATTTAGGGTGTTCACTGCGCAATTGCTCCGATGCAAACCGGAGTTGCCGAATGCCCTCGTCGTAAAGCATGACAATCAATTGCCCTTGTGATGCGGTTTTTACTCGGGTCTGTCGGTATGCGCTCAGTGGATCTGCTTTCATGAGGTTGGAACCTCCCCCTCTCTATCTCTCTATCGGTCCAGTCTCCAATGGACTTGACCTTCAACGGGACATGTCCCGAAGTTCTCCTACATTCGTGATGGCATAGCCATTCTGCATCAGTCCATTGATGAGCAAATCAAGAAAAGAAAATAAATAATCTTCTCGTTCCCCACTCTTTCCTATACGAATGGGAATGATGGATCCTGGCTGAACCTGTCCAAGAATCCGCTCAACTAAGGCCGGAGCTCTGTGGTACAAGTCCCGCGTTTCTCCGCCACTCTTTAATCCCACCCAATCCAAGGTGTCCACATCCCTTCCGATGTAGTCGTAGTTCATTCGATCCGATGCATCAAGGATGGATGGGCTCACAACATACCATGGTGCGTGCCAGAGAGTAGAGACCTCTTTTCCACTGGCTCTATGAAATTCGTCTTCATTCCGGCCTAATCCTCGAACAACAAAGTCGGAATCAATGCGGTAACGAAAATCGGTCATATCCATGTGCGTGTAGAACAAAGAGCCAATCTCATGCCCAGAATCTCCAAGCTGCTTGGCACCACCTGGGTGACGTCGGATGAAATCACCACAAACAAAGAAGGTTGCCCGCAGTCCATAATCAGAGAGAATGCCCAGAATATCCTCCAGGCCTTCATCCCCATCCACAGCATCAAAAACCAGGGCTACACGCTTCCCTTGATCCCGTGGGCCATGAAAGAAGACACGAGCATCAACAACAGTGGAATCCAGTTCTTGATCGGCAATTTCTTGAACCGATCGAGGGGCTGGAGGCCAGGGGAAAAGAGGTTGATTCCCGAAACCATCCGTGGTTCGAACAATGATTCGATTCTGATAACCAGGCGTGTGAGAGGGCTCAAGATAGACTCGATGCCGTAGAGAACGCGTTCTTCCCCCCGAGGAAAAGACAACCGATTCATCCAAATCAGTCCAGCGTGAGAGGGCTGGTTCGTACATCATGGACCTCCCAGCACTTTGGGCAACCAATCGTCCGCTGCCATCCTCCCCAACCTCATCCACCTGAGATAAGGCCAAAAGTGTTCCCTTCTCCGATGATATTTGCACTTGCTCCACCCAATATGCTCCCACAATCAGCATGGTATTGGCAGAAATCCAATGCACGGATCGAGGAGAGGGATGCTCCCAGAACATCACTTCATCAAAACTCCCGGACTGGCGAAGAGAAATTCCATCACTTTGGATTAATGCAAGATGGGAACCACCAGGAGAGGAAGAAAAGTTTGAAACATCTCGTGTTTCTATGCGTTGAAAGGAATTTGCATCATGATCAAGTCGATACAATCCTCCTCCAAAATCACTGTTTTCTGCCCCACCGGCAAACACATACAAATCATGGGCCGGTGACCACCAAACGTGCTCAACCCGTGCACCCCGAGGAAGCAAAAGAAAAGGTAATGGTTCCCCCCTTCTTTCATAGCCTTCTTTCACCAAATCGAACAGAAAAACACTTCGCCCTTCATGCACCAAAACCAAAGAATCCCCACGGGGAGAGGGCCAAAACTCGTCAAAGTCAGGATCAAAATCCACCGGTAAGATTCCCGCAGAAGCCCCCGCGGGTAGCGGGTCGATATAAAACGAGCGAGCAAAGAATTCCGCTGGACGAACCACAGAGACCGCATTGCGCTCTAAATAATAGAGAGCATCACCCGAGGTCCAATGCACAGAAGAAAGATTCCCCCAACCAAATTCCCGGTAACTTTCATCTGGAACCCGACCTTCCAAACCCTGGCGCACAGAATAGTGATAGAGCTTCCCATCCCGAGAATACAGCACTGTTTCCGAATCTGGAGACCAAAGGGCAGGAGAACGCCGATATTCTAGAACAAGATTTTTAGCCATCACATACTGGCTTTGATTCAGCAAATCATGAAGAACCAAATCTCCTCGCACAGCATTTCGTGGCTCTTGAACAACGGTCCATCGGCCATTCGGTGAAGAAGCAATGGTGAGCAGGCGCCCCACATTCACAGCATCCCCTTGAGCGAATTGTGGATGGGCATCAATGGGCACAAAGGGTTGACGTTCATCCAGGGACATTCGATAGAGTCCAAACCGATTTTGGATTTCTAATTCTTTTGTAGAAGAGTAATAATAAGATGACTCTGGAAAATGTGTGAGAGCACGGATGGCATTTTTTTCATTGAGATTGGCCTGAAAAAGAACCTCATAGGCTCCCCAACCCGGTTGCTCCACCTGAGAAGAAAAAAGAAGCCGATCCTGCGGTGAAAGGTCGACGATGGAGAAATGAGGTTCAACCCCTTCCAGCAGTTGAAGAGAAAAAAACAAGAGAAGAGGAATAACCAAAAGAGAATGCCGCAACCTCATCATTCTTTTATCGTCCAAAGTCACGGGGAATGTGAACATTCTCCTCATAAAAAAACGTCCCCTTTCAGGGACGTTGATGATGATCAAAGCAAAACTATCGTGTACGGGATGCCAAAAAAGCATCCAGTTCGTTCTCAAGGGCATCCAGACAGCCAGAGAGTTCGGTGAGTCTCACCACACCATCCCCATCCTGTTGAGCTGGGGGATTTTTTGAGACAGAGGCATGCTCTGCTCCACACCACGGGCAATGACGCCATTGGGGATTCAGGATTTCTCCACACTCTGGGCAGTGATTGGTGCCTTCCATGACTCAAGTATAAAACTCCCCCCTCTCAAATCAATGAAAGGAAAGGCATTTTCAAAAATCACTCCATGGAAAAAGACTCATTAAACATTCTTCTACTAAAGGGAGGCCAGAGTCACAAGAAAAGAGACAGCCTCCCAGGCCTCTTGGCTCATATCCTCTTTTGTGAGCACTCCTGCCACAACGGCTTGAGCCACTGGATTGGCAGGATTGGCATCAGGTTTCCAACGAGAGCTATGCTCCAGCATACATTTCTGAATGGCCTGGAAGGTTTGCTGGGAGTCTTTCTTTTTTGATTTTTCCCAGGCTTTAATCTCCTGAGAAATGGCTTCGAGACGCTGAACAAGATGGCCTTCCCCTCCTCGTTCTGCAAGCTCTCGAAGTTCTTTTTCCACTTCTGGCGAAAGAGAGGAGTAACTCATAAAAGTTCCGCGGCAAGCTCAGCAAGAGGGCTTCGCTCACTCTTTGCCAGGGTCACATGTCCAGCCATGGACTGCTCCTTAAAGGCCTCTACAAGATAGGTGAGACCATTGGACTCTGCATCAAGATAAGGACTGTCAATTTGGTAGGGATCCCCTGTGAGCACCACTTTAGAACCATCTCCTGCCCGACTCACAATGGTTTTGACTTCATGAGGTGTGAGATTCTGGGCCTCATCCACAATGATGTACTGACGTGGGAGGGATCGGCCTCGGATGTAGGTGATGGCTTCTATTTCAATCACCTTATTGTTGAGAAGCTGATCAATACTTTTCATGTTTTGCTGCTTGGCCGATTCAATGATGTACTCCAAATTGTCAAAAACAGGCTGCATCCAATGGGACATTTTGGCCTGCTTCTGCCCAGGAAGATACCCAAGATCTTGGCCCATGGGAATAATGGGGCGACTCACAAGTACTCGAGCATAACTTTTTTCTTCCAGTGTTTTGAGCAATGCTGCTGCTAAGGCCAAAAGAGTTTTCCCTGTTCCCGCCTTCCCCACAAGGGTCACAAGAGGAATCGAATCATCCAAAAGAAGATCCATGGCCATGCGTTGTTTCACATTCAGTGGTTGGATTCCCAGCACCGGCTGTTGCCAGGATTGAACATATCGGAGCAGTTCCTCAGAGAGATCATACCGGCCAATATGCACGGTTTTACCCTCGGAAAAGGCCACAAACTCATTGGGTTGAAGTGTGCGTCCCTCCCAGGATATTCGACCAGATGCAGAGAATTGTTCTGCATCTTTTTCACTGATTTTGGCTTCTTCCATCCCAGAAAAAAGGTGTTCCATGCTCACCTTGTTTTTTTCATAATCCACCGCTTTTATTCCCAAAGCTGCGGCTTTGATTCGGGCATTGATATCTTTAGACACAAAAAAGACATCACGGCCCTCTTGCTTGTAGCCTAAGGCGCAGAGAATGATTTTGTTGTCCATCTTCTCAAAGGGCAAATCAATGGGAAGACTGACATCCTGGGAGAGCCCCACAATAAGAACGCCACCAGAGGGCAACTTTACACCGGTCTGTAAATTTCCTTTTTTGCTGTAATGATCAATCTCACGAATGGCATGACGGGCACTTCGACCTCTTCCAGCATGATCCCGTTTGAGTTTGTCCAACTCTTCCAATACCCAAAGGGGGAGCACCACTGTCGAATCGCGAAAGGACAGAAATGCGTCAGGACGATGAACGAGAACATTTGTGTCAATGACAAAAGTTTTTCCTGGAAGCTCCACGAGCGCCTCCCTGATGCAGTGATTCAGCGCAGCTCTTGCAACGCCTTCTGCAACAAGGATGGTTCGTTGGTGATTATGCCGTCAACTCCCCATTGCAAGAAACGCTTCATCGTCTCCCAATCATCCACCGTCCACACCTCCACTTCCCATCCTTTTTTCTGCCATTTTTGAATGCGCTTGGAGGTTAAGATTCGAAACGATCGATACCATTCTGGCAACTGCAAGAGATTCTGATGGGATTGGGGTTGAAAGGGAAAGCCCAAGATAGTCATAAAAAGAAGCTTTGCCACTTTACCTCTGGGCATAGACACCGGCTGACCTGGCGCCAGTTGTAAAAAATACTGGATGGTAGAATCGCGAAAGGAGGCTGTTCGGCACCGTTCATGGGCTCCACTTTTTTGAAGCAGCTTTACCCAGGCATGAACAATGTCTGCACCTGGATCTTTTAAATCCACATTAAAGTGTGCTTGTGGCCAAAGCTCCAAGGCCTCGTCCATAAAGAGAGGACCATCATTTTTTCCATGGGCCTGCAGTTTGAGCAGAGCAATCTCCTGGCGTTTCATCTGGCAGATGGGAGGAGAGGGGGCGCCGAGTCGAGAAAAGTTCTCATCATGACAGAGAACCAAATGGCCATCAGCCGTTAAACGAAGATCAACTTCCAGAATGTCCGCACCGCAATCCAAGGCCAAAGCAAGGGCACTGGCTGTGTTTTCTGGGGCTTTATGAGACGCGCCTCGATGAGCAATATTACGCAAGAACCATCCCTTTTCTCCTCAAAATCAGCCCACCTTACAAAAAAAGTTCCATCAAGAAAACCTAACGGTCAGTATTTAAGGTTCATGTTAGGAGATTATGATGGAAGGCCCTTAAGACTCCACCACAACTTCACCCTGAGCATTCACCACTTCGAGATTTTCTCGTCCTGGCCAAGATCCATGACGCAATCTCAGTCCCCTTTCCTCCCCCAAACTCTGTGTTTTGATGGAAGTGGCCAACAGATTCTCAGGATTCCCCAATTGAAAGTGCTGGACGGCCCGATCAAGAGTTTCACCAATGCTCTTGATGCCCCCAGCAAGTTCCCGAGTGGTTTCAGCATTTCCTCCAATCACAGAAATTCCATCCCGGATTTCTCCACTTCCCTGGCTGACATGAACCGAAACATCGGCTGCAACGGCCATGGAGGCCCGAACCGAATGGATATCCTGGGAGATTTGAGAGGAATGCTCTTCGATGGTTTCTGTGTAATCGCGCAATTCATTCATGGCCTCCATCACCTGGCGCCCCCCTTCCCCCAATTCATCAATACTGGATGCCACCTCATCGGTGCGATGAATCACACCATGCACCTCATTCCCGATGCGCTCAAAGGATTCGATGGTTTGATGACTGGCTTCATCTGCTTCTTGAATATCACGAACGATGGCTTGAAGGTTTTCGCGAATCACATGGGAGTTTTCCGCCGTTGTTTCCGCCAGTTTTCGAATTTCATCGGCCACAACTCCAAAACCCCGACCAGCATCACCGGCATGCGCAGCCTCAATGGCCGCATTCATGGCCAGAAGATTGGTTTGATCGGCAACCCCATTGATGACCTCTGCCATCTCTTGAATGGCATGAACATGCCCACTCACCCGGCGAATAATGGCCCCGGTTTGTTCAATCTGATCGCTACCCGTTTGTGAGGCTTCTTCTAACTTTCCAGCCGCATCGCGATTTCCTTCCATCACCCGAGACATATTGGAAAGGGAGGCTGTGATTTGATTCATGGCAGCGGAAGATTCCTCCACCATGGCCACTTGAGATTGAACCATGGTAGAGAAGGACTCCACCCGTTCCACAATTCGATCTGTAGCAGAAGCAGAGTCTTGAACACTCTGATCAAGCCGTTTGGTCAAATCCAGAATGGTACCAAGAACCCTCTCACTTTGATGAACAGAAAGCATGGTTTCTTCCACAGCTTGGAGAAGATCTTGCCCCGAATCTCGATTGGCCACCGATCCATCTTGAATGGCCTGAAGGCTGGAAATAAGGGTTTGCAGGAACTGATTCATCCCCTCTCCGAGTCGAGAAAGCTCATCATTTCCCTCTGTATTGAGAACAATCTGTAAATCGCCCAAAGAGAGACGTTCCACATCACTTTGGAGATTTTGAATTTTACGTAAAATGGACCGCAGAATCAGAGAAGAAAGCAATAAAGAAAGAATGGCTGCCCCAAGAATGCTTCCTTTCATCACCCAATTTTGACTTTGCGTGAGGCGAAACACCTGAGAATTGATCTCCTGTGTTTTCTGATCCAAGACTGAAAGACTGGACGATATCGTGTTTTCAACAATGTTCTGGGCGGTGAGAAAATCTTGAATGGCTCCATCCACCCGTCCCTCATCATCCTGTTCAAACGCATCATCGGTGAGCAATCGAATCACCGAAACGCCATCCACAAGATAAGGGAAGGCATCAGAGGCCTCTTTCCAGAGCGCATGTCCCGCTTCTGTTAAAGATTTCCGCCGTTGTTCCATCAAATCATTGAGACGATAAATGGTTTCCAACGATTCCGATAAAGATGCATTGAGCCGAGGAATCACCACAATATTCTGCTGAACTTCATCAAACAGAGAATCCGTGGATTTTCCTAAGGCCTCATAATCCTCAAGACTTCGCTCAAAATTGGAAATGAGAAATCGTGAGATTCCAAGCCCCTCCTGCGCCAAGGCCTGATGAACAGAAATCAGTATGGTCTGTTCCTGTCGAATCTGCTCCAACCGAGTCGACTGAACGTTCACATAAACCAAAACAAACAGAAACAGAAGGTTCAAAATGATGGCAAGACCAATCAGACGAAAGCGAATGGACATAGGATTCCTCCACTGTTCATCCTAAATCATCCCAATAAAGTGTCAATCACATCCCCTTCTTATCCCGTTGCCTCCGAGAGAGGATATCGATAAACTTTCTGATTCATGCGTTCCAATGATAAGCCATTAATTGTCCAGGGAGATGGATCCCTCCTCCTCGATGTCCATGATGCCGGTTTTGACGGTTGTCGTGGTGAAATCAGTGCCTTTGCAGAGCTGGAGAAATCCCCTGAACACGTCCATACCTATCGTGTTTCCCCTCTGTCCCTCTGGAATGCCGCCTCGGCTGGATGGGATTCTAAGGCCATTGTGGAGGCCCTAGAACATTGGAGCCGTTTTCCTGTTCCCTTGAACATCATCACCCAGGTAGAAGACACTTTGGATCGATGGGGAAAACTCCGCTTGGTTCCGCATCCTGATGAGTTTCTTCCTCCAGAACCACCAACGGAAGATCAAGAAGAATCATCCTCCTCCCCCAAGGAAGAGGAGGAGACTCCCAGTGAATCTCGACGAATTCTCTTTTTGGAAGTGGATGAACCGGCCATTGCTGAAGAATTACGCTCACGAAAAGCCCTGGCAAAATGGTTGTTTCCTGAAGGAGATGGTTTCCGAGTTAAGTTGGTGGACCGTGGAACGGTGAAAGCGGAACTGATACGCATTGGTTTTCCTGTCATTGATTTGATTCCAATGCGGGATGGAGAGCCTCTTAAAATCACCTTGAGGGAAACCATGCTCAGTGGCGACCCCTTCGGGGTTCGGGATTATCAGAAGGATGCCGTTAAGGCCTTCACTGGAACAGGAGAGGCTGGAACGGGATTTGGGACGGTGGTGATGCCCTGTGGTTCTGGAAAAACCGTGGTGGGCATTGCCTCCATGGCCAATGTGGGCAGACGCACCCTGGTTCTCACCACCAATGTGGCGGCCGTACACCAGTGGCGCAATGAAATCCTGGACAAAACTCATCTTCAACCAGAAGATTTGGCAGAGTACACTGGTGAACACAAGGAAGTGGGACCTGTCACCATTGCCACCTACCAGATTCTTACATGGAGAAAGGGGAAAAATGGCCCCTACCCGCATTTTGACCTTCTCCGAGATCATCCCTGGGGGCTTATTGTCTACGATGAAGTCCATCTGCTCCCGGCTCCTGTGTTCCGTGTCACAGCCGAACTTCAAGCCATCCGCCGACTCGGATTAACAGCCACATTGATTAGAGAGGATGGCGCAGAACGGGATGTGTTTTCCCTCGTGGGCCCCAAACGCTTTGATGTTCCATGGAAGGACTTAGAGGCCTCAGGATGGATTGCCGAAGCCCGATGCAAAGAGATTCGTGTGGGATTGCCAAAAGATGCACGCATTCCCTATGCCATGGCGGACAAGCGCCGCAAATTCCGTTTGGCGGCAGAAAACCAGCGAAAACTGGATATTGCCGTTCAATTGGTGGCCAACAGAAAAGATGATCACATCCTCATCATTGGCCAATACATTGCGCAGCTTGAGGCCATTGCAAAACGTCTGAACGTGCCCATCATCACCGGGAAAACACCCAACGTCGAACGAGAAGCCATCTATGAGGCCTTCCGTCAGGGAACAGAACGGGTCATTGTGGTTTCAAAAGTGGCCAATTTTGCCATAGACCTCCCCGATGCCTCCGTGGCCATTCAGCTTTCGGGATCGTTTGGTTCCCGCCAGGAGGAAGCTCAACGCTTAGGGCGTATTCTTCGTCCCAAAAAGCGGGATTCCTGGTTTTACTCCTTGGTTTCTCGGGGAACTGTGGAAGAAGAGTTTGCAGCAAATCGCCAACGCTTTCTCACCGAACAAGGTTACCGCTACACCATTGATATTTGGGAGGATGAAGAATGAGTTGGTCCGATGTGTTTGCATCCTTGGGGGACAACGCGTTCTTTGAAGTGGTGCGCCACTATATCGGACCTGTGTCCACGCCCTTTCATAAACCAGAACTGGTGAAGAGTCTCTCTCGGTTTTTTAATAAGCCAGAACACATCCAAAGAGCGGAATCATTTTTGGATGAGGTGGATGAACAACTTCTGACGCTCATCATCCATCATCCCCAGGCCAATGAATCTACGCTTCTGGCTCTGTTATCCAATCATGATCCCTGGCTGCTCCGAGACAAACTTCTCAACTTGGAAGAGCGGCTTTTGGTGTGGATACCTTCAGGATCAGAGCGCATCTACCATCCCACCCCCATGGCCTTAGCCATGGGTCGACATGGGAAATTGGGCCCCATGACCCTCCTCAAAACCAGAACTCCGGTTGAAATTCGTCCACGCCCCGCACTTATTGGTGATGCTTTTTTCAATCTGCTCCTTGCTGTTCTGCATGAAGGGCTTCCCCTCACGCTCAAAGAAGGGGGCATCCGCAAAAAAGCCATGGAACACTATGCCCAGCGCTTTCCCCCACTTTTCCGCGATGAGCATGGTGAACAGCGAATTCACCTGATTGCTCAGGCTCTCCAGAGCTGTCGACTTGGTGAGGAAAGAACAGAAGGATTCTCCCCAATAGAAGGCACATGGAAAAGCTGGGAATCCGCAGAGGCCTCCCTTCGGCGTTCTCATTTCCGAGGGCACCTCGTGGCCAATGGCAATTTGACACCCAATAAGGCCATTATTGCGGCCAATCTTCTCTGCCAATCCCTGCCAGCCAACACGGAATACACCAAGGATGATCTCTCCACCCTCTTTGCCCTTGCAGCAGGAATCCATGGCAAAGACGAAGCTTTGGTGGCTCTTGATCGATTGGTTCTGTTTGGAGAGCTGGCCGAAGGTTCCAATGGACATCTGGCCCGTCCTGACGATTTGACTGGGGGCTCGCCTATTTCCATTGCTCCCACAGGTGATGTGACTTTGGGCCCTGATGCTCCTCTGTCCTGGTGCCTCTCATCCACACTTTCTCCCATCAACTGGGATACAGTGAGCTGTTTTTCTTTTCAAAAAGAATCATTTTTGGCCAGTTTAGACCGCGGTTTATCCCGGGAATGGTTTCTTCACCAACTGGAAGAACTCTCTGGACGCCCTCTTCCCCAAAACATCCAAACGCTCTTGGAAGAATGGGAACACAGCTACCGTTCTTTGGATTTGAAGGCCGGTGTTCTTCTGCAAGCCACGGGGGCCCAGCAGCAGCTTCTTGAGGCCACCAAAGTTCTTGCACCCTACACGCTTTCCCAACCCCATCCAGAACTTTGGATTCTCAACCCCCTACAAGAACGGGAATGGCGAATGGCCCTCAAGGAGATTGGCATTGAGCGAATCCCTCCTTTGAGCGGCACCTGGGTTCCAGCTCCCCATATATCATCTTCCAGTCTTCCAGAGCCGCTCAGCTCTCAAATGCATCCCCTATCCCAAGGCCCTTGGGAAGAAACAAACCCATCCCATGAGTTGTCTGTGATTCAGGATTCTCTTCGAACCCATGCCCATTCCATAGGATTAACTTCAGAGGAATTGGAGGCCTTTGAGGATAGGCTTGATCGAAAGATCATTCTCAGTCCTCAACAGATTCAATCGGGACTCTGGCGAAAAGAGGCCACGGTTGCCAAGGGATTGGATTACCATGGAAAACTCCGCTTAGCAGAGGCTGCCCTGAGCCACAGAGGAGAACGACTGGCCCTCACCATTGCTGTGGGCAATGATTTGCAAACCATTCTGGTGGTTCCTCGAAGCATTGAAAAAGAAGAGGCTGATCATATTCTTGTGGGAAGACAAATTCCCAGTGGTGAGGAAACGCGTTACCGAATTCGAAAAATTGGTTTACTCAAACGCATCCGAGCATCTCTGTTCTAATCCTCTGGTGAAAGGGGCTCCGCTTGCCGCCCCCACCTCTCCAAGCTATACTGCCCACCATGTCCAAGCGTAAAACTGGTCAGGGACTATTTAAGGGTCTCGATATTGCTCTCATGGCTGTTGTGGGCGTTTTTGCTCTCATTCTTTTTTCTGGTTCCATCCTACTGATGTGGCTGGTCAACAGTTTATAAAAGCATCCACCATGGCTTCACACCATGTTCCTTGTGGTTTGAAACAAGGAACATGGTCGTTCTCAAGATGATTCCTAAGAATCTCATTTTTACAATTCACAATACTCTCTGAACATCTCAAATTGACAGCGAGCCTGGGCCTCAAGCATGGAGCGACCATTCAATGTGGCCACTCCATGGGCCTTGGCCTGAGCAAGAAAACAGCTTTCTTCAGGTTCATAAATCAGATCATAGGCCAATGAAATTCCAGAGAAGTTCCACCAAGGCAAGGGATTTTCCAATTCATGAGGATGCATCCCCACAGGGGTGGTTTGAACCGCAAAATTCAATTCGTCTCCCAGTAAAGAGGCCGAATCTTGACTCAAATTTCCCCACCCCATTCTCAGTTCATGAGGAATGGTTTCCAAAAGCTCCCGGGCCTTCTCCTCTCGGCGATTAAGAATCACCATTCGAACCTTGGCATCACTGAGGGCTTGTACCACAGCTCGTGCGGCTCCCCCCGCTCCAATCACCAAGGCCCTCATTCCCCTCAAGTCTTCCCGAGAGGTTAACCCAAGAGCCTGAGGTAAGGGCGCAAGAAAACCATGGGCATCTGTGTTACGGGCCCGCCACCCATCGCCACCGCGAAGCAAGGTATTGGCGGCCCCAATTCGACGGGCCAAATCACCGGGAACATCGGCCCTCCAAAGGGCGGTTTCTTTATGCGGGACCGTCACAGAAAGTCCTTTCACACCAAGCAAATCACAGGTTTCTAAGGTGGCGCCAAGATCATCGCTTCTAAGAGGGATGTAATGCCCATTCAACCCCTCTTCCTGAAACCACTGATTGTGAATTTGAGGCGATTTGCTGTGAGCAATGGGATTTCCAACCACGGCAAAAAGCGGCTGGCCTTTCTCATAGGAACAGCAGCGATACAACTCCTGGAGAATTTGAGGAGTGAGTTGACCTAATTGGGCCAAATTCCCTTCCTTCGTTGCGGTGGCATAGGTCCATTTGGAGCCAAAGGCTTGGGGGAAGATTCTGGATATTTGGCCAAACTCTCCCATCCCAAGAAGGACTTTTTCAGCCCCTTCCTCGAGAGCGATTGCCAATCGTGCAAGAGAGAGCAAGTCACAACTGCTTTCACAACAAAGGGCCAATTTTGCCATGGCACCATCCTGGGACATGTGGTTGATGAGAGACACCAGTTGACCACGATCTGAATTCAAGGTTTTTGCGGTGAAATCATGAAGGGAGCGAATCAGAGCCACACCTGAAGCGGTTGCCATTGAAAGCACTTGGGATGGAGCCTCATCCCATTCCACATCGGCATAAGCCCAGGAACCTTCCTGAAGCAATTGGCAAAACAACTGGCACCGTTGCTCTTCTTCTTCAGGAGCAAAAAAACCTCCATCCTGTTCTCGCCGTAGAGTGAGGATGAGAGGAACATCCTGCTGCTGAGACCAAGAAGCCGCCATGGGACGCTCATGAGGAGAGAGGGCATCCACACGCAATTCTGCCATTCCAATCCAAGGCCTTTGGAAATGAAGAACCTGGGAGGCCTGTTCTAAAGAGGATTCTGCGATTGTGAGACAGATTTTGCTCACCAGTCACTCCTATAGATGTAAAGATCAACAAGGCCGCGATCGTCCTCAAAATACAAACGTGCGCGAAGAGGATAACCCTGATCTGGAAGTATCCAAGTGGGATGTTCATCTCCTTCATTAATGGAAGGCCCCCAAAGGGCTTCCACCTCACTCCGCGGCATCCCCATGGTCACTCCTTCGAGTTCCCCCTCCCATTTCTCATCGAAACGGATTTGCCACACCCGATTCTGAAACCAAAAAAGATAGAATCGATTGGGATAGAAAAACACAACATTGTCTTCTTCCGCTGAGGCTCCACGGTGAGCAAAAATTTCCGTTGGTGCTCCCAATTCCTGAAGAGCCTCTCCCGGTTCAAAACCGATAAAAGGAGTCCATTCTTGGGCCTGCGGAGCTGCAGGCAAGAATAGGGGAATCATCATGAAGAGAATGAAAAGAGGAATGCGAAAACAACGCTTCCACGGATTTTTTTTCCAGAAAAAAAGCATAGTGAGGATTCTAGCATCGCCATTCATTGAGGTACAGAACTCCCCAGCACAGAAGTCTTCTTGCAAAAAGAACATCCTTTTATCAACCCATGTTCTCTTTTAAATCATTTGATCAAGATGGGCTACGTCATTCCTTACAGCATGATTCTACCTCTTCCTTATGCTTAGCTTATCCTTTTTATATTAGGTATTTAATACTCATCGAAAGCTTTCAAGCCCTCTGAAGAAGAAGTATTGATACCTGGGGGTTCAAAAGGATAAGATGAGGAGGATACGTTCCAACAGATACAATACAATCAAAGGATATGTCATGCCCGACAAGAAAATGGTGACGATCGACGGCAATACAGCCGCCGCTCATGTCGCTTATGCGTTTAGCGAAGTCGCAGCGATCTTCCCCATCACGCCTTCCTCACCCATGGGTGAGTACACTGATTCCTGGGCCAGTACTGGTATGAAGAACGTCTTCGGCAAAACCGTTGATGTTTCAGAGATGCAGAGTGAAGCCGGTGCTGCCGGTGCAGTTCACGGTGCTCTCTCCGGTGGTGCCCTCACCACCACCTTCACCGCCAGCCAGGGTCTTCTGTTGATGATCCCCAACATGCACAAGATTGCGGGTGAGATGCTCCCCACCGTCTTCCATGTTTCTGCTCGTTCCATTGCGGCCCAGTCTCTCTCCATCTTCGGTGACCACTCCGATGTCATGGGCACCCGCAACACGGGTTTTGCCATGATGGCCGCCAACAGCATTCAGGAAACCATGGATTTGGCTCTTGTGAGCCACCTGGCCACCCTGAAGGCACAAGTTCCCTTCTTGAACTTCTTTGATGGTTTTAGAACCAGTCATGAGATTCAGAAGGTGGAGCAGATTTCTTTTGAAACCATCAAAGGTCTGATTGAACCCGAGTACATTGAGCGCTTCCGCGCCCGAGCCATGCGCCCCGAGCAACCCATTGTGAAAGTGGCTGCTCAGAATCCCGATGTGTACTTCCAGGGCCGAGAAACCGTAAACTCCTACTACGATGCCGTTCCTGGTATTGTTCAGGACTACATGGACAAAGTGGGCGAAGCTGTGGGACGCAAGTACCACCTCTTTGACTACGTGGGTGCTCCCGATGCAGAAAAAGTCATCATTGCCATGGGAAGCGGCTGCGACACCATTGATTATGCTGTGAAAGCCCTGTGCGACCGCGGCGAAAAAGTGGGTGCCATCAAAGTCCGCCTCTACCGCCCCTTCAGCGTGGAACATTTCTTGGGCGCTCTCCCTGAAACCTGTAAGAAAGTGGCTGTTCTTGACCGCACCAAAGAACCTGGTGCCATTGGCGAGCCTCTTTACATGGATGTGGCTGCTGCTCTGGCTGGCAAAGACATTGCCGTCATTGGTGGTCGCTACGGTCTGTCCTCCAAAGAATTCACACCCAGCCATGTTCTCTCTGTCTTCAAGCACATGGATGAGAAGTGCAGCCACAACTTCACCGTTGGTATCAACGATGATGTCACCAACCTGTCCTTGCCTGTGGGTGAAAATCTCCACGTTGTTCCTGAGGATGTGGTGAGCTGCATGTTCTGGGGATTGGGTTCCGATGGTACAGTTGGTGCCAACAAGAACTCCATCAAAATCATTGGTGACAACACCGACATGAATGCCCAGGCCTACTTTGTGTATGACTCAAAGAAGTCCGGCGGAATCACCACCAGCCATCTGCGCTTTGGTAAAAGTTCGGTCAACATGCCCTGGCTCATCACCCGCGCAGACTTTGTGGCCTGTCACAACCCCGCCTACATTGGCCGCTATGACATGCTCAGCCCCCTCAAAGAGGGCGGTGTATTCCTTCTGAACACCAAAGTGAGTGCAGATAAAGCCTTTGCCTCCCTCACCGCGGAAGAGCAGAAACTCATCATTGAACGCAAAATCAAGTTCTATGTTGTGGATGCCCTCAAGATTGCCAGCGAAGTGGGATTGGGAAGCCGCATCAACACTGTGATGCAGGCCTGTTTCTTCAAGATTTCCGGCGTGCTGCCCGAAACCGAAGCCATCCAGCTCATGAAGAATGCCATCAAGAAAGCCTATGGCCGTAAGGGTGAAGACATTGTCAACATGAACTGGAACGCAGTGGACAAGAGCAGCGAAGGCCTCATTGAAGTGGCTGTCCCTGCTGCTGCAACCGCGGATGCCTTTGTGGCCCCTGAGTTGATTTCTCAGGAAGCTGGCCAGTTTGCCAATGAAATCATCAAACCCACCATGCACCTCAAGGGTGATGACATTCCTGTGAGCAAGATGTCCTTCGACGGCACCCTGCCCATCGGAACCACCTGCCTTGAGAAGCGCGGTGTTGCTCCTCGCGTTCCCAAGTGGATCAGCGAGAACTGCATCCAGTGCAACCAGTGTGTTCAGTCCTGTCCCCATGCCGCCATCCGCGCCAAGCAGATTGCCCCTGGTGACCTGGACGGAGCTCCTGAAACCTTCACCACCCTCAAGTCCAAAACAAAGAATGACAAAGATCTGCGCTACAAGCTCCAGGTTTACGTTGAAGACTGCCAGAGCTGTGGTGTGTGTTTGGTCACCTGTCCTGCAAAGAACAAGGCTCTTGAGTGGAGCCCCACAGAAACCGAACGAGAAGCCGGTGAGAACGCCAACGAAGCCTTCTTCACCTCCCTCCCTGAGGATGTTGTGGATGGCGCCCCCATCACCAGCGTGAAGGGTCTTCAGTTCAAACAGCCCCTCTTTGAGTTCTCCGGAGCTTGTGCAGGCTGTGGTGAGACTCCCTACGTCAAGATGATGAGTCAGATTGCTGGCGATCGCATGATTGCTGCCAATGCCACGGGCTGTTCCTCCATCTACGGCGGAACCTTCCCCACCGTTCCCTACTGCACCAACAAAGAAGGCCGCGGCCCCGCTTGGGGAAACAGCCTCTTTGAAGACAACGCTGAGTACGGTTACGGAATGCGCTTGGCCGTGGACAATAACCGCGACCTCTTGAAAATCAAAGTGGAGCGCATCCTTGAGCTGGGCACCACTCCTGAACTCACCACGGCTCTGAAGAAATCCTTGGAAATCTTCGAGGCCACCGATCAGGAAGCCAAGGATCATCAGCTGGCTGTTCAGGCCCTTCTCCCCGCTGCACTCAAGGCAGCCGATGGTGAAGCCGCTGAGGTTTTGGCCAAGATTGTGGAACTCCAGGACTACTTTGTGGACAAGTCTGTCTGGATCATCGGTGGTGATGGTTGGGCTTATGACATTGGTTACGGTGGTGTGGATCACGTTGTAGCCCTTGGCAAAAACGTGAACATTCTTGTGGTGGACACCGAGGTGTACTCCAACACCGGTGGTCAGGCTTCTAAGGCCACTCCCATTGGTGCCGTGGCCAAGTTTGCCAACAGTGGTATGAAGCTGCCCAAGAAGAACCTGCCCTTCATGTGCATGAGCTATGGCTATGTCTATGTGGCTTCCATTTCCTTGGGTGCCAACCGGGCCCAGGCACAGAAAGCCATGATGGAAGCTGAGGCCTATCCCGGTCCTTCCATCATCTTTGCCTATGCTCCCTGTATCAACCACGGCATTGACATGTCTCAGAGCCAGGTGACTCAAAAACGGGCTGTGGAGTCTGGCTACTGGCCACTCTTCCGCTACAACCCCGAAAATGAGGAAGGCAAGAAGTTCTCTTGGGAAACCAAAGATCCCACAGCAAGCTTCCAGGACTTCATCCGGGGCGAGCGGCGCTACACTGCCCTCCAGAAAACCAATCCCGGCGAAGCTGAGCAGCTCTTTGCTGAGGCTGAAGCCGATGCCAAACGGCGCATGACCTTCTTCAAGAACGTGGGAGAAATGATGTAATCATTCCATCCCCAATCTCATTTGGGGATGCCCTCTTTAGATCGACCCCGGCCCTCCCGGCCGGGGTCGTTTTTATTTCCCAAACCTCCAATACAGTACAGTCAAGAATCTGGATTTTTTGAAAAGAAAAGCCTTCACTAGCAAGGAAAAAGCCCAGATGTCTTGACCCAATCAAGCACTCCCGGTATATTCTCCCGGTACGTCCGGACTGCACGGTCGCGGCTTTGTGTCGAAAGACATTAATCCGCACTGATCACAGCCGCCGGAACAAATGAGAGGAGATCCCAAATGTCCAAAGCTCATCGCGGCAGAACCCTCAAGCAGGAGACCCCCGGTTCCGGCCGCGGCCAATGCCCAATTTGCAAGCGGTCTGGCATTAAGTTGCTGTTTGAAATGGAAGTTGACGAGAAAAAACTCGTTCTTTGCAAGCAGTGCAACGCTGCCGTCAAAGCGGGTAAATACAAAGAAGTCATTGCGGCTCTTTAATGCTTGAACACCCTCCGGTGCCCTGCACTGGAGGGAATCTTTTCCTTTCCATGCTATACTCCTCCATCCTGGGGGAAGAATGCATAACCTTTCAACAAATCAGAATTCCATTCACAGATGTCCTTGGTGCGGAACAGATCCTTTGTACGTGGCCTATCATGATGAAGAATGGGGACGATACATCCCAAATGATGATCAACGCCAATTTGAATTTCTTGTTCTCGAATCCGCTCAAGCTGGTCTTTCTTGGATCACCATTCTCCGCAAGAGAGAGGCGTATAGAACCGCTTATTTGGACTTTGACGCCACCAAGGTGGCTCAGTGGAAAGAAGAGGATATTCAACGGCTTCTTGCCAATCCTGGGATCATCCGCAATCGACGAAAGATTGAAGCGTCGATTGGAAATGCCCAGGCTTTTTTAGCGATTCAGAACAAATATGGAAGCTTTTCCCAATGGCTGTTGAACTTTTTTGATGGCAAACCCCTTGTGAATCACTTCAAGGAACAAAATGAGGTTCCCGCCTTAACACCATTGAGCACAGTCATCTCCAAGGAAATGAAATCCCATGGATTCAAGTTCTTTGGTCCAACCATCTGTTATGCCCACTTGCAGGCCACAGGTTACATCAACGACCACCTGATTGACTGTGAATTTCACAGTCCTTAACCTCAGTCCAAAGATTTCTACAGCCCCTCCCATCTTGAATTTCAATTTATGAGAGTCCCCAAAAAGATCCCCAATACAACTTCTAAGGAGTGATCTTGCGTTGCGATCACTATTGCTAAAGACGCTTCAACCCTCACCGTTCTCAAAATCATTACCGAATGCTAATATCGCCGCATGGGACTACACATCATTGCCACTGGCGGCACCTTTGACAAACACTACGATCCAATTGGCGGCACCCTTGGGTTTGAAAAAAGCCACCTTCCCGAGATTCTTCAAACGGCTCGACTTGTGGAGGAAACGTCCTTTGAAATTGTTTCATTGGTGGACAGCTTGGATATGGGCGAACAGGAACGTCTTGCCGTTCTCCAAGCTTGTCAGAAATGCTCTGAACAGCGCATTGTGGTGATTCACGGCACGGACACCATGCAGGAGACGGCACGCATCATTGGGCAGGCTCAGTTGGACAAGTGCATCATTCTCACTGGAGCCATGGTTCCCTACTCCGTCAGAGATTCCGATGCCTTGTTTAATCTTGGGGCTGCCGTCACGGCATCCACTCTTCTCGAACAAGGAACATGGGTTGTGATGAATGGACGGGCTTTGCCATGGCATTCCGTGAGAAAAGACAAGGAACGGGGAATTTTCATTTCCCAGAACAATCGCGTGTAGCACCCCATTCTCTGTGCCCCAAAATTTCTAGGTGCACTTTAAACGCATCACCCTGAGATCAAAATTGAAGGGTGAGCGTGATGGCTGGCAATCCACTCCGTACTTCACCAACCCGAGAGGTGAGACGCATTCCCACCTCATCACATGCCTCTTGGAGGTAACTGAGGTAATGGAGCCCCATCTCCGCATTTCCTGTATCTGTTCGTTCATAGAATTGGGCAAGGGAATCCATCTTAGTCCCCTTCATATTGGCCTCAACCTTTTCTTTTAAATCCAAATACCCCGCTTCCCGATTGTAAATCACCAATTCAAGTCGCTTTTCCCAGCCTAAAGACAGGGTGTTGGCATTTCCAACTCGCCAGGCCACTGTGAAATCGGCTCCGGCCCCTTCCATGGCTTCTAAAAGAACTTCTCGCTTTGCTGGATCAAAGAGGAGCGAAGATGCATCCATGGCCTCTCCGTACTTTCGCTCTGCAAAGGCCACCATATTGAGGGTTTCAGCACTCAAAGAAAGCTCCATCAGCAGCAATGTGAGATAATCGGCGATTTTTGAACGATTAATGTGCAAGCGGAGCAAATCCTGGGCATGGGCAATCAGCAACTTATGCTCAGAATAGGACTGGAATCGCATCAGAATAAACCAAATGAATGGGCGGGAGTATTCAAGAAACCGTTCAGCCATGAACACGCGAGCATTTTTTTCATCTGCATTGAGAAGGGAATCCTGTGCAATTTCAGAAACCAAAGGATTGAGTATGGCTCGTTTAAGGGTTTTGATTTGACCATCATTCTTTTTGATGGCCTCTCGGAGGAAGCTTTCATTGTACTTTGTGCGCTCATCAATGATGTTTCCCGGATTATTTCGGTTCCACTCTTTAATCATTCCTGAATCGATAATGGAATCAAAAAACTGCTGATCAAACTGCTTGTACAAAAATCCGTAAACAATGAGCTTTGAAAGATCCATCAAATCGCCACGGACCGTGGTGAATTCTGGCCGAGAAACTTCGAGGCGGGAGATGTATCCAATCCGAAGCATGTGCTGGAATGAAGGTGGATTCACTTGAGCCAGACATACCCCATAGCGTTCTGTTCCATCGGCCATGGAAAGCTTGCTCAGCTTATAGCCTTTCTCCATGAAAAAGCTGACACCACTATCCGTCAGAATCACATGGGGAGAAAGGCTAATGACCGATTTCTTTGGTTTTTTTAATGCAGGCATGACTGAGAAAGCTCCTCTGGGGCCTTGAGGCGCCTACCAGTGATCGAAACTCACCACCCGATCCATCGGGTGCCGTTCTAAACGAGTGGGCTCTTCCTCTCCCTTTGCTCCAATGGCCAAAAGAAGAGCCACTCGCATGGCATGGGGAACTGTAAGGATGTCCTTGATGCTACGTTCATCATAAGTCCCCAATAGGGCTGAGGATAATCCTTCAGATTCTGCTTGCATCATCATAAACGCCGTTGCAAAGGAAAGATCCATTGGATAGCTGGATTGTCCATTTGGCATGGTGTAATGGATGTTCGTGGTGCATATGGCCACAACACAACCAGCATCTAAAACTCGCCTATCCCCATAGGACGCATCTGCCATTGCCGCTTTCAGCTCACTTTTCTGTACAGCAACAAAACGCCAAGCTTGACGATTTTTCGCAGAAGGAGCCATACGTCCTGCGTCAAGGATGCGGTCAAGAACTTCAGGGTCTATCGGTTCACCAGTAAAGGAACGAGCGGTCCTTCGTTCGCGAATCAGCTTCAGAACATCCATTCTCTTAGAGTATCATAAGTGCCCAGTGATCAGGAAGCTTCTTGACGATAAGCTGACGCCCGACCTAGTTTGTCCTATGTCCTCTCGCCAAATTCTGACTTTCATTCTTGTTTTTTTCACAGTTTTGCCACTCTGTGCCATGGAGAACCAACCCATAGACAGCCTTCGAATTGTATCGGGGATCCCGGAACGTCGCGAAGGAGCCGTTGGAGAACAGATCACGCTCAACTGGATTGGTCAAGAGCTCACAAGACTCAATCTCAACCCGGAACGTCAGAGAATTGAATCAGAGGCCGGGCACAGTTTCTCGGAAAGCATTATTTGCCGAATTGATGGACAGAGCGAGGGAGTATTTATTCTTCTTACTCCTATTGATAATGGGGCTGCCGGGATTGCCATCATGCTCGAGCTTGCCAAAATTTACTCCAATCAGCCGCCAAACCATTCCGTACTTCTTGCATTTCTCGGTGGAGAACGGGGTGAAACACCCTATCACCCCTATGGAAGTCATCAACTGCTGTCATCACTCCCGAAAAATACGTCCTCTTTTGCCCTTTATCTCAATATGGAATCCTCACCTTCTCGAACACGGATCATCACAGGGGGGGATGGAAAGATCGCCCCCTCTTGGTTCATCAAATCCCTTTCTGATGCTTTAAGCCTGGAAGGCATGCCCTTCAATCTACGAACAACGGATCTGCATGCTGCACGACTTGGTCTTCAAGGTTCCACCGGCCCCTTCTCTGCTTGGATTCAATCAGAAATCCCCTCTCTCGAACTCGGGGTTGAAACCACATCACCTCCAGCCGGGCGGCCTCGTGATCTCAAACGAATCGTGGATGCTCTCCTTCGTGTTGAGCAAACAGCAGGCTCTCAAGAGGGCTCGCCCACAGGAGGATTTGTTCTTCTTCGTCCCTTCCCAAACCAAGCTCCCCTCTATATTCCTGAGCTCATATACATCACCGCATTTATAGTCATTATGGGCATCATGATGTCCCTGATCCTTCTTCAGTCCCGAGACATCCAACTCAACTTGCGTCGACTCACCTCCTACTGGTGGACATGGCCCCTGCTCTATTTCATTGTGTTCCTTTTTCTGTTCATCTCCACATTGCTCATTGAGGAAACCTTGCTATGGACCCAATTCCCAACATTATGGACTCACGCCCCTGGAGTCTTCATTTTCTTTAAACTCACAGTGGCAGCCGCTCTGACCCTCAATTTCATCCTTGTCACTCAAGGGCTTCCCCTGCCCCGTTCCCCGCACTTTTATTCCTACACTGCCGTATTCACCGCTTTTGTCGCCCTCCTCATTTTCCTTGCACTGGATGTGAGTTTGGCTCTCTATGCGCTTGGGGCTCTCATCATGCAGGTGTTGGTTATTGCCACGCGCAAAGAGCGCCTCAAAGTCGCATTGATGATTCTGGCTGTGGCTCCCTATGGCGTGGCTCTTTGGATTATTGTTACGGAGCCCTACCCTGAGATTCTTCAATTCCTGCTCCTTGAACGAATCCCTGGCAATCTTCTATTGGCTCTCTTGCTTTCACCAACCATTCTCACGGCAACAAGCCTCAACTACTGGCGGATTCACTATCACCGCGCAAGAAGAAGCGTCTTTACACCAGCAGCCACTCTTGCTCTCAGCTTGGCCAGTCTCATCACGATTCCCTGGATTTTAAACCTGAGCCCTTTTAGTGACCAAAATCCTCAATCCGTAGAAATTGCCGATCAGATTGATCAGAACCAAGAGACTCGACGCCTTGTTCTCAGCAGTTCTGCGCCCATAGGAGAGGCCAAACTTTTAATTGATTCTGTTGCCATACCTTTATCAAACCTTGGCCGAGAAGCAGAAGTCCAAGCCCCACTCTCCATTCGCCCTATAGACCTATCCCAACAATCCAACGCCTTCTTAGGCCGACGAACGATTGAGGTTTCCATTGATGGCGACGCTCCCCCTCACACCATCGAACTCCGTCTTCAATCTCTCGATTCTTTCACAATGCATCAGTGCAGTCAGCCATACATCATGAATTCTGCTGGCAATGAAGCCAAACTCCTTGTAGGAGCAAATCCCCCCTTCCCCTTCACCATCACTCTCACGGTGAATACTGAGGCAAAACTCAACTTGGATGTCGAGGCCCATTATGATGAACCCGAGGCAAGTCCCCACATACTCGGAACACATCTTTCTGGAAATTCTTCCCGCATTGTTTCCGCCCAAATTGAGCTCTAGAGAACCTGGAGAGGCTTAAGAGGAAATCGATAAAAAGATCGCATGTTTTTTAATCAAAGAATTTGTCTTGCTCTCTTGTTTCTCCCATATATGGTGTGTTAGATTTCAAAGCAACTTCAAAACACCTACATATGGAGTCTCTTAAGAAGATCGTGGATCTTCTTTTTTTGCATGTCTGCCCGCATTTCCAGCTGGTGCAGAGAGTTATGTGTGGGTCTTTATTGTGCAATCAATTGAGAACGGTTGATTACTTAATTTGCTTATGGAGAGAAAAGCAAAGTGAAATGCCCCCTTTGTGGACAAAGTGATGACAAGGTTGTGGAGTCCCGTCAAAACCAAAGTGGAACCACCATCAGACGGCGACGCGAATGCCTAGATTGCGGCTACCGATTCACGTCCTATGAGCATATAGAAGAAGTCCCCATCATGGTCATCAAACGCTCTGGACGAAGAGAAACCTTTGATGTCAAAAAAATCGAATATGGTGTTATGCGAGCCCTAGAGAAGCGACCGGTTCCCCATACCGATGTTGAGGCCGTGCTTCATTCCATTGAAGATGAAGCGGCAATGATGAGTCGTTCCACCCATGAGATTCGAAGCGAAACCATCGGAGACCTTGTCTTAGAAAAACTCTTCCCCTTAGACAAAGTGGCCTATGTCCGTTTTGCCTCAGTCTATCGTCAATTTGAAGATGTAAAAGAATTTATTCGAGTCATTGATGACCTTCCAGAACATAGGGGCAATGCCCAAAACCTCAAAAGCGACAAGGAGTAGCCAAAGCGTGACAAGACAATCAAAGGAATCAACAGACTGGAAAGCCCTTATGGATCAATCCAGAACAAACCAAGACACAACGGACTTTCCCGTTCAAAGAATTGTCAAACGCGATGGTCGCGTGGTGCGCTATGATCGATCACGAATTCAATCCGCAATCGCACGGGCATTAAAAGCCATTACTCCAGAAGAAGAATCGACATTAGCGGAATCTCTGACCAGCCAGGTAGAAGAAGAGCTCCTGTTTTTCATGAAAGACCGACACCCCAATTCCGTACCAGCGGTGGAAGAGATTCAAGATCTGGTGGAGAAGGTTCTGGTTCAACATGGTGATGCCAATCTTGTAAAATCCTATATTCTCTACCGATCTCGACATGAGGATATCCGTTCCACAAAAAAAATGATGCTTGATGTCGATGAAACGATGGACGGCTACCTCTCCCGTTCTGACTGGCGTGTGAATGAGAACGCCAATGTCAATTTTTCCTTGGGTGGACTCATACTGCATAACTCAGGAACCGTGACGGCAAATTACTGGTTAAAGAATGTGTACTCCCCCCAGGTGGCCCAAGCCCACCGTTCAGGTGCCATGCACATTCATGACCTGTCCATGTTCTCTGGCTATTGTGCCGGTTGGTCACTCCGCCAGCTCATCGCCGAAGGCCTTGGAGGAGTTCGAGAGAAAATTTCATCCAAGCCTGCTGCTCATCTGTCCACGCTGATGTTCCAAATCGTCAATTTTTTGGGAATCATGCAGAATGAATGGGCCGGAGCACAGGCATTATCAAGCTTTGATACCTACCTTGCCCCCTTTGTTCGCGCTGATAAACTGGAATTCAAGGCTGTAAAGCAGGCTCTGCAAAGCTTTATCTTTGGTGTGAATACCCCCTCTCGATGGGGAAGCCAGGCGCCATTCACCAACATCACCATGGATTGGATTTGCCCGCATGATCTTCGAGAGCGCCCTGCCATCGTAGGTGGCAAAGAACAGGATTTTACCTACGGTGATTGTCGTGTTGAAATGGACATGATCAATAAGGCCTTCATTGAGCTGATGCTGGATGGCGATGCCAATGGCCGGGGATTTGCCTACCCCATTCCCACCTACAACATCACCACCGATTTTGATTGGGAATCTCCCAATGCCCGCCTTCTTTTTGAAATGACTGCTAAATTTGGCACACCCTACTTCCAAAATTTTGTGAACTCAGATCTCAATCCAGAAGATGTTCGCTCCATGTGCTGCCGTCTTCAGCTTGATAAACGAGAACTCCGCAAACGTGGAGGGGGACTCTTTGGATCGGATGAATTCACAGGATCCCTTGGTGTGGTCACCATTAACCTTCCTCGAATCGGCTACCTTGCCAAGTCAGAAGCAGATTTCTATGGACAGCTTTCCAACATGATGGATCTTGCCGCAGAATCCCTTCAGGCCAAACGCAAAGTCATCAACCACCTTCTCCAAGCCGGGCTCTTCCCCTACACAGAACGCTACCTCAAGCATCTGAACAACCACTTCAATACCATTGGTTTAGTGGGTATGAATGAATGCCTGCTCAATTTCATGGGTAAAAGCCTCACAGATCCCACTGGCAGAAATTTTGCTTTGGATATTTTGGACTTTATGCGAGGACGCATGGCAGACTACCAGGAGGAGACAGGAGAGCTGTTCAATCTGGAAGCCACTCCTGCCGAATCCACAAGTTACCGCCTGGCTCGTCACGATAAAAAGCATTATCCCGACATTGTGACAGCAGGTGAAAACGATCCTTATTACACCAATTCAACGCAACTACCCGTTGATTTCACTCAGGATATTTTTGATGCCCTCGATCTGCAGGATGACCTGCAAACAAAATACACTGGTGGAACTGTGTTTCACGGATTTTTGGGAGAACGGATCAAGGACTGGGAGGCCTGTCGCGAATTGGTAAAAACCATTGCGACTGGATACCGTCTTCCTTATTTCACCATTTCTCCAGTGTTTTCGGTTTGCCCCATCCATGGTTATCTCGAGGGAGAACATCATGATTGCCCGAAATGCCGGAGTGAGCAACAGAATGAGCTTGACGCCCAGATTGCGGTGCTCGAGAAGCAGAAGAAAGAGATGGAGGAAGCCGTATGACCGTCACCCAAATTGACAATCAGATTCATGAACTCAAAGAACAGCGCCAGGCTGTTCGAGGCTCCGAAACAGAGGTTTATGCCCGAATTGTGGGATACTACCGCTCTGTCCGAAATTGGAACCGAGGTAAAAAAGAAGAGTACGGTAAACGGGTGAATTACAACCGTTTTGAAAAACATATGGTTCAGGAAACACCTCAACTGAAAGTGGTTCAAGAACCAAACACATCACTGAGCCAAGAAGGAACAGAAAGCTATCTCTACTTCTTCCGAAAAACCTGTCCCAACTGTCCACCAGTTGCCAAGTGGCTGGAGAAGAGTGGGATGACTGGACGGAAGATTGATGTGGACAAAGAATCCGGCATGGTAGAAGCCCAGCGTTATGACGTTAGTGCAGCTCCCACAGTGGTCTTTCTTGATGCAAAAGGACAGGAAACTGGCCGTAGCCGGGATGTAGCCAGTATGGAAGCCAGTGTGAGCCTTTTGGCAACTGGAGCCTAATGCCCTTGTTCACTCATGACAGTTTTGTCCTGGTGAAAACCACCCTGCTGGACTTTCCCGGCCGGGTGGCTGCAGCCATCTTTCTTCCAGGATGCCATCTCTGTTGCCCATACTGCCACAACCCAGAATTGGCCCGTCCTTCACCAGACAATCACTTTGGAACAAGCGTGAAGCAATTCCAAGATTTTTTAGCCCTTCGAGCTCCTCGTCTGGGAGGTGTGGCCATATCCGGGGGAGAACCCCTCCTCAATCCCTTACTCCCGGAGCTGATTCACATCATCAAGAATCAAGGGTTGGCCATCAAAATTGATACAGCAGGCCTTCTCCCGGAACGCCTTAAAACACTGTTGATGAATCAATCTGTGGACTATGTGGCCATGGATCTCAAAACTCTTCCAGAAAATTATCCACAACTAGGTTGGAAAAAAAACAATGCGGAAGAAAAACTCCGTCAATCTCTTGAATTGTTGAAATCTTGGGGGGGAGATTTTGAGCTTCGAACCACAGTGGCTCCCCCCCTTGTGGACAAAACCATACTTGAGAAACTCATTCCCTGGACCAACGATGTTTCTCGTTGGGTATGGCAAGTCTATCATCCAGGCATCACACTTCACCCGGATTGGGGAAACATCGAGGCTCCTGATGAATCTGTATTAAACACATGGGCCAAGGAACTCCAGGTGGATGTCCTGATTCGCTAAGCAGAACTTTATGGTTGCTAGCCCTTCAATACACCTCGGATTCGTTCCAGAACTTTTTTTCGGTCCAAGGGCTTCACAATAAAGTTCTTCGCTCCTGTGACAAGAGCCTTACGAACCAAGTCTTCTTTTCCTAAGGCACTAATCATCACCACCTTGGCCTCTTTATCAAAAGCCAAGATTTTTTCCAAACAGGTGATTCCATCCATATTCGGCATGGTGATGTCCATGGTCACCAAATCCACATCTGGATAATGCTGTTTGTAGGTCATAAACCCCTGGTTTCCATCTTCCGCCTGATCAAGAATTTCAAATCCCTCTGATGAAAGGATTTGGCTTAATTGCTTACGAACAAACATGGAATCATCAACCAAGAGAACACGATAAGGTCTACCAAAGGGATCAACCCCTTCAGGATTTTTGGCATTGACAGTTGGGTAATCGGCACTGGCCTTCATAGCTCAGGAGTATACTGCGAACCCCCGACTCAGGCCCAGCCTAATTTCACGAAAACCACTTCCAGCTTCAAATGAGGAGTTCCCCCAGTTTTGAGGGAACATGCTATGCTATTCGAGGAGGAGATTTTGGACGAAACCATCATCAGTGAAAGCCCTGTCGGACGGCGTCTCACCCGAATCCCGAAATCAGAAATGCGCTTTCTTCTTCATGGAGGCCAACGTTTTGATCTTGCCGACCAACTCCTCATTGGTCGTGATGCCCATTGTGGCATTGTGGTGGATGACCCCCTTGTGTCTCGAGAGCATTGCATCATCCGCCGCATCCGAACCGCCTGGTACATTGAAGATTTAGGGAGCACCAATGGCACACAAATCAATGCCAAGCCTTTGAAAGAAGGCAAGGCTCTTCGCCTGTCCCCTGAGGATGTCATTAAATTGGGCGGGAGAATTGAAATCTCACTGGCCTGATGCCTTCGGAAGGATTAAATCGACCCTCAAACAGCGTTTGAGGGTGATGATGTTCCAATGCAAACACCAAGGGCACAACTCCCAAGCCGCTTGAAGATGAAGCAGGCCACCGGCTAGAGTATCACCATCCCCAAGACGGGGATGGAGGATTCTTATGTCTGTATCTCTGCGCCGTTGGAACAAACTGACCCCAAGTGAACAAGAGCGTCTCCTCTCCCGCTCTGAAATTGATATTGCCGAATGCACAGAAGCGGTTTCGGCCATCATTGATGCGGTTCGTCATCGCGGAGACACCGCTCTACGTGAATTTTCAACCCGCTTTGATCAGGCTCCGTCCAATCTCTCCATCCGTGTTCCGCAGCATCATTTTGATGAAGCAGAGGCCAGCCTTCCCCAGGATTTGAAAGAGGCCATTGCCTATTCGGTGGAAAGTGTTCGACGCTACCATGCCGACCAGTGCCCCGATGGCATTGAATGGAAGGAAGTGCGTCCTGGGGCATTTGCCGGAGAACGCACCCTGCCCATTGATTCCGCCGCCTTCTATGTGCCCCGGGCCCGGGGAAGTTTCCCATCCATGCTCTACATGATGGCCATCCCGGCAAAAATTGCTGGAGTGGCCCGGGTGGCCGTGGCCAGTCCCCCAGATGAACAGGGCCGTGTGGATGCGGCCTGTCTCTACACAGCCCGTCTTTGCGGAGTGGATGAAGTTTATGCCATGGGTGGTGCTCAGGCCTGGGCCGCATTGGCCTATGGAACAGAAACCGTGCAGGCCGTGGATAAATGCCTGGGCCCCGGTAGCAAATATGTGGCGGCGGCAAAACGTCTCCTTGGGGATGTGTTGGACTGCGGTCTCCCTGCCGGACCATCTGAATCCATCATCCTTGCTGATGGAACTCCGGATGCCCAGGACATTGCCCGCAATCTATTGGTAGAAGCCGAACATGGCGCGGATTCAGCAGCCCTGCTCATCACACCGGATGAAACGTTGGCTCAGCAATGTGGCCAAATCTTAGAGCAATTGATTCAAGAACTCCCTGAACCCCGTCAAAGCTTTGTGACACAAGTTCTTCGGGATTATGGGGGCATCTTGCTTGCACAGGATATGGATGAAGCCGTGGATTTGGTGAATCGTTTTGCCACTGAGCATCTGCAGGTACGTACAGCGGATCCCTTTGAACAGCTTCCAGGAATTCGCAATGCGGGTGAGATCCTCCTTGGTGAACACACCCCCTTCTCCGTGGCCAATTATTCGGTGGGGGCCAATGCCGTACTTCCTACTGGTGGACGGGCAAAAACCTGGTCCGGTGTGTCGGTTCGGGATTTTAAAAAGCAATCCAGTGTCATTCGCCTCACAGCTCAAGCTCTGAGGGAAATGGGCCCCCATGCTGCCAGACTGGCCTCCTATGAGGGTTTCCCTGCTCATGAACAGGCCATCACCCAGCATCCAGATCTTCAGGGTCTGTCATGATTCCCTGTCCCGAAAGCCTTAATGAGGTCTTCTCCTTTTTTGAGGGAAGAACCAATCTCGAAAAAGGACTGGCTCCTGGTGCAGCCACACGAG
Source organism: Spirochaetales bacterium (assembly GCA_022360655.1). Lineage (GTDB taxonomy): Bacteria > Spirochaetota > Spirochaetia > DSM-2461 > DSM-2461 > UBA2779. Next base: position 109,760 of record JAKSCK010000240.1, on the reverse strand, counting down.
AATATCGCTTGGATCGCATGCGCCATTTGGGAAAGGCCTTTGGTAACCCTCAGGATGCTCTTCCCGTCCTCCACATTGCCGGCTCGAAAGGAAAGGGCTCCACAGCCGCTTACTGCGCCTCCCTTCTCTCCGAGGGAGGAAAACAGCGGATTGGCATCTACAGTTCCCCTCATCTCATGGATTATCGGGAGCGGTTTCGCATCATGGGAATCCCCTTCCCAGAACAATTGGCTCTCAAAACGGCTCAGAATCTTCTCCAAAAACTCGGTGACATTGAGAATCAGCTTGAAGGGGGGGAGAAGGCCACCACCTTTGAACTTCTCACCCTTTTTGCCTTTCTGTTTTTCCGAGATGCCCAATGCGATGCCATTGTTCTTGAAACCGGGCTTGGAGGACGACTGGATGCCACAAACATCGTGCAGTCACCTCAACTGGTTCTTCTCACCCCCATTGAAAAAGAACATACCGAGATTTTAGGGAAACGACTGAGCCAGATTGCCATGGAAAAAGCAGGCATCATCAAAACGGGAAGTTTGGTGTTCTCTTCCCAGCAAAAGCATGGAGTCAACCACATCTTTGCTCAGTGCTGCAAAGAACGAGCATCCACATTCCATTCTCTCCAGAACACGCTACAATCCATACAAGAAGGTCCAATTCAAGAAGGGTTCCATCATTGGACCCTTCACTGGAAGGGAGGAGCCAGTGATTCTCTACGGCTTGCCATGGGAGGCCGTGTTCAGGCGCAGAATGCGGCCTTGGCCCTCCATGCCCTCCAATCCTGGAAATGGGATACCACACGATGGAAGCCAAATCCCAAATATCTTGAAGAGGTTCGCCTCCCTGGCCGCTTCCATTGGGTATCCCATGAACCGCCCATTCTCATGGATGGAGCCCACACAAAACACTCCATCCAGGCTTTGCTTGAGGCATTTCATTCCACAGTCCCTGGCCATGAAAAACCCATCCTTCTTTTTGGATGTGCTTTGGGAAAAAATCACCGGGCCATGGCCAAGATTCTCACCCAGGGGAAACACGGATTTCAGGATGTGGTGGTGAGCACCCCCGGAACCTTTAAGCCCAGCAATCCCCCCGAAGTGGCTCAGTCCTTTCAAAAATACGGAGCAAAGGTGCAACTCATTCCACAACCGCAAAAGGCTTGGGAACGGGTGCTCTCTCTCTCCCAGGGTAATCGCCCCATTTTGGTTACCGGTTCGTTTTTTATGGCCGGTGAAATTGCAAAACTCACCCTCCTTACCCCGAAGGGGTCGGCTTGCCCAAGATAAAGGACTTCACCTGACGGACAAGCAAGGGTATCATCTCAAATTATGCATGATCCTAGAAACGATAAACTTGCCCACATCATCGTGAACCATTCCCTGGCTCTTCAGGCTGGGGAAAAGGTTCTTGTCCAGGGAAACAATCCTTTCACACTCCCTTTGATGAGGGCTGTGATAAAGGCTGCGAAAGCCGTGGGAGCCCATCCCATATATGATATGGAAGATCCAGTCACCTTGCGGGAATGGTTGAAGGAGGCCAATGCCGAAACCTTGGAATTGGCCGCAAAAATTGATAGAGCTCGCATGGAGCAAATGGACGCCTATGTGGGGTTCACAGCACCAGAGAATGCTCTTGAACTTTCCGATGTCTCAAGTGAAGCCATGAGTCTTTACAAAGAGAAGTATGTGAAACCGGTGCATTTTGAATGCCGTGTTCCAGATACCCGCTGGGTGGTGCTTCGCTATCCTACCCCTGCGATGGCCCAGTCTGCTGGTATGAGCACAGAAGCCTTTGAAGACTGGTATTACCAGGTGAGCACAGTGGACTATCGGAAGATGGGCAAGGCCATGGAGCCCTTAAAAGCCCTGATGGAACGCACTGATAAGGTTCGGATTCTGGGACCTGGCGAAACAGATTTAAGCTTTTCCATCAAAGACATTCCTGTGGTTCCTTGTGCAGGAGAAGCCAACCTTCCAGATGGAGAAATTTACACGGCCCCCGTGAAAGATTCGGTGAATGGGGTGATTGCTTACAACACACCGTCCATTTTGTATGGATTTGAATTCACAGACATCAAACTCCGTTTTGAAAATGGCAAGATTGTGGAAGCCACCGCCAATGATACAGACCGCATCAACACCGTGTTTGATGCCGATGAAGGTGCTCGGTTTGTGGGAGAATTTGCCATTGGTGTGAATCCCTATGTGGACCGTCCCATCAACAACACGCTCTTTGATGAAAAAATTCGCGGAAGCATCCATTTCACTCCTGGCAACAGCTATGATGATGCCTTCAATGGCAACCGCTCCTCTCTGCATTGGGACATTGTCCTGCTCCAAGAAGAAGCTCATGGCGGTGGGGAGATTTGGTTTGACGATGTCTTGATTCGGAAAGACGGGCGATTTGTTCTTCCAGAATTGGAAGCTCTGAATCCAGAACGCCTCGGAGGTTAATCTGCCCCTAAAGGAGCTCCTCCCCTCTGGGGAGACCCACTATCTTTACTACCTCGACGTTCGACAAGAACTGTCTCCAAACCAAGAATACCTAATTGGACGGAGTCATGAGTCAAACATTCGTCTCCCAGATGAACGGGTCTCCCGACGTCATGCCCGTTTGCAATGGAGTGAAGATGGGGTGTTCATCCAAGACTTGGGTAGCACAAACGGCACCTATGTGAATGGGTGTCGTGCCCAAGAGTTGCACCTTGTGGACGGTGACAAAATTCGTATTGGCCCCCATGATTTGCAGTATCTGGTTTCCTCTGGGACTGAGCAAAAACCTCCAGAACCCGATGATACTCTCATCTTTGAAAAACGGGTTCATGAACTGGCCACTGGGGCCAAAGATGAGCAAACGGCTGAAAAGATCCGGGAGCTCAAGCATTACTACAATCTCAAACGCGATGCCCTCTCCGATTTGGCCTATCGAGATGGTCTCACCGGCCTGTTCAATCGCCGCTACTTTGATGGGAAATTGCAGGAAGAAATGGATCGCTGCCAGCGCTATTCCCGTCCCCTCAGTCTCATCCTAGGGGATATTGATCATTTTAAGCACTACAATGATGTGCATGGACATCAACAAGGGGATGAAGTCCTCAAATCGGTGGCGCAAATTGTGATGGGATGTTGCCGCTTCTCAGATATTCCCGCCCGCTATGGAGGAGAAGAACTGGGCCTTATTCTTCCTGAAACCAATGCACAAGGGGCCTTCTTGGCTGCAGAAAAAATCCGAACACACATTGAGCAAAATGCTTCAAAAATTGCTGGAGAAACCGTCACCATCAGCCTGGGCATCGCCACATATCATACCAATATGGATGGACCAGCGGATCTCATCCAACACGCTGATCAGGCCCTTTATACGGCCAAGAATGCCGGACGCAACTGCAGCAAAATGGCAGAGGATGGGAAGGAATGAAGGCCCAGAATTACAAAAAACCTTTGCAAACACGGCTTGGTCATTTCCTCTTTCTTTTGCCCTTCCTTCCTGCACTTCGTCCTTTGCTGGTGAATTTCCACCTCTTCTCCACTCTGATCTACGGTCTAGGGATGGCCATCATCCTCACCCTCATCATCATTGCCAATCGCCAGCCCCTCCTTGTTGCAGAAGAGCGGGGACTTCGGTTAAATCTTCACTATCGTCATTCGGCAGAGTTTCATCCCTATGATCGGATTCTCTCATTCCGAAGACGAGGCAAACGCCGGATTGTGATTGAATCTCTTGATCACAAACCCGTGTCCCTCACCCTGGCAAAACTTGATACTGATCGATTGATCAAAATACTGGAGCAAAAGAATATTCATGTCCGCAATACAGCCCCCATATCATCGTAAATCTCTCAGCGTCATACTCATCCTTTTGGTGTTTTCTCTTCTGGCATGCTCCCCAAAACTCTCTATAGCAACGGAAGAGCAAAAGCAAAACCTCCGTCATTATTTGGATGCCTCCCCGCTCAGACCAGCACCAGAGCTCAAGAAGGTACTTCAAACCAATCAATCCATTCTTTTTGTTCAAAATAATCCCTTACGGGGAGACAGCAGCAAAGTCATACAGGCTCTTCTCCCCAGCCTCTACGATGGCGGCTTGCGTCAAATGGGATTGTTCTTTGTGGAACCAGAGCAACAGGACGAACTCTCAGCCTACATCACCGCTCAGGAGGGCACTTCTCACCTGGAAGCTCGCCAACTCATTCTCAAGAGTGATGCCACCTTGCTCTATAGAGAATATGTTGAATTTCTCGAAATTCTCCGGGATTTTAATCAACGGCTCCCCCAAGGAAATACTCCCCTCATAGCACAAGGGTTGGGCGCTCTCAAGACGCTCTCCCAGGATACAGAAAATCAAGAAGTCCCACGTTTCAATTGGATACTGCCGAATCAGATTCCAGATTCTGAAGCCTACATTCTTCGACACTTCGGTCCAGAAAATGGAATCCTGCCATGGGGAACTCTCATCCCAGAGGTTGTAAGTACTCGCCCACTCCAAGAACAAACCTTCCTCATGACTCCTGAAGAGGCCCCTGTACAAGCGATTCAAGAAAAACTTGAACAGCAAAAAACCAATGCCCTCATCATCACCCCCTACCCCTATCGTGCCGTTCAAGTTCTTGAAAATGGGATTCCTGAAGAAATGGCCTTGGAGGTGCGTGAGGATTTTGGGGACATCACCATGGAAAAACCTCTGGAGCTTCTAGCCTGGCGTCTTAATGGCATGCTCCGTCGCAAAGCCAATGCATACACACGCCAACTTCCCACCTTGCATCTAGAACGCTAGATCATCCCCCCACAATTGTGGTCATCCAAATCTTTCAATGGAAAAAAGGTTCAAAAAAAGCGCTGATTGCCAAAGCAGCAATCAGCGCTCCATTTTTGATGGGTAACCTTTAAGTCACCTAGAAGAAATCCTTTCAATGGGGTTTAAGAAACTGAAGACAGTCCCTCTAAGCCCAGGGATTCAGCAATTCTCAAACTGGCCGCTGAATTATTGAGCGTGTACAAATGGATTCCTGGAGCTCCTTGATCGAGTAAATCCCGAACCTGTTCTGTGGCCCAATGCACTCCAGCCCGTTCCACGCCTTCATCACTTTGAGCCCGATTCACAGCCCGGAGTAATCCTGCCGGGAACCGGGTTCTTGGCGCCAATTCGGCCATTCGGGCCAGATTCTTCCGTCCTGTCACCGGCATCACACCAGCAATCACAGGCACCTCAATGCCTGCTAGAGTGCAGCGCTCCACATAATCCCGGTAATCTCGATTATCAAAGAAAAGCTGAGTCACAATGTAATCAGCCCCGGCATCCACCTTCTCTTTCAGATGGGTGAGCTCTTCCAACCGGTTGCGAGATTCAGGATGCCCCTCTGGGAATCCCGCCACACCCACACCAATCTGTGGATGCTTTTCCCGGATAAAACTCACCAAATCCACCGCTCGGGGAAAATCTGTGGGATGGGATTCTGTTGGATCCTGGGGCAAGTCCCCACGAAGAGCCAAGATATTCTCAACACCGGATTCAGCATACATATCCAAAATCCGGGACATCTCATCCTTGGAATGTCCCACACAGGTCAAGTGAGCCACAATCTCTAATGCCGTTTCTTTTCGAAGACGGGTAATCAAATCATGAGTTTGGTCTCGAGTGCTTCCCCCGGCCCCATACGTCACACTGACATAGGCCGGTTGCAATTGAGAAAGATCGGCAATCGTGCCGTAGAGTTTCTCCCAACCCCGAAGGCTTTTGGGAGGAAAAAATTCAAAACTGACCGCCGTTTTCCCTGCGGCGAGAAGATCTTTTACGCGCATAAGAAACAATATCCGGTTCTGATATGAACCGTCTATGCCCCCATTGCTTCCCTCTTGCCCCCAGTCTTTAGTAGGATGAGGCTCATGATCCGCTTAAACGAACACTACGCCAAGTTGCAGGCCAGCTATCTCTTTGTAGAGATTGCCCGCCGGGTGGCCGACCATGCGGCCACAAACCCCGCCCGTCCTCTCATTAAATTGGGAATTGGCGATGTCACCCGTCCCCTTCCCCCTTCTGTCATTACGGCCTTTCATGAGGGCGTGGAAGAGCAGGGCAATGCGGCCAATTTCCGGGGCTATGGTCCGGAGCAAGGTTACGATTTCCTCCGGGAAGCCATTGCCAAAGCGGATTTTGCCGCCCGAGGTTGTCCCATTTCTGCCAATGACATTTTTGTCTCTGATGGGGCCAAATGTGATACCGGGAATTTCCAAGAGCTCTTTGCTCCAGATACCCGTGTGGCCGTTCCAGATCCTGTTTATCCCGTTTATGTGGATACCAATGTGATGGCTGGGCGCACAGGAGCCGCTGTGGATGGCCGTTATGAGGGCCTCACCTACATGGAAGGCACAGAAGCCAACGGTTTTGTCCCCTCTCCCAAAGACCTCGGTTCCCAGGGAGCGGAAGTGGTGTATCTCTGCTTCCCCAACAATCCCACTGGAGCCACCGCCACCAAAGAGCAGCTCGCAGAATGGGTGGACTGGGCCAATGCCCAAGGGTCTCTCATCCTCTTTGATGCTGCCTATGAAGCCTTTGTCACCAATCCTGAACTGCCAAAAAGCATCTATGAAATCCCTGGTGCCGACCGCTGCGCGGTGGAATTCCGGAGTTTTTCCAAGACCGCTGGCTTCACCGGCACTCGCTGTGCTTACACTGTGGTGCCCTCGGCCATTGAGATTGATGGGATCAAACTTCGGGACATGTGGAATCGCCGTCATTCCACCAAATTCAATGGCGTATCCTACCCGGTTCAAAAAGCGGCCGCTGCAGTTTACAGCCCCGAAGGCCAAAAAGAAACCGGAGATTTGATTGCCTATTACTTAGAGAATGCCCGCATCATCCGCGCAGCCATGGAAAAAGTGGGCTACTCCTGCTGGGGTGGGGAAAACAGTCCCTACGTCTGGGTAAAAACCGGTGAAAGTTCTTGGGACACCTTTGACACCCTCCTCAAGAAAGCCGATGTGGTCATCACCCCAGGTAGTGGTTTTGGTCGTATGGGAGAAGGATTCATCCGTATCAGTGCCTTCAATGACAAAGAACGGGTGGAAGAAGCCGTGGAACGCATCATCACTGCTTTGAGCTAAAACTCCTCTTTTTGTGTTAGATCGACCCCCTCTCTCGAGGGGGTTTTTCTTTCTCCTTTTCTTGACTAGTGACATATTGTCTCTTATTTTAGAGACATGATGTCACTTAACAATAAACCCGTCGCCCTCATCACTGGAGCTTCCTCTGGTTTTGGAATGCGAACTGCGGAACGCCTTCATACCCAAGGATGGATTGTCTATGCCGCTGCCCGACGCGTAGAACGCATGGCCACCCTCTCTCAGCGAGGAATTCGCACCCTCGCCATGGATGTTTCCTCAGAGAAAAGCATCAAAGAAGGTGTGAAAACAATTCTTCAGGAGGAGGGGCGAATTGATGCCCTTCTCAACAATGCCGGTTTTGGAAGCTATGGCGGAGTGGAAGATGTGCCCATTGAAACCATTCATTACCAATTTGATGTGAACCTCTTTGGTGCAGCCCGTGTCATACGCGCTGTTCTCCCCACCATGCGAAAACAGAATTCAGGTCGGATTGTGAACACCGCATCTGTAGTGGCCCATATCTCCACTGCTGGTATTGGTTGGTATGCCGCCACAAAACATGCCTTGAGTGCCATGACCGATGCTCTCCGCCAGGAACTCTCTGGAACTGGGATTCACGTGAGCCAGATTGAACCTGGTGTGGTACGCACTGGATTCGAAGAAGTGGCCATCACCACCCTGAAGGCCGTTCATCACCAAAAAGAATATCAAGATGTGATGGATGGTGTCGCCGATGGAACACGGCGTATGTACAAGAATGCTCCTGGACCAGAATCCACGGTGAAGGCCATGGTGCATGCCCTCACAGCAAAAAAACCAAAAAGTGTGTACAAAACCACTTGGGATTCTCGATGGCTTCCCCTGGTCCGAAGACTCATTGGTGGAAAACTCTATGATAAAATCTCCTTGAGGACCATGCGCAAATCGGCATAATACCCCTATGGACTGGGAACGTGCGCGCAGTGATGAGCAAAAAGAAGAACGGATACTGAGCATCCTGAACTCTGCTTGGGATGTTTTTAAAAAAGAAGGATTTGAGAAAGTCACCTTTGCCAAGATTGCTCAGGGCACTGGTGGAGCCCGTTCCAATATCTATAAATATTTCACCACCCGGGAAGAAGTTTTTCTGGAACTTCTTCGCCGGGAGATTGGGGATTGGCGTATTGCAGCAGAACGCCTCACAGAACAGGGGCCCCTTGATGTTTCATGTTTTGCCCACGAATGGGTAGAAACCATCTTATCTCGTCCCCGCCTCACCGCCCTCATTGGCCTCATGTATGCGGTGCTCGAAAAGAATGTGAGCTCCGAGGCTCTGGTTTGTTTCAAGGAATCCTTGGCCAAAGACAGCCGAGCCATCGCCCAAGCCTTTGTGCGTGCCAACCGTCTTCCCAATGAAGAGAATGCTCTGCAGTTTGTGATATCACAATTTTCCCTCACTGTGGGAACCACCCCCCTCTTTCACCTGAGCTCAGCGCAGCGTCATGCCATGGCGGTGGTGCAACTCCCAGAATCCTCTGACTTTCACCGTCAGCTTTTTCAAGAGTCCCTCATTCGCCTACTCCATCCAAACACCGTGTAAATCCATGTGGAGCACCTATGGGTGCTAACTCAAACCATCATGGTTCCAAGTACCTTGATTGATTGAAGAGAACCATTCATCAAGGACTGGACACAGGATACCTCGTAATATATAACCAGTTACATATTACGAGGTATCCTGATGAATGTGTCCGTTCAAGAACCGTCCTCAGCCATTCAACCCCATGGGCTCACTAAAGCGGAACAGTGTTTTGCAGCCCTTGCCATGATGATTTCAGGCGTCATCCTCCTGGGAATGGCTCTTTTGGGTCCCTTGTGGAATGGTCCATTGCATTATGCCACCTCCCCCTCCGGTATGGCCCAACTCTTGGGCCAAGATGTGGCCAATCTGTTTATTGGCCCTCTTCTTGTTTGGGGTGGTATTCAACTGCTCCAAAAAAAAGAGAGGGGACAAATCCTTATGGGGATGGCTCCCCTTTACCTGCTGTACTATGGCCTGAGCGTAGGAATTGGAATGGAATGGGGCCGGTATGAGGGGAATAGCCATCATGCCTTCCCAGCCCTTTTGTTCCTCATCATCTCTGGTGTCCTGCTCATCCCTGCCACCCTCACGGAATTTCGCTCTCACAAACTGCGCCCGTTTCATCGCCGTTTCTTATGGATTTATGGAAGCATTCTTAGCCTTTTTTTGCTTCTGTTTTCACTGATGTGGTTGGGTGAAGTTTTTGAAGTTCTCCGTACAGGAAGTAGCCGAGGATATGCGGAATCACCCGTGGTTTTTTGGGTAATTCGGTACTTTGATTTGGGTATAACCATACCCTTGGCCTTCTTCAGCTTCTATGTTCTTGCCACCAGACCGGGCCAAGGCCTGGGACTACAGCTGCTCTGTTATGGATTTTTTCTGGGCATGGCCCTTTCCGTGAATGCCATGGGATTCTCCATGCTGTGGAATCAGGATGGAGACTTTCAATGGGGAGGACAAATCATTTTTATCATCCTGGCTCTCATTGTATTCAGTGGATATGGGGCCCTTCGTCGAGGAATGAAATGAGTGCCCCGCAAAGTGCTGTTGAAGGGGTTTTCCGTCTCGCACGACTTTGGGAACGTCTTTTTGATCAACATTTTCAGCCCGATGGATTTGGAGTGAAGTCCTTTCTTCTCATGGCCGCCATGGATCACAAAGAATTGGAAGCTCCCACACTTGGGGAAATGGCCTCAATTCTTGCCATGAGTCATCAGAATGTCCGAAAACTGGCCAATCGACTCGAACAATCCGGATATCTTTTGCTTCAAAAAGATCCTCATGATCGACGCATCCTCCGCATTCATCGAACCAAGAAATACCATGTCTATTGGACGCAACAAAGAGAAAAGGATGCCCAAGCCTTTCAAGCCTTATTCACCAAATTGAATCCAAGAGAACTTCGTCACTTTGCAGATTTGGCCCAGCATTTGGCCCTCCGAGCAGAAGAAGAACTGATGAAAGAAACCAAACAATAAGACCTCTTTATCAAGATTACTCCTCATCATAGGATACCAATTCATAAAAAAGAGTTTCCCCTTTGATCCTGATCCGATACCCTTGGATTTGACCTCATCGTCATTTCAACCTGGGTATTGTTATTCCCAATGTGGAGCGAGTTCTCAATGAATAGAAAATCCGTCCTATTGTTCTGCTTTCTGATTATTCCTTCCTTCCTACTCTGGGCCCAAAACACCTCAGAGGTGCTGAAGGAAATTGATCAACTTTGGCTAGAGGGTGAATTTAGCCAATCTTTGGAATTGGCGGAGCAATCCATTGCCATCTGCACCAATGATTCTGATACAGCAGAACTTCTCTGGCGTCGCTCCCGAGCCATCCATGATTTTGTCATGAATGAATATGATAAAGAAAACATCACAAAAGAGGATGCTCTCACCGCTTATGAGGATGCAGAAGAATCCGCCACAGAATCTCTGCGTCTCAAACCGGCCTCAGCATGGGCTCATTATTGGCGTTCAGCCAACATAGGCAGTTGGGGGGACACAAAGGGCATCATTGATTCCATCAGCCGTCTTCCTGATCTCAAAGCCGATCTTCATGCAGCACTCGCCATTGACCCTGCTCACGGAGATTCTTGGTCTGTGCTGGCCATGATTGATGCTTCCATTCCCGCCCTCTTTGGGGGAAGCATTGATCGGGCCGTTTCGTTAGACCGAAAAGCGGTGTCCCTCTGGAATGGGGAGGAGCCCTTTCCTTGGGAATGGTATTCCGAACTCACAGCGCATCTCTATAAACGGGATTGGAGCAACCGCAAACGTCTGGGAAGTTTGGATAAAAAAGCTCAGGAATATGAAGCTCATGTTTCTAATATCCAAGAGAAAAACCGTTACTTTGAAGGAACCATTGATTTTTCGCAGGTACCTCTTTACAGCACCATGAGCTTAGAGGATATGAGTGACAGGGAGGAAACACGAGAAGTTCTTCTCTGGCTCACAGGACTCTTAGAACGCCGACTCAATCGTACTCCCTATGAGGAAAAAATGCGCCAAGAATTCCATAAACGCTTGCAGGAATGGAAACTTCCCTGAGGAAGAACCCCGGCCCTAAGGCCGGGGTCGATCTCATCCTAAATATTTTCCTGGAGAGAATCTGCAAAAGCCTGATGCAATTCCTTCGAGAGCTCCTGCATCATGGGTAAATCCACCTTGGTGACTTTTCGGTCATAGGTCATCAGACCATTGGTTTCGATTTCCACATCACTGATTTGCGTGTACACCGCTACAGCTAGCCCCTTTTTCATCAGGGGACACACACGATTCTGAAACAAATCCTTTAAAGCGTTGTTGTACTCCTCTCGTGTTCCACTTTTTCCATAAATGAAGGCTTTTTTGGTATTCCATACATGGTCTTTGACAGCCAGACCTTTCCCACCATATTCCGAGAGGAAATAAGACCGATGCTCATCGCTGTCAGGAATGGGGAGTTTCGTTGAGTCATAACAATGGGGTGAGTAAAAATCCCCAGCTCCCTGATCAAACCACCCAGAGGCATGGTCTACAAGGCGGGAAGGATCTGTATTCTTGATCTCCTGTGTGATGCGACTGGCATCATACTGCCCCCAGTTTTCATTGAAAGGACACCAAATCAAAATGCTTGGATGAGATTCTAGCACCCGAATCATTTCAAAGAGTTCAGCCTCAAACGCGTTGCGACTCTCTTTTTTGCCACGGTTCACTTGAAGCTGATACAAACGCTTGGTGTCATCCACACGTCCTTTGGTGGATCCAAGGTGGAGCAACCAAAAACGATTATCACGGCAGGTTGAGGGCATATCTTGCACCACGGCTACACCAAGACGATCGGCATGATAATACCAACGCCGATCCTCCACCTTGATGTGCTTTCGCAGCATGTTGAAACCCATGGCTTTGCAGGCTTCAAGGTCAGCAATCAGAGCTTCCTCCGAAGGGGCTGTCATCCCACTCTCAGGCCAATACCCTTGATCAAGAATTCCATGCAAGAAAATGGCTTGATCATTGAGATGGACACGAGGGTGTTGTTCCGCCCCCAATTTCACTCGGCGAAAGGCGCCATACCCGGTGACACACTCCACCTGTTCATTGCCATCCAATAATTCCAATTTCAAGCTGTACAGATGGGGATTCTCCGGGCTCCAATACTGAGGATTGTTCACAGCCAATTCATGAACATCATCGCTCTTCCCTTCCACCTGAGCCACAAGGGAATGTCCATCAAAGAGTGAGGCCCGAAGGGGAGCGGGTTGGGAGCAAAACACATCCAGAAGCAGCACATCCCGTTCCTCATCTGTTCGAAGCCGGTAATCATTGATGTGATTCTTCATGGGCAGGGATTCCAGCCATACCGTTCGCCAAATACCACTTGTGGCAGTATAGAAGCAGCCAAAGGGCTGACGAACCTGCTTTCCATGCTGCTGGAAATGCTGATCCGAGGGATCTTGAACAGCCACCACCACTTCATTCTTTCCTGGGCGGACTGCTGAGGTGATGTCCAGACTAAAGGGCAGGTAAGCTCCCTCATGCCCCCCCACCTCCTGGCCATTCACCCAGCAACGACACTGCCAATCCACGGCTTCAAAATTCAGCATGAGTCGTTGTTTGACCCAATCGTCCGTCAGATCAAATTCGCGTTGATACCAGAGGGTTTGTTCTGGTTTTAATGGTCTCTCAACACCTGAGGCGGCAGTCTCAACCGCAAAAGGAACAAGGATTTGCCCCTGCCAAGATTTTGGTGCCTCTCCAGGAATCCAAGAAGAAGTGTTCTTTTTTTGGCTTGGGCAAATGGCATAGTTCCAGAGTCCGTTGAGATTCCGCCATTCCCGTCCTTCCAATCGTGGTCGAGGATGCTCGGGAAGAGGAATTTCTTTCGGGGGGGACCATGGAGTGCACAAATCATGTTTTTTTGTTGTCCAACTCACTGCGTTGCTCCTTCTTGAATACTTTTTGTTCATAGAATGATCTCTCCGGTGGTTTGTGGAGAGATTTCATCACTCTTTTTCAGTGAAAGACAGAATAGAGGCCTTAATTTGTACAGTCAATGTCCTCTATTACACGACTTTCACCTTCCTGCTCTAGGATTTGGGAATGGTTAAAGGCTAGAATATCCTTGTGGTTGTCAACAAAGATTTTCAACAAACCGTGAATAAGGCTCTTGTTCTTCGCAGTGTGCTTGCCGAACATGGCATCACCAGAGCAGCACTTTCTCGAAAACTGGGCATGTATCGTTCCACTGTATCCAACCTCACGGAACACCTTCTCATGGAAGGATGGCTACGCGAACTTGGTACCGATTCAAAAGCTCCTGGTGTTGGACGCAAGGGAACATGTCTGGCCATTAATGAAAAAAAGGGTGTTGTTGCCGGAATTGATATAAAGAGAAAAGGACGATATGAAATCGTGCTCCTCTCCCCTCTTGGAGAACGACTTGGTCAAACCCAAGGAAGAGCCCATTATCCTCAATCCTTCTCCTCTCTCCTCCATCATATTCTTCAGCATGCTCAAAAAGAAGTGGCACCCATGAAACGCCCCATCTTAGGGATGGGTATTGCTGTTGTGGGACCGGTGGACCGAGAGCGACAAAGCATTGTCACTTCACCACATTATGCTGATGCGGATGGTTTTGCCTTAAGTTCAATTCAACCATCCTATGATTTTCCCCTCTTCATCGAGAATGATACCCACTGTTGTGCCCACGGCAAGGCGTGGCAAGATCCTCTTGCTGATGATTTTGCCTATTTGTATTTAAACAGCCCAACAACACACACGCGGCATCTTGCCTTTGGATTGAGCTTTCGAATCAATGGCAAACCCTATCATGGGGCTCATCACCTTGCTGGTGAATTTCCTCGAATGTTTACCAGGAGGCTTGAGCGGGATTTTCGAGATCAAATTGCCGAAATTCTTGCGGATCCAGCAGAATCACACAGCCGTTTTGCTGTGAGTCTGAATCACGCTGCCGATGATTTCTTGAATATGGTGCAGTTCTTTGATCCAAGAACCCTCTTCTTAGGCCATCATCTTGAGCGTTTTCAACCCGAGATTGAGTCTTATTTGGCCTCTCGTTCTTCAGAAATCAGTTTTGCCGTGGATTTTGCCGGGGTGGGACCAGATGAAGCAGCCTATGGCGCCGCCTGCCTTTCCCTAGAACAGGTATATGCCGTGCCAAATCCAGGAGCATAGATGAAGAAAGGATCCCCATGCATGGGCATCCCCACACCCACTTTCTAAACATTTGTTCTTTTATAGACTTTGGACTCCTCAGTCAGTTTTTTCTTGACAAAACCCTTCTTGGGGCTTCTAATACACTCATTGTACAAATAAGGAGCGCCACATGAAGCGCCTGAATTTGAAGGAAAAACTGACCTACAGTATTGGTCAACTTGGCATATCCTTCGTGACATCCATTCATATGCTCTATCTCGTGTATTTCTTCTTTCCCCCAAAAGATGCCGGTCTACCAGAAGTGATTCAGCAAGGAGCCGTGTTTGGTGGACTCACCTTACTGGGTCTCGCCATGGGAGCGGGTCGTCTTCTGGATGCCCTCACAGATCCCCTTGTTGCGGGATGGAGTGATAATTTCCGCCACCCCAAGGGAAGTCGTACGGTTTTTATGCGACGATCCGCCCTTGGCTTTGCTCTCACCTATGTTTTGGTATTCTTTGTGCCAGTACCGGGTTCCATTCACCCCATGAATGAAGTGTGGCTCGTTGGTTTACTCCTCATCTCTGCCATATTCCTCACCCTCTACATCATTCCCTACTTTGCCCTTATGGTAGAGATTGCTCCCCATCCTGATGACAAAGTGGACATGACCACCTTCAACAGTGCCCTCTGGTTCACAGGCTTTTTGATTGTGTCGTTCTCCGCCGGATTATGGGATCCCTTTGCCTCTCTGGTTGGAGGAAACACCATGGATGGCATGCGAATGACCTTTCTTGCCCTGGGTGGGCTCGGTTTTATATTCCTGTTGATTCCAGCATTGTTTGTCAAAGAGGATGCCGAATCTTGCAATAAAAAAGACTCACCCAATGTCAATCAAAAGCTGCTCTTTCAATCCATTGGAAAGGTTTTTAAAAACAAAGATTATCGTAACCTTGTGGCCTGGAACACGCTCTACACCATTGCCACTTATATGTTTGAAACAGGTCTTGTGTACTTCATCACAGTTCTTGCACGAATGGATGCAACAGCCCAGGGACCTCTCACGGTGGCCATAGGAGCCATCACCTTTGCCTCCTATCCGTTTGTAAACTATTTTGCAAAAAAACGTGGCAAAAAAAATATGATGATTCTTGGTTTTATTCTCTTTGCCCTCATGTTTACTTCCATCAGTGTTCTAGGTCTCTGGGGACTACCCATTTGGCTGGTCATGGGATTGGTGGTCATTTTTGCACCTATACCCCAAAGCATCTTCCAAATGCTTCCTCAGGCCATGAGTGCGGACTGTGCCGCTTGGGATGCATGGAAAACCGGTGAGGATAATGCAGGCATGTACTTTGCTGTAGGGGGATTTGTTACCAAACTTGGAGCCTCTCTTGCAACCATACTCTTCACATCCTTGCTTCTTTTTGGAAAAGACATCGGTGATGATCTAGGCATCCGCCTTACCACCATTCTTGGAGCTGTTCTCTGCATTGCAGGACTACTGGTTCTGTTGCGCTACAATGAAAAACGAATCCTCTCCTACTCCAAAGAAATCAAAAATAATGAGAGCAACATGGATGCAGGGGATTCTGATATGGGTCTCACAGCGCAGGAGTCCGTTTAATGAGTATTCATAAAAAGAATGGCTTCTTTTCTCCCACACCAAGTTCATTAGCGGATTACAACACTCCGGAGTGGTTTCGAGATGCCAAATTCGGAATTTTCATTCACTGGGGAATCTATAGTGTTCCCGCCTGGAGCAGTGAATGGTATCCCCGATCCATGTATGCCAGTCTCAAAGATCAAAAGCGCCCCCATCCTGGTGATGCGGCCGTGTATTTCTATCATCGTCTCCGGTATGGGGGTCCCAGAAAAACCGGGTACAAGGATTTTATTCCTCAATTCAAAGCAGAAAAATGGGATCCAAAGATTTGGGCAAAATGCTTTAAGGATTGGGGAGCTCGTTACGTGGTTCCTGTTGGTGAACATCATGATGGCTTCCCAATGTATGCCACCAAGCACACCCATTGGAATGCTGCCGAAATGGGTCCCAAACGGGACATTGTTGAAGAACTCCGGAAAGCCATTCTTGCTGAAGAAATGCATTTTGGGATTTCAACTCATCGAGCTTGGAACTGGGGATACTACCGTTACAGACATGGTGAAGATACCACAGATCCTGCAAATGAAGGGTTGTATGGAACACCTCATGATTTGGGTGCCGAGGAAACCGATGAATTCCTGAACGATTGGAGGGGACGAGTTCGAGAGATGATGGATCGGTTCCATCCAGAGCTCATGTATTTTGATTTTGGTTGGCATCGTCCCCGGTTTGACTCCCATCGTCCCGAGGTGGCTGCTGAATACTACAACCATGGTCTTGAGCATGGTTATGAACCTGTTCTTAATTACAAGAATCAAGGTGAACGAGCTGGAAGCGCTGGATTTGAAGAAGGGAGCGCGGTTTTAGACATTGAACGAGGAGGCTCTGCAGAAACACGAGAACATCCTTGGCAAACCTGCACATCGGTTGGAAACCGCTCCTGGGGCTATATCACCAATGAGGTGTATTCTACAGGAGAGCATCTCGCTCAAGAACTCTCAGACACAGTGAGTAAAAACGGAAATATGCTCATCAACATTGGTCCACGTCCTGATGGAACCATTCCAAAAAAAGCACAGAAATCCATGGCCAGCTTAGGAGAATGGCTCAAAATTAATGGTGAAGCCATCTATGCCACCCGCCCATGGACTCAATTTGGAGAAGGGCCCACTCGCAAACGCAGCTCCAATGAAGGATTTGATGAAAAGCCATTAAAATACACCCATCAAGATTTTCGATTCACTCGTCCCAAAGGAAATTTGGACGAACAACCAGATAAGCTTTATGCCATTCAGATGGCTCCCAAGAAATCACAAAAAGTTTTGATTCGTTCTGCAAAACAGCTCCAGGGCATTCAGAATGTAACATGTCTTGATGGCACAACACTGGAATGGAAGAAAACCTCTGAAGGCATTGAGATTCATCCTCTGGTCCCACCAAAAAATAAATTTCCACGCGTCTTTACTCTCACAACATCCTAGGGATTCTTCTCACCGAGGCTCTCTTGGTGAGAAGTTTGAATAGAAGGAGCAATGATGATTCCCAATTTTATCCTGAAAAAACTGTATAAAAAAAACAGCCTTTCAACCGCCCCTGGCGGCATCGCCCTCACCATTCTGAATAAGATTGATACCGGTTATGTGAAGGCCCTCAAATCCGTTGCCGTCGACGGTATAGACTATGGACCCGAATGCATTGAGATTTATGTTCCAGAACAGGAAATGCGCCAGGCCTCAGATGTGGAACCAAGTGCTCCCCTTCCCCTCAAAGTGGGCGTTGAAGTCACCATTCTTGTGAAAGGTCCTTCCCTCAAAGAGAATGAAGGTAAACATGAAATTGCCATTCGACTGGATGTTCAGGATCTTGGAAACCTGGACATTCGGTTTAAAGACAGCATTCACGGGCACCGAGATGATATTACTCCATCCCAGTGGAACGCCCCTTCCCAACTCAAAGAATCCCCTCAGGAATCCGTCTTCATCACAGAGGAAATGAGATCACACCGTCCCATCAAAGTGGTGTTCCTTGGAGCCGGAAGTGCAGTTTTTTGCCGAAATCTGGTGAATGATATTCTTTGCATCCCAGGTTTAGAGCAAGGCGAGTTTGGGCTTGTTGACATTGATGAAGAACGTCTTGAACTGGCCCACCAAATCTCTGAAAAAATGGTTCAATCCTCAGGAAAGTCCTGGACCGTCCAATCCTCTGTCCATCGGGAACAGATACTTCCTGGAGCTGACTTTGTCATCAGCATGATTGAAGTGGCCGGTTTACGAAACGTGGAACATGATTACAAGATTCCCCTAAAATACGGCATTGACCAATGCATTGGAGATACCATTGGTCCTGGTGGAATCTTCAAAATGCTTCGCACTGGCCCCTCTTGGCTGGCCATCTTACGGGACATTGAACGTCTTTGTCCTCAAGCCATGGTAATGAATTACACCAACCCCATGTCCGCCCTCACCCTCTTGGGCCTCCAGGCTGTCAACATCCCGCTTGTCGGGCTCTGTCATTCTGTTCAAAACACCTCTCATCAGCTCTCTCTGTACCTCGATATCCCCTATGATGAACTCAAATGGGAATGCGCTGGAATCAATCACATGGCCTGGTTCACCCACTTGGAGCACCGGGGCGAAGATCAGTATCCCCGCCTTCGGCAAATGCTCAACTCCACCGATTTATTTGAAGCCGATCCTGTACGCTTTGAGATGATGCGGCAGTTTGGTGCATTTGTGACCGAATCAAGCGGACACTTCTCTGAATATCTCCCGTACTTCCGTAAGCGCCCTGATCTTCTTCAGAAATACACTCGAGAAGCCTCGGATGCTGGAAGAAGTGGCTCCTATGCAGAGGACTGGCCCAAAGCACGAACAAGTGCCGACCAGACCATCAGAGAGCTTCTTTCTCATGAAGGGAATATGATGCTCCAGCGAGGGGAAGAATATGCCTCTCATATTGTGGAAGCTTGGTTTGCCGATAAGCCCACCATCATCCATGGAAACGTCTTGAATCAGGGAATGATATCCAATCTCCCCTGTCAGGCTTGTGTGGAAGTTCCCGTGATGGTGGACCGCAAAGGCTTTCATCCTGTGCACTTTGGGGCGCTTCCTCCCCAAATGGCCGCGCTCAATCAGAGTCATCTGGCCTTCCATGAACTGGCTGTAAAAGCCATCATGGAAAAAGACAAAGAAGCCGCCATCCATGCCCTGATGCTTGATCCACTTTCTGCTGCAGTCTGCTCACCAGCAGAGATTCGAAGCCTTTTTGAGGAAATGTGGGAAGCCCAGGCCCAGGACTTGGAGTATTTTCGGCCATAAATCATAAAGGAATGCCAGCCGTTTTCTCTTTTTTTGATCGACCCCGCCCTCCCTGGCGGGGTCTTCTTGAGGCAAGAAAAAAATGTGCAACTCTTGATTTGACCAAGATTTTACAAAGACTCATCCATGAAACACCAAGACTTCTTTGCAAAATTGATACATTGAAACAAAGGAATGTACCAATGAACATTAAGCAAATCACGAAGAAAGTGTATATGAGCATGCCTGAAGAACGACGAGACCGTCCCATCGTTGGAATCATCAATGGTATGAAAGGCGTTGTCTATTTTGATGCTGGAAGCTCCCAAAAACATGCACAGGAAATCATCACAAACGCCGAGAAACTTGGATTAAGTACTCCATCCTACCTCATCATATCCCATTCACATACAGATCATTGGTTTGGACTCATTGAATACCAAGCTCCATCCATCAGCTCGCGAACGTGTAAAAAAAGAACGGAAGAATTGGCTCGAAACGATTGGGGGAAAACAGCCTATGAAAAGCAAGTCCAAGAAGGTCATGGCAGCTCCTTCTTGGCAGAAATATTGGATGAAGAGTATGGGAAAGATCGATCATTCATAGCCCTCAGGACGCCTGAGATTTCCTTTGAAGATCAATTAGAAATTGATTTAGGTGATGTGACCATTCATTGCCAGAAAATCAACACGAACCACAGCGATGATGCCATTGTCATGCATATTCCTGAAGAAAAAGTACTCTTCTTAGGCGATTGTCTTTATTTACGAACAAAAAGCCAAACCGATGTCAAAAAACTTTTTGAACAGATCAATCCATTCAATGCAGAAATCTTCATAGATTCTCACTGCCCAAAAATTATGAATCGTGAAGAAGTAGAAGCCTATTGTATGGACTATGTGAAATCACTCGAGGAGTGATCTCACAAGGAAACCATGAGTATTTCTATCGTCGGCCTGTGAGACGAATCACATGATACCCAAACTGGGTTTGCACCACATCGGAAAGAGATCCAGGAGATAAACGTTTGCAGGCCGCCTCAAAGGCCCCCACCATCTGTCCAGGCCCAAACCACCCTAAATCTCCCCCCTTAGTTCGACTGGGACAAGTGGAGTGTTGTTGGGCCAAAATTTCAAACCGAGCTCCTTGCTTCAGCTGGCGTAAAATCTGCTGAGCAAGATTTCGATCTTTGACAAGTATATGACTAGCTTTCCATTCCATAAAGCTATTTGTACCCCTCGAGATCACCTGGGTCAAGCATCACAAAATGTTGTTTTTTTCCAGGACTTATTGACCACACCAGGCAGAGGGGAATACTATGACTCTCGCATGATGCGTCTGTCGTATAATGGCTATTACCCCAGCTTCCCAAGCTGGAGACGAGGGTTCGATTCCCTTCAGACGCTTTAACCAAGCCCTTCCAAGGTAATCACTTACCAAAGAAGGGCTTTTTCTTTATGACCAGTTTTTCCAGTCTTGGCTTTCCATCAATGTGACCAATCGAAATGCTGTAGGCCAGGCCACCATCCAGTCATTCATGCGTCCCTGTTGATTCTCAAACCGCCAATCACAATGGAAGTAGGCCTCGTTTTGAGATCCAATGGGGCGCACACGGTTATGGATCACCAAATTTCCATCAGAAATTCCATGAATCGCATTTCCCCAAGTCGCCCGAGCCCGTTCTGCCCAGGCCTTGTCCCCCGTGATTTGGGACAAATGCAGCCAATCTCCAGCAATCAATGCACCCCAAGGATCCAGATGATGGTGCTGGGCAGACACTGAGGTTCCGCCATAAGGGGAATACCCAGCAGCCTCAAAATCCTCATCGGTGACACGACTCTCATGAATCATCCAGCTCAAAATAAAATAGGCTGCACGTTGAGCGGCATCAAGATAGCGTTCTTCCTTTGTGAGTTCATACAATTGAAGCCCAGCACGAAGAAGAGGCCAACCACTTTCTTTATCAATGCACCCTGTATCCAACGCTCCTCCACCACAACGCATGGCATCGAGATCACGTTCGACATAACCCCAGAATCCACGAACAGCCACATCAAGCATGGACTCATCCTTCCAATGCTCATAAGCCACCAAAAGAGCGGGTACCACAAAGGCTCCGATGCTGCCACCTCCGGCCGCCAATGTGCCCTTTTTTACCAGCCATTTACTTCCAAATAGATGCTCTTCATGAAAGTTTTTGACAAAAAATTGCGCAATATTTTGGGCAGTATTCTCCCAAAGAGGTTTTGAGATTCCAGCCTTGGAAGCCACGTCCACTCCACGTAGGAGCCACCAGAGAGCCCAACTCAAATTGCATGAATCGGCAACAGGGGCGAGTTGAGGTTCTTGAGGATGTAAATCAAACTCAACCGGAATGAGTCCCGTTTTACCATGCGCCTTTGAACACCAGAAATCCAAGATGCGTTCACCTTGGGCAAAGGCCTCTTGATGTCCTCTTTTCTGCGCATCCTCCATAAATGCCACTGCCAGGGATGCATTCTGACCACACCAACCAATCTCATAGCGATGAAAGGGGCGAGGTTCCCAATCCTTTTTTCCTTTGGTGCGCATCCCAATCTGAACCAAATGGTTTTTGGGATGAATCAAGGACTTTGCATAGGCAATACCCAAGTCCCAGACCTCTTCAGCGGATCGATCAAGCTGTTTTTCTTGACGAAAATGGGGCCAAGCTCGATCAAAGGCAGCCGTCCAGCCATAACGTGGTGTGGAAACCTTCCCAACATGAAGAAGGGCATAACGCACAGTCTGGGAACCAGGGGCATAGCTTCCTGGTGTGTTTTGAGGGGAGGCATACCGATCTCGGCGTTGATACACCTCAGGGAGTTCTCGGGCAGGCCATGAGAGATGATGAATCATCCCATCACCTTCTTTTCGCAATCCACAAGCCAATCCATCACTCTTTGCCTGCCCAGTAAATCGCGAATACAGACCAAGGCAGTATTCATGGTCTTCTGTGAATGTGGCTCCTGGAAGGGCCGTTCGATCCCCAGAAAATATCCATGATTTGCCATTCCGCTCTAAACCCTTTGGTTCTTTTCCACCACCAAAAACATTTCCGTCATAACTCACAGCAGGAATCAAATAGGACTGCGCTTTTCGGAGGTTTGCTACATCAAAGACCATCCACCCTTTCTGCTCTCCAAAGGCCTTGGACGTCCACTCTTGATGGATTTGGAGTGTTTCTTCATCCCGAAACGTGATGGTTTCCACCATTCGCCATCCGTCACCTTCATAAATCCATTCCCCCCCATCTTCATTCTGTTGTGAATCAACACATTGAAGAGTACGACTTTGCTGATTCTCATCAATAAATTGCGGAAGAAGACGGTGAGCAAGAATTCCAGACTCTGTGCGAATTCCCCAGGATTCCTGATTATTTTCAACAGTAAAGAGTGGTTTCATTCCTTCATCCTTTCGTTACCATTCCATCAATGAAGGTGTTGAAAACCTCCCCTGAAGAAATGGTTTTAAGTTGTTCATAGACAGTCAAATGCATCCAGTCCGTATCAGTCCTGAAAACCTTTTCAGGACGAGGTCATCATAACAGGTTCACCAGCGAAGGAAAGAGAAAACATTCACACAAAAGAGTGGAATTATTTGAGAGATTTGATTCCAGATCATGTTTTTCATGGTCCACAATATGGAGAATATTTTTTGCTATATACCAATTCTGACTTTTCCTCATTCACTAAAAATCAATGATAAGGATGAGAAAATGGCAAAAAACCATGCCTTCCATTCTCTTCAAGATGTCAATTTGTTTTTCTTTGAATAGATGAAATTCCCAGGATTGAAAATCCTAAAGAGAAATCTGATTTTTTCTGCAAGGGAGAGGATTGAGTTGAGAAATTACGCCCAGCAGGACTCGAACCTGCGACCCTCGGCTTAGAAGGCCGATGCTCTATCCAGCTGAGCTATGGGCGCTCGAAACTCCTGTTCGGGCCAGGAACAAAAAGAGCCGCATATTCGCGGCTATTTAAGTCGGAATGAGAGGACTCGAACCTCCGATCTCCTGCTCCCAAAGCAGGTGCCCTAGCCGCTGGGCTACATTCCGAATATCTGCATTTTAGGAGGTTCTCACCTCCAGGGTCAATGCACCCAATTCTGCATAGTCTTGATTCAGAACAAGCCTGAACCAGAAATGCGGATGGGCGGACAGGGATTCGAACCCTGGACCACCGGTGTGTAAGACCGGTACTCTAACCAGCTGAGCTATCCGCCCGCGGGAGGTATAATACATATCCCACCCCATCCTGACAAGTGATTCTGACAAAATCTTTCTAAGAACTTTATCAATCAGGAAATACTTTTTTTCGAACACTGTTTTTTTCCCTTGCATGAAGGGAATCATTTCAACACTTTTCTTTCTACAGCAATCAATGGGGTGAGAGAAAAATAGTCATTCCTAACAAAACTGTATAAGAATCTCAATATACTAAACTTCGGATATTTCAAATCACGAACTATACTCCATAACATGAGAAACTCAGCAAGATTGATGAAGTTTGTATTCCTCAGTTGCCTCACTCTCTTCTTTTTCCTTTTGACGAACCAGGTCATGGGACAGGAAAGTGAAGGTGAAAGCTTTTCCTTCTTCAATAGTGAGGAAAATATTCTTGGCGAAATCCCTCGGGCAGAGACTCAGGCAGAAGTGACTTACTGGAATCCTGATACTCTGACTGGGTACATATCTGTACGCTACATCTACCCTGAAGGATATCATCAGATTGATGACCAAGAGTTTTTCACACTCAAACCCATGAGCACCTCAGGGGTGATATACGGCAGTGCCATGAAGGCCCAGCCCATCATCAAAGATGGCTTACTGGAATACTTTGATGAAACAATCGTTGTACTTGAATTTCGGACAGCTCCCAATCCTCCTGTCCAAGAACTCACTCTTGATGCCCTCTTCCAAATATGTGATGAGAATGGGACCTGCCTTTTCCCTGATAGCGAGCAGCACCAGATTGTTTTTGATCCCACCCTTGCTCCTAGGCTCATCAGCTCCGAGGTTCAAGCTGTGTTGGATTGGAATGCAAAAATGGCTGAGGAACCTTTAGGAGAAATCCAAAGCACTCCTGGGCCAACGGCTGAAACACCATGGCATAGCCTTCTGCTCTTCTTGGCCATGGCCTTTGTGGGAGGAATCCTGCTCAACATCATGCCCTGTGTCCTGCCGCTTCTCTCCGTCAAAGCCCTTAACTTGGTGAAGCAAGCTGGTCAAGATCGACGAGCCATACTGATGCATTCTTGGCTCTATGTGGCTGGAATCATTGCCAGCTTCTGGGTATTGGCTGGCATCATCATTGCACTAAAAGCCTCCGGAACACTCTTAGGATGGGGATTCCAATTCCAATCCCCTGCTTTTGTTCTGGCTCTCGTGGCCATCATATGGACCTTTGCCCTGAGCATGTTTGATGTGTATGTGATTGAAGCTCCAAAGAAAAGCGTGGAAGGAGCAGCAGCGGCTGGAGCCAAGGGGGGGTATGCTGGAAGCTTCCTCACCGGGATATTTGCCGTTCTGGTAGCCACTCCCTGCACGGCTCCCTTCTTGGGTGCAGCCTTGGGCTTTGCATTCACCCAAACGGCCATCATCATCATCCTCATCTTTACCAGTGTTGGCCTGGGTTTAGGGCTCCCCTTCCTTCTTTTAGGCATCTGGCCCAAAGCCATTGAACGGCTTCCCAAGCCTGGAAATTGGATGATTGTATTCAAAGAGGCCATGGGCTTCCTCCTGGTGGGAACAGCAATATATCTCTTCACCACCTATGCAAAACTGGCTCCCCTCACCTGGGAACGTGCCCTTTGGTGGCTTTTGATTGTGGCCTTCAGTGCCTGGATTCTTGGCCAAGCCCGAAAACCCACGGCCTCACGATGGTGGCGCATCACTGGTCAAATTTTAGCCCTTGTCCTGGCACTCTCAACAGCGATCACAGTTGTGGACTGGAAAGGCCAAGAAGGAGGAGCCACGGCCCAAAGAATCTCAGGAGAAAATTGGATTCCCTTTGAGGAAGACGATCTTCTTTCACGAATTGAGCAACAGGAACCCGTCTTCTTAGAATTCACAGCCGCTTGGTGCACCACGTGCAAACTCAACCAACGGGTCATCAAAGCTTCTGAGATTCAGCAATTGATGAAGAAGTACAAGATTGTTCATGTCAAAGCAGACCTCACCGCCTATGATGCCACTCTCACTCGTTGGCTTGCCGACTTTGGCCGTGCAGGTGTGCCCCTTTATGTCCTTTATGTTCCAGGAGAACAGCCCATCGTGTTCCCTGAAATTCTCACCACCGACATGATGAAAGACGCACTCAACCAACTTTAATGAAACAAAAAAGACCCCCAGGCATGGCCTGGGGGTCGATCTCAATTCTTCAAAAACAAAAAAAACTAATCATACTGTCCAGTGCTGAGGAGAACCAATGTGCAGGCTTCCATCCAGGGGATACCGGCCTGATCAAGAGCGTGCTGCAAGGGCGCACTTTCTGTCCCAGGATTAAAAATCACCCGACCTGGCTGGGCTGCAAGAATTTCTTCCACCATAGCTTCAAGCAAGGAGGGGCGAACATAAAGTGTTAAAGTGGAAATCCCAGCATCACCAGCCTGATTCTTAGCCTCTACCAAGTCTCTGGCCACTGGAACTCCATCAGCATCGCCCCCAGCAGGACGAATGGGAATGGCCTGATGACCATGTTCTCGCAGACGGTGAAAGGCCTTAAAACTGTATCGATCGGCCTTAGGACTGTAGCCTAAAACGGCCGTTATAGGACTTTTTTGTATACTCATTGAGGTATATCTCCATTCATAGCATGAATTTGTTTGGGCATATGCCGTTGCCGAGGAGCAGTTTCCAACTCCTGTCTTTCTTCTGGGACAGTTGCGACGGATCCAGGAAAAGCCAAAGCCACGCCCACAACAACCTCCAGGTTTTCAGGAATGGAGAATAACATTCGAAAATGGTCCCGGTCGATACCAGCCATTTGGTGAAAGACTAAGCCTTCTCGAACAGCCTGGATTCCCATCTGTCCCATGGCCATCCCTGTCTCATACATGGCCAAAGCATTGGGTTTTTCTGTATCACCCCGATTCTTCTTGGCCATAACAAATAACAGTCGAGGGGCATTTTTTGCCCACGCATTTCCCGGTTTTAATACACGCCTGGCCTGTTCTAAGGCATGAGAATCTTCTGGTCCAAAGCTCATGAATCGCCAAGGTTGACCATTCATTGCTGAGGGTGCCCAGCGAGCTGCTTCAATCAACCGTTCCAAAACCTCCCATGAAACACTTCTCTCAGCATCAATGGCCCGCGAACTCCATCGTCCAGAGATTTCTTCCATCAAACCATCAAGAGCCGTGGCCGGACGAGAGACAGAAGGAATATGTTTGAGTGACTGTTCCTCATTCAATATTGCATCATCCATATATAAGAATATATGAAAGGATTCCTGTCGAGTAAATTTTTTAAACACCTTTCATCATGACCTGTTAAGTTATTTTCGAATGCGGGCTGTGCTTCTGATTGAGAACGATTTGCTCACCATTTTGCTACTGTCCTGATTTCCAACTCCAATGGAATCTCTCCATTCCAAATTCTTTAATCTTGCGTCCCCCACCCAGCATCAGGTATCATGCTCCATCCTTTCTGAAAACGTTACCAAAGGAACAACCCATATGACCAAAAGCCCCCTCACTGAGGAAATTGCCAACGGACGCTATGATGGAGTCTTCACCACCCTCTATGGTGGCGAATCCCCAGCCTTCCACCAAAAACGGTGGACCGAACTGATTACACGTCATCAAGAACGGGTTGGAGATGCCTCCCCTCGCTTGTTCTCTGCTCCTGGTCGAACAGAACTTTCCGGCAACCACACAGACCACAATCATGGGAAGGTGCTGGCAGCCTCAGTTCAACTTGATACCATTGCCGCCGTCACACTCTTGGACGAACCTGTGGCAGAAGTGGTCTCCCAGGGCTATCCAGCCGTCCGCATCAACCTCAGCTCTTTGGACAAAGACAAAAATGAAGAAGGGAAAACGGAGTCTCTGCTCCGTGGCATTGCAGCAGGGATTGTTGCACGGAAGGGGGCCATTGGCGGATTTACAGCCACCACCACCAGCCGTGTCCTCAAGGGATCTGGGCTGAGTTCTTCTGCGGCCTTAGAGATTCTTGTGGGAGCCATCATGAATGAACTGTTCAATGATGGACAATTCAGCGCAGTGGATTTGGCACTCATTGGGCAGGAAGCGGAAAATCAATTCTTTGGGAAACCCTGTGGTCTACTCGATCAGTGTGCCTGTTCCATTGGAGGTGCGGTGGAAATTGATTTTGCCAATCCTGCGAATCCTCAAATCACCCCACTCCAAGCCAATTTTGCCGCCGAAGGGTATGCCCTTGCCGTGGTGGATACAGGCGGTGATCATGCCAATCTCACTCCTGATTATGCCGCCATTCCTGGGGAAATGAAGGCCATTGCCGCCTCCCTTGGTGCAGAGGTGCTCAACGATGCCAAGGAAGAAGAATTCCGTTCATCTATTGGCCAGTTGAGAAAAGAGCATGGGGAACGCGCCGTGCTCAGAGCCCTCCACTTCTATAGTGAAAATCATCGGGTGGATGCCATGGCCGCTGCTCTGAGAAATAATGAAATGTCCAATTACTTGAAAGGAGTCCGTTCTTCTGGTCACTCCTCCCTGTCCAGTCTCCAGAACATTTTTTCTCCCGCACACCCCGAGCATCAGGGCATTTCCTTGGCACTGACCCTGACTGAGGAGTTCCTCCAAGGGGATGGGGCTGTTCGTGTTCATGGCGGAGGTTTTGCCGGAACCATTCAGGCCTACATCCCCGCTCAGCGGATGAAGGAATATCAGGACCTGATGGAACCCGTCTTTGGAGAAGGCTCCGTGGTGCCCCTCTTCATTCGGCCTCTGCCCGCTGGAGAACTGCATCCCTTATAGGGATGTCCCAGGAGCAAATGCTGTGCGGAGGGAAGGAGCATATGACCTCCCTCCTCCCACAGACTCCAGGAAACTGGGGTGGGCTCTCCCTCTTGACCCGCCCCCCCGTAGACACATCATGATGAGTGGGGGCTTTGGCCATTTTTTCACCGCCGGCCCCATGACCTCTAGAACCTGTAGGAGCAAGACCATGTCCGAATACTCTCCCTTGCAGAAAGCTCGTTATACGTATGAGCCCAAACTGCCCACCGTTCTGAACGATGAAATCGCCTCCATCGCTGTGAGCCTTGGTGAAGCCACCGAGTCCGTGGCTGACCAGGATGCCCTCAAAGGCCTGTTCCCCCACACCTACGGCGCACCCATTGCCCGTTTTGTGAAGGGCGAAAATGCCAATGCTGGTACCGTCCGGAAATTGGGTGTGATTCTTTCCGGCGGTCAGGCCCCCGGTGGCCATAACGTCATTGCCGGTCTCTTTGATGCCCTGAAAAAAGCCAACCCTCAGAGTGTGCTCTACGGATTCAAGGGCGGTCCCTCCGGCATCATTGATGATGATGTGATGGAAATCACTGATGAAATCATGGATGCCTACCGCAATACCGGTGGTTTTGACATCATTGGTTCCGGCCGAACCAAGCTGGAAACAGAAGAGCAGTTTGAAAAAAGCTTGGCCACCTGCCGCAAGCATGGCATTGATGGCGTGGTGGTGATTGGTGGTGATGACTCCAATACCAACGGAGCCGTTCTTGCGGAATGGTTTAAAGCCAAGAATGCAGGCATCACCGTTGTAGGCTGCCCCAAAACCATTGATGGCGACCTCAAAAACGAGCACATCGAAACTTCTTTTGGTTTTGACACAGCCACTAAAACCTATTCTGAGCTCATTGGTAACATTGAAAAAGATGCCAACTCCGCCAAAAAGTACTGGCACTTCATCAAACTTATGGGTCGAAGCGCCAGCCACATTGGTCTGGAATGTGCTCTACAGACACAGCCCAACATTGCCATCATCTCCGAAGAGGTGAAAGAGAAAAACATGTCCCTTGAGGACGTGGTGAACTCCATTGTGGATGTTGTAGCCGCTCGCGCTGCCAAGGGCATGGACTTTGGTGTGGCTCTTATTCCGGAAGGTCTCATTGAGTTTATTCCTGAAGTAGGTGCTCTCATTGCTGAACTCAATGACCTTCTGGCCAAAAAAGCTGATGACTTTGCGGCACAGAAAACCGTTGATGATCAGCGGGAATGGGTGAACAAAGAGTTGTCAAAGGATTCCTCTTACGTGTTCTCCTCCCTTCCCCGGGGCATTCAGATGCAGCTTTTGGATGACCGAGATCCCCACGGCAATGTCCAGGTATCCCGGATTGAAACAGAAAAGCTTCTGATTGAAGTTGTGGGTGAAAAACTCGATTCCCTTCGCCGGAAAGGTGAGTACGCTGGTAAATTCAACGCCTTAGCGCACTTCTTTGGCTATGAAGGACGCTGTGCCTTCCCCTCCAACTTTGACGCCGACTACTGCTATGGGCTGGGCTTCTCCGCCTTCTTGCTCATGTCTGCTGGCCTGACCGGTTACATCTCCAACCTGGCCAACCTCCATAAAAGTGCCAACCAATGGGTGCCCGGCGGTGTTCCTCTCACCATGATGATGAACATGGAACAGCGTCATGGTGAACAGAAACCCGTGATTCGCAAAGCCCTGGTGGAGCTTGATGGAGCTCCCTTCAAAGCCTTTGCAGCACAACGGGACAAATGGGCGATGGAAACCGCTTACACCTTCCCTGGTGCCATTCAGTACTATGGCCCCTCCGAAGTGTGTGATCAGCCCACAGAGACTCTGAAGCTGGAAAAAGCCTAAGATCGACCCCGGGCCTCCGCCCGGGGTCAAACAGCCAAGACCGGCTCTCCGAGCCGGTCTTTTTTTATAAGCAGAAAAAGAGCGTTAAAAATCTTTATTTTATGGGTTCTTTACGCTCTAAGTAATGCTGAAGTGTTTCCCACCCCTGCATCACCCGAAGACGCTCCTTGGAAGACATTGAATTCAAAAGCTGTTCCAAACTTTGGGCACATTTTTGATGGTGGCCAAAAACAAAATCACGACCCTGAGCCGTCAGACGCACATTGTACGAACGTTCATCTTCTTGAACATCGTACTTCTCTACAAGATTCTCTTGGCGAAGCCAGTGAAGCACATGACTCAAGCTTCCCTTCTGAATCCCCAAAGACCGGCTCAAATGTTTTGGTGTTGAACTTCCCCGATGAAAAAGCATCAACATGACCTGAATATGATTCTCACGGAGTGTTCTCCCCTTCCATGAGCTGCGATGAACAAGGGAATCAATATGCAGAACATGGTAGGGCATGTAGTCCATGAGGGCCTGGTACAAGGATGCAGATTTCATGTCTCCTCCTATGGTTGTATATACAACTATAAGAGGTTTTTAAGTTGTATATACAACTTATGTACAAGAACCTAACGGTCCTCCATTATTCATTCAAAGAGAAGCCACCCCTCTCCACAACAACACGCATCACAGAAGTCACCACATCCATGTCCAATTCTGTGGCCCATGAGTCCACCAAATCCCGTAGATACGCCCAGTCATCATCCCTTAACGCAGAATCCTGAGCCGTCCATTGGCCATCGAGAACTTCTAAGACCTCTTCTGTTCGATAGAGAACCTCATCATCCACTGGCTCCGAAAGAAAACGAAGAGCAAGCTCTTCTCCCATATCTTGTGGGAGGGGTGCCATTTGAACAAAAACTTCCCGAAGTTCCTCGGCAATCCCCTGCTCATCCTCATAACCTCGTGCCTTTCTTATCCGTTTCCAGTCCCGATGCAAATTTCCGTTCATGAGCTCATCATACGTCCTGACGTTTTCATCAACAAGAGTGGGCATGGATGGATGGGCTCTGAGAGCGTTTTCTCAGGATGACATCGGTAACGATCGCATCAACACAAGGATATTCACCAATACCCAAGTGTCTCTCAAATGCCCTCAAAACAACGGAAGATCTTTTCATGTGCTATAGTTTTGACAAGGAGAGTCTATGAGCAATTCCCATAAACGCCCTACCTGGGATGAATACTTCATGCAAGTCACCAATGCCATCGCCGACCGGGCCACCTGTGACCGAGGAAGGAGTGGCTGCATCATTGTGAAAGACCGGCAGATTCTGGCTTCAGGGTATGTGGGAGCGCCTCCAGGACTTCCACACTGTGATGAGGCTGGGCATCTGTTCAACACCGTGGTTCACACCGATGGACAAGAGAAACAGCATTGCGTTCGAACCGTCCATGCAGAACAGAATGCCATATGCCAAGCGGCAAAACGGGGGGTAGCCCTTGATGGAAGCACCCTCTACTGCCGCATGACCCCCTGCCGTACCTGTGCCATGCTCATCATCAGTTGTGGAATACAACGAGTGGTTTGTGAACGAAAATATCATGCAGGAGCCGAATCCGAGGATTTATTTGCCCAAGCTGGTGTGGAACTGGAATTTGTTCACGATGAAATTCAAGGGTATTAAACCACGGTCATGAAAAGGGATCATCCAAGCCGCTAGGCAAAGATGAGCCATTAGCTATTGTAAGAAACACTGTTCCATTCTTCTGCACGCCCCCCTTGGATTCCGGAAACAATTTTCCCAAGAACAGACTTATCGAAGGGGGGCATACAAGGCTAAAGTAGAATCATGAATGTGATTCTCTTTGACCCAGAAGAACTGAACAATCCCCTGCCCTACTCCGATGAACGCGCTGTTCATATGAAAAATATTTTGGGCTTACATCAAGGCGATGAGTTCTTTGCTGGTGTCATCAATGGACCTTTGGGGAAAGGAATACTGGTCAAAGAGGGGCCTCATGGCTGGATTTGGAGTTTCCAGCCCGAATCTGAATCTCCTCCTCTTCGTCCCCTCACTCTGGTGTTAGGCTGTCCACGCCCTCCCGTCGCTCGCCGACTATTAAAAGATATGAGCAGCTTGGGAATTCGAGAGATTCGCTGTTGTTCCACCGATTTAAATGAAAAATCCTATCTTGGTAGCAAACTGTGGCGAGAAGGTTTATGGAAAAAGGCTCTACGAGAGGGGGCCATCCAAGGCATCTCCACACGTCTTCCTCAGGTTCAAACCGCACCGTGTTTGGCTGAAGCACTACAAAATCTCCCAGAACATTGTGAACGCATTGCCCTGGATAATGGGCCAGGAGCACAGTCCTTTCACCCCATGGGAACGGCTCCTCACGGTGCCATCCTTGCCATTGGCCCTGAACGAGGCTGGAGTGAAAAAGAGCGCCAACTCTTAGAAGAACAGGATTTTCAGCGTTGTTTCATTGGGAGCCGCGTGATGCGAACCGAAACATCCTGTGCTCTTGGCTCAGGGCTGATGCTCCATGCTATGCAGGTGTTTACTCAGGAAGGCAATACCATCAACCGGAAATCATAGATTCTCCAGGGTAATGATGGGCCATGCACCATAGGCTGGAGTTTCATAGGGATGAGCCTCCACAAGAGCCTTAAGAACATCTTTAAGATTCTCATCAGAACAAACCATTTCAATCCGAAGCTCTGGAAGGGATTCTGATTCTCCCACGCGTCCAATGGCAGGTTGAGCTCCGAGAAGAGGGTGAAAATGACCTTGTCCTAAACATTCCCAGTAGCAGTTCTTGTAATCCCCAATCTGCCCTGCTCCGGCCCTAAACATCGCATTTTTGACGGCAGAAGCCTGGGCTGGTGGAACGGTAAATGAAATCTTATGCATGATATGACGCTAATGAAGTGAGGAGCTTCTCTCAAGACCAGACATACCATTATGAGTAGGATCAAACCCTTCGCTAAGCTGGAGTGGTTCAAAAAAATGCCACGATTTCCTTTCTCTCCCTCGTAACACAGTGGCCTTGCGGGTTATTCTTGGGGTATGAATCATCACAATGTTGCCATTTTTTGGGATGTAGAAAACGTTAAACCTTCAAGCTCAAAGAATTTATTTATACAGGGCCTTTGGGATTATGCAGAAGGCCTCGGCCGAGTCGTTAGTTCCTATGCCTATGCCGACTGGAGCCAAAGCGGCTACAAACAACTGGGACCAGCCCTTGCTTCCCTGCACTTCAATATGATTCACGTCCCTTTCCGGGGTCGACGACGTGATAAAAACAGTGCAGATATGCACCTCACCAATGATTGCTTGGATCTTTTGCGGTTCCAGGATCATATTGATATCTTTGTGCTTCTCACAGGGGACAGCGATTTTCGCCCCTTGGTGATGAACCTGCGTAAAGCCGGTAAAGTCACTCACATAGTTTGTGATATCAAGAATGCAAGCAATGACCTGCTGCGCCTTGCGGATAATTTCACAGATTACAGAGATATGTTTCCTTCAGAAGATGATGAGAGTGGAGATGACGAGCCCATTAAAAAGGATGCCACCTCTTCTTATTCAAAAGAGTACTGGTTTGAACGTCTTGCAGAAACGGCGTCCATTCTTCGAAAGGAAAAAAAGGGAACGGATCCTGGAAATGTGAAAATCACCATGAAAAAGCTCAATCAGGGATTTGATGAAAAGGCCCTGGGCTACAAACGTTGGGGTGATTTTATTGCAGGAGCATCCCGAGCCGGATTTGTGTCCATTGAATCGGACGATAAACAGTCTGAAATTATTCCTGGTCGGCAATTTCAGCAGGAAACAGGTTCTTTGCAAATTGCACTGAAAACCTTGGTGGAAACTCTCACTGAAATGGATGGTGGACGTGAAACACAATTTCATCGCTATGGAGTCGTGAACTCAAAATTGAAAGACAAAGGCGTGAACACCAAAGCTCTGGGTTTCAGTCAGTTCAAAAAGTTCATTTCTTCTGCTGAAGCCCGAGGTTTGGTGGAAACACAGGTTGAACGCCTCACCAGCATGGTGAAACGCATCTAATTTCACGATTTTATACCAAAGACTGAGAAGGAGGAGCTGAAGTAGAATTGAGAACTTCTGAATCATCCAGTCCACGATTTGCCGCATACACAATGGCAGGTGAAAGTACAGGAATGGTGCCAGAGGATCCGGCAAGGGCTCGGCACCACGGGCTGGCAGGGTCCATCTCCTGCAAATCATCATGCCCCCATGGCTCCTCTGAAATCAAATCATCCACAGGAAGCACGGCTCGACGTCCCCGGTGCCGTACTTCAAGAAAATACGCGGGAGGATTCCCGGGGGGACGCCGACCATAGGGGCCAACAAGAGGCAAACGCCGTTCTCCCACCAGGAAAGACTGGCCAATGGCATCCAATCGCGTGGGATCCAGCATGCCCCGCCGATTCACAGCCTGACTGGGGAGCGCCCATTTCTGACCTTCAGCCTCAAAAACCAAATAGGGCCGTTTCATGCGTTTCTCTGGTATGCTCCAGGAAAATTCCACACCCTTCCCTGGTTTATTGATGAGAGACAACTCACTTTCAAACTCCAGGGCCACAAGACGGCGAATCATATCCATGCCCATTCCCCGTCCCCCATCATGGTCACTTTCATCCAAAGTGGAAAAACCAGGAACACAGAGTGCCGAAAGTAACACATCCGAATTCTCCGCCCGATGCCCAAGAATGGCCTCTTCATCGATCCCACGTCCATCATCGCTGTAACGGACAATATAAGAAGAACCTGAACGCTCCACTTGAAGCTTAAGAGAACCTGTTTCCTTCTTTCCTAGGGCAATGCGCTCCTCTGATCCTTCCATGCCATGACGAAGAGAATTCCGAATGAGTTGACGAAGGATCTCTCCAAGAGCATCCAATGTTGGAGAATCTAAGCCCCCAGAGGCCACCTCCCAGTCAAAACAAACTTCCAATCCACGTCGATGAGCCACTCGAAGGGCTCCCATTCGGAGATTCTCTAGCAATGGTTCCAGTGGACGATGGGCCAAATCATCCAAAGCGCCAAGGGTTTCAGCGGCTAAGGCGGCCTCAGGACTGGCTGTTCTTTGCTCTAAACGCCAGGTCAATTCCTCAGCAAGAGCCAAGATATCGCTGTAACAACGCCAGTCCACCGTGAGTTCACGATGAGAATCGGAAGTCTCTCCCTCTGTGGTGGTTTGAGGCTGGACATAATCATTCAATTCTTCGTAGTCCAAAGAAACCAGCTCCACCACATCCACAAGATCCACATCTGCCAAATGATAAATCTCTGATTCGGGGAGATCCGTGGTGAACCAAAAGACCGGACGGGAAAAATCAGCATCCTCTGCATCCATGGGAGGATGGGTTTTCACCAGATTCATTTCCGTCTCAAAACGTGATGAGAGAAGATAGGCCCGTGGAAAGGGCAAAGGTTCTGAAGAATGGATACGGCAGACCATTCGGTAAAAGCCCTCACCCCGCTGTTGGGCATCGTCAAGAATTTGTTGTTCCTGTTGATTAAACCAAAGGAGTCTTGCTTCCTGTGACTCTGTGGGAGCATCAAGGCTTGCATCATCTAAAAGTTGCTCTAATCGATTCACATCCTCCTGCGTCAATTCTGAATGCTCCGCAAGAGAGGATTCAAGACGATGAGCTTCCTCCTCCAGTTTCTCCCAACCTAAGAAGGCAGACGCGGATTTTAGAGAATGAAGGGCACGGGCGGCTCCTTCCCCCCGAGGATTGTCTCGAAGAAGACGAAGGATTTCAGCGGCATCACGGAGAAAGGTGCTCGCATATTGGCTGGACATTAACGCCTCCTGTCATGAAGAGAGATGATCAGATTCACTTCACCACGGCTCATGTTTAAACGCGAGGCAATATGATCTGATGATTCTCCCTGACGATGAAGTACAAGAGCCTTTTGACGTGGTGAAAGATTCTCAAAATCCATCAAGGAAGATTGCTCGATTTTTTGAGGACTTCCTGATGTTGTGCCCTTCCCAGAGGGCTCACCACTCTCTTTAAGTTGTGACGAGTTGGGAAGATCAATGGGACTGGGATTATCCAATGTCACATCGTCATCTTCCACACGAAGATCAAGGGGACGGTTTCGGCCCAAGGCAGCATAGGCCTTTTCTGCAGCTTGCCGAGCTTCTTCATCCCGATGTTGAGCAGAAGTGGCTCGGGAAATCTGATCCATCAGCTCTTTGGCTGCTTGGATGCGATTCTCAATCAGAAGGATGTTCCGTTCTGTAATTCCATTCACGTCCCTGACAAGAGCTTCTAATTCCTCACGTAAGGCTTCAAGGGTTTTATCCACCCCAGCTTGGCGTCGAAGCCGATTGCGATGCACTCGCATCATCAAAAGAGAAACAGTCAGGGAAATGAGGAGGGAAACTCCTGCGGTAATAGCAATCATATTTCAATTTAGCCAGATATATCGATGTGTTTTCCCACTTGGGGATCCGTCACCACTTCTTTTTGAGGGGCGTTTTCAGCCTGTTCGTCGTCTTGAGATTTTCGTCCCCGCCGTTGAGATCCGCTTTGTCCTTCATCCTCATCTTTCACGGCCTGAGCTTCACTTTCTTCCGTACTTTCTCCCACACGACGATCTTCCTCAAGCTCTTTTGCTACTTGAGCTCGTGCGGCCTGAGATTGCTGCAAAGCGGCTTGATCCTTGGCGATGGATTGCTCTTTACCCACCTCATCCAGTTTCACAAAGAGGGTTTGCAAATCTATGGGCTTAATGCTCAATTCATCACCTCCGACTGAGGTCTTCTTCAATATCTTGGTATTTTACAGTTCGAATATAATCGTCCTCAAGAATGAAGGTGACCGCACTATCGTAGGAATCTTTCACAGCATATTCGGCATCACGGATTCGAAGCGTCACACCCGCCATAACCTTCTTTGATGCCGAAACTTTTCCCTGAGTCAGAAGAGATTCAAGGTATTCTTTCTTCTTGTTGATTTCATCATTCAAGGCTTTGATGGCCTTCACCAGTTCATTGTGCTTGAGTCGCAATTCGTTGAAGAGTTTTTCTTTTTCAGCTGAGAGACGACGCCGTTGGATTTTTACCTGGCGTTTAATTCCTTGAAGATTCAAGTCAACGGTATCACGTTGTTCTTCAAGGGCATCCCGTTGTTCTGTGAGCTGGCGAAGTTCTTCTTTCACTCCTGGGTCAAAACCAACTTCAATAAGGGTTTCCGACCCTCCGGGTGAACCAAAGGTGACTGCATTCACCTCTTCTGTGGCACGAACATGTCCACCCACAATCTTTGCCCGTTTTCCCTTACAAAGAACTTTCTTCTGGGCCGTCACCATGGAATTCACAATACCCGCGCTGACAATGACAAATTCACCTGCTTCGGCCTGAGCATTCTGAATGAAGGAAGACCAGATGGTTTTACCAGCGATTATTCTGCCAAACTCATCCCCTTCTCCACCATTGATGCCTCGAGAAACAACAATGTCTCCTCCAGCATCCAGATTGGCTTTCCCAACAAAGCCGGCCACTTCAATCTTGCCCTGAGCAGTGACGGAAAATCCGTCTTCCACATTCCCTTTAATCACCACAGAACCGAGAACATTGACGTTCCCGGAACGAGCATCCACATTCCCAGGAATCACAAGTACAGTATCAACTGTGATCTTTCCATTCTTGAGCATGACATGGCCACTTTCATTGGCGATGACTGTGGAACCGTTGTCGGTGATGGTGACATTTTTCCCTAATCCAATCTGAAGATCGGCACCATCTTTTGCTGGGATGTATCGACCAAAAACCGTCCGACCATCTTTGCCAGGTTGTGGCGCGACTTTACGAGCGAGGGGCTGGCCTTTAACCACATTCTGGTACTTGTTGAGTTCTTTGAAGTCAACACTGCCATCCTCGCGCTCTTGGATGTGGATTTTATCTGGCTCCGTTTCAAAGTTATAAATGACTTTAGCATCTTCCCCATGAACCGGCTCATGACCTTCCGCGACGAGGAAGGGAGTATCATAGACTGGGAAATTTTCATATTCGGCCAGGGCATCTTCCATGATTCCATAAACAATGCTGTTGTTGGCCAAGAATCCTCGAATATCATCAACTGTGAGATCACCGCCTCCTGGGCCCGGTTCCTGTACCCGAATAAAGGCCTTCATCCCCTCTTCTGCCACATCCAAAGAAATCAGGGCATCATTGGCTGGATTGTATTGGAAGTCACCCACTTTTACCCACATCTGGTCTGCTTGTTGAATCAGAACAGAAAGGATGGATGTGTCGTAATCTGTAATACCTCGTTGTATAAGCCGTTGTTCTAAATCAGCCGAAACAACTGCATCACCATCCCCCATGGGCGGGAAGACTTTGGCCCAAACACCATCCGGTGAGAGCCGTACAGAGAATCGTCCATTGGCATCTTTTGCCAAGGATGCATCATCATCGTCATTCCCGGCTAGTTGTAGTTCTTCGAGAACATCATTTTCAGCTTCCGATCGCGGACCTGTGATGGCTTCATAGGCCACAATCCGGCAGGGTTGTCCCCCAAGTCCAAGAATCCCCCGTCGTCCTCGATCTAAAATCTCATACTCAAGAACACGGAGGGGAAGACCCAGTTCAAGGGAGGCCTGGGTGAGGGCATCTTCAAGCCCCTTTCCTGTCACTTGGACGCTTCGGATTTTCTGAGTTTTATCGGCTTCCTCTTTCATCCGCTCCCGAAAGTCGTCCAAGCTAATCATGCTAAAAGATTCCCTTCTTGATGTTGGTCAACTTCACACGTAATCGGCTGATGGCTTTGGTATGTAATTGAGAAATTCGCGATTCTGTTACATCTAGAACTTTACCAATTTCTTTCAAAGTGAGGTCTTCGTAGTAATAGAGGACAAGAACCTTTTTTTCTTTTTCGGGAAGCTCACTGATGGCTTCCACAATCACCCGACGCATTTCATCTTTTTCAGCAATGGCATCTGGTCGTAGAGAATTCGGAGATTCGATGCTCTCCACAATAGAAATTTTATCGTTGTCTTCTCCAGTAAACCACACATCATTGAGGGACATCATGGAGGTTCCACTCACCTTGAGCATCATCTGATTGTACTGCTCCATGCTCATGCCCATTTCTACGGCCACTTCCTCATCGGTGGCAGCACGACCAAGCTTTGCCTCAAGATGTTGAACAGTCTCATCAATTTCCCGTGTTTTTTGACGGACCGACCGAGGAACCCAGTCTATGGTTCGTAGTTCATCAAAGATGGCCCCTCGGATGCGGGTGACAGCATAGGTTTTGAATTTGACATGTTTATCTGGATCAAATTTTTCAATGGCGTCAAAGAGTCCAAAAATTCCAAAGCCCACCAAATCATCAAAATCAACACTTTGGGGCATTCCTGCTGAAACTTTTCCGGCCACATATTTGACGAGAGGGGCATACTGACGCACAATCGCATCACGGATGCTTTGATCTTTTGTGCGACGGTATTCTCTCCAAACTTCTTTTTCAGGCTTTCCGGCAATCTGTATCTCTTCGCTGGGCATCGGAATCAACCTTTCTCATCTCGATTCATCATGGTGTGGATCGCCCGGGCGATATCCTGAGGATCGTTTTCACCAGCGACAGACTCGCTTGCCGATTCTCGGGGAGAACGCCCTTCCTCAGAAACCTCAACAAAGGAATCTGAGTATTGCTCGATGTCCTCCAGTCCACCACTCTCTTCAGATGCTGAGGGGGAAACTGTTTCAGAAACTCCTTCATTGAGAGTTTCATTATCACCTTGTTCAGTCCCATCCTGATTAACAGAATCAGAATGGGTATCCTCCATGGAAGCCACCATCAATTCCGGCTCTGTTGCAGGCATCGAAATATCCACATGCGATCCTGTTGTTGCTGCTGACACTTCTTTTGGTTCACTTTGATGATCACTCAAAATTTCCGAAAAGAATTGGGCCACAATAAGATTCAGCCCAAGTGCAAGCACAGCAAAGATCACTCCTCCTAAGGCCATTCTGAGCATGAGAGGACCAAATGGAACGCCACTCAAACCTCCACTCACCAGAGAAACAACCATGGCTACAAGTGAAAAAGAGATGACAAATTTCCAGCGAATTTGATCAATCACAGGTTCGCGGTTCCTCTCTCAGAATAGGCGACACAACTGACCGTCGTCAACTGTCCAACCGTCCGAACAGCTTCTTGATAAAGCGGGAAACACCCCCACCTTCTCGATACTCCACTTTCTCTAAACGCCCCACTATATGCTGCATGCATTGAGACACACGTCCCTTGGGATCACTCACCATAAAGGGCTGCTGTTT
This sequence comes from Spirochaetales bacterium, assembly GCA_022360655.1. Classification (GTDB taxonomy): domain Bacteria; phylum Spirochaetota; class Spirochaetia; order DSM-2461; family DSM-2461; genus UBA2779. Next base: position 69,418 of record JAKSCK010000240.1, on the reverse strand, counting down.
GCGCACAGCAGCTGGCACTGCTGGGTCATCATATACAAAACCCAAATAATCCACTTTCACATTCAAAAACTGTCCCGTGATGTTGATCACCCTCTGGGCCACTTTTTTGGCTTCCGTCACACTGGATACCCGATTAACAACGAGTTTTAATCCCATGTCTAAATCATCAATTTCTGTTGAAATAATTTTAATGATTCCATAAGCATCTGTGATGGCTGTGGGCTCCGGAGTTGTGACAATAACCGCTTCATCAGCGGCTTCAATAAAGGCCAAAACATTAGAACTGACACCTGCACTGGTATCAATGATGATCACATCGGCATCGGCAAGAGCCGTGAGTTCACTGACAAAGCTTTTTCGCTCTTCTTCCGAAAGGTTTGCAATGCGACTAAACCCTGAGGCACCGGCAACAATCTGTATACCATAGGGAGTGTCCAAGATGATGTCCTTCATCACCTTCTGCTTCCGAATCACATGGTAGAGGTTATACTTGGGAATCACCCCCATCACCACATTCACATTGGCCAGTCCGAGATCAGCATCCAATACAAGGACTTTTTTTCCCAGCTTTGAATAGGCAATGGCCATATTGATGGACATGTTGGTTTTTCCAACACCTCCTTTGCCACTGGCAACGGCAATGATGCGTGTTTTCCGCTCACGGCCACCAAGGTCACCCTGGGCCTTCATGATTTCACGCAGTTTTTCAGCTTGATCAGTCATAATCATCTCCAGGCCGCCGTTAAGTCAGCGGCGGGATAGCGTTCTTCCACGGCCCGACGATTATACTCCAGGCCTTTAATTCGATCGAGAAGACGGACAGGTGAAGCAACAGAAATGTCCACTGGAACACTTTGTCCATCTGTCAGGTAGCTCAACGGCAACTCTTGATCCGCCAAAACACTGACGATGTTTCCAATTCGTGAGGTTTCGTCAAGTTTTGTGATCACAACGGAACAATAACCAAAAGAACGGAATTGCTCTAACACATCTTTAAGATCGGCACATTTTGTTGTCGCACTCACAGCAAGATGCACCTCAGCGTGTTGACCACAGGCCTCTAAAAGCTGTCGCATCTGCTCCAATTGCTCGCCATCCCGTGGGCTTTTTCCAATGGTATCCACAAGGATGAGATCGGCTTCGGAAGCCAAGGCCACCTGTTTCCGTAAATCATCCTGATCTTCTATGGCAAGAACTGGAATGCCCATGATTTCACCATAGGTTTCTACTTGTGCTCGTGCTCCAATCCGAAAACTGTCAACGGTGAAAATCCGAACATCCATGCGTTCTTCTGCCAAACCATGAACAGCGGCCAGCTTGGCAATGGTGGTGGTTTTCCCCACACCAGTGGGTCCTACAAGAACAAAAATCCGTGGACCAGAACTGGCTGGAGGAGGACTAAAAATCGGAAGTCCCTCTGCGAGATACTGAGCCGTCAATTCTTGCACCATCTGCTTATTTCCAAGATGAGCGGCAGTGGCCGATTGACGGAGATGATCCAGGATTTCTTGAATGGCCGAAGATGTGAACTCATTATCTTCTAAAAGTTCCGACAAAGCCGACAATTCAGGAAAGGGTTCTGCGGTGGGTGCCCCATGGGCCAGTTGCCCCTTAATATCCCGGATTTCTCGCAAAACCTCATCCAAGGTTTGGTGACTCCCTTCCGATGGGGGAGTTGATGCAGATGGAATTTCCTGCCGCGTGTATTCTGTAGAAACGGGAGGCTCCATTGCACCCTTCCCCGCGGCTGCAAGGATGGCAGCACGTGTTTCATCATCACGACTTTTTTGCGCCATTCTTGCTTCATTCCCAGTGGGCACATAGCCACGATATTCCACCTGCTCTTTTCCAAAGAGTCCAAGCAATCCAGGAGAAGGAACATTTCGATGCATTTGGATTCTGGCTTTATCGCCATATTTGCTGCGGATGCGTTCAATCACTTCTTCGTGAGTACGACCGCGCTCGCTAAAATACTTTGGCATCACCCTTCTCCTAAGCGGATTTCACCTACAGAATCCACACGAATCCCTTCCGCAATTTCTGGGACAGACATCACAACAAGATCTGGCATATCGCGAGAGACTGTGGAACGCACTAAGGGACGCGCGGCCTCACTGCATAACAGTACTGGCCATGCCCCTGCATCGCGAGCACTCTTCACACCATTGGCGACGGAATTCACCCAACGACGATGAAAATCGGGTTCCAAAGCAGCCACATCTCCTGTAGCTGTTTCCGTTCTTGAATCAATGATGGCCTTCTCCACAGGAGGGTCTATGGTGAGTACCCGCAACACGCGGTCATCATCGCTGTATTGAAGACAGATTTGCCTCCCTAAAGCCTGACGCGTTTTCTCTATCAAATATCCTGTATCCTTGGAAATACTGGCATAATCGCCAAGAGCTTCCAAAATGGCAACCAGGTTTCGAATACTCACCTGCTCTCGAAGAAGTCCTTGGAGAATTTTCTGAACTTCCCCAAGAGAAAAAGCCTTTGAAACTTCATCAACAACAGCAGGATAATCAGATTTCAAAGTATCCAACATGGCACGGATTTCCTGACGTCCAAGAATTTCCCCGGCATGACGCTTAAGGATTTCCGTGAGATGAGTGGCAATGATGGAAGGACCATCCACCACCGTATACCCCGCCCGTTCGGCACGTTCTCGTTCTGCCTCAGAAACCCAGGTGGCGGGAAGACCAAAAGCAGGGTCCACTGTGGGCTCTCCTCCCAAATCACTCCGCTCACCACCAGGATTGATGGCCATAAAGTGCCCCATGCGTATCACGCCACGTCCCACTTCCGTACCACGAAGCTTGAAAGCATATTCAGAGGGTTCCAGGCGCATGTTATCCATAATTCGGATTCGGGGAACAACAAGGCCAAGATCCAAGGCTGCTTCTTTCCGGATTCGCGTCACCCGTTCAAGAAGTTCCGCACCTTGATCTTTATCCACTAAAGGAATGAGACCAAATCCTAGTTCCAGGGAAATGGGATCCAAGGGAACCACAGGAGAGATTTCTTGCGATTCCGCCTCCCCAGCATCCGCATGAGCCTCCCCATCCTGAACTTCAGGCTCAACTCGATGGGTTAAGCGCCAGCCAAGGAATCCTGTTGCAGCAGAAAGAGGAAGCATTAAATACCAAGGAAAGCCTGGAAGAATCCCCAGTACTCCCATAAACCCTGCAGCCACATAGAAAATACGGGATTGGCGAGTGAATTGGGTTTGAACATCACTTCCAAAGCTTCCTTCACTGATGGATCGCGTCACAATCAATCCCGTGGCAACAGAAACCAAAAGCGTGGGAACCTGGGAAACAAGTCCATCACCTATGGTGAGAGAAACATAGGTGACAAGGGCATCCGTGATGGCCTCTCCATGAATGGTGGTGCCCACCACAAGGCCCCCAATGATGTTGAGGAAGGTGATGACCAGCCCGGCTTTGACCGTTCCACTGATGAATTTAGTGGCACCATCCATAGAACCGTAAAATCCCACGGTATCATCCAAATGCTTTTTCCGTTTTCTTGCCTCATCTTCTGTGATGGCTCCAGAACTGTATTCGGCATCAATGGCCATTTGTTTCGCAGGAAGCCCATCAAGAGCAAAACGTGCAGCCACTTCCGAAACACGGGTGGCCCCCTTGGTGATCACCAAGAATTGAACCGCTACAAGAATGATGAAAATGAGGAGACCAATCACCAGTCCCTCTGTTCCATCTGTGCCCACAACAAAGGTGGCAAAGGCCCGGACAATCCGTCCATCAAAGTCGGCACCATTTCCTAAGATGAGACGGGTGGAAGACACATTGAGCGCCAGGCCAAAAACGGTGGAAACCAAAAGAACCGTTGGAAAGAGTGAAAATTCAAGAGGATCTTTGTTGTAGAGAACCAGCAAAATAATGAGCAAAGACAGCATCAGGTTTAATGCCATCATAAGATCAAGAAGAATCGTTGGCAGTGGTATGATGAGCATCATCACAATGAACACCACACCAAGAGCAATGGCTAAATCTCCTCCTTGGCGGCCAAAAACACCGCGAAATGTTTTTAGAGTTGTATCAGCCATTGGTCTTCATCCTCAATTCCTGATTCATCATGCTACACCGCCCGGCCACCAAGCCGGTAGACCTCAGCAAGAACCACAGACACCACATCCCAGTATTCCTCAGGAATTTCATCTCCAATATCCACATTGTCATACAAAGCCCTTGCTAAAGGCCGATTTTCCACCATGGGTACATCGGATTCCCGGGCTATTTCTTTAATTCGTAGGGCCAAACGATCCTGTCCTTTTGCCACGACTTTTGGTGCTGTCATGGTTGCATTATCCCATTTCATGGCAACGGCATAGTGGGTGGGATTAGTGACAACCACATCCGCATTGGGAACCTCTTTGGCCATGTTTGATGACAGCACTTCCTGCATACGTTGCCTCAACCGACTCTTAATGAGGGGATCCCCTTCTGTTTCCTTGAACTCTTCTTTGATTTCATGTTTTGACATTTTTAATGATTCTTTATGCTGCCGCCTTTGAAACATGTAATCGGGAATGGCAAATGCCAACAAGAGTATGGCTGTTTCAAGCATAAGACGAAATGCAATTCCGGAAACAAGGGAAAGAGCTCTGAACGGAGTCAGAAGAACAGCTTGTGTTAACCGGGGAATCTCACTCCGGATATTTACATAGGCCAATACCGCAATGATGGCCACTTTTGCCAAAGACTTAAAAAAGTTGAATGCCGCTTCTGCGGACATAAACGATTTTTGTGCCCACTTCCCAAAATTGGGAGCAATTTTCTTAAAATCTGGGGTGATGGGTTTTGTTGAAAAAAGAAAGCCAACTTGGACGGCATTTCCCACATAAGCTGCCACAAAACACAGAGCCATAACAGGGGAGACAAGACGAAGCAAGTACATTCCAACCGCCACAAGAATCACACGAGAGTTTGTGGCTTCTGCCGAGACTCGATCCAAAAAGAAACGCATCATTTCCATTGAGATTCGCACAATGGACTGAGAAAACAGAAAGAGAGAGAGAAGCCCGAAAATCATCACCAACGCCGCCGTAATATCCGCCGATTTGGCCACTTTGCCTTCTTCTCTGGCCTTTCGAATCTTGCGTTCGGTCGGGTCTTCAGTCCGTCCTTCATCTTCTGCTGCAAACCAATTTAACGGGATTCCAAAGCGTTCGTCCGTATGCAGAGGGAATGCATACATAATGGACTCGATATTCACCCTCGTTTCTTCACCTGAGCATAGCCGTTGAGAAAGAGAACTGTGGCAGAGAACGTTCTTCATCCAAGAGCCTCTGCCGTGGCCTGAAAATAGGCCTCAATCATCTGGAATCCAGATTCTACAAGCACACTCATTTTTTCCACAAGGAAGGGTGTGGCACTCATCATGATGAGAAAACCCACACCTATCTGAATGGGAAATCCCACCATGAGCAGATTCATCTGAGGGGCCGCCTTGGCCAGAAGTCCCATGGTCACGGAAATCAGAACAAGTGTTCCAAGTATAGGAAAAGCCAAAACAAGAGCTTGCTCAAAAAGACCCCCAAGGGCTCCTAAAAACGCCTCTTTGAGAAAGGAATCTGCTGCAAGAAAGTCCGTGCCTTTCATCACACGAAAAGAACCTGCCAACCCTCGAAAAAACAGTGAGGAGAGCCCTCCAACAGAAAGAAACACAGCCATACCAACAAGATTCAAAAACTGTCCAATGAGGGGGATTTCTACCTGAGCCAAAGGATCAAAAACCTGAGAGGCTCCAAAACCCATTTGAACAGAAAAAAGCTGGCCTGCAGTTTGAAAAATAGCAAAAATCAATTGAAGAAAAAGCCCCATGATCACACCCAATAGCACCTCTGCCACAAGGGCCACACCATAGTCCAAATTGGTGAAGGGAATGGGACCATAAAGATTTCCTACAAGGGAAAAGAAACTCAAAGAAACAAAAAAAGAAAGGGCTCCTCGAACTGTCCCTGGCACCGCTTTTGACGAAACCACAGGAGCCGTACGAACCATGGCCGCAACTCGGGCAAAAATCAGGAGAAAAAGTCGTGCTTGGGAAATAAGACCATCCCAATCAATCATCGAGCCAAATCCGGAATGCGCTCAATGAGGATGGTTGTAAAGGTAGTAAGACGCGTCATCATCCAACCAAACAGTGCCGCTAAAACACCCAATATCGCCACAATTTTGGGAACAAATGTGAGGGTTTGATCTTGAATACTTGTGGTGGCCTGGATGATGGAAATGATCAAACCAACCCCCATGGCCACAAATAATACCGGAGAAGCAACAGTCAGAATGGTGGCCACAGCCGATCGCATCAATTCAACAACATGTCCAAGCTCCATTCACCACCTCCTACTGAAAACTCAACACAATGTTCCGAACCAAGAGAGTCCAGCCATCCACAAGAACAAAGAGAATAAGCTTGAAGGGCATGGAGATCATCACTGGTGGAAGCATAATCATTCCCATCGACATCAAAACGGATGCCACCACCATATCAATGATGATGAAGGGAACATAAAGATAGATTCCAATACGAAAGGCCACAGTCAGTTCATGAAGAACAAAAGCCGGTATAAGAACATGGGTGGGAACGTCGGCAAAAGTCTGGGGTTTTTCCAACCCAGAGAGACTCATGAAGAGCGTGATATTCTCTGTGTCCCCTGCCATTTGCTTGTACATAAAATAGCGGATGGGTTTCGATGACAGATCATAGAGTTCTTCTGTGCCAATCTCCCCATCAGAAAAGGGAACAAAGGCCTCCTCATACACCTCTTGAAAAATGGGAAACATGATGAATAGAGTGAGGAAGAGAGAAATCCCCATCATCACAGAACTCGGAGGAACCTGCTGGAGAGAGAGAGCCCGCCGAATAAAATCCAAAACAATGGAAATTCGAAGAAAACTAGTGAGTAGAACAACAAGAGAGGGTGCGAGACTCAACACCGTCAAGAGAAGGAGGAGCTGAATGGATAAAGCTGTTTCCTGATTGCTCCCAGGTTCCCGAATTTGCAAGTCGACAAAAGGGATTTGGAGTCCATTCCCCTCCCCTAGTCCTGCCGCATCATTGGCGAGTTCCTGAGCATCAAGTCCTGTGGGAATCAGGCTTGGAAAAAGAAGAATGAAGAAAAGAAGGAGAACCCCACGCATTCTCATAAATCTTTCAACCTTTCCCGCTGCTGCCGAAGATAGGCACCAGGATCGGTGGTGTTTTCACCTGATTCCGGTTCGGTTTCTTTCCGCCCAAGCCGTTCTCGAAGAATTTTTGAAAACGATCCAGAAACCGGTTCTTGATCTTGAGAGGCCTTCAAACGGATTTCTCCTAGCGATTCTGAATCATCAATCTCTGTGAGCAGATTCACACTGTTTCCGCCAGAACCAATAAGAAAAACACGCTGCCCCACTTCCACCACATGGAGGGCGGCATCTCCTTTTAGCGATTTGCTGGAGAGAAGGCGAATGGCCTCTCCGGTTTGAGGCTTCCCATGGGAAAGACGCCTCAGAAGCCAGACAAAACCATAGATCATGGCAATCACAAGGGCCAACACCACGATCATGCGGAGAAAATCAGCAATACCAATTCCAGGGAGAGAAGGCTGTTGTTCTGAGGGAAGGTCCTCAGCAAATTCCTCCGCTTCCTGATCAAAAAGAATTTCAGATTCATTTGGACGTGAAGTATTCCCAGCATCATCTGCTGCTTCTTGAGCCCCAAGAGATAGACCCAGGACAAGTAACAACAGGACACCAGTCCATCGTTGAGTATTCAGCATTCCCCTCCCATTTCCATACTATTTATCGGATTTCACCCTCCCCGGTGGCATCCGATAAACAGGGTCATATCATCGTTCTGCCATTCGATCCATGGTTGAGACAATTTCCGTCACACGGACACCAAAGTTCTCATCAATAACAACCACTTCCCCACGGGCAATCAGGTTGTTGTTGACAAGAATATCTACCGGCTCCCCTGCCAGTTTATCCAACTCAATGATGGTGCCCTCACCCATGCCAAGAATGTCTTTGATTTTTCGTTTTGTTCGACCAAGCTCAACGGTGAGCTCCATGGAAACATCCATGAGCAGGCCAATGTTGCGTTGCTCCCCAGCACTGATTGTGGGGGAAAGTTCGGGAAGCTGTATGCCTTGAACATTGGGAGCCGCCTGACCGCCAAAACCTCCCATCATTCCGCCCATTGGCTGACCACCTTGCGGTGGTGCCATCATCTGCTGCATACCCCCATTGTTGATGGGTGGAGCCATGGCAGCACCACCAAAATCTCCTCCCATCATGGGCTGGGGACTCGCCGGGATATCCATCACTGGAGAAGCCGGCGTAGAAGCTCCTAAACGCGAAGCAAGGCTATTGAGAATGTCCAAAGAGAAGAGCTCCACTAGCTCAAGATTCCCTTGGCCTTCAATTTCCAGTGGATAGGTGACCCGGGCAAAATCATCTCCAGGAAGGGCCAGCATGGCCTTGGGAACATTCTGCCCTTCAGGGGCCTCGGTAAGGATGGTTTCCCCCACCTTATCCCCTAAGGCTGTCACAGAGGCCCCCACAATCTGACTCATGGCCTCACTCACAGCACTGATGGCGGTTCCATCCAGCTCCAAATCATCCTGTCCCATCATGGGGGCAGCAATTTTGAGCGCATCCTCGCCTTTAAGCACATAACCATGAGCACCAGCAAGACCACTCTTGAAGTCGATTTTGATTTCCACAACTTCATCAGGAAGGCTGGACAAGAAGGCCTCTCTCCCAAGAACATCCAGCTGAGGAGCACCAACAACAACACTCTTCACCATAATGCCGGAAAGAGTGGATCCCTGAGCACCGGTGATTTCACCGAGCAAACCAAGGACCGCACTTTTTTCTGCATCACCAAAACCAGCATCATTCCCACCAGCAGTGGGGATTTCTGTAGGAACATCACCCATCAACAGGGCGTCAATTTCGTCTTGGGACAGGGAGCCGTCGCTCATTCTTCGTCTCCTTCGGAAGCAAGTTCTTCAAACTCATCTTCCTCAATATCCTCGATCTTTCGGGTGATTTGCACCGAGAGTTTTTTTCCAACAACACCTGGACGGCATTCGAATTTGGGGCGGTTTCCTAGTTTGAGAACCATGGGATCCCCAATACGGGTATTTGAAAGACGAATCACATTCCCAGGCTGAAGGGCCATCACATCTTTCATGGCCAGATTCAAGTTTCCCACTTCGGCCACCAAAGGAACATCGATTCCTGCAAGACGTTCCCGAAGAACATTCAAGTTTTCTGTGGTGGCACCATGACGAACAGAGGAATACCAATATTGAGCAGAAAGTTTGGAAATGATGGGCTCAATAGTGAGATAGGGAATGCAGAAATTCATCATGCCTTCCACCTCTCCAACCTTTGTTTCCAAGGTCACCAACACCACCATTTCGGTGGGAGGAACAATCTGCACAAACTGAGGGTTAGTATCGATTTGTCCCAAACGGGGCCGGAGATCAATCACCTGGCTCCAGGCTTCCCGCATGTTGCCCAAAATTCGAACAATGATGGATTCCATAACGGCTCGCTCAATCTCAGAGAGCTCACGGTTAATTTTGGCCCCTTCACCCGGCCCGCCAAAAAGGCGGTCAATGATGGTAAAGGTAATGGCCGGGTCGATTTCCAAAATTGCGGAACCCGTCAACGGGTCCATATTAATCACAGCAAGTGCCGTGGGTGAGGGAATGGACCGAAGAAATTCCTCATAGGTGAGCTGATCCACCGAGGCAACATGGACATGAACCATGGAACGCAGTTGCGCGGCAAGACTTGTGGTGGTGAGACGCGCAAAAGTCTCATGCATAAAGGAAACCGTCCGAATCTGCTCTTTTGAGAACTTATCCGGCCGTCGGAAATCCCAGATGCGAATATTCTTTCGCTCGGCAACCTGCCTGGTGTCCTCGGTTTCAGCATCACCAGAACTGATGGCTGTGAGTAACTGATCAATTTCATCCTGGGACAGGACTTCCGTCACACTGCGCTCCGTTAGGGCCTAAAGCCCGATGATCTGATACTGCAGGAACCAGATCTGCTCCACTTCCCCACGGGAAAGGAGGCTATTGACCCGGCTGAGCAGCTCCGCTTTGACGGCGGATTCGTCGGCCAATTGAGCCCGGGTTCGCTGACTAAAGTAGAACCGGATGGTATCCACCAGGGCATCATTTTTCATGGTGAGCTCACTGGAGAGGTCTTTGTAGCGGCGTGCATCATAACCCAACTTGATTTTAGCAGAAACGGTAAATCGCTCCGCATCACTGGTTTGGGTGCGCAAATCATACCCTTCCCCTGTGAGAAAATCGAAAGTGGAATACTCAGGGACTTCCGTGGCGTACTCTTCCGAGAGCACTGGGAACTGGCGAGAGCGGTTGCCTCTATCCATAAAACGATAGGTAAACACACTCACGGTGACACTCACAAGCAGTGCCAATATCCCAATGGCCACGAACATGAGAACCTTGGCCACTCGGTCCGAAAAAACTTTACGTTTTTTGGGCTCTTCGAGGGACTCACTGCCGTCCGCTTCGATGGCGTTGCCGAGTTCAAGATCTTCATCGGACATAGGACATCACCCTCCCTGGATGTCGACAAAATTTTACCATAAAAACATTAAGGACGCCAGTCCCTGGTTGAAAAGGAACTTTTGAACACCATTCTTTTTGCCCAAAAGAGGGCTTTTGATGTGTATTCAGGATAAATTGTCCCATTATTCATGGCCCTCCTTAAGAATCACCACATCCACCCGGCGATTTTCAGAACGATCTTCCTCTGTGATTTCCGGTTCTTTGATTTTGGCTGTGTCGGCAAAACCGGCAATTTGGAAGCGCTCTTCTCTTGCCCCATAGTCTACCAGATAGTGCAGAGTTGCCGCCGAACGGGCGGAGGAAAGTTCCCAGTTTGTGGGCCAGGGTCCTTCAGGATCGGTGGGAGAAGCATCGGTATGGCCCTCAATTCGAATGGTTCTCCTGGCAATTTCCCCTTGCTCTAAAAAACGAGCGAGCTTTTGGAGCGCCGATCGAGATTGCTCAAGATCCACCTCCGCACTGGCACGTTTGAACAAGATATCACCAGCAAGACTGATGACCAATCCCCGTTCATCCTCTTTGATTTTGACAAATCGGGAACGAATTTCTGGTTGGAACTCACTGATGGCCTTTTTCCGTGCCTCATTTAAACGATTTCCCCGGGAAACGGAGGGCATGGCCGCTACATCGTTGCCAAGTTCCGCCAAAATTCCTTCCGAAAGGGTATTACCACCATTCAAAGGACCAAGACCTTGGAACGCCTGCATGATGAGCTCAATCCTCTGACTGTCGATGGGGTTATCCGGATTCATGAGAATAACAAAGAAGGTTAAGAGAAGCGTCACCATGTCCGCATAGGTTGTGAGCCAGTCATCGGCCCCACTTCCACCCTTCTTTTTTTTATTCCGGCGTTCCTCGTCAGACATGGATTACTCCCCAGCCGCGCTTTGTGCGGGTCGTTCTGAAGGAGGCAAGAAGGTGAGTAATTTATCTTCAAGGATTCGCGGATTATCCCCACTTTGAATGGAAAGAATGCCCTGAACCATAATCTCTTTGATTTGCATTTCTTCCTTATGCCGATCTTCCAATTTGAACTGAATGGGAGACAAAATCAGGTTGGCAAACACCGAACCATAAAGCGTGGTGACCAAGGCAACAGCCATGTTGGGACCAATGGATGAGGTGTCCTCCAAGTTGGCCATCATACCAATGAGACCCAGCAAAGTCCCAATCATCCCAAAAGCTGGTGCCAATTTTGCCCAACGCTCAAAGAAGCCAATACCATCTTCATGGCGACTCTCAACCTGATCCAAATTGGTGTAAAGAATCCTCTTAATCACATCCGGATCAGTACCATCCACCACCAAACGGAGTCCACCGCGAAGAAAATCATCTTCCACCTCATTCAGGGAGTCATCCAAGGAGAGCAAGCCCTCTTTACGGGCATTATCTGCAAATTGAACCAGTTGGTTGATGAGTTCCATTTTGTTCTGAAATTCGGGAACTCTCGTGGCAATGTTCAGATATTTGAGAAAGCCAAGAGCCCGACTCATGGGACTTGCAGCTAATACACCAGCAAAAGAACCAAAAATAACAACTATAAATGACGTGGGATCCACCAGTCCCATGAACTGGTTTCCATTCAACACAAAGGCCGCGACGATCAAGATGAGTCCGCCGACCATCCCTCCCAATGTTGCAATATCCATTCCTAATCCTCCTGGGCGGGATAACCAATTTCCCGTCGGTAGGCGATGATAAGAGATCGCACTTCCTCAGGGGACTCCACAACAACAAATCGCTTACCGGTGGTGAGGAGTAGAGCTGTGCGGCCCTCTCCAACCGGTTCGGCATACTCAATCAAATGAGGATTCAGCATCACCTTCCGGCTTGATTTTCCCGGCAAACTCACATTGATCATACACTCATCCCATCAATTCCGGCCCCTCAAAGGAGCCGGAACACTATCATTCATTAGCGCTTAAGCGAAAGCAATTCCTGAAGCATCGAATCAGAAGTCTGAATGGTTTTGCTGTTGGATTGAAATCCCCTTTGCGTCACAATCATATCGGTGAACTGTTCGGCCAAATCCACATTACTCATCTCCAAGGTACCAGAGATGATTTTTCCTTTACCAGCCACCCCAGAAGGTCCAAGAAGAGCCTCTCCTGAGTTGATGGATTGACTGAATGTGGTTTCACCAGATTTTTCCAATCCACCAGGATTGGTGAAGGATGCCAAGGCCACCTGGCCTAAATCCCGCTCCGTGCCATTGGAAAAGACACCGGTGATGATGCCACTCTGGTCAATCTTGTAGCTTTCCAGATACCCCATAGTGAATCCGTCTTGACGGAAAGCCTTGGTGCTGGAGGTTTCTGCAAATTGAGTGGTGGAATTTTCATAACTTCCCACCTCTCCTACATCAATGTTTAAAGCCTGGGTGCTCAAAGCTCCAGTGGCATCATTTTCCACATCAAAGGTGATGGGAATTTGAATCCGACCATTATCCTGAAGATTTCCCTGGGCATCGGTCACCGTGGCCAAAGCGCCCAAATTATCAAAGGTCATGGTGAAGGTGCCTTCCCCGGCCCCATTCCCGGCGGCAGTGGCCGGATCAAATCCCAAGGTCACATTGGAGGGCACATCAGCATCAGCCGGTCGATCAGGATCAACCTGAACCACCACATCCCAAGAATTGTTAATTCCAGGAGTTTTGGTGAAATTCATTCTTAAGGTATGTGCCTCACCAAAACCATCATAAACGGTTTTATCCAAACTCCATGTTCCTGCGCTGGTATCCGCCGGTGATGCACCAGGCGCAATGATGGGAGTTCGCTTATCCAAGTTGCAGGCCAACTCCACCAAGCTTGTGGCCCGGGCCGGATCCTTTGATCCCACAGGAACACGCAAGTCTGTCACATCCGCAGCCGATTTGATGGCACCAGTGGTTCCATCAGCCAAAATTTCTGGAGCCCAGCCCTGGAGACGCATTCCATTGGCAGGATTCACCAAGTAGCCATCTGCATCCAATCCAAAGGCACCAGCACGGCTGTACAGTTCCTTATCTCCACTGCGCATGACATAGAATCCATTCCCTTGAATGGCCAAGTCCGACACAACTCCAGTGGTTTGTAAAGAGCCCTGGGTATGGATGGTATCAATGGAGGCAACGCTCATTCCCAATCCCACTTGCTTGGGATTCACACCACCCACCTCATCATTTGGACGAGAAGCACCGCTCATGTTCTGGGAGATGAGATCCTGGAAATTCACTCGGCCTTTTTTGAAGCCAATGGTGTTCACATTCGAAATGTTATTTCCAATCACATCCATTCGAATCTGATGGTTTTGCAAGCCGGAAACACCGGAATAAAGTGATCGCATCATAGTCGTGTTCCTCCCTTATCGAGCGACTTTCGTCACTGAGTCGTAGTCGTAATATGCCCCACCCACCAAGAGTTGGGGGAAGGGTCCACCAGTCACTGCATCAACCGTTCCAGTAATCATGCCCTCTCCTTGGGCAATCTCAACGGACTGTCCCAAGAGTCCCATGGCCTGAGAGCTCTTCATGGTGGATGAGAGCTCTGTGAACTGGCTGCTCATATTGGTCATTTGTTCCAAGGATGAGAATTGAGCCATTTGGGCAATGAATTCCCGATCTTCCATAGGCTTGGTGGGATCCTGGTTTTGGAGCTGGGTGATCAGGATTTTTAAAAAATCATCTTTCCCTAAATCCTGTTGTGCTGCTTTTCCACCTTTGAGCGTGGCATTAAAAGCCTCAACTTGCATGTTCAGGCTGGCCCGCTCGGCTCCACCCATTGTTGTTGCAATATCCATAACGTTGCTCCTATGCCACCAAGTTCACATGGCCATCCGCAACAAGTCGCTTCTCGCCATCCACCACTGGAACATTGTCATTCCATTCCTTGGCTTGTTTTTCATGGTGCTGCTGGGATTGGCCTTTCCGCTGATCACTCAGCATCGTTCCATTCCCGCCTTCCTGACCATCCCAGGCCAGTTCCAGATCTGCCGCACCAAAGCCGCTTTCCACAAGCTTGGTTTGCAGCCCATCCAGAGCAGACCGAAAGGCCTCTCGAGCCGCCGCGGATTCCACAAAGATTCGTCCCGTCAAACGATGATCTTCCATGCGAATCCGCACCCGCACTCGACCAAGATTACCGGGACGAAGGTTAATTCGCACTTCTCCGGCATCGGCTCGGTCCACCACTACCTTCACCTGTCGGACGATTTCGTTCCCATTCTGAGCATCGAGTTTGCGAGCCAGTTGTTCTGAGAAGCTTTCAGTGGCAACCTTTCCCCCACGCGGACTCAAATCAATGTCAGTTTCCGCAACAGCAAATCGTGTTGAGTGGGCATTGGTGGCCTGAGAATTCTCCTGAGGAACATGGGAATCCCCCTTCTTGGCCACAGCTTTCTGGCGAGAATGTTTTCCTGACAGTTCCTGAATGGGGATTCGCTTATCTTCCACCTCAACACGCCCTGTGCGTGTCACCAGTGAAGAGTTGGCATCCCCCTTGGCCATTGTGGGTTGAACCGTTGCCTCCCCTTTGTCCTTTCCCCCCTCTTGTTTCTCCGCTTTTTTGACGACCGCTTGCCGCGGTTGTTCTGCAACAGCTGCAAGAGAAGAGAGAAGTGTGGAGGGAGATTCCACTGTTTCTGATTGGATTTTTGGAGAAGCGGGAGACACGGAATCTTTCACAAGCCCTTGCGACTTAGCAGCAGGAATCCCCTCTAAAACCAAGGACTCTTCGGTAGAGGGAAGCACGGACTTCTGTGATTTCTTCAGGGACTGGTGTTGAACCAATGCACCAGTGGCGCCCTTCATGTCCTTTTTTGCGGAGGCTTTCCCCTTCTGTTTCAGGCCCTTATCAAGAGAGGAGACCATTTCCGATTTCTTCTCACGCGCCTCATGAAGACGTGTGGAAAAATCGGATTTGCCTTGAATTTTTTCAACTTTTTTTTGGGCTTTTGTTCCCTTCCCAGGGGGCCTGGGGGCCTCGGGCGCCTGTAATCTCTGACTTGGAGCATTTGCCATGTGCGCCATCCCTTTGGGCAGCTGTACACCACCCTAAGATTTGCTCACCCCTCCAGATTCGGCCCTGGTTTATCCACCAGTAATCCCTGGACTTCTGCAGCCCGACCACGGTCTGGCATGATGGAAATCCAGAAGGCAACAAGGGAGGCCTCTCCCGATTCCTGGGAAAGACGTTCACTCGTTCGAAGCAGGTCCACCAAGTCTTTGGTGTCATACTCATCCATGATGGCCACCGCATCTTGGGGCGGCATACCCATCATGTAACGGGCCGTCTGCTCAAGGTTCGCTACTCTATTGTCGTACCGAGAGATGGCTGCGTTTAGGGATTTTTGCTTCTCATCTAATTCTCGTTCCCGTTCGGCCAGAAGACTCTCTTTTTGAAGCACCTCTGCTTCTCGAAGCGCAAGGTCTTCTTCCGCAAGGTTCAGACGATTCCATTCCATAGAAAGGGCATCCCGTTCCTTGGCAAGACGATCAGCATCCAAGAGAGCGGGCGCCAGGGGATCTTCCACTTTAGCAGGCGCATTCACACCAAAGAGACTTGTAATGGGTGCAAGATTCTCTCGGATATCCATTACCCCAAGAAAGTCCAACCAAACCAAGCCTCCAATCACCAAGGCCACGATCACAGCAAGAAGGAAGATGATTTTCGCGATACCTCCACCACGACTGTAACTTTTCATTCGACTCCTCCCTTCAACGCCCCTCGGGCCCTGCTTCCCCGAGCCACCTCATCAATTCTCAAGATTTCTTGGCGTTTGGCCTCTTTGGCCCATTCTTCTTTTCGTTTTTCTTTCAGCCGTTCTAAAGCCGCGCTGGCAGCTCGGGCCTGAGCATAGGCACCCCTGGCCTTTTCCACTTCTTGAAGAGCGGATTGACGCGGTTGCTCAAGTGTACGTCGTTCTGAGGCTGATCGGTTCATCACCCGTTCTCGAAGCTGAAGCATTTCTAGAGTTCCAGATTCTTCTTGAAATGCCGCATTCACTCGATTCTCCGCCTCCTGAAGGCGCTGTTCAATCTGATTGAGGACACCCACCTTTTGGGCCAGAATAATGCGCTTTTCTTGCTCCGTTTCTTGCCGCAGAGAAAGGAGGGTTTCAAGCGAAAACTGAAAGCTCTTCATTTCCGGAATCCTCTATTGGCGGCAATCCTGCAATCTGAGCAGCCCTTGTGAAGAGACTGGCGGACTCTTCCCGTTCTCCAACCCCCTGAACAAGGAACTCATTGATCACTGGACGCTTTTCAATGGCCTCATCCACCTCAACGTCACTTCCCCGGGCATACGCCCCCACATCAATGAGATCTTCTTTTTCCTTATAGGTGGCAATCAACCGGCGGATTTTTCCCGCCGCAGCCGCAGTGCGTTCTGTCATCAAACGGGGAGCCACCCGGCTCACAGAAGACAAGACATCAATGGCTGGGTAATGATTTCTAGCGGCTAGGCGTCGATCTAAAACCACATGGCCATCCAAATACCCCCGGACAGCATCAGCCACAGGTTCATCCATGTCATCCCCTTCCACAAGGACGGTGTACAAGCCAGTGATGGTTCCCTCAGGAGAAACACCGGGACGCTCCACCAATCGTGGAAGCAGGGAAAAAACAGAGGGCGTGTAACTTCGAGTAGTGGGAGGCTCACCAATGGCTAATCCAATCTCCCGCTGGCTCATGGCAAAACGGGTGACTGAATCAAAGAGAAGCATCACATCCTTTCCCTGATCACGGAAATATTCGGCGACCGCTGTTGCGGTGAATGCCCCACGGACACGAGCCAATGCAGGCGTATCAGATGTGGACACCACCAGAACCGAACGAGCCAGCCCTTCTTCTCCTAAATCGTTCTCAATGAATTCACGAACTTCCCGGCCCCGCTCACCAATCAGGGCAATCACATTCACATCGGCCGAGGTGTTTCGGGCCACCATTCCTAAGAGAGTGGATTTTCCCACCCCAGAACCAGCAAAGATTCCCATACGCTGCCCACGGCCCACGGGCATCAAGGCATCAATGGCTCGTATCCCTGTATCAATGCGTCGGTTGATGGGAGCCCGATCCAGAGGAGAGGGGGGATCGGCTTGGGCCGGATAAACGGTTTCAACAGAAATGGGACCTTTCCCATCCATGGGTCGGCCAAGGGCATCAAAAACCCGGCCCAACATATCCTGACCAACGGGAATCCCTAAGGGCTCTCCCGAAGCCACCACCATATCACCAGCCTCTAAACCGGTGAGGGGATCAAAGGACATCAGCTGGATGTTTGTTCCTTGTACAGCCACCACTTCCGCCAGATAAGTGGCCCCGGATGAAGATATGATGCGGCAAAATTCTCCCACCGCAGCCCGGGGACCGGTGCTTTCCACAAGAATCCCCTGCACCCGTTCCACCCGGCCAACATATTTGACAGGATCAGTGCGGTCAACGGCCTTCAGATACTTATCCAGAACCATGGCTATTCCTCCCCGACGGTACGGATTGGCACAAGCTCCAGGATTTTTTCTTCAATTTGCCGCAACTGACTCGAAATTCGGGCATCAATACGCCCAAAATCGGTTTCCACAATGGCCCCGCCCTTATCCACGGAGGAATCTTCAAGCACAGTCACAGATTTGACATTTTCTGCCATCTTGAGGAAGTCGTTGACATGTTCGGTGGTGAGATCCAGGTCGGCGAGATTGACACGAATGGCCACATCGCCCCGGCTCTTGAGTTTCCGCAGAGCCTGTACAATGTTGTTAATCACCACATTTTTCTGGTTCTCACTGATGACCTTTACCACCTTTTTGGAGATGAGCAACACCAAATCAATGAGC
Source organism: Spirochaetales bacterium (assembly GCA_022360655.1). Taxonomy (GTDB): domain Bacteria; phylum Spirochaetota; class Spirochaetia; order DSM-2461; family DSM-2461; genus UBA2779. Next base: position 50,982 of record JAKSCK010000240.1, on the reverse strand, counting down.
TGAGTTTCAGCTTCATCAATGATGTCTTGGCGCTTTCGGATGCTGGCATCAATGATTTTGTGCAAACGTTCTACAAGACGTTCGGCTTCCGCCTTTCCTTCCGCCCAGCCGCCTTCCCGTCCAGCAAGTTGGCCGGCTTCTTGGGCTTCTGCAACAAGGGCATCCCGCTGAGCCTGAGCCTCTTCTCGGATTTTCTGAGCCTCCGCTTCGGCCTCTTCACGAATCCGCTGAGCCTCTTCCTGGGCTCGCTGCTGATCCAAAATGGCCGCATCCGTTTTTACCTTCACCTCATCAAAAGCGGTTTTTTCGGCTTGTTCCCGAATGGCCAAGGCCTCGGCTTGTGCGGCCTCAATCAGAGCCGCCTTTTCCTGTTCCCAGGCCTGCTTAAAGGCCTCAGCTTCGCGGCGTAAGTCATCGGCTGTGGGACCCTCATACACCTCAATGGGTTCAGGCTCTTCCACCGCAAAAATCGGTGGAGCCACCTTCACCTTCTGAGCAGTGAGATCCACAATTTCCACTGGGTGAAAAACATTTTTCGCCATGGCTCTCTCCTCAGGTCACTACACCAACACGTCTTCTTCACCAGAACGGGCAATCACAATGTCACCCTGTTCTTCCAGCTTGCGAATGACAGACACAATTTTCTGCTGGGATTCTTCCACGTCCTTTCGACGCGTGGGTCCCATGTAATCCATGTCTTCCTTCAGAAGTGCCGCCGCGCGTTTAGACATGTTGCGGAAAATCTTATCCTGAACTTCGGTATCCACCGCTTTCAGAGCCTTGGCCAGTTCATTGGTATCCACCTCACGCAAAACACGTTGAATGGCCCGATCATCCAGCATGACGATGTCTTCAAAGACAAACATGCGTTTCTTGATTTCTTCTGCCAATTCTGGATCTTCTTCTTCCAAGGACTCAATGATGGATTTCTCTGTGGTTCGATCCACCAGATTGAGAATGTCCACAATGCTTTCCACACCACCTGCAGCGGTGTAATCCTCATGAGACAGGGACGAGAGTTTTTTATCCAAAACTCGTTCCACTTCCCGTAAGATTTCCGGACTGGTGCGGTCCATGGTGGCAATACGCTTGGCCACATCTGACTGCTTTTCCTGGGGAAGCTGGGCCATGATTTGCGATGCTTTTGCAGGCTCCAAATAGGCCAAAATCAGAGCGATCGTTTGAGGATGCTCCTGCTGAATCAAGTTCAAAAGGTTGGCAGGATCTGTTCGGCGAATAAAATCAAAGGGCCTGGTTTTTAAGGAGCTGGTAAGACGGTTGATGATATCAACGGCCTTTTGATTCCCCAGAGATTTTTCCAACAATTCTCGAGCGTAATCAATACCTCCAGAAGTGATGAAATCCTGGGCCATCATGAGCTCTTGGAACTCTTGAAGAACCATATCCCTATCATCCGGTTCGATGTTCTCAAGGCGGGCAATTTCCCAGGTCAGGGTTTCAATTTCATCTTCCCGTAGATGCTTAAAAATTTCAGAGGAGATATCAGATCCAAGAGTCACCAAAAATACGGCTGCTTTCTGCTTGCCGCTGAGTTCCTCTTTATGCTGTGAGCCGCGTCCTCCGGACTGGGGACGACCCTCGCCACCTGCCGAAGCGCTTGTCTTTGCCATACGCTACTCCTCTGCCAGCCAGGTCCGGATCAGTTGAGCCACATCTTCCGGATGTTCCCGTGCCACGTTTTTTGCATTCTCTTGCATTTCAATGCGTGCCCTCTCTTGGACAGACATTTCCACTTCAAGACCCTCTTCTTCTGCGCTACGCAGGGCCTGTTCCCGCATGGCCTGATGCTGGCGGGCCAATTCATCTTCACGCTCGCGGCGTTTTTTCTCAACCTGTCGACTAATCAATCGGGCCACTGCAAATAAGAAGATTGCTGCAGCAACTCCAATGATGGCCCAGAAGAGAGCCCTTTGCATCTGCCGCCGTTGGAGCCAATCCTCATCTTCCTGTAAGAATTGTTGACTCCGATCAAATGGGATGTTCTCTAATGTCACCACATCTCCACGTGACTTTGAGTATCCCACAGCTCCTTCGACAACGCCACGGGCCTGAGCCATCACGTCAGCAGAGACTGGAGTATAGGCTCGTTCACGGTAACCATTGGGCAAAACAACGGCCTTCCCAGCCTCATCAAATTTGATGGCCCAGGTTCCATCAATCACCATACCTAAACTGATGCGTCGAATCTCATAGGGGCTTTTTTCTTCCGTGATGTTTCGAACATTAATCTCATAATTCTCAATGTTCCGATCTGACTCGTATCGTCCCACAAGATTGGTGAGGTCTTGATAGGCCGGAGGAGTTTGCCCCTCTTGTCCGGGAGGACCTTCTGGGTTAAAACCTGTGCCCTCAAAGTTCTGATTACTGGTTTCACGACTTCGAATCACAGACGGTGTGGTTTCTAATTCACTGTAGGGTGTGTTGGGATCATCCTCCCGGAGGGTGATGGGAAAGTGCTCCTGGGTTTCAATGGATTTTTGAACAAACTCCAAATCAATATCAAAGTTCACAATATTCACCCGTGAAGGAGTAAATACATGACTGAGAGAACGAAGGATTGTTGCCGTATATTGTGCTTCTAGAGCTCTTTTCTGCCGAAGCATTCGACTGGTCAAATCCAGAGCATCTGAGCGCCCCATCCCTTCAAAGTCATTGAGGATGGTTCCACGAATGTCCATGATGGTGATGTTTTCTGCTTCCAGCCCTTCCACCGCAAACTGAATGAGTTTCACAATCCCTTCAATCTTGGTTCGATTCTCAGCAATATCACTGCCAGGTTTTGGCTGAAGAATCACCGATGCCGTCACCGGTTTTTGATCTTCTGCAAAAAGTTCTGTCTCAGGAAGAGCAAGGGTGACCTTGGCAGAATCCACATCATCAAGGGCCGCAATATGCTGCTCAAGATTGGAGGTGATGGCGCGTTGAAGGTTAATGTTCCGATCAAAATCTGTGAGCGTCCACCGATCCATTCCTGTGAAGAAGTTCCATGGATCAAGCTGGCCCGGAAGGAGATCTTCTCGTACAAGAAGGGAACGCGCACGTCGAGCCGTCTCAGTATCAGCCGTATAGAACCGATTATCCGCGGCGCGACTGTAGGCGATGTTCTCTGAATCAAGGGCCGTCGCAATCCGATCCGCAAGGGCCATATCCGTTATGGTGGTATTAAATATGGCCACTTGAGAGGGTTGGGCCGACATGGTTCCCAACACAACAAATGCAGCCACAACAGCCACAACAATGCCAATGAGCGCAATCTTGCGCAATATGGACCATTGCCCCCAGAGATCTCTCAATCTGGCAAAGATCTTCGTCAGCCATTCCGGCATATGTTACCCCCCCAGGAACATCAGACGGCTTCCCCCCGTCTGGCTCCCTTCATCCTATCGCATCGACGTGATGTCGTTGTACGCTTTCACAGCCCGATCCACGATGGTCTTGGTCAGATTCAAGCTCATTTCCGCCTTAGCCATAGCAATGGTGACATCGGCAGGTTCCACATCATCGGGATTCGTGATCATCTTTTCAAAAACAGCATCCGCATTGAGCTGTGCATCGGATACCGACCCCAAAGCCTCACTCACCATGGCACCAAATCCAGAAGTCCGGGTGTTTTCTGGCGTTTGAGATCCTTCAGAACTCCGATGGGCCGGATTTGTAAGTGCCATCTTGATGGTGCTTTCGCCATTCAAATTGGAATTAATGGTCATTAGGCCCTCCCAATCTCCAGAGCTTTACGGAACATGCTTTTTGCACCATCCATGACGGCCACATTGGCTTCATAAGCCCGTGAAGCTGAAATCATATCCACCATCTCGTTCACCACATTCACATTGGGCATTTCCACATACCCCGTTCGAGGACCTGTTTTAATGGCATCGGGATGGGTGGGATCCCATTTCAATACCAAATCGCTGTCCATGTCCTTCTCAATGGAAACAACTCGCACACCACTGCCCACTTTATTCTCCAGTGGTTCTGGTAGAAAGGGGCTCTGCCAATAGGGTTTTTCTGTGCGCGGCCGAAACACCACACGACTCCGTCGGTAGGCTCCCCCCTCCGAGGTTCTTGTGGTTGTGGCGTTGGCGATATTGTCGGAAATCACATCCAAACGCAAGCGCTCAGCAGAAAGGCCAGATGCCGCGGTATTGATTGCACTAAACATGCCCATTACTGAACCTCCTGATTCTCACACAGACAAAGAACGTCAATACGTGAATGTTTCATCATCTCAACACCGTATTGATTTGACGAAATTGATGATTGACGGCATAGGTCATCATCTCATACATCATCTGGTTCTTTGTTCGTTCCATGGTTTCACGCTCAATATCCACATTGTTTCCATTGTTTTTGGCTGTGGTGAGGTAATCCAAAGTGATTTTGGGGACCACCGATTGATAGTCCATTTTTTGATCAAAGGAAATATGCTTGGGATGAGTGGTGACACCAATGGATGAAGCCTTATTTTCCGAGGCCAATGCCCGAGACAATTGAGCCTCAAAGCTCACTTCAGAGCGCTTGAAATTCGGAGTCTCGGCATTGGCGATATTGTCAGAAATAACCTGATCTCGAAGCCATGATGCGGAGAGATTGCGCTGCAGAAGATCAACGGATCGTCCAAAAGTTGTGCTGTTTAACATCATCCCCTCCCAGCCTGACAACAAACATCAGGCCTTCTTTTCTCATCATCGGCGCAAGCAGAACCCAATCTGAGTCCCAGGTCTACAAGATGTACCGAGACAAATCTCGGTCTTCAATCACCGATTCCAAACGCTCATTCACATATTGAGCATTCACAATAATTTGCTCTCCAGCCCGCTCAGGTGCAGTGAAAGAAACCTCTTCCACAAGAAGCTCAAGGACGGTGTGTAACCGCCGGGCTCCGATGTTCTCAGTGCGAGAATTCACCTCCGCGGCGATATCGGCCAACCGAATAATGGCCTCATCTTCAAAGACAAGGTTCACCTCTTCTGTGGCCATCAGTTCCTGGTATTGACGGGTGAGAGCATTCCGAGGTGACGTGAGAATTTTACGGAATTCGGCAGCCCCGAGAGACTCCAGTTCCACCCGCAGAGGGAATCGCCCCTGAAGTTCCGGAATGAGATCAGAAGGTTTAGAGAGGTTGAATGCACCGGCTGCAATGAACAGAATGTGGCTGGTGTCCACCATGCCAAACTTGGTATTGACTGTGGAACCTTCCACAATGGGAAGAATATCCCGTTGGACTCCTTCCCGGGAGACATCCGGTCCACCGGATCGTCCTGAGTTCACCGCAATTTTATCAATCTCATCAATGAAGATGATGCCCGATTCTTGAACACGTTCCCGTGCCATTTCTGTCGCGCTTTCTCCATCAATCAGCTTATCCTGCTGTTCAGCTTCCAAAAGTTCTCGTGCCCGAGAAACCTTCACTTTCCGTGGCTTACGCGGTCCTTGGAACAGAGCTCCAAGCTGACCCATATCAAAACCCATCTGCTCAATTCCAGGACCAGCCATCACTTCAATATGGGGCTTTTTGGGCATTCCGGCGGTCACTTCAATCATTCGATCGTCCAACTCACCAGCCCGAAGCTTTTTGCGAAGAACCTCTCGCGCATGTTGACCACGATCCGGTTCCACGGGAGTGTTGGCTGTCGCTCCTTGCGGCGGTGGAGCCTGGGAACCGGGAACCAGGGCATCAAGAATGATGTCTTCTGCGGCGTTTCGAGCTGCTTCCTCTACTCCAGAACGCATCTCATCCTTCACCATCGCCACAGCTTTGGCCATCAAATCCCGAACCATGGATTCCACATCTCTGCCCACATAACCCACTTCTGTGAATTTTGTGGCCTCCACTTTCACAAAGGGAGCCTTGGCCAACTTGGCCAGACGTCGGGCAATCTCGGTTTTTCCCACACCAGTGGGGCCAATCATCAGAATATTCTTTGGCGCCACTTCATCACGAATATCATCGGGAAGAGCCGCTCGGCGTTGGCGATTTCTCAAGGCAATGGCCACCGCTTTCTTTGCGGCTTCCTGCCCCACAATATAATGATCCAGAGCCTGAACAATTTCTTTAGGAGTCATTCCATCCAGCTTACTCATCGTTGAGCACCTCCAAAGTGATGTTTTCATTGGTAAAGACACAGATGCTGGCAGCAATTCGAAGAGAGCGTTCGGCAATTTCTCCGGCATCCAATTCAGAAGCGTCCAAATAGGCACGGGCGGCTGCATAGGCATAATTCCCCCCACTCCCAATGGCCACGGCTCCTTCATCCGGCTCAATCACATCGCCATTACCCGTAAGAAGAAGCAATCGTCCTCCGCCAGCCACAAGAAGCATGGCCTCAAGGCGACGCAATACACGGTCGGTACGCCATTCCTTGGCCAACTCAACGGCTGCTCGCGTCACATCTCCAGCATACTCCTTGAGTCGACCTTCGAAACGTTCCTCTAAAGTGAAGGCATCTGCTGTCGATCCAGCAAAACCCACCAGAACCTTTCCATCATAAATCCGGCGAACCTTTCTTGCTCGCCCCTTCATCACCACAGATTCACCTAAAGTCACCTGACCATCACCAGCCATAGCAACCTGTCCATCTTTCCGGACAGCAACAATCGTGGTTCCTCGAATCTCAGCCATTTTGTCCTCCGGCGCGACGCCGTGCATGGGGATGAGAGAATCGATACACCTGTTTTATTCTCTCAATTCCCGTATGTGTATAAATTTGTGTTGTAGAAAGACTGGAGTGCCCAAGCATTTCCTGCACCACCCGAATATCCGCTCCTTCATCCAGAACATGGGTGGCAAAACTGTGCCGAAACGTATGCGGCGACACAGACTTGGGACAACCGGTCAAACTTGTGTACTTTTGTACAATATGACGGATTCCTCGATCTGTGAGTCTTTTGCCTCGATGATCAAGGAGCAAAGCCCTTCGGCTGTCTGAATCATCATGTGCGTGTTCCAAACGGAAGGGAAGATAATGATCTAAGGCCCGAGAGGCTTTGGATCCAATAAAAACGATGCGTTCCTTATCTCCTTTTCCCCGCACACGGACTTGTCGCCGTATCACATCACTCACATCAAGAGAACAGATTTCTGACACGCGACAACCAGTGGAATACAACAGCTCAAAGAGGAATCGATCCCGGTAGCCCATGAAGTCATCCCCGGTGCATTCCAAGAATTTTTCAATCTCTTCATGGGAAAGATAGCTGGGCAACTTTCTCCCCATCTTTACGGCCCGAGACTCTGAGAAAGGATTCAAGGAACCCGGAATTCGCTTCCTTCTCCATTCATAGTATCCCTTCAGAGCCGATAATCGCCGATTGACTGTGGCTGGAGCTAATCGTTGTGAGGACATTCTTGCAATGAACGAACGGGCATCACGGGAGGAGGCTTCCCCTTCCGTTAACGCATTTTCTGCAAGAAAAGCGGACCATGCGGCAAGATCTCGACGATAAGAGCGCACAGTGGCATCGGATAAACGACGAACATGGCGCAAATGTTCGATCCAATCATGGGCTTCAACACTCAAACCAGCCTCCCATATAACGAGAAATCTGCCCGTTCAATTCCCCTCGAGTTCGCGCACAAACATCTAAAGCCGATTGAGGCAATGGCAGTTCTCTGATGGATTCTTGACAAGAAGCATTCTGAGGGAAGATTTCCGAGGCCGCACGAATGGCAAGTGCACCCTGTTCCTCTAAATCCCTGGTCCCCTCTCCAATGGATCCTTCAAAAGCCTCGGCACAAACATAAACCTCTCGACCCTGTTCCAGGGCATATTGGGCTGTGAGCAGAGCTCCAGATCTTCGAGGGGCCTGCACCACAACACAGGCATCACACAATCCACTCAAAAGACGATTCCGACGGGGAAAGGCATAACGAACCGGAGAAGAACCCGTTGGCATTTCGCTTAAAAGGGCTCCCCCTGCATCCAAAAGCCGTGAGGCCAGTTTTTGATGCGCTCGTGGTGTAGGTTGATCCACCCCTCCGGCAAGGACGGCCCAGGTTTTACCTCCAGCGGCCAACACGCCCTCATGAGCCGCAGCATCAATACCAAGGGCTAAGCCAGAAACAACCGGCGTGGAGGAAAGAGCAAAATCACATCCAAGGGCATAAGCCACCCGAAGGGCCTTTTGACTGGGACGACGTGTTCCCACGATGGCAACAGGAGAACTGTCCTTCTCCAGATGCCCTCTGAGATAGAGCATGAGAGGAGGATCAGGAATGAGGGTCAGGCGATCCGGGTAATCTTGATGACCAAGTACACAAAGATGTATCCCTAAGCGTTGAACTCGGCGAAGCTCCACTTCGGCCTCCCCCATGAGCACATCAAAGGTAGGGATGCGGGTATTTCGTGATGAAGAATGCTTCTGCAGATAAATCACAAAGGCCTGACGAAGATCATTCTCATCTCTTGAAGCCACCAGCAAATCCAATTTGCTCCAACCATCATGTCCAGGAAGACGGTTGGCCGCCAATGCCCAGAGAAGATTACCCACCATAAGCCCCCGAAAGAACCTGATTGGCCAATTCACGGGCCTGTTGCTCTTCTTGCGTCCCAGGAGCAATGGAAGAAATCTCTTCATACAAATCCAAGGCAGCATCGGGTCGACCTTCGATCAATCGGACTTGTGCCAGAAGGAAACGAGCCCCAATGTGACTTCGTTCAATCCGAAGATAATCTTCCAGAAAGACCCCGGCTTCGCGGGGTCGATCCAACTCAAAAACAAGAAGTGCGGCCAGGGCATACATGGATGGGGTATGCCTTGAATCCACATTCAAGGCCCGCCGATAACCAAATTCGGCTTCTTCAAACAAACGCTGACGCTCCAATTCCGAAGATTCAGATAGGGCCAGCTGACTCAAACTCAATGAACGTTGATAGAGGAGGCTCGCTCGTTCAGGTTCTAGGGCGACCGCCTCTTCAAAGGCGGAAAAGGCTTGTCCCCACATTTTGTGGTCCATGTATTTTAAACCAAGGAGCCGCCAGTAACCGGACTTATCCTGAACCTTCTCTAATGTGTCTTCCACATCATCATCAATCTCTCGAAGGCGTTTTTTCCACTCCTGAATCTGGGCCTCATCTGGTTCCAAACCATCCTGTTGAGCAAGCCGCTCAGCCAATTCATTCCGGTTCTCTTTTTGGCCACACGAGGTAAGAAGAAGGCTCAGCGCAAGGAGAAGAAGAAAAGAACACTGATATGGACCACGAAAACAACGCATTCTTTTACCCCCTGGGATGATAGGCCTCATGGGCCTTTTCGAGATCCCTTCGATCGAGATGGGTGTAAATCTGTGTGGTGCTGATATCCGCATGACCAAGTAATTCTTGAACACTTCGTAAATCGGCTCCGCCCCGAAGAAGATGGGTGGCAAAGGAATGACGAAGGGTATGGATTTTTCCATTCACATCGGCCTTTGTTGCAATACCACGAAAGCGTTTCCACATTCCTTTACGACCAAGACCTTCCCCTCGATTGTTGAGAAACACCCTTTCCTCAGAACGTGTACTTTTTGTGAGCTGAGGACGTCCTTCCAGAAGATATAAACGCAGCCATCGCTCTGCTTCTTCTCCAAGGGGAACAAGACGTTCTTTATCCCCTTTTCCACGGACGCGTAGCACACCTTCTTTGATGTAGATTTGCCCCAGGGTGAGTTCTGAGGCCTCACTCACGCGCAGACCGCAGGAATAGATGAGCTCAAAGAGGGTTCTATCCCGAAGTCCAAAAGGTGTTCCTGGATCAATGGACTGCAAAAACTTGTCCACCTCACTGAGCTCCAAAACTTCCGGGAGGTGGCGGCTCACTTTAGGCCGATCAAGATCCGCGGAGGGATCATCGGAACGATAACCGGCCACTTTTGTGAAACCAAAGAAAGAACGAAGAGAGCTGAAGATTCGTGCCACAGTTCGAGAACTTAAGGGAGCATTTGTTCCTCGGGACCGCACATAATCTTCAATATTGGCGGCATTCACTTTGGCCACATCAAAGCCCTCATGCTCTAGCCACAAAACAAATCGGCGTGCTTCCGCACAATAGGTTCCAGCTGTGGAATCTGCAACACGCAACTCATTCCGGAGATATCCTTCATATTCCTCAGCCAGAGTCACAACAGCCACCTTACCGATCGCCTCCAAAGCGTTTTTCTCTCATCACAGTGGGAATCAGAAGATCGGTTTCATCCAGAAAACCATTCAAACCATGAGGCGTGGTTCCAGAGCTCCGAGGAACAGAATCATCTTTTTCCTCTTGAACAGGTGTGGTGACTGCCATACCACGACCTTCGCTTAGCCCCTTCCAGACATCATAGGAAAGAACCTCGCTGTCTTTTTTCACCTGAGCGGTATTTTCTCGGGGGCTTCGATGACGAGGACTACCAAATCCTGTGGCAATCACCGTGACTTTCACTTCATCACCCAAGGATTCATCAATGTCCTGCCCCGAAATCACTGTGGCAGAGGGATCAACACGGGCGGAGACTATCTCCATGATTTCGTTGTATTCAAACAAGGAAAAATCAGGGCCACCAGTGACATTCACCAAAAGCCCCTGTGCTCCTTCGATGTTCACCTCATCCAAAAGGGGATTCTCAATGGCCATGGTGGCCGCATCCACAGCCCGGTTATCACCTTGGCCTTCACCAATTCCCATGAGGGCATCACCTTGACCTTCCATGACGGTTCGGACGTCCGCAAAGTCAATGTTGATTTCACCTCGTTTAATGATGAGATCAGAAATGCCCTGAACTCCCATTCGCAGAACATCATCCGCCTTCAGAAAGGCCTCACGAATGGGGGTCCGTCGGTCCACCAGTTTGAGAAGATTTTCATTGGGGATGGTGATGAGGGTGTCCACATGCTCACGGAGTTTATCAATACCGGCATCGGCCAGTTCCATTTTTCGCTGTCGTTCAAATTTAAAGGGACGCGTCACAACCGCAACGGTCAGACAGCCCATCTCTTTGGCAATACGAGCCACAACTGGGGCGGAACCTGTTCCGGTGCCTCCCCCCATTCCAGCTGTGACAAAAACCATATCGGCGCCTTTAAGCACATTCTGGAGGGTTTCTCTATCCTCTTCAGCCGCCTGTTCACCCACTTCTGGTTTGCCACCAGCACCGAGTCCGCCAGTGACCTGACGTCCAAGGGGAACTTGAATGGAGGCCGGTGATGAATCCAGGGCCTGGAGATCAGTATTGGAGGCAATGAATTCCACGCCCTCAACACCCACTTCAATCATTCGGGCCACGGCGTTGCTACCCCCACCGCCGCAACCAATCACCTTAATCACAGTTTTGCCTACAATTTTTTCGTCCAAGACTTCCAAATCCATACTCACCCCTCCCCGGGTTCGTTCCCTCAATCCATTCCCATCGGTAGAACCGACGAATTAGAAAAATTCCCCTAACCATTGAAGAAGCCCTTTCAACATATTCTTGGACTCTCCACCACGACTGGCCTCATCCTTCTCTCCCCCTCTCATGGCATCTCCCAAGAGGATGAGACCAGAGGCGGTTGTCCACCGAGGATCTCGGCAAATTTGCGGCCAATCCACACCACCTCGCGGTGTGCCTAACCTTGCAGGTTGATGAAAGACATGATTTGCCAGTTCTGTGACACCTGGGAGTAAGGCTCCTCCTCCCGTAAGCACCAAGCCACCATCGAGTCGTCCGGTTCCTGGAACGCGCTCCACACGTTGACGGATCAAGCCAAAGAGTTCTTCCATTCGAGGTTGCAATATACGAGCCAATTCCAACACGGGAACAGGAGACGGAGGTCGACCTCCCACTCCTGGAATAATCACTGGCTCTTCTGAATCGGCCAAAGGTTCCCAGCAACACGCCGAACTGCACTTGATTCGTTCGGCAGCCTCCATAGGAGTTTTAAGAACTGTAGCCAAATCCGATGTCACCACTCCACCGCCAATGGGGAGGGAACCAGTCACACGCGGAGCTCCCCCTTGAACCAGGATGTAATCTGTTGATGCAGCCCCAATATCCACAAGCAACACGCCCATTTCTTTCTCATCTTCACTCAAAAGGGCTCGGGCAGAGGCCAAACCACCAAGAGCCACATGGGCCACTTTGTATCCGGCTCGTTCAACGGCCTTCTCCATATTTCGAGAGGCCGAAACCGCAGCCGTCACAATATGCACTTCCGCCTCAAGGCGAACACCAATCATATCCAGGGGATTTCGCACACCATTCTGATCATCAATGATGTATTCCTGGGGGAGAACATGAAGGATGTCTCGATCCATGGGAATCACCACCGCTCTGGCGGCCTCGAGAACCCGGTCTACATCAGCCTGACCAATCTCTCGATTCTTTCCGGATACTGCCACAACACCCCGAGAGTTGAGGCTATCAACAGAAGATCCCCCTAGAGCGGCAACAAGATCGGTGACCGTGCGTCCCGCTTCCTGCTCTGCCGCCTCCACGGCGGCCATCACCGCTTCCCGAGCGGCTTCAATATTAACCACAACGCCTTTTCGAAGACCTTCCGAAGGCGCACTTCCCCATCCAGAGATAATGAGATTCCCATCCACTCCATATTCGGCAACAAGACATCGAATAGAATCGGAGCCAATGTCGAGCCCAGCAATGACAGCGCCATCATGCGTCATGAGCTCTCCTCCTTTCGGTGAAACACCACATGGCCTCCTCGAAGATCAGCCTCTCCAACTGGACCAATGCGGTCATCTGAAAGCACATCAAGCACAAGAAGAGCACTGCGCAGGGAATCTGCACCTAAATCGTTGTCAACCAAAATGGGTATGGGGACATGGTTCATGTACATTTTTATTTCATATCCTTCTCGCCCTCGAGGGAGAATCTCTAATTCAGAAATCATGGAATACAACTGAGGATCATCATCACGAAGTCGTGCGAGAGATCGGGTGATGGGTCGAAGATTTTCTGGTAGTCGATCTCCAAGAGTGGGTTCAGAAAAACTGGCTCCAGAAATCACCGGAAACGCAAAGTCACCACCTTTTGCTCCAAGACTGACAGCATACCCTTCTCCATCAAAAACAACAGGAATAGGATGAGAGTTCCCGGCCGCAAGAACGGTGGCAACAGGTTTTCGTCGATATAAAAAAAGACGAAGCGAATCTGGGAAAACCTTGACAGCCTTGGCTTTACGAATCACAGGATAGGACTCTAATCGGGATTCTATCACCTCTTCATCAATGGAAGTCCATGTGGCACTCTCTATTCCCAACATCCCTATCAACTGGCTGTCAGCCAAATCAAGATCACTGTCCAAAATGATGGTTCGCAGTGCCAATCGAGGGGATGCAACGGTGTACCAAAGGATTTGAACCAAAAGGACTCCTGAGGCGAGTATCACCACAATGGCTGCAAGATTTCGACTGGGCATACGACGCAAAATCATCGAATCCCCTCCGCCAAATTGGCGATGAGTCCAAAGATCACCAACGTGGTAAATGCGGCAGATCCCCCTGCGGAGAATAAAGGAAGGGGTATACCTGTGGCGGGAAGAACTCCTGATACAACGGCAAAGTTTACTAAGGCCTGCCAATAGACCGCACCAACCAGTCCAAAAATTCCCAGTCGTGAGAATGTATCAGGAGCTTTTCCGGCAGCCACCCAGCCTTTCAAGGCAAATAAGGTAAAGGCCACAAGCACAACCGCAACACCAATGAATCCGGCTTCTTCTCCCAAAACGGCCACAACAAAATCGGAATGAGCGGCTGGCAATCCCCCTTGTTTGATGGTTCCTCGTCCCAAGCCTTGTCCCCAAAAACCCCCAAGTTCTAAGGCACTTCGGGCTCTCAGGAGCTGATAACCGGCACCGGAAGGATCTTGCAAAGGATTAAACCAGGAATACAAACGCTGGAGCCGATAGGGCTTGGCCGCAAGCATCAAACCACCGGAGACGCCAATGCCCCCAATGAAAATGAGGATATTTCTCCATGAAACACCTGCGGCAAAAAACAATGATAATGCCACCAAAAAAAGATAGGCCGCAGTGGAAAAATCATTTTGAAAATACACCGAGAACACCAGAATACCTACAACGAGGAGTGGAGGAAGCTGGCTATGACGGAAATCATCAAGACGATCTTCGTTTTTTTCCATCATGCGCGCCAAATAGAGAACAACCACAACCCGAGTGAATTCGGAAGGTTGAAACGTCAGGCCTGCCACTTCAATCCAACGCCGTGCTCCTCCAGAAGAATAACCAAGAAAAGGTACATAGGTGGCAAGATTCAAGGCAAAGGCCATCCAAACCAATATGGGTACAGATTTCCGAATCCAATCTTTGGGGACCCGGGCCAAAACAAGGGCCGAAACGGTTCCTAAGATCATCCAGACAAGCTGACGTCTCCAGATTCGAAAGGGATCATCAAAGACGGAACGAGCAAAATACCACGAGGCAGAAAAGAGTATGACCACACCCATGCCAGCAAGGAGGAATTGAAGTCCTACCATTCCTCGCATGGACTCATGGCCTGTGAGTTTTTCTGCTCGAAACGCTCCGAAATCCAAAAGACTCTCCTACTGCAGTTTCAAGGTGCTCAGACCCAAAATGGCAAACATCCCACCCAAAATCCAAAAACGGGCCACCACTTTGCTTTCCGCCCATCCATAGAGCTCAAAGTGGTGATGCAATGGGGCCATTTTAAAGACACGCTTTCCTGTTCTTTTGAAATGCAGAACCTGGATGATCACAGAGAGGGTTTCCATCACAAAGACCCCTCCAATGATGAGTAATAGGATTTCCTTCTTGAGCAAGAGTGAAAACACAGCCATCAGTCCACCAAGAGTAAGGCTTCCTGTATCCCCCATCATCACCTCAGCGGGATGGGCATTGAACCACAAAAATCCAACACAGGCCCCCAAAAGGGCAGCGGTTGCAATGGAAAGCTCTCCTGCACCTCGAATAAAGGGAATGTACAAATACTGAGCAAATTCCGAATGCCCTGTGAGATAAGCCAAAATAATGAAAGCAATTAAACAGATGACTGTCAGACCCGTAGCCAAACCATCCAACCCATCAGTGAGATTGACGGCATTGGACATTCCCACAATCATGAGCATTCCAAAAGGAATATAGAGCAGACCTAGGTCAAAGACGGCTCCTTTGATGAAGGGCAGATACAGTAAAGTGGTTTCCTCATTCCTCACCATATAAATCAGGAGCATCACCACAAAGGAAACAATCATCTGACCGGAAAATTTCACACCTGCACGCAAGCCATCGGAGTTCTTCTTGGTGATTTTTAAGAAATCATCAGCAAAACCAAGACCACCCAAACCAAGGGCTGTGACAAGCACAATCCAAGTATAGATTTGGGCCACGTCCTGCCAAAGAATCACAGCAAAAAGGAACGCCAGAATGATCAGCACACCACCCATGGTAGGAGTTCCAGCCTTCACGAGATGGCTTTGAGGACCATCACTTCTAACCTCTTGCCCCAGTTTGAGTTCTGTCAGTTTTCGAATAACCCAGGGCCCAAAGAGAAACGACACCAACAGGGCCGTCACAGACGCATAGGCCGCTCGAAACGTGATGTATTGGAATATGTTGAATGCCTTGATGGTATCCACCAAGGGAAAGAGAATTGCTTTTATCATCACCCCTCCCGATGATCGTGCCTAACCTGTGCCGATCTTCGAAATCACCTCATCAAGTCGCTCTAGCGCACTGCCTCGCGACCCTTTCAAGAGAATTAAATCACCTTCCTTGAGAGAATGGGACAGAGCTTCTTTGAGTTCTTCCATCTCCTCGTATTCCTCAAGGATTCCTTGAAAACCCGCTTCACGGGCGGCCTGGGCCGCCGGTTGTAAACCGGATCCAAATAAATACAAGGCATCAGGATTTGTATCAACAGCCGCTCCCCCAGCTTTTTGATAGGCTCCTTCGGCCTCATCACCAAGTTCTCGCATTTCTCCAAGAACAATGATGCGTTTTCCTGTTGTTTTCGTGGCAGCAAACAGTTGGAAAGCTGCCTGAAGCGATTCTGGATTGGCGTTATAACAATCACGGATCACGGTCACAGTGCCATCAATAACCTGAGAACGTCCTGATTCAGGGCGTACTGTCTCTAAGCCTTTCAGAACAGCCTCTTCAGGTGCTCCAAGGGCAAGAGCCGCTTCCACTGCTGCCATAGCATTCTTGAGGTTGTGAAAACCAGGTAAGGCAAAAGGGACTTCTACGCCATTTCGCCGGATCACATGACCACGAAGACCTAAGTCATTTGAGGATTCCCAGCCAGAGAGTCCCCATTCGCCAAAGAAACGAACAGATCCTGGAAAATTTTCCAAGAGAAAATCTCGCCATTCACCGTCCCCTTCAACCACAGCAATGGTATCCGGACTGGCATAATCAAAAATGGAGCGTTTCTCAACAGCCACAGCCTCTCGAGAACCCAACATTCCAATATGGGCCGTGCCGACATTGGTCACAACTGCCACATTGGGGTGGGCCACAGAGGCCAATTCACCCATTTCACCAATCCGATTCATCCCCATTTCAAGAACAGCAATTTCATGTTCAGGTTGAAGACGTAAGAGTGTTAAAGGAAGACCAACATCCGAATTGTAGTTTCCCTCTGAGGCCAAAACAGCTGATCCCTTCCATTCTTGCAGAATGGACCGCAGGATTTCTTTTGTGGTGGTTTTGCCATTACTCCCGGTAATTCCCACTACCTGAAGCCCGTCCTGCTCCTCCCTCATTGCCCGGGCAAGGGTTTGAAGGGCTGAGAGGGGGTGTGGAACCAGAACTAAGGCCTTCCCTTCTGGTGGTGATGGATACTCTTTTGTTTGATCAGCCAGGGCCACAGAAGCTCCTGCCTCCCAAGCTTGAGAAACAAAAAGACTTCCATCTGTTTGCTCTCCAGGAAGGGCCACATACAAATCCCCCTCCTGGCAGATTCGAGAATCTGCACGGCCTCCTGTGACCAATGCGTCACGAGAGCCAAGGAGTTTTCCCCCAGTGATTTGAGCGATTCGTACAGCGTGAAGAGGTTCTCTCATGGACGAACCTCCCCCGAATCGGGATAGCGAACATGCAGAATCCGTTCTGGTGAAGGTGATGAAAGATCAAGAGTCTGTGTGGCCACGGTATAAATTCGCTCTGGCGCATCATAAACTGCAATACTGGCCAATAACAGTCGATTCTTTTCCAACTGATCTTCTTGACGCACCTCAAGACTTGCAGCGCTTTCTAAATCTATCTGATAACGATACCCCTGCAGAACCTGGAGCATCATAAGGATGGGAACACTCATCAATGCCACGGTTCCAACAATTCTTCGAATCATGATGAAAACTCCAGTGGTTTCTCTATGACCCGAAATTTGGCGCTTCGTGAGGGAGGATTCTGCCGACATTCCTCTTCATCTGGAACTAAGGGCTTTCTTGTCAGAACCTCAAATTGCCCCCCAAAACGTTTATCCATTCCACGGAAGGCATGTTTGACAATACGGTCCTCAAGGGAATGAAAACTGATGATGCCCAAACGCCCACCAGGAGCCAAAAGCTGAGGAGCTGTTTTCAAGAGGGATTCTAGGCGATCTAACTCCCCATTGACGGCAATTCGTAGAGCCTGAAATGTTCGAGTCGCCGCATGCAATCGTCCATGACGTGCCTTGGCGGGATATGCGGTGGCCACAACAGCGGCTAATCGAGCCGCATCCTCAAAAGGATTCCCTCGTCGCTCTTCAACGATACGCCGTGCAATTCGTCGACTGAAACGCTCCTCGCCATATTTGTAAATCACATCTGCGAGTTCTTGCTCCGGCAATGTGTTCACAAGATCCGCAGCACTTTGATCTTGATCACCAAGACGCATATCCAAAGGTTCATCGGATCGGAAGGAAAAACCTCGGCCTCGGCCTTCGTAATGATAAATAGAGATTCCCAAATCCATAAGAATGATGTCGGGAGCATCCTCTGTCCAAGTTTGAAGCACCTCATCTGTCCAACCAATCTTGGCTTGAAATCGATTTCCCCAGGAAACCAGTCGTTCACTGGCTCGACCAGCCATGACAGAATCCGCATCGATACCAATAACACGGGCCTTGGGATAAGCTTCTAAGAAACGAGAGGAATGCCCTCCTTCTCCCAGGGTTCCATCCACAATGAGTGGAGAATCGACTTGGGGAACAAGATAGTCCATCACTTGAGTTGGCATCACAGAGACATGAACAGGAATCACTCATGTCCTCCCATATCGCCAAAGCCCTCCCAAGTTTCTTTCACCCTGGAGGCTCGTTCTTCCTCAAAACGTTCGTACACAGTTTCATCCCATATTTCCAACCGTTCTCCCATACCAAGCAGGTAACAATCACGGCTGACATCCATTGATTTCATCAGTGAAAGAGATAATTTTACTCGTCCACTCTTATCTAGTGTCACGTCTTCTGCTGGCGCAATAAATCGCCTCAACACATCTTGAGTGCTCAAATTGAAAACAGAAGCATCGTGCACAAGCTGTTGAGAAACTCGCTCCCAAGCCTGGGGAAGATAAAGCCAAAGACACCGCTCGGCTCCCTTGGTCAGCACAAGGCTGTCTTCCGGGATTTTTCCACGGATTTTTGCTGGCAGGGACATCCGGCCTTTTTCGTCAATCGTGACGTTAAACTGTCCCCAAATTCCAACTAATCCCACGGTTTCCTACATCTCCCCACTTTTTTCCACTCTTTTCTATCCTAGCTCTCAGAAAATTCAACGTCAATCAAAGGGGGACAGAAAACAATCTCCCGATTATCAGGTTGACGAAATACCACTTTTCAAATGTTTAGTAAAGTGACGCAATATGACCAATCTACAAGGAATAATCAAAATTTGTTCAACAAAGTGGAATAAAAAAAGGCGCCTTTCGGCGCCTCTTATAGAGATGAAGCAGCTAGGCCTTCTTTTTTCGTCGCAGTGGTGACTGATCTCCAAAGACTCGGTAATCAATATCACTGAAGATATTGTTCCGTTTTTCCAGCTTTGTGAGCCATTCCGTTTTCACTGTATTCCGACACAAACTCTCATAAATCGTATTGAAGTTATGAATATGACTTCGTATTCGTCGTTCCGCATAAGGGACTGTGGTTCCGGTTTTAATGATAAACGGCCAATCTGAGGCTTGAGAAAGAAGCAACTCACGGGCCGCCTGATTCAAAGTCCGAAGCTTGAGACCTTTCTCATTTGGAAACCGATCCACAAGTTCTCGCATCCGCTCCACCAACTTGTGTGTATGGCGATAAATCCAATCATTGGAGCCATCCAACCAAACCTGACCATAGCCCTTATCTCCCCAACTAGAGAATGCAGGACGAGCCACCTGGACATGGGGCCAAACATGAAGATATTCGCTTGGTGAAACCTGAACTAAATCATGCTCAGTGCTGTGGAACTTGCGGAAAAAGGCATCCAAGAATTGAGGACCTTCAAACCACCAATGGCCAAAAAGTTCGGCATCAAAAGGGGCTACAATGACAGGAGGGCGGTCCATCAACTCACTCAGAGTCTCACTTTGACGGATGCGATTATACAAGAAGGTCTCGGCATCCACATGAGCCCGAGCCGTGCCTTTGGCTGGATCATACAGTACCTTCTGATCCGTGGCCCCTGTGATGGCATGATATTTAAATCCAGTGTTGACTCGATTTCCAGCGTCGATGGCATAGGGCGCAATGTATTCTTCCGGAAGATCAAAGCCAATATCCCGGTAAAAATCACGATAATCCGGATGTCCAGGAAAACCGTCTTCAGAAGACCAAATTGCATTACAGGCAGCGCGATCCCGACCAAAGACTGCAACACCATTGGAGGTTCGCACTGGAGCATAGACGCCATATTCAGGGCGTTCATCGGCATGAAGCACACCATGGGCGGAGGAAAAGAAATACTTGATGCCATAAGGCTTCAGATGCTCTTCCAATCCAGGGAAGTAGCCGCATTCCGGCAACCAAATCCCCTCTGGCATGGCTTTAAACAAGCGGTCATGATTTTCAATCGCAATGAGCACCTGGTTTCGAATCATGTCTGCATGCTCTCGATACATAGGCAAGAAGGCATGCGTGGCCGTTGTGGTGATGAGCTCTAGATGGCCCGTTTGATGGAAATGTCGGAAGCCATTGATCACGTTCCCTTCATAAAGATCCAAGAAATCTTCGCGATTATTCCGCAGCAACTCGCGGTACATCTCCACAACGCAAAGACCGGCTTCATCACCAGCCAAGCGGGCCAATTCTTTATCGCCAAGCTCAAGAAGACGATCCAGATGTGCCACATAGCGCTCTTGAAGAAGCTGGTCTTCAAACATAGCGGTGAGTGTGGGAGAAAGGGAAATGGTGAGCCGAAAGGGAACCCCATCAGCCTCCAGTCCTCGAAAAACCCTCAAAAGAGGCAAATAGGTTTCAGACAAGGCCTCATAGAGCCATTTTTCTTCCAAAAATCGTTCATGTTCAGGATGACGAACAAAAGGAAGATGGGCATGAAGCACCAGGGCAAGCATGCCCTTACTGGTTTCTAAACGATTTGCCATTAGGAAGCCCCCTGACCAGATCCGCCAATGATGCGCTGAGGTGTTGGTGAGGCCTGAGAGGATTTCCCAGGGAATTGTCCCACATCTGTAGAAAATCCTGCCAAGGCAATGAGCTTTTCTCTCCGTGAATTTTCATCACCAAGAGAGAGGGCTGGATAATCACGGGAACTTTCAACAATGTTTGAACGAGCAATCAACTCTTCGGTTTCTCCCACCTGTGCATAGAGCTCAACTCCATAGCAGGTGTCTTCTGTGGGAAGGTTGATGTATCGGCGCAAATCAGTGAATTGAATGGGAATGTCAAACCAGTCAATGCAAGAATCTTTTCCCCAATCTGCTGCAGCCAGCTCTGTGACTCGAAGAATGAACCCTGTAAAGGATGAATCATCTTTCAATTCATCCAGAATTCGATCTTCAACATCCCAATAGCAGTACACCCAAGCAGGGTCACGCAGCATGAGAACCAATGAGTTCTCACGATAACGATCAGGAAGCTCAATCTCTTCATCAAAATCAAGGAAAAGCTCCTCATCTTGACTGACTGAGTACTTCTTGGCCTCGATGCGGATGGTCAAATTATCATTGCCTTCCCTCTCGAGTCGCTCATCTTCAAAGGCTTCAAAGATGAGGTCCTCTAGGGTTGTTTTCTCAACACCTTGAGGAATCTGAATGCGATTTCGTTCAGCGATCCTAAGCAATTCATCAGTGCTTAGGGATTGTAGCCGGTCCTTCGTCATGGGCACTCCGTGTGGCGACAAGCGCAGCCAGGATTGACGGGTTGTGAGGCATCGTAGGAAACTTACGAAACCAGTGTCAATAGGCGTCACCCGTACACCCTTTGGCTTCACCAAGATGACAACGAGTCAAAGTATTGTTATATGAAGAATTACGTGATAATGCATGGTCATTTTTACCAACCACCCCGTGAAGACCCTTGGACCGGTTTGGTTGAGATTCAGGATTCAGCCGCCCCTTTTTCAGATTGGAACAAACGAATCACTGCCGAATGCTATGCCGCTTGTGGAGCCAGTCGAGTACTCGATGAAAATGGGGGGATTTTATCCATAGTGAATGTGTATGAAACACTTTCATTCAACTTTGGTCCCACTCTCCTCTCATGGCTAGAAACAGAAGCTCCAGAGGCCTACAAACGCATCCTCCAAGCAGATCAAACCAGCTTTCAACGACTGGGCCATGGAAATGCCATTGCTCAGTCCTATAATCACACCATCCTTCCCCTGGATACACCAGAGGATGCCAAAACACAAATTCGCTGGGGTCTTACAGACTTCCAGCATCGATTTGGACGAAAAGCGGAAGGGATGTGGCTCCCTGAATGTGGAGCAAACCCCGAAGTCCTGGGCTACATGGTAGAAGAAGGGTTGAAGTTTGCCATTTTATCCCCTTGGCAGGCCAAGGCTTTGAGTCTTGATGGACAGAAATGGAATGACTTGGAAGAAAATCCGGCTCCATCGGATCGGCCCTTTTGGGTGCATACACCCTCGGGACCCATTGCCGTGTTTTTTTATCACCCAGATCTGGCATCATCCATTTCCTTTGGCCATTTATTGCAATCCAAGGAGGGACTCTCTCACGCTCTCGAAAAAGCCCTAGATCAAGCAGAATCCCCCATGGTGTCCATTGCCACAGATGGAGAAATTTACGGTCACCATGAACCTTTTGGCGATATGTGCCTTGCCGCCCTTGTGGATGAAATGCAGGATTCTCCCCGCTTTGAATTCACCAACTACGGTGCCTATCTAGAAGCATCACCTCCTCAAGAGTGGGCCCAACTTCGAGAAGGAGATGAACAGCGCGGAAGTTCGTGGAGTTGTGCACATGGTGTTGGACGTTGGATGCGAGATTGTGGATGCAACACCGGTGGTGAGGCCCATTGGAACCAACAATGGCGAGAACCGCTTCGTAAGAGCCTTGAGACGCTTCGCGAGTTAGGTCATCACCATTGGTTGCGTGAAATGGAAGGTCTTGGAATCACGCAACCCCTAGAGATTCTGAACCACTATGGCCAAGTTCTTTGCGGAAACCAAGCACCTCAAAAGTGGGCCAAGAGCATCATTGGAGAGGATGAACAAAAACAAAGTGCACTTCTACGCCTTCTAGAAGGAGCCAAATACCTCCGATTTGCTTTCACATCTTGTGGATGGTTTTTTTCCGAGATTTCTGGCATCGAACCTGTTCAAAATCTGCGGTATGCCGTTCGGGCTGCAGAACTTTTGGATCCGGATGGAACAAAAGAACTCCTTACCAGCCTTACACGCGCCCTCACTCCCGCTCAAAGCAACATCCGCGGCATGGGTAATGGAGCCGATATACTGACGCGAATGGCCCTACCATCCCTCCCACCCGAAGCACGAGCAGCAGCCCTCTTCTTCTGGCACAACTTGTACAATCTTCCCTGGAATCATAACCAGCAACGCTGGGGGATTTGGGAATTATGCTCCTTTTCTCAACGCACCATTGATGTGAATGGTCCTCGCCTTTGCCTTCTGGCCCAGCTCACCTACCAGGACATCCAAACACTCACTCGCCAGACACTTCAACTCGAGGCCATTGTTGACCAGAATTTGTTCTGCCCAGAAGTGAACATTCAGCTTGGAACTCAAACCATAAAAGTCCCCATTGCCGCCATGCCCACCAAGCTACGACAAATGATACAAAAAACCCTGTTGAAACGGAGTGAAAAGAAGCTGATGCGCTTTATGGACCGTCAGGCCATGGATCGAATCCGCGACAAAGCGGTTGTGGAAACGTTAGAACTGCCTTTTGGGGCCTCAGGTTGGCAAAGCCTTGAATTGGCTCTGCACTACGCCCCCATGCGCACCCTTTCAAAGCTAAAAAAAACACCTCTAGAAAACTGGGATCGCCCATTGGATCGCCTAGAATATCTTCTAGAACAACGGGAAAAAGAAGGAATTGACACCGGCCGTTCTCGTCTGGAACATTCAGCAGCTCGCATCGCCACACTTGCTGCTGAACGACTCTTGAAGCAGTCCAATTCTCAAACACTGCCCCAGCTGGTTCGGTTCATTAATCTGGCCCACCGTTATGACCTGAAGCCCCTCAGACCCCAACTTCAAAATGCGGTGTACACACTGCTTAAACAGAATTTGCGGAAGGATTCAAAGGGGAGAACCAACCCCGAACTCTGTGAGCTCGCGGGACTACTAAACATCAACCCTATTCGTTTTCTCAAGGAGAATTAGACGGTTTACGAGCAGCCATCAGAACCACATCACCCAAGCCGCTGCGCTTTGCCCAGCGGTCAACCGGATTCTTGATCCAACGAGGGGCGCTGCCTGCTGCCAAACCGCCCCAGGTGCGAACCTCTTCCACTTCAAAACCGGCCTTATTCAACAATTGCTGAAGAGTCGCTTTGGAAAAAAGGGTGACATGATCCGCAATGGCACTCCGCCATCGCCCCCGGAACAACCGTGCTTGAAATCCATCCACAGCCGGAGTGGTGCACAAAAACATGCCACCAGGACGAAGAACCCGGAACAACTCCTGGGCAAAGCCCAAGGGATCATCAACGTGTTCAATCACATGAGAGGCATGAACAAGAGAAAAATGATGGGACTCAAAGGCGGCATCCTCAAGGGTGCTGGGAACAATGTTCACATGATAATGTGTATTTCCATATGCCGCGGAGGCCTGGCAAAGCTCTGCTCCTGCAGTCTTCCAGCCCCTCTGAGCAAAATCTTTGAGCAAACGGCCTGTGGCACAGCCTACATCCAATACGATGGGAGGCTGAGGCAGTGTTGTTGAAAGTCGTTCATGGAAGTTCAGATCGTTTAATCCAAGCTCCATCAGGTGAAAAAAGGCCTCTTCATTTGTTTTTTCATACTGGAAGTACTCATCATCGTACCGATGCGCCAAATCTGATGGTATGGGCCGAGGATTCTGCACAACCAAGCCACAATTCTGGCAGGTTTCAAAAAACGCCCCTTGGGCCCTCCAACAGGGACGAAATTGATTTCCATGGCAAAGAGGACAGGACACACGACGCATCTGCTCATGCGCAGATGGAAATTTGGAATAGGTTTTATTCACGAAGAAACCACTTGTATGGTCCAACTTTGAGCCATACTCTCTCCAGCATCATCTTTCACACGCAATTCCAGGGTTCCACGACCTGCACTCAGAACCACAGATCCAAGAAGAAGTTCACCCTGAGCCCCATAGAGTCCCTGGAACTCAATGGCTTCAGGAGTTTCCATCATAATCACACCATCGGCCTCAACAAGGGCATCAAACCGCACCTGGGCCACACGCTGACCAAGCCAGTACAAGGAGTATTCCGTGGGAATGCCCCCACCGGCAAGGTTCGCTGCATCTTGGATGGTGAGAGTCCAGACTCCTGAAGGAACCTGAATCGAATCGGTCAGGATGACTTGATCTTTTCCTCGCCGTAGAGCCACTGTTTTACGGGAAAGCGGGAATCGTTCTTCCCGTACAGGTAGCAAATCCACAGGATTCACCAAACATCCTCGCTGGGTATCTTTCACAGAAAAGTTCCACCCCTCGGGACTGGCATAGCCCAGCCAATCCCCTTTTAGAATCTCCTGTTCCAATCCCGGCTGAGGATCCACTCCTCGATAAAGGGAACGAAAACCATGGGGATGGGCCACCACCACCAAGGACCGACTGGGTACATCCAGCGGTGTATTGAGCCCCCCAGACCAGATGACCTCGCCGTCATTCCAGGATTCAATCCGTTGCCCCTCAGGTGCAAACTCAACACCTTGAGAATATCCATCATGGTCTGGATGACCAAAAAGAGCCGTCAGCCGTTCAGGAGCATCAGGCCATTCTTGAGCGTACGAGAAGACTCCGAAAGTGATCATCAGTAAGCAGATCAAAGAATGCTTCATTGTTTCATGGCCTCAAGAGTTGCAACCCCCTGGGAGGTATCAATGTAGAGACTCTGGCCATCTCCAGTGATTCCCAAAGCCCCTGAGGGTATTTTCCCGGTGTACAAGAGCAAATCATCCCGAGAAAGAAGAGTCATTCCATCCCCATCCTTTTGCCGATCCAAAAGCATGAGGGTATCGGGAAGAAGCCCTCCCACCCAGCCAAGGGGATAGCCTTCAATGGGAAGATCTCGGGGGATAAAATCCACGCGATCCACAGCCGTCACTGATCCATTCCCCTCATACAGGATTCGTCCACCACCGGCCACAAATCCCACAGGAACCCCCCGCCGAAAATCGGTTCCTGTATCATGATGCGTGACCGGACGATAGCCATTTTTTCGCTCTTCAAGAAGAACAAAACGCTGAGGATCCAATCCAGAAATCAAAGCCAGGGATTTTCCATCATCAGAGAAAGCCCCACCATAAATGGCTTCGATACGGCTCCCCCCAGGACGGTACTCTAAGAGTAAATCCCCTGAAGACCCAAAAACAAAGGCTCGCCCATCCAACAAGCCCACAAAGGTCCGTTCCTGAGCCGCATCAAGGACCGTGAGAGGAGAGAGAAAATTCTGAGTCCAAAGAATACGACCATCCTGAGGAGCCACCTGAGTTAATCGCCCTGCCTCCTCATGATAGAGATAAAGGCTGTCCCGTCGAATCAATGGAGTACCAGATAACGGGATTCTCACACGAAGTCGTCCATCAGGCTCAATGATCTCCACCCCGTCCTCTCCAGGAAGGGCCAACCACTCATCGTTTGCCGCAATTCGATCGGCCGCATAAAAAGCAGTGAGGGAATGATTCGAATCAAAATACCCCGCTCTTCCCTGGGCCACAACAGCACGTGTTGGACCAACAGAACTGGAAGTCACGGATGTTGAATCCATTGGCGTGAGAGATTCGGGAAGAAGAACAGGCTCTCGCCCTGCTCCTCGGGGAAAGAGGAAGAAATAGAGCACCGAAAACACCGCTCCGGCGAGGAAGACACCCCGTTGTTTCATACTTGGCCGAGGGCCTCCCTTTTTCAGATTGATCACATCCTATACGATAGTTGATATGGGGTCAAACAACCCAGGAGATCTGAATGAATGTGAACTTTACGCCCGAAGGGCTCATGACAAAAGCACGGGAAGTGGCTCAAGGGGCTTATGCTCCTTATTCTAAATTCCGAGTTGGCGCCGCTCTAGCCATGGGTGATGGTAGCATCATCACTGGTGTGAATGTTGAAAACCGGTCTTTTGGCCTTTCCAATTGTGCAGAACGAACCGCCGTTTTCACAGCCTTAACACAGGGTCATAAAGACATTCGAGCCGTTGCCATCGCTGGCCCGGATGCATGGGAACCCCTTTCCCCCTGTGGTGCCTGTCGTCAAGTTTTGAGTGAGTTTTGCCCGGCTGATACACCAGTGTATTACGATGATGCCAAAGGGGGCTTCATCACATCCACAATTGGAGAACTCTTCCCTCAAGACGCTCTTCACGCCCTTTCAAAAAGAGATTAATACCCTCATTTAAACGACAGCCACAACATGACCGCTGTGGCTGTCATGACGTGAAATGCTGTTTCTTGATTTTAACCAATTTAAACTCAAAGTTATGAATTGATTAGAAATTCAGGTTTCTGGTTGCTCGGACCGCAATCGTTTGTCACGTGAGGCCTTCTCACTGTTCTTATGATCGCTTTCCATTTTTTCTTTCCAAATCCCAATTTTTCGCTTCAAGGCCACCGCTTCATTTTGACGACCAAGCAGAAGAGACAAACGTTGAAGAGCCCCAAGATATCCAATGGCCACCCGAAAATCATCCATTCGGCCTGTGGAAACTTCATATTTTAATCGATACCCATCAGCTGAGCTCTGGAGTGCCCGCCGAGTGAGATTGAAAAACTCAATCCGTTCTCGATACCCCTCACTTCGAGGGTCCATTCCCTGAACCAAGTGTTTTAAATCCAAGGCGTTCTTTGCCACAGTAGCCAGTCGGGCCTCTAATTCAAGAATGGACCACTTCCAGCGGCTATTATCTCCAAAGGCATCTCGTACCGAGGCAATGGAAAATCCCGTTTTTCGAATCAGCGTGTATCGTTGGGTTTCCGGATAAGACGCCGAGGCCCGAAGTGAAGCCTCATATTCGCTAAACGGAACATCAAGGAGATTGGTGAAGACCGTCTCAAGCTGAATAACTGCTTTATAACACACTTTTCGTGCGTCATTGAGGGCATTTTCATTCTTCACACCAAGCAGGGAAAGTGAAAGAGAATTCATGGCCAGGGAATAGGCCACAGAAGCCAGATTGTCTTCGGCTAAGGCCAGTCGTTTATAGGGCCCTCCTGCATCTTCTGAACGCAGAATGGCATTGATACGCTTTTCCTTGTCGTTGAGAGTTTCAACGGCTTTTTTGAAGGGTGCGATCCGTTCGAAGTACTTTTTTCGGGCTTCTTCGTTTACCTTCGCCACTTATCCCTTCGCTCCACTTTTCGTATTTTGATGCTCATTCAGCAATCGAGCGGCATGATCAAGAGATGCTGAATCCTCTTGGTCGCCAGCCAACATTCGAGCCACTTCTCCCACGCGCTGGTCACCAACAATTTGGCGCACACGGGTGAGGGTTCGGTCCCCCACGGTGCTCTTACTGACTTGTAGGTGATTATCGGCGAAGACTGCTATGGACGCAAGATGAGTAATGCAAAACACTTGCTTGTGCTGAGATAAACCGCGCAAATGTTCTCCCACCGATCGAGCCACCTCTCCACCAATCCCTGTGTCCACCTCATCAAAAATCATGGTGGCCACCGCATCCACTTCGCTGAGTACCGTTTTCACAGCAAGCATCACCCGGGAGAGTTCCCCTCCTGATGCCACGGATTTTAAGGGCTTGGGTTCTTCTCCCCGGTTGGCGGAAAGCAGGAACTCCACCTCATCTGATCCATAAGGTCCCACCACCGTGCGCCCATCGCCATTTCGCCGCCCTTCCAAAGACACCACAAAACGGGCGTCCCCCATCCCAAGGGCTTTCAAGTGATTTTCCACCCGCTCCTGCAGCCCCACAGCCGCCTGTTGCCGCTTCTGGGAAAGGGCAGATGATTCTGCAACCACCTCTTTTTGGAGCGCATCTCGTTGGGCTTCCAACTGACGACGTTCCTCATCACGCCCATCAAAAGTTTCCAGTCGCTCTCTATATTCTCGAGCTCGTTCGAGTAGCTGAGCAATGGAAACACAGGCATGTTTCTTTTGGAGAGCCAAGATCTGAGCCAAACGCTGATCCACTCGTTCCAATTCCGCAGGATCAAAGTCCTGTGAATCACGTTGGCGTCGCAAATCATCCAAAAGATCCTCTAGCTCAAAGAACGCTCCATCAAAACGGCGAGTGACGGCCTCAAAGCGGGAATCAATCTCCCCAGCCTGTTCTAAACCTTCCCGCGCAATTCGCAATTTGGCCAAAGCACCGCCGCGCGCCTCTGAGGCCGCTTCCAGGACTTTATCCAGGGATGCAGACAATTCTTCATGACCAGCGAGACGACGCTGCAATTCTCCCAGTTCTTCTTCTTCTCCATCCTGAAGTTCAGCTTCATCGATGTCTTGGAGGGCTTTGCGCATGTCCTGCGCTTCCTGCGCCGCACGACCTTCCGCCTCTGCCATGTCTTCCAGTCGGCGTCCAAGGGCCGCCAATTCAGAAAACCTGAGAGTAAAGGCACTCACACGCTCTTCAATCCCCGCGTAGCGGTCGAGATAACGACGATGAAGTGCCGTTTTAAACAATCCTTGGTGCTCATGCTGACCATGTATATCCACCAACAGAGAGGCCAATTCCGAAAGAGCCAAGCGGGTGACAGGAACAGACTGCACCCAGGCCCCACCCCGGCCATTGGTTTTTAAAACACGACGAACAATGAGGCTGCCGTCTTCCGGCTCAATGCCATAACGTTCTGCCCATTCGGTGAGTTCAGGACTGGTAGGAACTCCAATACGTGCGGAAACCTCGGCCTGATTGGCGCCCTTCCGCACACTCTCACCATTCCCCTTGGCCCCAAGAACAAGAGAAAGGGCATCCACCAATATGGACTTACCGGCTCCTGTCTCACCTGTGAGCACATTGAAACCCGCCCCAAATTGCATGGACTCGGACTCCACCAGGGCAAAATTCCGGACATTCAATTCTTCAAGCATGGGGCCCTCCCGACCACCCGAGCTTGCTGCGCACCACTTCGTAGAACACACGCCGATCGCTCTTGATGATTCTTACCCCGGAGGCCAGGCCTTCCATGACCACCTCATCATCTTCTCGTAAAAGAAAAGACTCCTGACCGTCCACTGTGAGCATCACATCGGCCCTTTGCCCACCTTCCACTCGTATACCAATGCCATCCCCTTCCGGGAGCACCATGGGCCGCCAAGCCAGGGAAAATGGACAAATGGGAGTCAACACAAGGGCACGCATAGGAGGAACAATGATGGGTCCTCCCGCGGCCATCGAATAGGCCGTGGAACCCGTGGCTGTGGCAAGAATCATTCCATCCCCCCGAAACCGTCCAGCCTCGCATCCCCCCAGGCGCATTGCCAGTCGCACCATCTTGCTGATGCCACTGGCACTCACCACAGCATCATTCACAGCCTTTCGCTGAAAAACAGTTTCTCCCTGACGCAGAACATTCACATTCAAAATGGTGCGGTGTTCCACATCTAAACCGCCATCCAACCAGGTTCCTAAGGCCTCCGTCCATTCTTCTTGTGTCACTTCGGTGATGAATCCAAAAGTGCCCATATGAACGGGAAGGATGGGAATGGGACGGCTGGCCAAAAGACGCGCACAGCAAAGAAAGGTTCCATCTCCTCCCAGAGACACCGCAAAAACCGCATCTTCGGGAAGGGGTGTGGCACCACAGCTTTTGGAATCTCTGCCATCCACCTCAAACCCCCGAACCGTGAGGAATGAGGACACCTCTTTATAGGCCTCTAAGGCCTGAGAATTGGCAGAATCATAAACAATTATGGTTGATCCTCTCTCCATGTTTGCCTTCCTACCCTAAGGGAGTGTGGACAAGACTCGAGAAACGAGCTGGACATTGCTTTTCCCCAAGGTGGGGTACAGTGGAAAAAGCACAGTGTTCATCATCAAGGAAAGGCCTCTCGGGCAAAATTCTTCTCCATCGGGATATCCTTCAATCACCCGATCCGAAAAGGCTGTTTGAGTTTCCACCCCTTTTTTGCGTGCATAACGACGCACCTCTGCCACAGGAGAAGACAGTACCACAGGCCAGGAATACTGAACCGAGGTTGCCGGCTCTTCTCCATCCACAAGAGTCCGGTGTTTTCCCTTCATCAACGCCTGTGTGTAGGCCTCACTGATCTGCCGTCGGTCGGCCAAATCAGAGGGAAACTCTTTCCACTGCACCAAACCCAGGGAGGCGTTTAAATCCGGGAGAAAGGCATCAGGAGTCAGGGAAGAAACCGCCTGTGCCAGAGCCGCCAAACCCTTTTTATCCCGAGCCAAAACCAAGGTTCCCCCACCGGCTGTGACAATACCATCCATCTCCAGGGGAATGATGAGAAAATCACAGGAACTCCCGGCCAAGTCCTCCCCCCAGAGGCTCCCAACAGCCTCGCCTAAATCCAGGACAACCGGAAGAGAACACTCTCCTAGAGCTTCCAGATGCGGCACACGTCCAAGGGGAGCATGAACAAAGAGGGCCTTCACCCCCTCACCTTCCCGCTCCAAAGCATCCCGAACCGATTGGGCATCCATGCAGGCATCCGCCTCATGCACATCGGCAAACACCGGTTGAACTCCGGTTTCTGCCAGAGCATGGCGATAGGCACCAGGCGCCAAGGGCGACAAAACCACCTGATCCTTTGCCTCCAAATCCAAGGCCTGCATCACCGCCCAAATGCCACGGGTATGCTCACGAAACGCAAAACCCCCAGCATGAGAAAAATCACCTGCCACGGTATGCACCAGTTCTTGGGCCAAGGAGGCCGGACCAATGACATCCGTCACCAAACAGGAGAGAACTGAATGCATATCCCGACGGCGAATAGACGGCTTAAAAACCGGTATGGACATACTTAAGAATAATGACTGATCTGCCGCAGCTCTTCCGGATCAAAGAGTCGGCAAGAATCCAGGATGATGAGGTAGCCATCTTCTCGATGCACCACTCCCTGAATGTACTCCGCACCAATACCAGAAATCATTTGAGGCGGAGGCTGAATCTGCTCTTGTTCCACAGAAATCACTCGAAGAACTTTATCAATGATGATGCCCAACTGCATTCCATCAATGGTGAGAATCAGCAAGGAATCCTCTTCAATATCCGCGGCCCTATCCAGATGAAAACGCCGATGCAAACTGATGACGGGAATGATGTCACCACGAAGGTTATAAATCCCCTCCACATAGAGTGGAGCATTGGGGATGCTTCGAATCTCGTCATAATCGACAATCTCCTTCACCTCCATGATATCCAAGCCATATTTCTCGGCGCCTAATTGAAATGTCACAAGTTGCATTGACGCATTTGCTGTCGCCATAAGTCCTCCACTCCCATCCAATTCCCCGCAAAGCAGGCAGCGTGCACCATTGTAGTGCCTCCCGTCCCTGAGGGCAATCCAAGCAACAAATTCCCAAACAATTCTCCTCGATATTGGGCGATACCGCCCAAGGGCGGTCCGCGCTCTCCCCTCCGATTTCCCGCCTTTAGCTCTCTCCAGCCCATTTCCGGCTCATTGCCCCTCGCCGGGGACTGGGCCTCCGGCTGGGAAATCTCCACTTCGATCGCTATCGCAATAAAAAGGCGTCCCCAGCCTTCCATTCAGGAACAAAAAAGCATGATTGCTCCTCCACTCCCTGGCCTGTATCATGAACACATCAAAACTGTGTCAAAAATAGTGAGGTTTCATGCCCCATCGCATTGAAGAGAGCTGCATTGGATGCGGCGCATGCAAGCGGATATGCCCCGCGGATGCCATTCATGGTGAACGAAAAGAGCCCCATGAAATTGATTCTGAACGCTGCATAGACTGCGGGGCCTGTGGCCGCGTCTGTCCCAAGGGAAGCGTTTATGACAATACCAACCGACCGGTCAGTAAAATAAAGCCAGCCCTTTGGCCCCGCCCCAAAATTGATGAAGAGCGCTGTTATGCCTGTGAGAACTGTGTTTTGGCCTGCCCTGCCCATGCCCTTTCCATGGAGGATGAAAACCTTCCCCTGGAACAGAATTTTGCCGTTCTCTCTCAACCAAAACTCTGCGTATCCTGCGGGTGGTGTGTTGAAAATTGTCAGTTCGGGGCCATCGTGATGGAGGTGGCGGATGCAAACCTATAAAGGAACAGCCAATCGATATCTTTCTGTGAATCTCAGTGATCAGTCCTGGGAGATTATCCCTGTGGATTCCCAAGATTTGGCCGCCTATCTCGGAGGAAAAGGACTGGCGCTCAAAATGTTCTTGGATTCCTTTGGTGAAGAGGGTCTTGGTGAGGTGAATCCCCTTGGCCCCGAGAATCTCCTGATTTTTTCCATGGGTGTGATGCTTTCCACCGGAGCACCCTGCTCCGGTCGATTTGAAGTGGTGACCAGATCCCCTCTCACGGGCCTGATGGTGGGTTCCTCCTGTGGGGGCCCCTTTGGAGAAGCCTGCAAAACGGCAGGCTGGGATGGACTCATCATCCGTGGCGCCGCAGATCAGTGGTCCACCCTTCGCATTGATGAAAATGGAGCCGCATTTGAGGATGGACAAGAACTGACTGGCCTGGGCACTCATGCCACCCAAGAGGCCCTCAACCTTTCTGTAAGAGAGGGGGCCGCTGTGATTGGTCCGGCCGGAGAGAATGAGGTGCTTTATGCCAATATTTGCTCAGGTCATCGGTTTGCCGGCCGAGGTGGTGTAGGAGCCGTCATGGGCTCCAAAAACCTCAAGGCCATTGTGGCCCGGGGGAAAAGTGTTTGTTATGAACCAGTACGCCCCAAAGCCTTTGCTGCCAATGTCAAAAAGGCCAAGAAATACATTTTGCGAAATGCATATTCCGATGGTTACAGAAAATATGGCACCAATGCCAATGTTCGGGCCGGGATTAAGGCAGGTTATTCGCCGGTTCGAAATTTTCGAGACCGTTGGCACCCAGAAGTGGAACGCAGTTCTGGAGAAGCGATGGCCCAGCGCTACAACAGTCGCCATTCCACCTGCCGTCACTGCACCGTCCTCTGTGGTCATAAAGGGAAATACCCCGATGGAACCATGCGCCAGATTCCCGAATACGAGACCATTGGAATGTTTGGCAGCAACATTGAGAATTTTGATCCAGATCCCATTGGCCAATGGAATGATGAAATGAATGAACTGGGAATGGATACAATTTCTGCCGGTGGAACCATTGCCTGGGCCATGGAAGCTGGTGAAAAAGGCCTCCGTTCCACCACCCTGGCCTTTGGCAAAACCGATAACATCAGCTCCATTCTGGAGGATATTGCGTACAAACGTGGGGAAGGGGCCGAATTGGCTCTTGGTTCCAAAAAGCTGAGTGAACAGTATGGAGGAACCGAGTTTGCCATGCATGTGAAGGGCATTGAATGTGCCGCCTATGACCCTCGTTCGGCCTGGGGACATGGATTGGGCTATGCTGTTCACAATAAGGGAGGCTGCCATCTGGGATCCTATCTGGTTTCCCTGGAACAACAGCTGGGTTACATGCCGGCTCACACCACCCTTGGAAAAGCCGAATGGGTGATTTTTATGGAAGACTTATTCTCTGCCGTGAACTCCCTCCAAGTTTGCCTGTTCTCTGTTTTTGGGATACTCACAGAACCACCCATTCCCAAATACCTTCCCACCTTCATCCTCAAGATTGCCACCATCACAATGCCCAAAGTGGCCATGGCCCTCATGGATTGGAGCATTCTCAGCCGCTATTTTTGGGATGTCACAGGGATTCGGATGAATAAATGGGGATTACTCAAAGCAGGAGAACGCATCACTGTTCTTGAACGGCATATGAATGTCCTTTTAGGAATGGACCCCCAATCCGACACCCTCCCAGCCCGATTCACCACTGAAAAAGATACCCCTTACCCCGGAAAGAATACGGTTGTACCCATTGAAAAAATGGTTCAGCGGTACAAAAAATTACGGCATTATACCTCCGAAGGAGGTCCGTCTCCATCCGCTCTTCGCCGTTTAATTCCAACCAAGAGTGCTCTCAAAACGATAAAACCCAAAGCTTTATGGGGAAAAAAGATGTATGTTCGCATGCTTCTTTCTGTTCTCTCACTCGCCATCCCCTTAGCCAGTCGTCTTTCCAAGAATGTGGCCAAGGCCGTTGAAGATTTTGATGAGGGATTCACCTTTCGCTTGATGGTTCATCCCTCGGGGCCAAGCATTTCCTTCCAAAAAAAGAAAAGCGTGTTGCGCCAATACAAAGGGGAACGATGCGATTTAATTGTGGCTCTCAAGAATATGGAGGCCGCTTGGCGCCTCTTAAGCTTCCAAGAAAGCACCTGTCACAGCGAAGCTGCTGGGAGACTTTCAGTGGAAGGAGAATTGCCCAGTTGCTGTGCCTTCATCCGCTTAATAAATGCTGTTGAAATTTTCTTATTACCCCGATTCATCGCACGCCGAGCCGTAAAACGCTGGGAACGGAGCAATCAAAAGAAGGATATTGCTGCATGATTCGTACCATCAATCCCACTGGAACACTCTATTATGGACAGGGCATGGTTCCTCAAATGGCCCGAGATTTGGAATTGGCTGGACTGGCCCATCCTGTGGTTCTCCATCTTCCAGGCAGTGCTCGTGCCGCAAAAAAAATGGCCCGGAGAATGACGGCATGGGGGACTCGTCCTATCCCAGTCACTCACCATCGCCCCCCCCAAGATTGCGATGCTCTTATTTTGATGGGGCATCCATCTCTTCTCGAACGTTATCAGTCTGATCCAAGAGTCAAAATACTGATTCCTCTGATACCAGAGGATGTGGCCGCTCTTCCTGGAAAAATCGATGTGAAGGCTTTGGTGATTGATGCATCTCTTAAAACTCCACAGAGCATTTTGGAAGATTTTTTCCGGCGCTTCGCCATCAGTGCGTTTGGTGCATTAACCCCTCACCCGGCTCCATTAGAAATCCCCTCGTCTTTTGTCTTCACCCTCAACACTCAGGGATTCATAGGAAATGGGGTGAGAGAAGAACTGCCCAAGATTCTTCAAGAAAAAGGAATTTCCAGCCCCCTCCTTCTCACAGACCATGGTGTGACAGCAGCAGGATTGACAGCAGAAGTAGAGAATCTCCTCCAATTAACAGAATACCGGATATTTGACAATATTCCCCCCGATTCTGATGCCTCCGTGGTGAATGCCATCAGTCAAGTGTATCGGGAAACAGGCCGTGATGGATTGGTACTCCTAGGCGGGGGATCCGTCCTTGATACAGGCAAGGGTGTGGCCATGAACATTGGCCTGGGTGCAGAGGACTTGGCCCAGTGGGCTGGATCCGACCGACTCCCCCCCATTGATGTTCCGGTGATTGCCCTTCCAACCACCTCAGGAACAGGATCTGAGGTTACCAAAGCTGCCGTCATCAGTGACCCGCGTCAGGGAAGAAAAAGCCTGTACATTTCCAATGAACTTCAGCCAGATCATGCCCTGATTGACAGTGAATTCACCCAGTCCCTCCCTCCCCACCTCACAGGGATGACAGGGATGGATGCCCTCTCTCATGCCATGGAAGCCTACACAGGATTAGCAAAAAACCCCATCAGCGATCAACTCTCCTGGCATGCCATTGATTTGATTCGAAAGCACCTCATCATGTGCCTGAAAGAGCCACAGAATCCCACTCATCGGCAGGCCATGGCGGAGGCTTCCACTCTTGCTGGAGCTGCTTTTTCCAACTCCATGGTGGCCATGGTGCACAGTCTTGGTCATAGCATGGGTGCTCTATGCCACCTCCCTCATGGACTGTGCATGGCCATCCTTTTGGCACCGGTTTTAGAATACAATAAATCTGCCATTTCCCAGGAACTGGCCGCCCTCTCCCCCATCCTCACAGGTGTTGAAACCCAAAACCAGTCCCACGAAGAGCTGGTGGATGCCTCTATTGCGGCAGTCAAAACACTGAATCATCAGCTTCATGAGCAAACAGAAGAGCGTCACCCCCTCCGCTTCTCCCAAATACGGGATAGGGAGGGAGAACAGGCGGTATTGGAAAACCATCTTCCCCAGGTGGCTCGAACGGCCATTGATGATGCTTCTGTGGTATACAATCCTGTTGAGATGGATGCCCAGGATGCTCTTCAAGTTCTTCAGAAATGCTGGTGAAAACTGGCATCGGCAAACCAATGTTTTCATGCCCCCGGAAGGGGGGGATCCATGATCCAATTACAGCTCAGTTTCCAATGCAATCGGCAAATAGCTGATGGAGTCTTTGTTTTTCATCCGTATCAAGCTCTCGAAAAGGTTCTCGGCATCGTCCACAATCCACCCCTTTAAGAGACATGATATGCTTCAATGCGGGCATAAAGGGAAACGAGAGCAATTGATTGATGACATTACAAATTTCTGATTGGAGTTCTGAAGAACCATTCATATCACCAAGATTCAGTCGCTTCTTTAATTGAATAAACTTTTCCCCCATAATGTTATAGGTACTGCCAATAGCTCCTGTGGCTCCCATAATATGTCCTGCAGAGAATAACTCATCAAAACCGTTAAAAATCATAAAATCATCAGAAACTGTTCTGAATTCTGGAATTTTATCCAATTCTTTTGATGTAAATTTTATTCCAACAATGTTCTGGTGTTTTTCTTGAAGCTTTCGAACATCATCCGGTGTGATATCAAAGCCACTTAGTTTTGGAAAATTATACAGAATGACTGGAATATCCACTGAATCAGCCAATCGCGAAAAATAATCCATCACTTCCATTTTTTGGTATTGGAAATAGAATGGCGGAATGGATGATATCGCATCAGCGCCATGCTCTTGTGCATGTTGAGCAAGTTCAATTGAAGGAAGAGTTCCTATCGCACCTACATGACAGAGGATTTTTCCTTTTTCACCAATCGCGTCAACAGCATTTTCCAGCAATTGCTTACGTTCCTCAATACTCAAAAATGGAAATTCACCAGTGCTCCCATTTAGATAAACTCCATCAAAACCTTCTTGTATATTGAATTTTAAAAGTCTCTGATGAAGATCAAAATCCAAGGCCTGATCAGCTTTAAAGGGAGTCAAACCAGCTACATAACAACCATCGAGTTTATTCATACTATTTCCCCAAAAATATCATCTTGAGCATTCTCTTTGAACGGCAAAATCGTTTCTGGTTTTAACACCAATCACCATCATTCAATCCTCCGTAAATTCAGAGGATTGAATGATGATATATTAGAGTCCAGAAAGATTAGGAATAAAAGTTACAATTTCGGGCACTAACACAAGAACTATTAGTGCAATATAAATTGGAATTAGCCATTTAATTATGGATCTTGCTAGATTAAAGAATGGTATATCACCAACTTTCGAAACAACAAACAATGAGACACCCATTGGAGGAGTGAGAGTGCTTATCATCAAATTCAGCACAATAATGACACCATAATGAATTGGATCAATCCCAAAGGATGCCGCAATTGGAGCTAAAATGGGAACAACCATCAATAAAATGGCCATCGATTCAATAAATGCACCAAGCACGAGTATAAGAATTGTAGAAATAAAGAAAAATCCTAATTGTGAATCCACATAAGACAGAATAAACTCCGTCACAATCTGAGGCACTCTTTCTCGAGAAATGATGTATCCAAAAAGTCCAACTGCAGCAACTAATAATCCTATAGATGCAGACATTTTGACCGTTTCACCAAGATCAGAAATAAACTTCTTCAATGTCAGTTCTTTGTAAACAAGTAAATCAATGGCAATGGCATAGAGCACTGTAATTGCAGCCGCTTCTGTGGGGGAGAAAAGGCCACTAAAAATACCTGCAATGATAATCAGAGGAGTAAGAAGTGCCCAAAAAGATTCTTTATAAGAAAACCAGATTTCTTTCCATGTGCTTTTAGGAGAAACTGGATAATTATTCTTAACAGAAAGAACATACACCATCACCATGAGAGAAAAGGCCAGCAAAAGACCGGGAACAATTCCGCCTAAAAAGAGTTTACCAGTAGAAGTATTGGTTAAAACACCATACATCACCATGGTGATAGATGGAGGAATAATGGGACCAATGATAGAAGAAGCGGACGTGACACATCCAGAGAATTCATCATCAAAACCAGCATCTCGCATGGCTTTAATTTCTATCAAGCCCAATCCGCCAGAATCGGCAAGAGCAGAACCAGACATACCCGAAAAGAAAACACTCACCAAAACGTTAACATGTCCCAGTCCACCAGGAATGTGGCCAATTAATTTCTTCGTGAAGTTAAAAAGCTTTGTACTGATTCCAGCACTATTAAAAAGCTGCCCTGCAAATATAAAAAGAGGTACCGCAAGGAGAGGAAAACTATTCAAGTTATCAGCCATTCGCTGAACAACAAAGGGAATCCCATACCCTTCAAAAAGCATAAATGTTATGCATGATGTAATCAATGAAACGGCAACTGGCAAACCAAGAAATGTCAGAAAGAGCCAACCGGCAACGAGTAATGCAACACCCATAAAACTAGTTCTCCTTCTCCAATTGGATGCGATCAGTTCCCTTTAGCCTTCGAATCATACGTTCACCAATTCGAATCAGGGTAAATATAAAACCAACAAGAAATGCTGCGTAAAAACAAGCGCGTGGCATGGGGAGTATGGTGGCACTTGTTGCAAGATTTCTCATCACTTCTTTGAATGCAATAAAAAGAATAAATGTAGAGAATCCAAACCAAAAAACATCAAAGATCCAATCCAATACAATTTTCATTTTTTTGGGAAACCAATCGTAGAGTATTGTTACTTTAAGATTAGCATCGGATCGTTCTAATTCTCCCAGTGCTAATCCCACCATCCAAACATAGGTCCATCGTGCAAGTTCCTCGGTCCAAATGGGAGGATTAATTGGCATAAAACGGGAAAAAAGTCGGGAGAATATTTGCAATAAAAGAATCAAAAACAAGAAGAACAACGCGAAAACGGAGCTTTTCTTTTCAAAGAACATAACTCATCCTTACAATGCGCCCCCAAAATGGGGGCGCTTTACTTAGAGACTACTCAAGAGACTGGAGCTCAGACACAATTCCATCACCGAATCGTGCTTCAAGCTTGTCATAATAGGGTTTCATCCCGGCTTTGAAGGGGGCAAGATCGGGTCGATAGAAAGTGACTCCACGCTCAGATTCAAGTTCTTCAATAAGACCAGACTCTTCCTCAAAGATTGCACTGTTGTTAATTTCACGGGCATAGTGAATAGCCTCAGTCAACCACTCTCGTTGCTGATCATTCATTTTCTGCCAAGTTTTTTCGCTAACAAGAATAGCTTTTGTTGCAATGAAATGGTTTGTCAAAGCGATATGCTTCTGAATCTCATAGAACTTATTAGCATTGATAGTTGGAAGGGGATTTTCCTGACCATCAACCTGGTTTGTCTGAAGAGAAAGGTACAGCTCACTAAATGCAATGGGAGATGCAATGGCACCAACAGCCTGTGCATATGCCACAAGGAAGTCCACATCAGGAGTACGGAGTTTGACACCATTCAGATCTTCGATGCTTTCAACAGGTTTATTCAAAGTGGTTTGACGGGTACCAAAGTACCAACAGTCAATCATTCGAATTCCCTTTTCAACCATAGCAGCATCCATCTTCTTGCCATAGTCGCTCTCAAGGATCTTCAAAAGGTGCTCATAGCTTCCAACCACATAGGGAGCGCCAATCACCTGCAACTCAGGGATGAGGAAGCTCATATCGGGGTAGCCGTTACCAGCCATATCCAATTCACCTTCCATAACCTGAGCTGTTGTTGCTTTGAAGTCACCTAACTGAGAAGAAGGATAAAGTTCAATCTTCATTGTTCCATCAGAGATTTCTTCAAGGTAAGTAGAGGCTGCTTCCAAGGCTTGATTGAAGACATGGGTTGGTGCATCTTGATTTCCGAGGGTAAGAACAAACGGTTTTGTTCCATCATTCTCACCATCACCATTAGCAAAAGCTCCAATTGCCAAAACAGACAGCATCAGTGCTGCAATAAAAGTTTTCTTCATTTTAGACTCCTATTTTCAGAGAATTATTCAAGATCCTTTTGGATCAAAAAATCAAATATTTATGTTTTCTCGCTCTGTGGATGAATCAAGGCCATCAACACTTTTTTTAATCTCTGCGATGTCATCAGTTAGTTTTTCAACAAATGCAATTATATCGGCTTTATGCAAAACGATATTGGCACCATCATTGCACCATTTCTTAATGGATTGCATGTTGTTTGAAGTTTGATGAATACCAGCCCATTTTCCACATTCTCGTGTTTTCTTTAGGATAGATGAAACAAGATCAACAAATTCTTGGCTATGATATTCTTCAGGCATTTCATAACTGCATGAAAGATCATGAGGACCAATAATGATGCCATCAACTCCATCTACAGCAAGCAGATTTTCAAGGTTTTCAACAGCACGTTTACTTTCAATATTAATCAAAAGAATGTGGTTTTTATTGAACTCCTCAATGTAGTCCTGAGTTTTTTGAGAAACAGAGGTTCTATCGCGGAGAATCTGTTCTGCTTTTACACCTTTATAAGGTCTAAGTTTTACAGCCTTCACAAGTTCCTCAACCTGAGAAACTTCTTCAACATAGGGAACCATAACACCAGAAGCACCGGCATCAATCGCCATTGTTGCAAAATTCGGGTCATGATTAGGGATTCGTACAATGGGAGGAATTCCAGCGGAGGCATAACCTTCACACATCCAGTACAAATCTTGTCGACTCAGTGAAATATGTTCAGTGTCAATAAAGACATAATCAAGACCAATACTCTTTGCAGCACCAACAAATCGAGGAGAATTGTTTACTATAAGAGAACCATAGGCTCTCTTTCCATCATTTAAAAAATCGCGCAAATCCTTACCTGTCAATTAAATTACTCCTTAATTCCCTTCATGATTGAAAGGACATAATCCAAACTTGAGCTTTTGATTCTGCCTTTCAGAGGTTGTTGGTTTTTGTTGTTCAGCAAATACTGTTTTCCAGCAAATAGATTCTTATAAAAAATATCCGTAATAGAGCTAGGATTTGCATCCATAAGCTCATTAATCAAATCAACATGTGGAGCATTACCGTCAGCTACACCTTCGTCAATCATGACACGTTTAACAAGCAAAAAACTCTTTGTAATCACAGAAGAAAAAACATTCATTAAATGGCGATTTCCGGAAAGTTCCATGAGTGAATAATGAAAAATAATATCGGAATAAACATGGTCAATATAATTCTTTGATTCGTCATCCACTTCTTTTGCAATTCTAAGAAGTTGGTCTTTCTGTTCCCTCAATATTTCACCGCTATAAATCCGTGCTGCTTGTGATTCAATGGCAACTCTAAGTTCAAGGATTTCCATCAAATCCCTCCAGTCCAACATGGACACAAATGTTCCTTTTCGAGGGATGGTTTGAACAATTCCTTCTGTTTCCAACATTGCCATGGCTTCATTCACTGGGGAAATGCTAACCATCAGTTCTTCTGCCAGATCACGGCGGTTGATGGATTCTCCAGGATCAAGCTCTTGTGTGAAGAGTTTTTCGAGTATTTTTTTGTAGACGATTATTTTTGCAGATCCCATGGACTTCCTGACTCACTTGGTGATGCATCACAGAGTAGAGCAGAGAATATCAGACGTCAAGAATTATTTTTGAAAAAGAATTTCATCTTTTTCAAAGGACAAAAAAGGCGAATGCAGGATCATTTATTTTCAATAGTTTATTTAATATAAAAATAGATATAGTGCTCTAATATCTTCTATTATAAGCAATAACAATATTATATCCGCAAACATTAGTCATACATTAATCTCAAATGTGTTCATTTATATATTTTTCTTCTAGACCACAATCACAACCATGCTCTCTCATCGGTAAAGAAACTCACAGCGCTAAAAACAACTTTTTGAGCAATCCCTATCCAGGGGCATGGTCTGAACCATTCAATAACAAACTCGAGATAAACCTGCATTTGGGGGAAGATCTCCATCGTTTTGGATCAATTCTTAGAAGGAGAACCCATCCCACATGCAGTGATTCGGCTTTCACAGCAATTAATTCAATTCCCGACTATTCGACTTGACTTTATATACATTAGGGATATACTCATATATAAAGATCATTATTCGTTCCTTCTTCAGTGGAAATGTCTCCCTTGATGAAAGAACCTTAAATCCTTAGCAAGGAGGTCGATATGAACATATCCATCAATGGTCAGAAAGACAGCGTTAACCAAGAATCCATCACCGTACAAGAGCTTCTCAAAACAAAAGATGTTCCTGATCCAGACATGGTATCGGTGCAACTAAACGGAAGCATTCTTGATCGTGCCTCTTTTTCCACTCAGCAGGTTAAAGAAGGTGATGAATTTGAATTCCTCTATTTTATGGGAGGAGGCCAATAAATGGATTTTGCCACCCGAGCCCTTCATGCAGGAATGGACTCAACACGCTGGGGTGGAGCATCCGTCATGCCTATTATGGCTTCGGCTGCATTTGGGGCAAACAATGCACAGCAACTGGAAAATCTATTTGCTGGAAGAGCTCCTGGTCATGTTT
The DNA here is from genome assembly GCA_022360655.1 of Spirochaetales bacterium. Lineage (GTDB taxonomy): Bacteria > Spirochaetota > Spirochaetia > DSM-2461 > DSM-2461 > UBA2779. The sequence continues at coordinate 7,810 of JAKSCK010000240.1, read as the reverse complement.
ATGGTCGTTTAACAAATCCTACCGTAACAGCTCTGGAACGCCGGTGGGCCTCATTAGAGGAGGGAAGTCGGGGGAATGTAGCATTCTCAACGGGAATGGCTGGGATTTCGGCTCTGTTTTCAACCCTGGTTGAATCCGGAGAGGAAATCATCAGCTCCTCCAGTCTTTTTGGTGGAACCCGGGCCTACTTTGATCACATTCTCAGTCGATCAGGGGTCAAAGTGCACTATGTCTCTCCTGATGATCCAGCAATTCTCAAGCAGACCATCTCCAAAAAAACCCGCGCTCTCTTTCTGGAAGCACTGGGCAATCCTCGTATGGATGTTCCAGAAATATCCCAATGGGCAAAGATTGCCAGGGAAGCCTCCCTTCCTCTTGTATTGGATACCACCCTTGTGACACCTGCCTTAATTCAATCTAGGGCTTGGGATGTTTCCATAACGGTTCAATCTGGTACAAAATTTCTCACTGGAAATGGCACTGTTTTGTCTGGAAGCATCACAGATTGTGGAACCTATGATTGGTCAACCTTTCCAGGTTCTTTTCTTCAGCAATTTGTCAATCGTGCCGGTAAGGATTTGGCCTTAACTGTGGCACTCCGCCAAGTGGCTCGCCAAAACATGGGAGCATCCCTTTCCCCCTTTGATGCCTACATTGCAATGCTCGGAGCCGACACTCTGGATTTACGAATGACTCGCCATAGTCAAAATGCATTAGCACTCGCCTTATTCCTCCAAAAAAGGACCGATGTACCTCAAGTTTCCTTTGTGGGTCTTGAGCAATCCCCTTGGCATAAAAGAGCACACAAGTATTTTCACGGACGGTGGGGAGGTTTACTGACCTTCCGAGTTGGAAGCAAAGAACGAGCCTACCAAGTTCTCAACCATCTTCATCTTGCAAGAATCCAAACAAACCTTGGCGATGCCCGAACGCTGGCGCTGCACCCCGCTTCCACCATACATCGGAACCAAGATGCAGAAGAAAAAAAGCGGAGTGGTGTCACTGAGGATCTGATACGAGTGTCTGTTGGACTTGAATCCTCCAAGGACATCATCGCCGATTTTGAAAATGCCCTTGATGAGGCAAAGGAGTGATATGGACTTCACAAATGATCAGATTCAGCGATACAGCCGCCACATCCTTCTTAAAGATGTGGGAGGAATTGGACAAAAGAAACTGTTGGATTCTCGTGTTCTGGTTGTTGGTGCGGGTGGTTTAGGCTCCCCTATTGCGACGTATCTTGCGGCAGCAGGAGTTGGAACGATTGGAATTGTGGATGCCGATGTTGTGGATCTTTCCAATCTCCAAAGGCAAATCCTTCATCACACAGCGGATGTGGGTAAAAAGAAAGTAGACTCTGCCAAATCCACCATCAATTCCCTTAATCCTGATGTTCAAGTAGAAACACATCCGTATCGACTCGATGCATCCAATATTCGAAGCATCATTCGTGAATATGACTTTGTCTTGGAAGGAACAGATAATTTCCCATCAAAATTTCTCGTGAATGATGCCTGCATCCTGGAAGACAAAGCCTACAATCAAGGCGGGATTCTTCGTTTCAAAGGGCAAACAATGACTCATATCCCCGGTTCGGCTTCCTATCGCTGTGTGTATCGAGAGCCACCACCACCAGGAGCCGTACCATCCTGTTCAGAAGCGGGAGTACTTGGAGCCATAGCAGGAATTCTGGGAACCATCCAAGCGGCAGAAGCATTGAAGTATCTCACCGGTGCAGGAACTCTTCTCACCAATCGAATTCTGACCTTTGATGCTCTTGCCATGGATTTTCGCACCATACCCGTGGAAGCGACAAAATGGGCCATCAAAAGTTCAGATGGAGGCAAATCTCCTGATGAATTGATTGAATATGAACAGACCGTTTGTGATTTGAGTTCTCATGCCTCCCAAGGGGGAACCTCATGATCCAAATCAGTCAGCAGATTCTGGATGAGATTCGTACCCAAGCCCTCAAAGAAATTCCGAATGAGGCTTGTGGCTATCTTGCTGGAACCATCCAAGGTCAACTTCGCCGAGCCGTTAAGCGGCTTCCCCTCACCAATGTGGATGCGTCACCAGAGCATTTTAGCTTTTCCCCCCAAGAGCAGTTTTCTGCTGTGAAACAAGCACGAGAAGAAGGCTTGGAACTTATCTCGGTTTACCACAGTCACCCCGTGACTCCGGCCAGAATGTCCCAAGAAGATATTCGGCTTGCCAATGATACAAGCACCATCTATCTCATCTATGCCGTGGAACACAATGATCTGAAAGGTTTCACCATTGATCGTGAGAAAAAGGTTTCCACCCACCCAGTGGAGGTACTGAATGCATCAGAATAATTGGTCCTTCATTCATTCAAAATTGTATGCTCTCTGCAGAAGACAAAGTCTACTGATTGCCATTCTCATCCTCCTCCTGCCTCTCTCAGCTGTTGCTAATGAAAAACTCTTTCTCCTTCAAGGATCTCAACTCTACTCCCTAGATCCCCTCTCGGGGAGTCTTCTTGAAAATCGAGAAGTGGGCGATGCAAACCTCATCCAACCAACACCGGGTGGCAAATACATCTTTGTTATCAATACGGAAACAGGCTTGGGAGAAGCCATTGATTTTGAGAATCTGGCAGAAGCCAAACCCCTTGATTTCTCAATCCATGCACCATTGCAAGGTCTCTCCTTCTCACCCATGGGCCATGAAATCTATATCCAATCAAACCAAGGGATTCACACTTGGAATCACAAAGCTGGAGTGGTATCACCAGGAGAAACACTGCCTTATCCATCGATTCAAGGCAAACCTGCTTTCAATAGCCGAGGTACGCGAATCTATCTCCCACGACAACGTGCATTAGAATATGGACTCCTCTCCAACGGTTCAATCTTACGAACCATCACCATCCCAAAGGGAATTGAAAATTGGGTCACCGCTCCTGGAGGCCGTTTTCTTTGGGGAAGTGGTCCAGGAGGCCTGGTGATTGTGGATGAACGCAGAAATCGAGTTGTTGAGAATTTCCCATGGAAAGATGTTTCCCCTCCCATTTTTGATGGAGCAGAGCAATATGCCTGGATTCTTGCTGATTCCGGGAAAGCATTACAACGACTCAATATTCGTCGACCTCAACCGCAAATCGTTCAGGAATTCCCCTTCTCTGTTCAGGGACCGGCACCTGTAGAAGGCACTCAAGGTGTCTGGGTGGCAACAAATCAGAATCTGCTCTTCATTGCCAATGAATCGGAAGAGAAACGCCTTCCCCTCCCTGAAGAATCTCCAGTCAAAGCACTTCTGACTCTTCAACTGAAACCCAATCAAGGCTTTGCCTGCTTCTAAGGAGACTACGATGTTGAACATAGTGACTGGTTTAGGAACAGGCTTTGCTCTTGGATGGGCTTTGCAAAGAGGTGGGTTCTGCATGAACACCGCTTTTCGAAGCATTGTCTTCAAGGAGGATCGATCTGTCTTAAGGGCTTGGGTTCTGGTTCTACTGATCAACATCCCTGTTCTTGCTGTTCTTGAAGAATTGGGATTCATTCGACCCTCACTCGCTCCGTTTAGACCCTTGTCATTTCTAGTGGGAGGGCTACTTTTTGGAGCTGGAATGGTTTGGGCTGGAGGCTGTGTCAGTGGAACCTACTATCGATCGTCCAAAGGTATGCTCGGTTCCCTTGTAGCCTTGGGAGGATTTCTTCTAGGAGCCCTCAGCGTACGCCGTGGGGTTTTACTCCCCTTCCGACAGGCCTTGGAACGCGTGGAATGGACCATCTACGGTGATATCCCCCGTTTGAGTCACATCATCCCTAGCAATCCATGGGTGGGCCAGTGGATCATCATTGCCCTCGTAATCCCACTTGGGGTTGTGTTCTTGCTTAAAGCTCCAAAAACACGATTTGCCATAGGGTGGAAATGGCCTTTGACGGGCTCTGTCGTTGGGATTCTTGCTATTTTAGCCTGGATTTTTTCAGCTCAAGAAGCGCGAGGATACGGGTTATCTCTGGTTCAACCTACAACGGCCCTTGGAGCTTACCTCTTTTTTGGTGACCCCAGTGCTCTTAATTGGACAGCTTGGCTCCTCATAGGCCTCATTCCAGGTGCATTCTTTGCCGCTTGGAAAAATAAAGATTTAAAACTCAGACTCCCGGAACCCAGACGACTTCTCATTCAATTAATGGGAGGAATTGTCATGGGTATTGGAGCTTCACTGGCAGGAGGATGCAATATTGGCCATGGAATCACAGGCCTTTCCTCCCTTTCTCTTTCAAGCGCCGTTGCAACCCTCTTCACCATGCTTGGTAACTGGGGAGCCACAGCATTCATTTGGCAACAAAGCCGTCGTGGAGTGACGGCATAAACACGGAAGGACAGGCTTAGCGCCAGAGTCCACAAAGGAGACCCCATGAAGAAACTCGGATCAATCACTATCGTTGTCTTATTGACTCTGATGATTCCATGCAGCCTCCTGGCTGGTGGTGCTTCAGAGAAAGATTTTGTTCTTCCATCAAAGCTCATTGAAGGTGAAAACCTTGAGCAATGGCTTGAACAAGGCATCGTCATACTTGATACCGCCAGATCCCCAGAGGATTTTGAGAATGGACACATTCCGAATGCATTCTATGCACCGCGAGAAGCCTATTGGCAGGAAGTTGATGGTATTCCAGGAATGTTTCCAGGAATTGAATCCACCACTGATTGGTTTGAAACACTAGGAATCTCCAACACAACTCCAGTTGTCATCTACGATGCTGGCGCCGGTCTATGGGCTGCTCGAGTGGCTTGGACTCTCGCTTATCTTGGTCATGACAACTGGGCTGTGCTTGATGGTGGTTACGGGGTTTGGAGTTCGGAAGAGCGCCCTCTAGAACAAGGCCCCTCTGATCCAAATCGACCAATTCCTAACGCCACATTTGAACCAAAGATTCGTGAGGAATTACTCGTCAGCGGTGATGATATTCTTTGGAACTTGGAGAATCCAGACTATGTCGTTGTGGATACCAGAAGTCAGGGAGAGTTTGATGGAACGGATGTCTGGGGACCACGAGGTGGACATATTCCTGGATCAAAGTTCATTGAATGGAAGCTGAATAACACCAGCTCAACACTTCCGGTCCTTTTAGGAAGTGAGGAATTGGCTGAATTCTATTCAAGCAATGATGTGAACCCCAATGATACCGTTGTCACCCTTTGCCAAACGGGAGTTCGTGGCGCCCATACATGGTTAGCTCTCACCTTAGCAGGCTATGAGAATGTTGCGCTCTATGATGGAAGTTGGGCTGAATGGGCAGCAAATGAAGCATTCCCTGTAGAGAAATAAAAGGACCCGTATCATGAATGACAAGAGTATTCAACTTCCAAGCCAACTCATCGAAGGTGGAGATCTGGAACTCCTCCTCTCGACTCAACGCCCTGTCATTCTTGATACGGGACGGACTCTAGACGAGCATGAGCAAAGTCATATACCAGGATCGTTGTTTATTCCTCGCCATGAATACTGGGGAAATCCTGACGATGGACACGTTCCATTTCCTGGTGTCCGTACCATAAGCCAATGGCTCGAAAACCTTGGTATTCACCTCACCACTCCTGTCATCCTTGTGGATTCAGGGGATTCGTTGTGGGCATCACGTGTGGCTTGGACCCTGGCCTACTTGGGACATCAGAATTGGGCTGTACTCAATGGAGGAATGAATCTCTGGCTTTATGAAAAACGTCCCAGTGAGAAGGGGGAAATGCCTTCTCCAAGACCACTTCCCCCAGGAAGTTTAGAGCCGAAGATCAAAAAGCACCTTCTCATCAATGGAGAAGGAGTATACAACGCGCTTTCTCAGGAGGGTGTTGTTATCCTTGACACTCGTAGCCCTGGTGAATACCAGGGAACCTCCATCTATGCAGAACGAGGAGGTCATATCCCCCATTCCATACACCTGGAATGGACCATCAATATTCGCCACCAAAGTCCAGTCCAATTTCGTCCCATTCATGAAATTTCCCACATCTACCAAGCTCAAGGAATTCTTCCCAGTCACCGCATCATCACCCTCTGCCAAGCCGGAGTTCGCGCGGCCCATACTTGGTTGGCCCTCACTCTAGCAGGTTACAGAAATGTGACTCTTTATGATGGAAGCTGGGTGGAATGGGCCGCCAATTCCCAATATCCTACGGAGGTATCATCATGAACACCCACAAAGACATTGATCTTTCAGGAGATGTCTGTCCCTACACTTTTGTGAAAAGCAAACTGGCCTTAGAAACAATGGAATCGGGGCAGGTTCTCAGCATCATTGTTGACAATGGTGAAAGTGCTGCGAATGTTCCCCGTTCTCTTGAACTTGAACAGCATGAAGTTCTTGATCTCAAGGATCTGGGAGGATCCTGGCAGATTTTTGTCCGTAAAAATTAAAGGAACCCCAAGGAGGGGTCTTGCTTCTCCTTGGGGGAATACATACTGCAAAACTCAACGGTAATTTAATGGAATATTCTCTGGGGTATCCAATAGCGCTCTCAATTCATCCATAGTCTGAAGAATTTGCTTTTGTTTTTCTGGGCTTGCAGATTCCAAACCACGTTCAAAGTAACTCACCCAATCAACAGGATAGGCATTGTAATTATCAGAAATATTTTTTTGCGCACCATGCTCTAAAAGAAACTGAATGTATTCTTTGCTATTTGTTCTTAATCCATTAGGAAAAACGGCTTTATGCAATGGTGTTTCACCCATAGTGTTTTGCCCATTAATATCAAGCCCAGTCTCAAGTATCATTTCCAATACCTCAGAGAAATCTTCATCAAAAGGCATCCAAGCAAAGAGATGCAACACATTATCACCATGTTCTGAAGTCAACGAGGTATCACATCCTGCTCGAAGCAAGGTCAGAAGGCGTTCTTTTTTTCCTGGTGCCGAATCCATTGCGGCCGATAAGAAACTCAACGTGGAATACCCTCGGCGGGTTTGCTTATCAAGATCCTCACACCAAAGAAGAACTTCATCAAAGACTTCTGGTCTCAATGTGTATGCAAAATGAACAAGACCTGTGATCCAATTTCCATTTTCCCATCGCAAATCCCAGCTAAAAATTTTGGGAAATCGAGAAACGGACTCAAAAAGGAGTTCCCGACGGTCATCCTCTTGATCTCTTTCTGTCAACGTTTCAAGATATAACCGTTTTTCATCCTCTCCCCTGATGACATGCAGCACATTGGCCCCAATTCTCAGATAATAGGCCGCTAAACGGTAATTGCCACATTCGAGTGCCGCTTTAAACAGCTGGTTTTTTTCCTCAACATCAGCCCGCTGAAGTTTCTTATCCCGCTCCATATAACGCTCTGGGGGATAATGCAGATACTCGTCAGTACTTGCTTTTTTTATGGAAATCTGAGGAGCACAGCTTAAAAGAATCAACAAGCAAAAACCAACAGAAGCGAATCTCATTGCTCAACCTCCGTGATAAAAATCACTGACTTAATATCATCGAGTGAAAACTGCCCATTGTAATACCCACTATACCCTTCTTTTGTTTTTAACATAGTGATGGCCCCATTAACATCATACGAAAGACCAAAAACAGGAAGAAAATGACTTCCTCCACCAGTATCAAACTCAAGTATGGCATATGATTGAGAGAATGCAGTTTGGTCAAATTGGAACAAAGCATTTAAAGCATTTGCTTTTCCAAAAAATCGATCCAATGTCACATTAGAACCAGTCAAATACTCAATCATTCGTTCCATATTCGAATCACTGAGATTCACATCATGTCCTCCTCTATCATTGAATCGGAAACTAAAGAAGGACCAATGATTTGCCGCTTTCATTGCCAAAGAG